>JAFBIU010000009.1 GCA_021531775.1 Parabacteroides distasonis | reverse complement strand
ATATTCTATCTCCGAGATGCCATCATTCCAATAGATACTTCTGATATAAAAGAGGTATTGGAAGGCGCAGATAATGCCATTGTTCTTCATGGCAAAGCAACAGGGCGCAATCGCTGTGCCGATGCTATCGAGGATGCGGTACTGCATACTTGTTTCGTAGCAAAAGGTTATGACTTTTTTTCTGCAAGCAACGTTGTGATTTACTTTAGTAGCCCCAAACAGGAACCTATGCTGATGAGCGAGAATGAAGCCATCAACACATTTGTTCAGTTGTTCACACCAGTAACCCAGTTGAGATGGGGACTTGAAGAGAGTTATGGAACAGCAGAAATGAAGGTGATAATTATCGCTTCAAACTTAAAAAGAAATAATACAGACTTATATTATGATTAAAGAAATTAATAAGGGTGAGAACGGATTCCGTATTACAACGGATAAGGGTGAAATTTTCCTTGATTATCGTATGATGTACGAGATAGTCGCTTATAAGGATGATGTAGTCTTCGGGGAAGGAGATGAACCTTTTGTCGCTCTCAATGTTGTGACAGATGAGTACGAACTATGGACCCCTTTCAAAGTCGAGTATAAATGTTATGAGGCTGAATTGTGTGGCGAGAGATGCTATTACCAATGCTGTACAGAGTTCGAAGAGGAAGTCTATGAACCTATATTTGATTACTTAAACGGATGCCCTGAGTTTTACTATATTCATGAATTGGAGGAATACTTAATCAGCGAGTACATTAAAAATTGCGACGCAGACACCGCAGGAAAAGAACTCTCTGAGTTTTTTTCAAATTATGGTTCTCCTGAAGAATATGACGGAATGATATGTAAATACAATTCTCGTTTTGAATATGTGATACAACTGGCAAGAATTATAGTAGATTCAAAAAAATAAGAACCTTTTATCTCAATTACTATTGGGTATCGGAATGAAAGGTCAACAATGAATGACAATTTATAACTTTCCTGCAATAACCCCACTGAATTACACAATAAAATCAAAGATATGCCGTTTTATTACATAGGTTATATATATTTTTGCAAACGTAAAAACCCATAATTATGCCAGCAAACCAATTCGGACGATACGTATGGCTTGTAGATACACTACGTCACTACAAACATCTTTCCTACAAGGAAATCAATGATAAGTGGCAACAGAGTGGATTGAGCTATGGGGATGGCGACGACCTTCCCCTGCGCACATTCCACAATCATCGTAAGGCTATACAAGACATATTCAACATCATCATAGAACTTGACCCTGATGTTAAGGGGTACAAGTATCATATAATGAACCCTCGTGAACTGGAGGGTGATAATTTTCGCAGTTGGCTGATAGACTCCTATGCTACACTTAATCAGATACAGGCAGACAGCAAACTGAAAGACCGCGTAGAGTTTGAGGAAATACCTTCTGGCAATACATGGCTAACCCTATTCATGCAAGCTATACGTGAAAACAAGGTTGTAGAAATAACACATCAAGGCTTCGGAAAGGATTATGCTAACACATTTGAGATAGAACCGTATTGTCTTAAAGTGGTGAAACGACGCTGGTATATCATAGCCAATAATCCATATTACGTTTGGCTCAACAAGAAACACAAGGGAGAAGAAGGTTATTCTCCTCGCAAGGAGATACGTGCTTACGGATTAGACCGAGTCTCTGATGCCTCTATACTTGACAAGACCTTCGTGATGAAAAAGAACTTCGACATGAAGAAATTCTACAAAGGTTGTACAGGCATCATACCGAGTGATGACCCTATAGAGCACGTAGTTCTCAGAGCATATTGGAACGCTCCTGACTATCTCAGGACATTGCCACTGCATGAGTCCCAGAAGGAACTTCAAAGCGATGAGGAATCAACGACGTTCTCATATGACGTGAAGCTGACTTATGATTTCATGCAGCTGATAATGCAACAAGGCGATCAGGTTGAAATCTTGGAGCCAAAGAAACTTCGCGACCAGATGCGCAACCTTGCTAAAACCTTGACATCATATTATAAAGATTAACAATGGAAGGATTAGATTTCATAGCAATAGACTTTGAGACAGCTACAGGTAAACGAGCTTCAATATGTGAAGCCGGAATCTGCGTTGTTAAAGATGGCAAGGTCGTAGAAACCAAATCGTGGTTGATACGTCCTGAAGACAATGCGTATTCCTACTGGAACATACAAATCCATGGTATTCATCCTGAAGATACGGAGAATGCTCCACAGTTCCCGGAGGTATGGACTGAGATACTTGAATATCTTACTGACACACCAGTACTTGTTGCACACAATGCGGCATTCGATATTTCTTGTATTCGCAAGTCCTTGGAGTTCTATAATCTTGATACTCCCGAAGTAGACTACTATTGCTCACTTCGTGCAGCTCGTCATAATTATGACTTTGGATGCAATTCACTTGGCTATCTTTGCGAACAGTTTGATATACCGGAAGGTAAGCACCACCGTACTGGAGATGATGCAGAAATGTGTGCCAGACTGTTTCTTAGAGAAATCAAAGATGCAGGATGGTGTGAATTAACAGATATGAGTTATTGTAATGGGAAATTATAAGATAAACCTCAAATCCGCAACTTCGTTTGTTGCGGCTTAATGGGTTGGGATTTGATCAGATTAGTTATGCCGATGGCGGGAATTGAGCTTCAAATCGCCGCAGATGTGCACAGTTACCCCTTACCCCACGATGCGGCTTGAGGCAATACGCTGTTGATGACCCTCAAATCTGTAGCATCAGCCATAGGCTTCCGGGAATAGTCCGGCGTAGGCACGATTGTCGGTACAGACATTGAGCACGTGTTGCCTTGCGGTCTTGACCCACTTGGCCGGCACCGATATGAACTTGAACACAAAAGCCTTAATGCGGCTCGTAGCCTTGAGCCCAAAATCTTTGACATCAATTTTTGCCATTATGCCTTTGTAGAAATTGCGTATCAATGCAGTCAGCAGAAGGAATGCGGTGTTTTCGGCCATGAAAGATTTTGGCAGCCTGTTCCACCCAAACCCGTTGCTCATGTCGTCGAATATCCGTTCTTTGCCGCCTCGGAGGTTGTAGAATTCCACGACATCCCGTGCGCTCGAAGTGTAGTCGTTGGTCAATATGCAGCGGTATGTGTATTGGCCCTCCCAAAGGTCGAGGTCGCCGTCCAATCGCTTCTGTCTCTGGATTACAAGCCTGTAAGCCTTGCCCTTCCACTTCTCGACGAGGATTGAGTTCAGCTCAAAGTCGATTCCGTTGATGGCTTCTTTACTCCACCCACGGAGCGCGAAGATGTCGTCATAGAGCGAGCTGCAGCGGTTAGCTCGGATGTAGAACGACTTGCAGTGTTTCTCCACTTCGCTCACAATATCTTCTGAGCACGACCCGCAATCGGCTCTGAAGCGGTTGACTGCAAGCCCTCTCTGCTCAAGCCTTTCGAAGAACCTTTTCAGCGTGTCTTTCTGGTGAAAGCGCACATTCGTGTTACCGTCGCTGTTCTCGATGCCCACAATAGTGTCGCCAATCACTGCCACGCCAGGCCTGTAACCGAGAAATTTCTTGAATGTCGGCTTGGAGTCGAACTTTTCCGCCTCGATGAACTGGTGGTCAAAGTCGAGGTCGTACAGCCCGCCTTCCTTGAGTTGCCCGGTTGCCATCAAGCAGTTGAGCATCAACTCATTGAGCCTTTCGGCCGTATTGAAAGCATATATTTTGCCGGCATCCGAAGCGTAGGATATGTTGCTCTGAGCGAGCTCGCTTATCGCCCTTAGAATGGTGTCAGCGCTGCAGATGCGGAGCTTTGGGTGAAGCGAAAGGTGGTTTATAAGGTGTGAGCTGAGGTCCTCAACGCATGAGCGTCCGCAAAAGTAGATGCACATGAGCGAGCGCAGGATTTCGCTGTACTGATATCCGTAGTATTTGCACCTCACCCCGAGAGTAGAATCAATGACCTGCGAGAGCGAGCGGTCAAATTGTTGCATGACCCAGAAAATTCCGCCGAAAGGAGTGATTTAGTCTGATTTAATTGCTATCTTTGTAACGTCAGTTACTGGTTCTTTTATTTTTTGAGCAACACTAAGATAAGTGAATTTTGCGACATGACAAAATCCTGAACAACATATTGTTGCTCAGGTGCTTAATATTATTCTTATTTTATAGTGTTGCGGATTTAAGGATCAACACAAATAACCAATAATCATATATATCACAGAAATGGACATGGCAGAAAATAGCATTGATCTCAAATCAGTACGGGAATTGTTAGGATACAACTTCTACATCCCCGACTACCAGCGAGGCTACCGATGGACCAAGCAGCAGGTGATGGACCTTTTGAATGACATCAAGGATTTTCAGTTGAATAATCCGCAGTGTTACCAATTCTACTGCCTTCAGCCGTTAGTCGTTCGCAAGATGACCGAGGTCGATACCCAAGAAAAAGACTTGGGGGAAGGGACCTGGTATGAGGTCATCGATGGACAGCAGAGGCTAACAACCATCTATCTTATCTTACGTGCATTGAAGGAAGAGCTCAACAAAAAGCACTTTCCGCAGCTGTATACCCTCAAATACCAGCGGAGCAACAAGATCGAGGACTTTTTCAATAACCCCCAGCCTGATGATTCCGAGATAGACCTTTACCATATTTCCAACGCCTATACCACGATAGAAAACTGGTTAGGTGAAAACTGGGATTTTGACTTCAAGCTCTTGGAGACCTTTATCACCTGTAATCGGGATAACGAGAACCGTGACCAAGCCAACAATGTCCGCTTCATTTGGTACGAATCGGTGGACGAGAATCCGATCAAGGTATTTACCCGACTGAACATCGGAAAGATTGCCTTGACCAACGCTGAGCTGATCAAAGCAATGCTCCTCAATCGCCAGAATTTCACACAGAAAGGAGTCAGCGACATCACCCTGCGCCAGCAAGAAATCGCCAGTGAATGGGACACCATCGAGTACCAGCTTCAAAAAGAGGAGTTCTGGCTCTTCTTGAACAAGCCAGGCTACACGAACCCAACCCGCATCGACTACCTGTTCGACCTTATCTGCGCGCACAATAGCCTACACCTCCCAGAAGACGCTTATGCCACGATTGGCAACGACAAAGACCGCACCTTCCGCTATTTCTATACCTATTTCCAACTTGGAGATAGCGATGTCTATCGCTGTTGGAACCAGGTCAAGCACTATTTCAACACCTTCAAGGAGTGGTACGAAGACATCTATCTCTATCATTACATCGGCTTTTTAATCGACCAAGGTAGCAATGTCCACAAGCTCATCCAGCAATGGGATAGTACATCCACCAAATCGGCTTTCATCCAAGAGTTAAAGGGACAAATCTACAAGATCGTCACCAAGAAACCCCTTGATTACCAATTTAAAGAGGATGGAAGCGACAAACGCTTGTGTCGGCCGATCTTGTTGTTCCACAACATCCAGACGGTCATCAACAGCACCGCAGCGCAAAAGGAGAATGACAAATACCGTCTATCCGTTAGCTACAAATTTCCCTTTCACCTCTACAAACTGGAGGGATGGGATGTGGAGCACATCAATTCCAACACGACCAATCCAGAGGACGACACAGATACCCGCAAAGAGTGGTTGACCAACTGTTATCTCAGTCTGTCACCCGAACAGCAATCGCTCGTCAAGGAATACTTTACGACCAGTAGTGCGCAAAAGAAAGATGACATTTTTGCCGATATCAAGAAATTGGTCCCCTATGCCAACGACTGGTCACCGGAGGAGAAGAATCGCATCTGGAACTACACCCTATTGGACTCCACCACCAACCGAGGATATGGGAACGCCATCTTCTCCGCCAAACGCCGCATCATCATCGGAAAAGATAAGGGTGCGAACTTGCAGATCCCTAAGATCACGTCCGATGGGCTGGTGATGGTGGATGCCCACAAGGGCAAGTCCTCCTTCGTACCGCCCTGCACCAAGCATGTATTTTTGAAATATTATTCCCCCTCCGTTAGTGAGAACAACTATTGGACACTGACCGATGCCACCTATTATCAGGCGGACATCGCCCGTTGCATCCAGCAGCTAATTCAACCTCAAACATCAGCGACAACAGATCATGACAACAGATAAAATCACCTTCTGGCAATTCCTGCAAAACAATCGGGTCGAGATACCGATTATCCAACGAGACTACGCCCAAGGCAGAGCGGGCAAAGAGAACTTACGAAAGCACTTCCTGATCAGCATCAAGGAAGCCTTAGACGAGGAAAAAGAGCTCAAGTTAGACTTCGTGTATGGCACGGTCGAGAACGGAACCTTGCAACCGTTGGACGGTCAGCAACGATTGACCACGCTCTGGCTGCTCCATTGGTACATCGCCCTGTATGCCGGCAGCTACGAGGAAGCCTTTCCCGTGCTCAGCAAGTTCTCATACGAGACACGCATCTCCTCACGGGAGTTCATCCAGCACCTTTGCGATCCAGCCCATTTTCAGAAGTTCGACAAAACGGACGTCGTGCATTATATCCAAGACTCCACCTGGTATTATTCCGCTTGGAATCAAGACCCGACCATATCCGCCATGTTACGCATGATCCAAGGAACCCAGACCAAAGACCAGCGGGAGAACCCCATCGTCGATGGTTTGGACGAGCTCTTTGCCAACACAGGGATAGAAACCTTCCAAGCCTATTGGCAACGGTTGACAGAGACCGATGCCATCGCCTTCTATCAGCAGCCCCTTAAGGATTTTGGCCTTTCCGACGACCTTTATGTGAAGATGAACGCCCGAGGCAAGCAACTCACCTCCTTTGAGAATCTCAAGGCCGACCTGATCGGCTACCTGAGAGATCAGGTCAAGGATACGGAAGAAAACACGGACCGCTACAAACGATGGAAACAATTGCTCGATGAGCGCCAAGGAATACCCATACTGATAGATACCAAGTGGACAGAGCTTTTCTGGAAAAACCGCTCCGAAGACCATAAGATCGATGAGATATTCTTTGCCTTTCTCAACCGATTCTTTTGGAACGAGTTGTTCACGGCCAAAAAGCCAGATGGAAAGTATCTACTATCTCTCTCTGACGAGAGCAAGAACCCCTCCTATGTCTATTTGAATGCAAATGACTCGGAGACCTTTGAGAAATACACCGGATTAGAGCCCTATAGATATGCCCAAGGCGCCATACCCGTCGAATGCTTCGAGAAGCTATTGACCCTCTTGAATAACTTTGCCAAGTTCGAGGGTGAAATCCCCTCCCCCAGATGGATGAATGGCTTTGACTTCATCCCTACCTACGGGGAGAAGCAGGTTTCCGGAATCAATCAGTTGCAACGAATCATCTTCTTTGCCCTGTGCAAATATTTCCACGAGGGGACTGGCGAACAAACCTCACTGGATAGATGGATGCGCGTAGTCTATAACCTGATATCAGGAGAAGACCGAACGGGAAACCCAGAGATTCGTGACGTATCCAACCTACGAAAAGCGATTACTTATCTGAGCGTATTGAACAGTCATGATGTCCTGACCAGCTTAGCCAGCCAGACCAAAGAGGAAGCGGAGACAGATGAATCACCCACATCCGTATTGGCCCTCCGATGGAATGAGGAAATCGCCAAGGCCATACAGATTAAACACCATCCCGAATGGGAAAGCCGTATCAAAAAAGCAGAGCAATACGCCTTTTTCCACGGCGCCATCCGGTTCCTGTTCCAAAATGAGAAGGGCCAGATAGATTGGAATCAATTCGATGCCAAGTGGGCAAACGTACAACGATACTTCATCCAAGAAGAGGAGCAAAATAGCGTCATGAATGAAGGCTACCACAATGCCGAGTTACTGAAAACCCTTTTCAGCCATTTCACGACCACCCAATTCTGGAAGTGTCTATGGTGGCACTATCGGACATTCAATAACAAGCCCCATACTTGGATGTACTACTTGCTCTCGCCAAGCCTATCAGCCCCTGTCCATCACCTGTTACTTGGGGAACCACGTAGTGATCAATGGGCCATCCGCTCAACCGAGGACTTTGCGACGAACACGTTGTATCTCCTCACCCAAACCGGATTATTGGATTATGTCAGAGAGCATATGCCCGACTCATGGATCAGGAAGGGCCGTAACCACAGAGCCATCTACCCCAGCTCGACCGGTATCTACCTGGATGCCTTTAAGCGAGATGATTTCCTCCTCCATACAGACGAAATCGAAGTGGATGAGGATGCCCAAATCAACGACACCCCGTTATTGTATGGTTGGAACATCAACTTCCAGTACCAACAGATGCCCTTTCAGTGGTACCACACGGATTATATCTACCTCATGGACCCCAATAATCACAACAACTATACAGTAATCAGTCCAGACGGAGATACTGAGGAAAAGCGTTTCTACTGTTTCAAAGTGGACAATCACTCATCCAACGATGACATCATCACTCAGTTGGAAAGCCTGATTGAGCGTTATCAGACCAACCTTCCAAACAATACCCAACCCTAGCCTGAATATTTCATACTGAGAAGAAGAAATGCGAGGAAATTTAACACTATCTCTTTGGTAATCAAAGAGATAGTGTTAAATTTGTACTGTGAAAAACTAAAAAAAATCCTCGCATGGGCAAAAATAGAAGTTTTACGGTTTGTAACCAAGAAAAATCAGAGAATTTTATCTTCTCTGCAGTAAATAAAAACAAGGTAGAGGTCACTACCGAAGCCATGAGCCTTTCATCTCATGGAGGTCTTCTGTTGCTTCAGCAGGAAGAGGAACGTCTGGCTCTTGCCTCCCGGCTGGCAAGCTGCATACATGACAGACGTACATCCTTTCTCGTGCGACACAGTCTGACGGAAATCATCATGACACGCATTTTCCAGATCTGCCTCAGATACGAGGATGTAAACGACTGCGACCGGCTGCGGAAAGATCCGATGATGAAGCTGACCGTTGACAAGGCCGGGCTGGACATGGAGCTATGCTCTTCCGCCACTATGTGCCGCTTTGAGAATATGGTCACTGACGAGGATCTTGTCCGCATACAGGAGATGTTTGTCACCCTGTTCATCATGTCCTACAATGGGAATGCCCCTCGTCACATCATTCTGGACTGCGACGATACGAACGTGGATACCTACGGATGCCAGGAACAGACCCTCTTCAACGGTTACTATGACAGTTACTGCTACATGCCATTGATGGTCTTCGAAGGGCATTCGGGCAAGATGATCCTGCCCTTGCTTAAGCCGGGGCGATCGAGCAAGGCCGCAAGCTTTGAAGACACCATCCTGTGGCTTATAGCCTGCCTGTGCGAAGCATGGCCGGAGACAATCATCACAGTACGGGGAGACAGCCACTTCTGTTCCCATGAACTGATGGACTGGGCCTCCCTGAATGACCGTAAGGTGTTCTTTATCACCGGCCTTGCAAGAAACAGCGTATTGCAGGCCAATCCTGTTACGCAGACTGTAATACAGCGGGCCAAACACGATTTCGACTTGTACAAGCGTCCCGTAAGGACATATGGAGAGTTCGAATACAAGGCAGGCTCATGGCAACTCCCGCAGCGTGTCGTGGTCAAGGCGGAATACACCGCGAAGGGCGAACTCAACGTCAAGTTCATCGTGACCAATATCAGGAATACGACAAAGCAGGATCTATACGAGAGGAGCTACTGCGGACGTGGACGCGACGAACTGTTCATACGACAGTTCAAGGAGGGTGTGCACGGAGACAGGGTCTCCTGCCACACGTTCCTGGCGAACAGGCTGCGTATCTTCATCTATGCCGCAGCATACATTCTCATGCACTCTGTCCGAGAGAAAGCATTGCGGGGGACGAGACTGGAGAAGGCCTCCATCCTCTCGATCCGTGAGAAACTGATGCACTACACCGTCTCGATCAGGGTACTCAAGAGCAAGATATGTGTGGACTTTGCCAAGCATAACCCGATGAATGCGGAACTCGTCCATGCGCTTCATTATTACAGTAACAGAAACAGCAGTTGAAACAAGGTCTTCGCGGGTTCTTTCAGGTGTCGCTCGGCAACGGGCGATTGACTAGTTGTGACCGTATGTTCCATTTAGGGCTTATAATACGGCTGAAATTTACGTAAACAACCAGTAGTTTCCAAGATTTGATCTTGAAACGGAAATATCAACGTGTATCCTCCGAAGAAATTTCATCATTAAGCCGAGTATGAAATATTCAGGTTAAAATCAATTTAATAGCAAACAATGAATCATCTGTTTTCTTTGATTCGCAAAATCTGTTCTGTAGTTTGAAATCGCGGGCGTGGAGGATGCAGACAAAATACGCAAGGATTTGTGGAACACCATCAACAGCAAGGAGAAGGTCAATGTAAATCTGCTACGTGACGAGGATGTGCAAGCCATAGACGTTGAAGGCAAAACTGTTGTTGCTGTCAACGTGCCACGTGCTGAGTCCAGTATGCGCCCAATATATATCAACAACAATCTGTCACGTGGGACATTCAAGCGTAATCATGAAGGTGACTATCATTGTACCGAACAGGAACTGAAAATGATGCTCCGTGATGCCAATGAAGCAGGTAACGACAGGATGATATTGGAATACTATACAATGGATGACATTGATATTCCTACCCTGGAGGGTTACCGTATCATGTTTAAGACTGATAATCCAGACCACGTTTGGAACTCTCTTGACCATAAAGAGTTTCTTATGCAATTAGGTGGATATGCCATTGACCGGAAAGAAAGAATCGAAGGACTCACAATGGCTGGATTACTGATGTTTGGCAAGGGATTGCCTATTCGCGACAGATTTGACAATCTCCGAATGGATTACATAGACAAGTCACACCTTGTAGGAGATCAGCGTTATAGTGACCGTCTTACTTACGATGGTAGGTGGGAGAATAATCTATATAACTTCGTGCGGATGGTATTGCCGAAGTTGACGATTGACCTGCCTCGACCATTCCGAATGGAAGGAATCATACGCAAAGACGACACTTTGCAACATAAGGCTGTGAGAGAAGCTGTCACTAATATGATTATCCACTCTGACCTAATGCTCAATGGCATCCTGAGAATAGAGAAGTATGATGACCGCATCGTTCTTACCAATCCCGGATTGCTCAAACTCCCCATAGAGCAGATATATCAAGGAGGAGAGTCAAAGGCTCGTAATCAAAAAATGCAGAATATGTTCCGTATGATTGGTTATGGAGAGAACCTCGGTTCAGGTTTCCCTCTAATCTTGAACGCATGGAACGAAAAGCATTGGATAAAGCCTGAATTAGTGGAGCAACCAGAACTGATGCAGGTGAAACTGACTCTTTATTTTGAGAATAAGACTAAGAGTGACCCAATAAATGACCCTGTAAATGACCCTGTAAATGATCCTGTAAATGATCCTGTAAAATTGACCTATAGGCAGAATATGATACTGCAGATATTCAATGAAGATAAGACTTTAAGCAAGGAACGTTTGTGTGCAAAAATGGGATTATCTAAAGCTACCATAAAACGTGAAATCGCATATCTGAAAAGTATTGGCAAGCTAAAAAGAATGGGTAGTGACAAGAGTGGATATTGGCTCGTTGTACAGTAAGCACACCTGATTATATCGCATCCAGTCACAGCTGATCACAACAACTTCAGAGCGATCATCGCGCATGCCTCGGCATCGGCCAAGGCATGGTGATGGTGGGTCAGGTCATAACCGCAATAGGCGGCTACGGTATGGAGCTGATGGTTGGGCAGGCGTTTGCCCAACTGGCGACGGGAAGCACGACAGGTGCAGTGGAACTCATAGCCGGGATAGTCCATCCGATAAACTTGAAAGACCGCTTTCAGGCAGCCTTCATCGAATGGACTATTGTGGGCGACCAGGGGCAGCCCCTCGATCTTGGGAGCGATCTGCCGCCAGACATCCGGAAAGGGCAAGGCATCTTCGACCTCCAGCATGGTGAGTCCATGGACCTGGGTCGTCCAGTAGGTGAAGAAATCGGGCCTCGGATAGATCAGACTGTAGAACTTATCGACAATCTCTCCATTGCGCACAATCACAACGCCTACACTACAGACACTGCTCCGGTGCTGGTTGGCGGTCTCAAAATCGATGGCTGCAAAATCTTTCATTCCGGTAACCTCTCTATGGTAAAGGATTTCAACTGGCTCTGGAAGGTCCCCAACTGCTGGAGGGGGAAGGCCAGCGTACGTTGATAATACATCTTGGCCCCTTCGCGATAGACCTGCGGACGTGGATCGGCCACATCGCCATATACGTAATCGACCTGTTGGGCTGGTGTGATGACGTGCAGAGTCTGCGGGCCCAAGGTCTCTTTCAGTTTGCCATCGACCAGCAAACGGGTCTCCCGCGGCGTACATTCGATGCGGATCTTCACCCGACCGCTCGTAGGCAGGCTGTATTTGAAACTGTTGAGATAGTGTTCACGTTCGAAGCCCAACTTGCCGTCCCGTGGATCGGACAGGTAGAAACGGGTGACTCCATCGGATGCCAACAGGGTACCTTTCTCCTCAGCAGCACAATCGATCTCAAACTCAACGGCATGGTGATAGCTCAAACCATACTGGCTCCGCATTGCCCATTCGGGTAAGCAGGCTGCTCCAGCTTGAGGTGTAGCCCCAAAGGGTGCTATCCGCTGTCCGGAGGTCAGCTGCAGACCTAACTCATACACGCCCGGTGCTTCGGACAGCAACCGACGATGCTGGTCAAAAGTAGCGTATGGGATGGCGGTCTTTTGGCCGGTCCAGCACTTGGTGCTCAGGGTCTGCATGGCCGGGAAAACCCGATCGTGAATGTCTCGTACCGAAATGCCATTGCCGGCATGGTCGTTCCAAACGGCAAACATACCGCCCCAAATGGAGGGATCCTGCTCGTCGAACTTGACATGGCCGATCATAGCGGGTGTCCATTTTTGATACAGTTTCTCGCAATTCAGGTAGTCGTAATAGTAACCGGCAGCCGGTACGATGTAGATCCAGCCATCGGGAATGCAGATCAGTTTATAGCCTTGCTTCTTCATTTCGACGGGATCAGCATAGCCGTTGTACCAAATATCCATGATGACATTGTCCGACTTCACGCGGGTCTGACCATTGGCATGGGTCAAGGCACCCCACACGACAGCCTGTTTGCCATAGCTCTCGACCGTCTCGATCATGTGGTTGGTGAACTCACGGAACTTCTCGACCACCTCCTGTTTGGCATTGGAGTATTCATCCGTACCGACATGAACCCGTGGTCCCCGGAATACCGGCTCCTTCCCTTCCAGATACTCTTTCAAAAGGCCATCGACAAACGGGATGGTCTCCGGATTGAAGAGATCCAGATGATCCATGCCATATTCTGGACTGCCTAAGCTCTTCCGGTAATGGGTGAAGGCCAACGAATGGGCGGGCACGTCAATCTCCGGCAGAATCTCAACGCCATACGCTTCGGCCAGCTTTTGCAATTCGATAAACTCCGCCTTCGTATAGCTGCCATCGCGAGCCGTCAGTCCGGGATAGGTGTCGCACTCCAAGCGGAATGCACCGGGGGTCTTCTCCCAATCGTTGCCGAAGTACTGCTTGAAGGCATTGTCGTTGAGATGGATCTGCAAAAGGTTCATCTTATAATAGGACATGATCTTCACCAAGTCCTTCAAATAGCTCATCGGAATGTATTTACGACCCACATCGATCATAAAGCCACGGCAGGCATATTGCGGCACATCGACTGCCGTACCACAAGGCAATTCATGGCTCTGTTCCAGCAGTTGCTGCAGGGTGCGGGTACCCCACAAAAGGCCTTGTGCCGTAGAGGCTTCCACCAAGACCCGATCGGTCACCTGCAGGCGATAGCCCTCCTCTCCTAACGTCGGATCGTTCACCATCCGGAACTCGATATCACCCGGACGGGCTTTACCACGGGCTAATGTCAATGATTGATTGCGCTTCAAAAGCGGTTGTTCGGCCACAAAACGGGCCACATGATTCTTGGCTTCTGCTGTTTTGACCGAAGTCACGACCCGTCCCGAAGGAACTAACACACCGGTAGAACCTTGCCATTCGGTCAGCTCCGGAATGGTAAAGGGCTTGGTATTCTGTTGGGCTACCAAAGGAATGGCAGCTACCCACAAGATCAGGCTCAAGAGCCATTGTCTCACCTCTCTTGTCATGATATGCATAGATTGTTTATTATTTAGGTTGATGGAACAAAGGTAACTGTTTTTCAACGACTGCCCAAATCGTCGTACAATGTTTGTAAGAGGGCCTTCCCTTTTTTCAGACGTTCGTCACTACCTCTTTCCGGTTCACGCAACAAAGGTATGCCGGCTGCATTGTCGAATGCCGACACACCGGTCGAGTCGATAAAGCCAAAGCCATTCGAAAAGGTGTAGAAGGCATAGGGAGCGATCACTGTACTGAAGACATCATGACTGAAGGGAAAATCGGCATGTGGAAGCTCCATCTGTGCCAACAAGGTGGCGGCCAGATCGGTTTGCGTCAGCAAGCGATCCACCCGCTTGGGTGCTTTGACAGCCCCACCGAGCCAGAGCATCGGAATATGCTGGCGACGTGGTTCATACATCTTCAGATCCTCGGGATAGAGGAATCCATGATCCGATACCAACACGACCAACAGATCCTTCCATACCTCGGTCTGCTTCAGGCGGTCGATGAAATGGCCCAGACAACTGTCGGTAAAGGCCACGGAATTGAGGTAGGAATGTTCCCACCGGTGGAAAGGCACCTCGAACGGTTCATGGCTGCTGAGGGTCAAGAAGGTGGTGAACCAGGGTTGCTCCGAAGCAGTCCGTTGCCGAAGGGTTTCATAGAGATGGGCAAAGGTGACATCGTCATTGGCACCCCACTTGCTCAACCGGCTCGTCAGGGGGAAATCCCGGTCGGCTGTGATCTGCTGATAGCCGGAACTGAAGAAGTAGCTTTGCATATTGGTGAAGTTGATATCACCTCCATAGAGCATATCGGTCCGGTATCCTTCCGCCACCAAGGATTTGGCGATGGAGGGCAAGGTCTGGCTCTTGGCCGGATACTTCATGATGGAGGTGGTGGGTTGTGCCCAATAGCCATTCAGGACAGCTACTATACCTCGGTCGGTCCGGAACGAATTGGCATAACAACGGGTAAACAGGATGCCCTCATCGGCCAGACGATCCAGACAGGGGGTGACATCGGGTTCACCGCCCAAGGATCCGACCACATTGGCCGAGAAACTCTCCAACAGAATCACCAACAGATTGGGGCGTCGGGTATGCAACAGGGTCCAGGTGGTGTCATGGGGAGCCGAAGCATCCGGCAACAACGGCTGGACAATGTCCGCCCGTTCTGCTTCGGGAAAGAAATCGAACTGGGAGGCAAAATCCTGTTGCTTGCTCAAGGAGGTAAAGAGGCTGAAGGCGGGATTGATGGCGGCATGGTTCAGGAAGGTATTCGAACTGAAATAGACCATCCCGACATTGGCCGTAGAGGTGGTGACTCCTCCCCGGATGGGGATGAAGAGCAGTCCGGCCAAGGGGAGCATGACCAAGGAGCCTCCAACGCTTTGTCGCACCGGATCGACCGGCGTCCAGGGCAAGATACACCTGCGGAAGAAGGCAATAATGGCTCCTCCATAGAGCAGGAAGGTGGCGGTTTGCAACAGGAAATCGCGCCAAGGGACACTGGCCATGGCATCGGCCGGTGACTGCAAGTAAAAGAAGAGGGTGGCATCAAGCCGGAACCGCCAATAGCCATAGAGGGCCTCATCGACCGCAAAGATGGCCGCGACAAGGCAGGCGACAACCGTCACATAGCCCAAGAGGGCTTTGCGAAGCCATCGGCCGGGTCTCCATACGGAGATGAGGGTCAACAGCCAAGGAACAACGGTCAGATAGCCTGCCATGGTTGCATCCAACTTCAAGCCATGGAGCATCACCCGCAAGCCATCGATGATACTACAGCCATCAGCCAAGGCATGGTGATAAAAGAGGAATGCCGGTTTCTGTATAACAAAAACCGGCAACCATGCCATAAAGAAAAACATTAGAAAGAGGATCCGTCTTCTCATTGGTAGAGTTTTGCACGTAACTCCGCAATCGCCGGATCCGAAATGTAATCGTCGTAATCCATCATCTTGTCGATGATTCCATTGGGTGTCAGCTCGATGATACGGTTGGCCACGGTCTGGATGAATTCGTGGTCATGGCTGGAGAACAACAGATTGCCCTTGAAGGTCTTCAACGTGTTGTTGAACGCCTGGATGGATTCCAAATCCAAGTGGTTGGTGGGTGTATCCAAGATGATGCAGTTGGCATCGATCAACATCATGCGCGAGATCATGCAACGCATCTTCTCACCTCCGGAGAGCACACTGACCCGTTTCTGCAACTCCTCACCGGAGAAGAGCATACGACCCAAGAAGCCTTTCAGGAACACTTCGTTGGTGTCGGGCGAGAACTGGGTCAACCAATCGATCAGGGAGAGATCGGAATTGAAATAGCTGGAGTTGTCCAACGGCAGGTAAGAGGTGGTGATGGTCTGTCCCCACTTGTAGGTACCGGCATCGGGTTTCTCTTCGCCATTGATGATCTGGAACAGGGCTGTCATGGCACGCGGGTCGTGACTGATGAAAACGATCTTATCGTCCTTCTCGACGTTGAAGTTCAGGTCACGGAACAGTACCTTTCCGTCGATGCTCTTAGTCAATCCGCTCACTTCCAGAATCTGGTTACCCGGCTCCCGGTTGGGTGTAAAGAGAATGCCCGGATAACGACGGCTGGAGGGTTTGATCTCCTCGATGTTCAGTTTCTCCAACATCTTCTTGCGGCTGGTAGTCTGTTTAGACTTGGCCACATTGGCACTGAATCGGCGGATGAACTCTTCCAACTCCTTCTTCTTCTCCTCGGCCTTCTTGTTCTGCTGTTGCTGCTGACGCAATGCCAACTGGCTGGATTCGTACCAGAAACT
Organism: Parabacteroides distasonis; assembly: GCA_021531775.1. Taxonomy (GTDB): domain Bacteria; phylum Bacteroidota; class Bacteroidia; order Bacteroidales; family Tannerellaceae; genus Parabacteroides. Next base: position 89,998 of record JAFBIU010000009.1, on the reverse strand, counting down.
GTAGTTACCGGCAAACAACTGCAACTTGCCATAGTCGATATCAACCGTATGGGTGCAGACTGAGTCAAGGAAGTGACGGTCGTGACTGACGACCAAAACCGTATGTTCAAAATTAGAAAGATAGTTCTCCAACCAGCTCACGGTCTCCAAGTCCAGGTCGTTGGTAGGCTCGTCGAGCAACAGGTTGTCCGGTTGTCCGAAGAGGGCACGAGCCAACAACACACGCACCTTCTGCTTACCGCTCAGGTCCTTCATCAAGGAGTAATGCAGATCTTCGGCAATGCCCAAGCCACTCAACAGGCTGGCTGCATCGCTTTCGGCATTCCACCCCTCCATCTCGGCAAACTTCTCTTCGAGTTCGGACACGCGAATACCATCCTCGTCGCTGAAGTCGGGTTTCGCATACAGCGCATTCTTCTCGCTCATCACCTCCCAAAGTGTCGTATGTCCCATCAAGACCGTATCCATCACGGTATATTCGTCGAAAGCGAAGTGGTCCTGACTCAAGACAGACAGACGTTCGCCCGGGCCTAAGGAGACCGTTCCTCTGGTCGGATCCAGCTGCTTGCTGATGACCCGAAGGAAGGTTGATTTGCCGGCTCCGTTCGCACCAATGATGCCATAGCAGTTGCCCGGTGTAAACTTCAAATTCACATCCTGAAAAAGGATTCGCTTGCCAAATTGCACGTCCAGATTGTTTACTGTGATCATATCTATATTTTACCTAATTAAATTGCGTTTGGAGGTTGCAAAGATACGAATAAAATTATCTACTTTTGTGTTTTGTATAACAAACGAGATAGTGTTAACGCTATATAAACTAATACGGCATGATGGATAGTTTCGATCAGATCATTAATGAGCGTGTGGCCAGCATCATTGAGGCCATGTCGCAACGGGTGGCACCGGAAGATGTTGCCCGCATCCAGGCTGCTTTTCAATTCGCCCGGAAAGCACATGAGGGACAGACCCGTAAGAGTGGCGAACCTTACATCATCCATCCCGTCGCGGTGGCGCGTATCGTTGCGGAGGAGTTGCAGTTGGGCCCCAACACGGTCATTGCCGCTTTCCTGCATGATGTGGTGGAGGATACTCCCGTCACGCTGGACGAGATTCGGGAACAGTTCGGTGATGAGGTGGCCTTCCTGGTGGGGGTTGTCACCAAGAAGAAAAAGACCAACTACGAGACTTCCAAACAGGTCGATAACTACAAGCAGATGCTCGATTCGGTCCATTACGACATTCGTGCCATCTTGCTGAAACTGGCTGACCGGATCCACAATATGCGTACGTTGGAGAGTATGCGTCCGGACAAACAGATGAAGATTGCCGGCGAAACGGATTACTTTTATGCTCCCTTGGCGAACCGCCTGGGATTTAACGGCATCCGTCGAGAACTGGAGAACCTGAGCCTTCGCTATCGATGTCCTCAGGAGTATAAAAGCATCGAACAGCAGATCTTGCAAGACCAGCAGGACAATCAGGAGCCGCTGAAGATCTTTACCGGTCGGATCATCTCCCTACTGGCTGAACATGGCTTGGAGGTTCGCACGGAGATCCGCTACCGACAGCCCTACAGCATCTGGCGACGCATGCGCCAGCAGGGCCGTGACTTCAAACACATTGACTTCCGCCACATCATCCGCGTCATTTTCCCCAACCAACCCAACGAATCGGAAAAGACAACCTGCCTCCGGATCTACTCCATCCTGACAGATGTGTTCAAAGAAAAACCGGGCAGTATCATCAACTACATCGACTCACCCAAAGAGAATGGTTACCAGAGTTTCCACATCAAGTTGTTGAGCGAACAGGGATCGTGGGAAGAGTTGCACATCTCTTCGGCCCGTATGACGCGCAATTCGCGCATGGGTTGTGTGGCCGACCGTACGGAAAGCAACCGAAGCAGTTGGATCGACAAGTTCCGCTCGGTGCTGAAAGATTTGGCCGAGAGTAACGAAGGGGGATTCATGGACAGTGTGGTTACCTCTTTCTATAACGAAGATATCATGGTGTTCACACCTAACGGTAAGGGAGTCATTTTGCCGCAACATGCGACGGCTCTGGATTTTGCATTCGAGATTCATAAGCAGATCGGTGAACATGCCCAATATGCCCATATCAATGGCAAGCTTTGTTCGGTCAAGACGGAACTGAACCATGGCGATTGTGTGGAGATTGGGGTGAACCCGACCGTAGAGCCCAAGCCGGATTGGGTTGATTATGTATTGACTTACAAGGCCAAGAAATTCCTTATCCACTACTTCAAGCATGTGAAGACAGCCCCCAAAAACCGCTGTCCGCATTGTCATCCGCTACCGGGAGATGAGGTGATCGGTTTCCGGGAGGCAGACGGTACCGTCACGATTCATAAACGCAATTGCGACACGGCCATCCGACAGGCTTCACAAGATGGTGACTCGATTGTATCGGTAGATTTTCAGGAAGATATGGACATCTTATATCCTGTACGTGTACGCATACTGGCCATTGACCGTTATCACCTGCTGATCGATATTGTCGATTGTATTACGAATCTGCTGCATCTCTCCATCGATAGCCTTCATACGGTGACGACAGATGAGATTGTCGATTGTACGATTAACTTTTCCGTTCATTCCTTGCGTGAACTGCAAGAGTCCATCGAGCGGTTGAATGCAATCAAAGGGGTGGATGAGGTTCGCAGAGAACGGATGCAGTAAGGAGTCTCTCGTTCGTGCTTGCCGTTTTCTGACCGAACAGCAAGCACGAACGGGACCATCATCCGCTTATTTCCGACAGCTGAAAGCAAAATAGAGGATGTAGAGGAAGGCCACCAAAGGCACCAAGAAGCCCAACGCCATCTGTTCTGCACCCAGATAACCCATCAGCATCGGGCTGAATGCGCCTCCGGCAACTCCCATCACAATGCAGGAGGATCCCTTTTGGGTCAACGAACCTAATCGGTCGATACCCAACGCAAAGATCGTAGGGAACATGATGGACATGAAGAAGAAGGAGAAGTAGAGGGCATACAGGGAGATTTGTCCGATGGAGGCAACAACCAAACCCATACAGATCATGCAAGCAAACGCATAGCCCATCAGTAGGCGACGTGGAGCTACCCGATCCATCACAAAACTTCCCGACAGTCGTCCAATCATGAAGAGCCCCATACCTCCGAAGGCCAAAATGCGCGAAGCGGACAAGTTATCCATCGAGGGATCCAATTCGGTTACATAGTTGATAAAGAAGCTGAAGATACCGGTTTGGGCGGCACAATAGCAGGCTTGTGCAATGACAGCCCGAATGAATTGCGGATGACGGCTAAGGGAATCGCCCGACGGCTCTACTTCCACAGCAGACGTAGGTTCAGCGGAGGCCTTGACCTCAGGTAAGCGTATCTTCAAGAATAGCAATGCTACCAACAACACCAAACTACCTACCAAAATGTAGGGACGTGCCAAAGCAGAGGCATCGGCTGAATCCGCTCCAAAGATCAGCCAACCTCCTACCAACGGTCCTAAGATCCAACCCAGTCCATTGAACGATTGCGACAGGTTGATCCGACGGGCAGCTGATTCAGCCGGCCCTAAAATCGTGGAATAGGGATTGGCAGCGGTTTCCAACATGCATAATCCACAAGCTATGATGAACAAAGCAATCAAGAAGGGAGTAGCCGAATGTAGGTAAGCGGCAGGAATAAAGCCAAATGCGCCAATGGCAAAAAGCGAAAGACCTGCTATAATACCTCGTTGATAGCCAAAACGTTTCATAAAGGCTCCGGCCGGCAAGGCCATCAGGAAATAGGCGATGTAGGTAGAAAACTGTACCAGACCACTCTCCGCCTTGCTCATGGTAAATGCGCCTTGAAAATGTTTGTTCAACACATCCAGCAGACCATGGGCAAATCCCCAAAGAAGAAATAGACTGGTAATTAACACAAAGGGCACCAGATAGGATTTTCCGCCCGGTGCCTCAACTAAAGCATGTTTAGATTGTTTGTTCATCATGAGGAAAAGATTTGATAATGGCAAATATACATATTATAAAGCCAACAACAAAATTTATCAGCTTTTTAAGGAAGAAATGATTGCATATTAAAAAAGTTATACTACATTTGCAACTGAAAACAGTCAACGGGGCATTAGCTCATCCGGCTAGAGCGTCAGACTGGCAGTCTGAAGGTGATCGGTTCGAGTCCGATATGCTCCACACAGCTCAAGATGTCAAAGGGGATACTGATCCGTCAGTATCCCCTTTACTTTTTACCCTTTCTCGATTATAATTCACGAATCCAGATGTTACGGAAGCTAATCGGTTCACTGGGGTCACCATGGCTCTGCAACAGGATCGGACCAGCTCCATGTGCTTTTTCCTGCGGGAAACCGATCCATTCCGTAGTACCCAAAATGGTCGTATTATTCTGCAGAACAACACCATTCTGAATAACTGTCACCATCGGACGAGTACGATAAGATCCATCAGCCTTGAATGTGGGAGCCGTGTAGATAATGTCATAGACGTTCCATTCGCCCGGCTTACGCATCGCATTGGCCAACGGACGGCTCTGCTTGTAGATACTACCGGTCATACCATTGGTATAGGTAGTATTGTTATAGCAATCCAATACCTGTACCTCATAGATTCCCTGCAGGAAGACACCACTATTACCTCGAGATTGGCCTTCTCCGGTGATGTTTTCCGGCACGCGCCATTCGATGTGCAACTGGAAGTTTTCAAACTTCTGCTTGGTCTGAATGTCACCTTTCTTCTTGTTGACGGTCACTACACCATCTTTCACATCCCATTCGGCCGGACCACCCTTCGGGCTCTGCCAAGCAGAAAGGTCTTTTCCGTCAAACAACACGATAGCATCTGATGGAGCTGTAAAACCACCCCCTGCCAGTTCGTGTCCCGGAGTTACAATGGGAGGAACCGGCTCATAAAATTCTGACATCTCATGTGTAATACCAGCATAACCTGTCGGCATCACAAATTCCTGTTTCTTTTTGTCTTGCGCTACGGCAATGGTGCAACCGGCCAATAAAGCAGCTGCAACTACGAATAATTTCTTACTCATGGCTCAATATTCTATTAAAATGTTAACAATATTCGGTTGCAAAGATACAGTTTTTTACGAATGATGCATTATCGGACAGACATATTATGAGAAAACAATCGCGTCTCCGCTAATTCGGCATATTTCGTTCCGGGCCGACCATAGTTGCAATAGGGATAGATACTGATACCGCCGCGAGGCGTGAAGATACCTGTCACTTCGATGTACTTGGGATCCATCAAACGGATCAGGTCTTTCATGATAATATTGACGCAATCTTCATGAAAGGCACCATGGCTACGAAAACTGAACAGATAGAGTTTCAAACTTTTGCTCTCTACCATCTTGATATCAGGAATGTAATCGATATAGATAGTAGCAAAATCAGGCTGGCCCGTAATCGGACACAGACTGGTGAACTCAGGACAGTTAAACCGTACCCAATAATCGTTTTCGGGATGCTTGTTGGTGAAAGCCTCTAATACTTCGGGCGCATAATCCTGGCGATAGACTGTAGTATTCCCCAGAAGATGCAATTCGCCCTCTTTTTTCCGATCGTCCATATCGTTAATGATTTCTACGTTGTAAATAGATTCGTAAACCCTCGTTTCTTAATGTGCAAGCGGGACAGTGTCCACATCCATCGCCTGGTATTCCATTGTAGCAGGTGAGTGTATGCGTACGAACATAATCGAAAACACCCAATTGATCGGACAATTCCCAGACCTCACTTTTATCGAGATTCATCAATGGGGTATGGAGAACAAACTGTTCGTCCATAGCCAGATTGAGTGTAACATTGAGCGATCGGATGAAAGTGTCCCGGCAATCAGGATAGCCACTGTAATCAGCCTCGGAAACACCGGTCACTAAGTGAAAAATCCCCTTGCTGCGGGCAAGAATAGCAGCAAAAGTCAAGAAAACCATGTTACGACCCGGCACAAAGGTATTCGGATAGGAATCTACCGGTTTTTCTTGATCCATTTCGACGGATTGATTGGTCAATGAACAGCGGGGATCCAATTGGCTTAGCAAAGAGACATCCAACAAGTGAAAGGGAACTTGAGCATCTGAGGCGATCTGTCGAGCCTTCTCGACCTCTAATGCATGTTTTTGACCGTAGGTGAAACAAACAGCTTCAACTGTCTGAAAGTGTTGTTTAGCCCAATACAGGCAGGTAGTGGAGTCTTGCCCACCGGACAAGCAAACCATTGCAGCATTTTGATATTTCATAAAACCTTGTTTTTAATACGTGGTTAGACAAGCACACGGAAAAGCAAACGCTTTTCGACAACAAAGGTAGAGAAGAATTTCGATATTATACGTTTTGAATAGAAAAAAGTCAAAAGCCAGGCAATGGGAGGAGAAAAAATATCCGGACGTAACTTCCAGAAAAGAAAGTAATGCGTCCGGAAAAATATCAATTAAGCGTCGCCTTTCGGTGATGCAAAATCATCAAAGTTGGCAGTCTTGCTGTTTACACTGGCAGCTTGCAACTGTTCACCAAACTTCTTGATATTGTCCTGCAATGCAAAGAGAAGACGTTGTGCATTGTCGGGAGTCATGATAATACGGCTCTGAACCTTTGCTTTCGGAGTGCCCGGAACGACACGGATGAAATCAAAAATAAACTCAGAAGCTGAATGTGAGATAATCGCTAAATTAGCGTACGTACCTTGTGCCATTTCTTCAGACAATTCGATCTGAATTTCGTTATTGGCTGCTTTGTTGTTTTCTTCCATTATATATCCAATTAATTTGTTTAAATACGAGGACAAATATACAACTAATTTGCGGATCAAAAGAAAAAAAGGGGTATGAAAGCAAAAAACGGTGACCTTCACAGGGAACCGTTTTTAGATGTGTTTAAAATTCTCAATTCTTTAGACCAATGTAAAATTCGTTTATAACATTTCACATGACAGGTTTGGTGTCTAAATCAAGGTATATGTCGAATTAGATAGTCAAATTGCTATATCGACTTTGCAAAAGTAACCCCAAAAAAGGAGAGTAGCAAGGGAAAATGTGAATAACCCATAGGGATTAACATAAATTACAAAAGAGGGAAGCAGAGGCGGGTAGAAATAAAAAAAGCGACTCAAGATTGAGTCGCTTTTCACTATAGAAGGTTGAAAATTATTCAGCAGCCTTTTCCTCTGTAGCAGGTGCTTCAGCAACAACTTCCGCAGCAGGAGCAGCTGACTTCTTACGAGAACGACGAGTTTTAGCAGTCTTCTTAGTGACGTCTTTCATCATGTTCTCATCATAGTCAACCAATTCAATGAAACACATTGCAGCATTATCACCCAAACGATTACCTGTTTTGATGATACGAGTGTAACCACCCGGACGATCAGCGATCTTCTGCGAGATTTCCTTGAACAACTCAGTTACAGCATATTTATCTTGCAAAGAACTGAACACTACACGTCTTGAATGAGTAGTATCCTCCTTTGACTTTGTAATCAACGGTTCTACAAACTTACGAAGTTCCTTAGCTTTAGCAGTTGTCGTAAAAATACGTTTGTGCTTAATCAAAGAACAAGCCATGTTGGAAAGCATCGCATCACGGTGAGTGTTTGTACGACCTAAATGATTGAATTTTTTATTATGTCTCATCGTTTTACTTATTCTTTATCTAATTTATACTTTGTGATATCCATACCGAATGAAAGGTTCAAACTCTCAAGCAATTCATCCAATTCAGTGAGAGACTTCTTACCAAAGTTACGGAACTTCAGCAGGTCGTTCTTATTGAACTTGACTAACTCACCCAAGGTTTCAACGTCTGCAGCCTTCAAGCAATTCAAAGCTCGAACAGAAAGATCCATATCAGCCAATTTGGTCTTGAGCAATTGACGCATGTGAAGTACTTCTTCATCGAACTCTTCGTTACCGTCATTATCAACTGTCTCAATCGCGATCTTCTCATCTGAGAAGAGCATGAAATGGTGAATCAAAATCTTGGCTGCCTCCTTCAAGGCCTCCTTCGGATGAATTGAACCATCAGTAGCTATCTCAAGAACCAATTTCTCGTAGTCCGTCTTCTGTTCTACGCGGAAATTTTCAATGGTGTACTTAACGTTACGAATTGGCGTATAAATAGAATCGATAGCAATGACATGTACATCTGCATTCGGATCTCTATTCTCGTCTGCCGGTACATAACCACGACCCTTGTTAATCGTCAGCTCAATCTGAAAACTAACACTGGGATCGTAGTGACAGATAACCAAATCAGGATTCAAAACTTCAAATCCAGACAAATGATTACCGATATCACCAGCTTTGAACACTTCCGCCCCCGAAACAGTAATACTTACTTTTTCATTCTCAATGTCATCAACAATGTGCTTGAAGCGAACCTGCTTCAAATTCAAAATGATGTTAGTCACATCTTCAAGAACGCCCGGTACAGTACCAAATTCATGATCTACACCATCAATCTTGATAGAGGTGATAGCAAAACCTTCAAGAGATGACAAAAGAATACGGCGCAAAGCATTACCAATCGTAATACCATAACCAGGTTCCAACGGACGAAACTCAAACTTACCGTAGAAATTGTCCGCCTCCAACATCAATACTTTATCGGGTTTTTGAAATGCTAATATCGCCATGGAAATCAATTATTATTTAGAATACAATTCTACGATCAACTGTTCTTTAATACTTTCAGGAATGTCAGCTCTTTCGGGCAAGTGCAAGTACTTACCGCTCATAGAAGTCTGATCCCATTCAATCCAAGGATACTTGCTGTGGTTGAATCCAGCCAATGCATCAGCAATGACCTCCAAAGACTTTGATTTCTCACGTACACCAACGATCTGACCAGCCTTAACAGAGTAAGACGGAATGTTGACAACAGAACCATCAACGGTAATGTGACGGTGAGAAACCAACTGGCGAGCAGCTGCACGTGTAGGAGCAATACCCAAACGATAAACAATGTTATCCAAACGAGATTCCAACAACTGCAACAGCACTTCACCTGTGATACCCTTAGAACGTGAAGCCTTATCAAACAGATTTCTAAACTGACGTTCTAAAACACCATAAGTATATTTAGCCTTCTGCTTTTCACGCAACTGAATACCATACTCAGAAGTCTTTCTTTTTCTAGAGTTTCCATGTTGTCCGGGAGGATAATTCTTCTTAGAGAGAACTTTATCCGCACCGAAGATCGCCTCACCAAATTTACGGGCAATTCTTGTTTTAGGTCCAGTATATCTTGCCATTTTTATTTTGTTTTAATGTTCTAACGAACCCAGAACCGTGCAGCCGCGATCACAGAGAGGATAAGGTCAATATGCAATCTATTCACAATTCCGGATTCTATAATAAAGAAACTAATTGATTATACTCTTCTCTTCTTAGGAGGACGACAACCATTATGAGGTAACGGAGTTACATCGATAATCTCAGTTACTTCAATACCTGCACCATGGATCGTACGAATAGCAGACTCACGACCATTTCCAGGTCCCTTTACATACACCTTCACTTTACGCAAGCCCAGATCATAAGCTACCTTAGCACAATCCTGAGCTGCCATCTGAGCAGCATACGGAGTGTTCTTCTTAGAACTTCTGAAGCCCATCTTACCAGCAGAAGACCAACTGATCACCTGACCTTCGCTATTGGCAAGAGACACAATAATGTTATTAAAAGAAGAGTGAATGTGAGCTTGACCCATAGCGTCAACTTTTACGTTTCTCTTCTTTGCTGCGACTGTTTTTTTTGCCATATCAACTCTTATTATTTAGTAGCCTTTTTCTTGTTTGCAACTGTCTTTTTCTTACCCTTACGAGTACGTGAATTGTTCTTCGTCTTCTGACCTCTCAAAGGCAAACCAATACGATGACGTACACCTCTGTAGCAACCGATATCCATCAAACGCTTGATGTTCAACTGAACTTCAGAACGAAGATCACCTTCTACCTTGTATTCAGCGCCGATAATTTCACGAACCTTGGCAGCCTGATCATCATTCCAATCCTTTACTTTCAGATCTGGATCAATTCCGGCTTTAGCCAAAATTGAACTTGCTGCACTTCGACCGATTCCGTAAATGTAGGTCAAGGCAATTTCACCTCTTTTGTTTTGAGGCAGGTCAACACCAACTATTCTTATAGCCATAATTACTTACTTAAAATTACTTTGCAAAAATAATAAATTATCCTTGACGTTGTTTATACTTAGGATTTTTCTTGTTAATTACATATAAGCGACCCTTTCTTCTGACGATCTTGCATTCCGGTGTACGCTTCTTCAAAGATGCTCTTACTTTCATATCTCGTTTTATTTTATTTATATCTAAAAGCAATTCTGCCTTTCGACAGATCATACGGGGACATTTCGACACGAACCTTATCTCCAGGAAGAATCTTTATATAATGCATACGCATCTTTCCAGAGATATGAGCCGTGATCTCATGTCCATTCTCCAATTCTACGCGAAACATTGCATTGGACAATGCCTCTACGATAACGCCATCTTGTTCGATTGCTGACTGTTTAGCCATATTGATAAATAATCTAGTTTTTCGTTAGTACTTCCTCTAAAAAATCAAATGAAGAAAGAATTCTCGGTCCCTCGGGACGGATAGCAATACAATGTTCAAAATGAGCAGAGGGTTTACGATCTTTCGTCCGAACAGTCCAACCATCACGCTCGAAGACAACTTGTTTTGCACCCATGTTGATCATAGGCTCAATACAAATACACATGCCACTACGCAAGAGAGGACCGGAACCTCTACGTCCGTAATTAGGGACTTCAGGTTCCTCATGCATCTTGCGGCCAATACCATGACCGACAAGCTCACGAACGACAGAATAACCTTTCGACTCACAATAAGATTGAACAGCATCACTGATGTCACCGATGCGTTTACCTTCCAAAGCGACTTCAATTCCTTTGTACAGCGAAGCTTTTGTAACAGCCAGCAATCGCTGAACTGCGGAAGAAACCTCGCCCACAGGAAAGGTAAAAGCAGAATCTCCCACAAATCCATTTAAAATTGTGCCACAGTCAACAGATATAACATCACCCTCTTTTAAAACTGTTTTAGAAGAGGGAATTCCATGCACTACCTGCTCATTGACTGAAGCACAAATTGAATTAGGGAAACCACCGTAACCCAAGAAAGCGGGGACAGCTCCATGATCGCGAATGAACTCCTCTGCTACCTGATCCAATTGGAGCGTAGAAACACCCGGTTGAATATGCTTAGCAATTTCAGCAAGTGTTTTCCCTACCAATTGATTGGCAGCAAACATGAGCTCTATTTCTTCATCCGTCTTTAGATAGATCATCTTTAATATGCACCAACGCTAGAACGACCCTTAATTCTTCCTGACTTCAACAAACCGTCGTAATGACGCATTAGCAAATGACTTTCAACTTGCTGCAGCGTGTCCAACACTACACCAACCAAAATCAAAAGAGACGTACCACCAAAGAATTGTGAGAACTCCATACTTACACCAGCCAGTCGTGCAAAAGCAGGCAAAATAGCTACGATTGCTAAGAAAAATGCGCCAGGCAGCGTAATACGATCCATGATGGTATCCAAATAATCCTTGGTTTCCTTACCTGGTTTTACACCTGGAATGAATCCATTGTTGCGCTTCAAATCATCCGACATCTGAGTAGGATTGATTGTGATGGCTGTATAGAAATAAGTAAACAAGATAATCAGTACAGCAAAAACAGCATTGTACCAAAAACCAGTATTATCCATGAAAGCAGCCATAAAACTACTCTGCTCGCCAGAACTTGAAAAACCTACAATAGAAATAGGTATAAACATGATCGCCTGAGCAAAAATGATAGGCATCACATTAGCAGCATTCACTTTCAAGGGAATGTACTGACGTGCACCACCATATTGCTTGTTACCAATGATACGTTTCGCATATTGAACAGGTACTTTGCGTGTACCTTGCACAAGCAAGATTGCACCAGCAATAACTAATAAAAGGAATAACATCTCGAACAAAAACATGACCAATCCACCTGTCTTTTCACTCGTACGAGAAACAAATTCCTGGAAGAGCGAATGGGGTAAACGGGCAATGATACCAATCAAGATGATAAAGGAAATACCATTTCCAATACCTTTATCGGTAATTCTTTCACCAAGCCATAAGATAAACATACTGCCAGCAGCCAAGATAATGGTCGATGAAATCGTAAACCAAATGCCAGGAGGCAACGAAGCACCCGTGGCACGCAACTGTACGCTTAAGTTGATCAGATAGGTAGGACCTTGGAACAACAGAATAGCAACAGTCAAGTAACGAGTCCATTGATTAATCTTTCGACGACCGCTCTCACCCTCACGCTGAAGTTTCTGGAATGAAGGGACAGCAATAGCCATCAACTGCATAACGATTGAAGCGGAAATATACGGCATAATTCCTAATGCAAAAATAGAAGCATTAGAAAAAGCACCTCCTGAAAACATATCCAACAGTGCAAGCAATCCGCCCCTTGTCTGCTCCTGCAAAGCCGTTAAAGCTTTCGGATCAATACCCGGAAGAACCACGTAAGTACCGAAACGGTAGATAGCCACAAATAAAAGAGTGGTGAGGATCCGATTTCTCAGATCCTCAATCTTCCAGATATTTTTTATTGTTTCAACTGCTCTCATGACTTAGAGTTTAGAGACTGTTCCACCTACTGCTTGAATAGCAGCTTCTGCACTCTTAGAGAATGCATGCGCTTCTACATCAAGTTTCGTAGTCAAAGTACCATTACCAAGAATCTTCACTAACTGAGATGCAGAGATGAAACCGGCTTCAACCAACTCCTGAATACCAATCTTAGACAACTGCTTAGCCTCAGCCAAAGTCTGAAGCGTTGAAAGATTAATAGGTTTATATTCAACACGGTTGATATTCTTGAAACCAAACTTGGGCAAACGTCTCTGAATAGGCATCTGACCACCTTCAAAACCGATCTTATTCTTGTAACCAGATCTTGACTTAGCACCCTTATGACCTCTCGTAGAAGTACCACCTAAACCAGAACCGGGACCACGACCGATTCTCTTGCGTGTTGAGGTAGAGCCTGCTGCAGGTTTTAAATTTGATAAATTCATATCTATACTTTTATTTCAATCAAATTATTATTTTTCTACGTGAACCAAATGTTTCACCTTCTCAACCATACCCAAAATAGACGGGGTATCTTCATGTTCTACAACTTGATTCAATTTTCTCAAGCCGAGTGCATCCAAAGTACCTTTTTGATCCTTAGGGCATCTGATTCGACTCTTAACTTGCTTAATTTTGATAATTGCCATTGTAAATCCTCCCTATTAACCTCTAAATACTTTTTCAACACTGATACCACGATTCTGAGCAACCTGTAACGGGCTTCTCAACTCGGACAGTGCAGCGATAGTAGCCTTTACCAAGTTGTGAGGATTCGAAGAACCCTTAGACTTAGCCAAGACATCCGTAATACCTGCACTCTCCAATACAGCACGCATCGGACCACCAGCCTTTACACCAGTACCCTGAGTAGCGGGCTTGATCAATACTCTTGCACCACCGAACTTAGCGTACTGTTCGTGAGGAATAGTTCCCTTGTGAACGGGAACTTTGATCAAATTCTTCTTGGCAGCTTCAACACCCTTAGCAATGGCTGTTGTTACTTCACCAGCTTTACCTAAACCCCAACCGATGACACCATCTTCGTTACCTACAACTACAATAGCGGCAAAACTAAATGTACGACCACCTTTTGTAACTTTCGTAACGCGGTTGATTGCAACCAATCTATCCTTCAACTCTAAGTCGTTGGTTGATTTAACTCTATTAATAACTCCTGCCATCTTCAATTAAAATTTAAGGCCGCCATTACGCGCTGCATCTGCCAATTCTTTAATTCTACCATGATAAAGATAACCATTACGGTCAAATACCACAGTCTGTACACCAGCTTCTTGAGCAGTCTTTGCGATCAACTCACCAACCTTTGCGGCAATCTCTTTCTTAGGAGCCTTCAATTCAAGCTTCAAAGAAGAGGCTGCAGCCAAAGTCTTTCCAGTAGTGTCATCAATAACCTGTGCATAGATCTGTTTGTTGCTTCTAAACACAGTTAAACGAGGACGCTCAGTCGTACCAGAAATCTTCGCACGTACGCCCTTCTTTATTTTTAATCTTCTTTGTTCCTTCGTTGTCATGATAATACAAGTTTACGTAAATTACTTACCAGCTGACTTACCAGACTTTCTGCGAATTTCTTCACCCACGAACTTAATACCTTTGCCCTTGTAAGGTTCAGGCATACGGAATGAACGAATCTTGGCACAAATCTGACCCACCAATTGTTTGTCAGCAGACTCAAGGATAATGAGCGGGTTCTTGTTTCTCTCAGTTTTTGTTTCGACCTTCACCTCTTTCGGCAACATCAGATAAATACTGTGTGTGAAGCCCAAAGAAAGTTCCATCAACTGACCCTGATTAGATACACGGTAACCAACACCAACTAATTCAAGCTCTCTCTTGTATCCCTCTGAAACACCAATAACCATGTTATTGATCAAGGAACGATACAAACCGTGTAAAGCGCGATGCTCTTTGTCATCTGAAGGACGAGTCAGATGCATTACACCATCTTCCAATGAAACAGTAATATCAGGATTGATCTCCTGAGTAAGTTCACCCTTAGGTCCTTTAACAGTAACTACATTATCCTTAATAGTAACAGTTACACCAGCAGGCACGTGAATCGGCAATTTTCCTATTCTTGACATTCTTCTTCCTCCTTCATTAATAAACATAACATAAAACTTCGCCACCGATCTTCAAATCGCGGGCTTCCTTGTCTGTCATCACGCCTTTAGAGGTTGAAAGAACGGCAATACCTAAGCCATTCAAAACGCGCGGCATGTCTTTGTAACCGGTGTACTTACGCAAACCCGGAGTAGAAACTCTTTCAAGTTTCTTGATTGCATTCACCTTGTTTACCAAGTCATACTTCAATGCAATCTTAATGGTTCCCTGAGGACCGTCTTCTACAAACTTAAAGTTAAGAATGTAGCCTTTGTCGAAGAGAATCTTAGTGATCTCTTTCTTTAAATTTGACGCCGGCACCTCAACGACTCTGTGCTTTGCTTTGATTGCGTTACGCAATCTGGTCAAATAATCTGCAATAGGATCTGTCATAAAAAACTTAATTAAATTGATCCGGACAACCCGGACAATATTTAAACAATACTCTTACCAACTTGCTTTTTTAACGCCCGGGATCAAACCTTGAGAAGCCATCTCGCGGAATTGAATACGGGAGATACCAAACTGACGAATGTAACCTTTCGGACGGCCTGTAATTTTGCAACGGTTGTGCAAACGAACAGGACAAGCGTTCTTAGGTAAAGCCTGAAGAGCTTCATAATCACCTGCTGCTTTCAATTCTGCTCGTTTGGCAGCATATTTAGCAACCAATTTTGCTCTTTTGACCTCGCGGGCCTTCATAGATTCCTTAGCCATAACTACTTAGTCTTTTTTTGCATTTTTAAAAGGCAATCCAAATTCTCTCAGAAGAGCATAGCCTTCTTCATCTGTCTTCGCAGAGGTTACAAAGGTAATATTCATTCCCAATATCTTGGTAATATTATCGATATTTATTTCAGGAAAAATGATTTGTTCCTGAATACCGAGTGTATAATTACCTCTTCCGTCCAATTTACCTTCAATACCCTTGAAGTCGCGGATACGCGGAAGAGCGATACGGACAAGTCTCTCCAAGAACTCGTACATGCGCTCACGACGCAGTGTTACCATCACACCAATCGGCATCTTCTTACGCAACTTGAAGTTTGAGATATCCTTCTTGGATACAGTTGCAACTGCCTTCTGACCCGTGATCATAGTCAATTCGCTCAAAGCGATATCGATGATCTTCTTGTCAGCAACGGCCATACCCAGACCTTGGTTGATGACGATCTTCTTCAAGACCGGTACCTGCATCACGGTTTTATAACCGAACTCTTTTGTCAAAGCAGGAACAATTCTTTCCTGATAATCTTTCTTAAGACTGGCTGTGTTACTCATTACTTAATCTCCTCTCCTGATTTTTTTGAATAACGAACTAAAGCACCATTTTCATCCAACTTACGTCCGATACGTGTTGCCTTTCCAGTTTTCGGATCAACGACATTCAGGTTAGAAATATGAATAGGAGCCTCTTTCTTCTCGATTCCTCCCTGAGGATTCTGTGCGCTCGGCTTGGTATGCTTAGATACCACATTAATACCTTCTACAACTGCACGCTGTTCCTTAACAAGGACACGCAAGACACGACCGGTCTTGCCTTTGTCCTCACCGGTATTAACAAAAACAATATCGCCTTTTTTAATATGTAACTTACTCATTGACTTTAAAACTTAATTAAAGCACTTCAGGTGCAAGTGATACAATTTTCATGTTTGTTGCACGAAGTTCTCTGGCAACCGGACCAAAGATACGGCTACCGCGAATGTCACCACCAGCATTCAACAATACGCAAGCATTGTCATCAAAACGGATGTAGGAACCATCTGCACGGCGGATTTCCTTCTTTGTACGGACGATAACAGCCTTCGATACAGCACCCTTCTTTACATCGCTAGACGGGATAACGCTCTTAATTGCTACTACGATCACGTCACCGACAGTGGCGTAACGCTTTTTTGTACCGCCCAATACACGGATACACAAAGCCTCCTTTGCGCCACTGTTATCTGCTACTACTAATCTTGTCTCTTGTTGTATCATTTTTACTTAGCCCTTTCGATAATTTGAACTAATCTCCATCTTTTTGTCTTGCTCAAAGGACGAGTTTCCATGATCTTTACAGTGTCACCAATGTTGCACTCGTTCTTCTCATCATGAGCGTGATACTTCTTCGTCTTGTTAACGAACTTACCATAAATGGGGTGTTTCTCCTTCCATTTAATCGCAACAACGATAGATTTCTCCATCTTATTGCTGACAACCACGCCCGTTCTTTCTTTTCTTAAATTTCTAGTTTCCATCAGGCTCAATTATTTGTTGTTAAGTTCTCTCTGGCGCAACACAGTCTTCATACGTGCAATCATCCTGCGATTCTGCTTGATCTGTGCAGGTTTGTCCATGGGAGAAATGCTATGGTTGATAAGCATCTGATCATAAGCTGCAACTTCTGCATCGATACGCTCGATCAACTCAGGTGTACTTAATTCTCTAATTTCTGCAATCTTCATATCAATTACGCATTTTGATTAGCCATATCATAATCACGTCTCACAACAAACTTCGTAGTCACCGGAAGCTTCTGTGCTGCCAAACGTAAAGCCTCTTTAGCGATATCGAAAGGAACACCTTCTACTTCGAAAATCAGACGACCCGGAGTAACAGGAGCTACGAAACCTTCGGGGTTACCTTTACCTTTACCCATACGAACCTCGGCGGGTTTCTTAGTAATCGGCTTATCCGGGAAGATACGTACCCAAACCTGACCTTGACGTTGCATGTAACGAGTAACAGCGATACGAGCAGCCTCAATCTGACGGCCAGTGATCCATTTATTTTCTAACGCTTTTATACCAAAAGAGCCAAAAGCCAGCTGGTTGCCGCGTTGAGCTTCGCCCTTCATGCGGCCCTTCTGTGATCTTCTGAACTTGGTTTTCTTAGGTTGTAACATTGTCTACTAAAATTCTAACGTTTAACGATTAGCTTTCTTTCTCTTGAAGTTACGATCTCTATTGCCAGCATTGTTCTCATTGCGGCGGCCAGATTCCTTAGTAGCAGTGAATGAAGGAGCGAGATCACGCTTGCCATAAACTTCACCACGGCAAATCCAAACCTTGACACCCAACAGACCAACCTTTGTCAATGCTTCAGCCAAAGCATAATCGATATCGGCACGGAATGTGTGCAACGGAGTTCTACCTTCCTTATACATTTCTGAACGTGCCATTTCAGCACCATTCAAACGACCAGAGATTTGAATCTTGATTCCTTCTGCACCCATACGCATAGTTGAAGCAATCGCCATCTTCACAGCACGACGATAAGCGATACGGCCCTCCAACTGACGAGCAATGTTGTTTGCAACGATTACAGCATCCAACTCAGGTCTCTTCACCTCAAAAATGTTGATCTGAACATCCTTGTCTGTGATCTTCTTCAACTCTTCCTTCAGCTTGTCAACTTCCTGACCACCCTTACCGATGATGATACCCGGACGCGATGTACAAACAGTGATTGTAATCAATTTCAACGTACGTTCGATAACGATACGAGATACACTAGCCTTAGCAAGACGGGCATTCAAATACTTACGGATCTTACTATCTTCTAACAAAGTGTCACCGTAATTCTTGCCGCCATACCAATTGGAATCCCAACCACGGATGATTCCCAAACGATTACTAACCGGATTAACTTTTTGTCCCATCTACAGATTAATTTTTACTATCGTTTTTACTAAGTGTATCAACAAACAGAGTTACATGGTTCGAACGTTTGCGAATTCTGTAACCTCTTCCCTGAGGAGCCGGACGCATTCTCTTCAGTGTAGTGGCACAATCGACACTCACTGTAGAGACGCACAACTCTCCTGCTTCTGCTTTACGTTCATTCTTTTGCTCCCAGTTGGCAATAGCTGAACGAAGTAATTTTTCTACTCTTGCTGCAGCTTCTTTGTTAGAAAACTTCAAAACGCCAAGCGCACGGAATACTTCCATACCACGAATCATATCTACAACGAGACGCATCTTGCGCGGAGAAGTAGGTACGTTTCGCAACTTTGCAAAATATTGGGTTTTCAGGGCTTCCTTTCTTGCTTCAGCTGATAATCTTTTTCTAGCACCCATTTTTTTCGATTCTTTTAATTTTCAGATTCCTGAATTCCTGTTCTACCGATGATTACTTCTTCTTGTTACCGGCATGACCGCGGAACGTACGAGTAGGTGAAAACTCACCCAACTTGTGTCCGACCATATTCTCGGTTACAAAAACAGGAATAAATTTATTTCCATTGTGAACTGCAATTGTATGGCCTACGAAATCAGGCGAAATCATTGAAGCTCTTGCCCATGTCTTAACGACAGCTTTCTTGCCGGACTCATTCATGTCCAGAACCTTCTTCTCCAGCTTTACATTAATATACGGGCCTTTTTTTAGCGAACGACTCATAGTTTACTCAATTAATCAGATTATTTCTTTCTTCTTTCAATAATATACTTTGAAGAATGCTTCTTAGGAGCTCTTGTCTTCAAGCCCTTAGCATACAAGCCATTTCTAGATCTCGGATGTCCTCCTGAAGCGCGTCCTTCACCACCACCCATCGGGTGATCAACCGGGTTCATAACAACACCACGGTTATGAGGACGACGACCCAACCATCTTGAACGACCTGCCTTACCTGATTTTTCAAGACCATGGTCTGAATTGCCTACCGCACCAACTGTAGCTTTACAAGCAGCAAGAATCTTTCTTGTTTCGCCAGAAGGCATCTTAATGATTGCATAAGCGCCATCTTTTGAAATCAGCTGAGCAAAAGCACCGGCTGAACGTACCAACTTGGCACCTTGACCCGGGCGAAGCTCAATGTTGTGGATAATAGTACCAACGGGAATATTTGCCATAGGCAAAGTATTACCTACCTCAGGAGCAACATTGCTACCTGAAACCACTGTCTGGCCTACTTCCAAGCCGTTCGGAGCGATGATATAGCTCTTTGCTCCATCAGCATAATACAACAGCGCGATGCGAGAAGTACGGTTCGGATCGTACTCGATCGACTTAACTGTTGCAGGAACGCCATCTTTGTTTCTCTTGAAATCAATAAATCTGTACTTCTGTTTGTGACCGCCACCGATGTAACGCATTGTCATCTTACCTGTGTTGTTACGGCCACCTGTACTTTTTTTACCTGTTACAAGAGACTTCTCTGGTGTACTTGCAGTGATTTTATCAAATGCACCAATAACTTTGTGTCTCTGCCCCGGTGTCGTGGGCTTTAATTTACGTATTCCCATTTCTTTTTTTAGATATTACTAAAGAAATCAATTGTTTCTCCTTCTTTCAATGTTACGATTGCTTTCTTGAAAGCTGCCTGCTTACCGTTGATGATACCAGACTTAGTATAGCGGCTTTTCTTCTTGCCAGCATAGTTGATTGTATTGACATCAACTACGCTTACGTTATACATTTCCTCGACAGCCTTCTTGATCTCCAACTTATTGGCATCAGGAGCAACACGAAAACCATAGCGATTAGGCATCTTCTCGGTAATCGCTGTTTGCTTCTCTGTGACGATAGGTTTAATAATGATTCCCATTTCTTTTCTCCTTATGCATTAAAAAATTTGTCAATCGCAGCAACGGCTCCTTCTGTCAATACCACCTTTGTGTTATCCAGCAAAGTATAGGTATTTAAATCAGAAACAGTTACAACATTTGTCTTCTCTAAATTACGAGCAGACAAATATACTAAATTATTCTTCTCCGGTAAAACCATCAGTAACTTTTCGTCAGCTACTTTCAGATTCTTAGTAATTGTTATAAATTCTTTAGTCTTAGGAGCTTCCATGGTGAAGTCTTCCACTACTACGATCGCATTGTTCATAGCCTTGTAAGACAAAACAGACTTACGAGCAAGCACCTTCACCTTCTTGTTCAACTTGAAGCTGTAATCGCGAGGTACAGGACCGAACACACGACCACCACCTACTAAAACCGGAGAATTGATATCACCACGACGGGCACCGCCACCACCTTTCTGACGGATCAACTTACGTGTACTACCAGACACTTCACTTCTCTCCTTAGACTTGTGAGTACCCTGACGACGATTAGCCATGTACTGCTTAACATCCAAATAGATAGCATGATCGTTCGGCTGAATGCCAAAGATAGCATCACTCAGTGTTACTTTTCTACCGGTATCTTCACCCTTGATATTTAATACGCTCAGTTCCATTATTTTTCAATTAATAAGATTGAACCCTTTGCTCCAGGAACAGAACCTTTCACCAACAAAAGATTGTGTTCAGGAATTACCTTAATGACCTGCAAGTTCTGAACGGTTACACGTTCATTACCCATCTGGCCTCCCATTCGCATTCCCTTGAATACTTTCGCAGGATAAGAACAAGCACCGATAGAACCCGGCTTACGTGCGCGGTTATGCTGACCGTGAGTAGTCTGACCTACACCACCAAAACCATGACGTTTTACTACACCTTGGAATCCCTTACCTTTTGATGTTCCAATTACATCGACGAAACCGGCATTCTCCAAGTATTCGACAGTGATCACGTCACCCAACTTGTGTTCGGTTTCAAAATTCTTGAACTCGGCCAAGTATCTCTTGGGTGTTACACCTGCTTTTTTAAAGTGGCCCATCTCCGGCTGAGTGGTGTGCTTCTCTTTCTGATCCTGGAAGCCCAACTGCAAAGCCTCATAGCCATCATTTTCCAAAGTCTTTACCTGTGTAACGACACAAGGACCCACTTCGATAACAGTGCATGGAAGATTCTTTCCCTCGGCACTGAAAACGGATGTCATTCCGATTTTTTTTCCTAATAATCCTGGCATTTCACTAAATGTTAAAACTTAAACCTTAATTTCTACTTCTACACCACTGGGCAATTCGAGCTTCATCAAAGCATCGACTGTTTTAGCCGTTGAGCTGTAGATATCAATCAATCTCTTATAAGAAGAGAGTTCGAACTGCTCACGTGATTTCTTATTTACGAATGTTGAGCGGTTCACCGTAAAGATACGTTTGTGAGTAGGCAGAGGAATCGGTCCGCTAACTACTGCACCTGTAGCCTTAACCGTTCTCACGATTTTCTCGGCAGACTTATCTACCAGAGAATAATCGTAAGACTTTAATTTAATTCTGATCTTTTGGCTCATATTTATATGATATGTTTCTAAATAAGATTATTTGACCAAATCCACACGGCCCTGTACCTCTGTCAATACCTGCTTAGCGATTGAAGAAGATACCTGAGCATAGTGAGAGAACTGCATTGATGAAGTGGCACGACCTGAAGTAATCGTACGCAAAGCGGTTACATAACCGAATGTCTCTGCCAGAGGCACCTTAGCCTTTACGATACGAGCACCTGTACGGCTGGTTTCCATACCTTCTACCTGACCACGACGCTTGTTCAAGTCACCGATCACATCACCCATGCTTTCTTCCGGAGTTACAACTTCCATCTGCATGATCGGCTCCATCAAGACAGGACCTGCCTTTTCAGAAGCATTCTTGAAGGCCTGGATAGCGGCAATTTCGAATGACAACTGGTCAGAGTCTACCGGGTGGAATGAACCATCACGCAAGATCACCTTCAACTTATCCAACGGATAACCGGCCAATACACCATTCTTCATAGCCTTCTCGAAGCCCTTCTGAACAGAAGGAATGAATTCCTTCGGAATGTTACCACCTGTAACTTCGTTCTCGAACTGAAGTGTTCCTTCAAATCCTTCGTCAGCCGGAGATACGCAAACAATGATATCGGCAAACTTACCACGACCACCAGATTGCTTCTTGTAAACCTCACGCAATTCAACCGGCTTCGTGATAGCCTCCTTGTAAGTAACCTGCGGTTTACCCTGGTTACATTCAACCTTGAATTCGCGTTTCAGACGGTCGATAATGATATCCAAGTGCAACTCACCCATACCGCTGATGACTGTCTGACCTGTCTCTTCGTTAGTCTGCACACGGAACGTCGGATCCTCTTCTGCCAACTTAGACAAACCGATACCCAGCTTATCCAAATCCTTCTGAGTCTTCGGTTCTACAGCGATACCAATCACCGGATCGGGGAACTCCATAGACTCCAATGTAATCGGGTTATTCTCGTCACACAAGGTATCACCTGTACGGATATCCTTGAAACCAACACCTGCACCAATATCACCACAACCGATTACCTCCATCGGGTTCTGCTTGTTAGAGTGCATCTGGAACAGACGAGAGATACGTTCCTTCTTGCCAGAACGAGTATTCAGTACATAAGAACCAGCCTGCATAGAACCTGCATAGACACGGAAGAAGCACAAACGACCTACATACGGGTCAGTAGCGATCTTAAATGCCAAAGCGGTCAACGGCTCTTCAAACAACGGCTTGCGAGTAACAACCTTGTCAGGATCATTCGGATCTGTACCTTCGATAGCCGGTGTATCTTCCGGACTCGGCAGATAAGCACAAACAGCATCCAACAGTGTCTGAACACCCTTGTTCTTGAAAGAAGAACCGCAAATCATCGGGTTGATCTGCATAGACAAAGTTCCCTTGCGGATAGCAGCCTTAATTTCGTCCTCTGTGATAGAAGCAGGATCTTCAAAATATTTCTCCATCAAAGCTTCATCACACTCAGCCAAAGTCTCCAGCATCTTATCACGCCACTCTTCAGCCTCAGCCTGGAGTTCTGCCGGGATCTCGTCCACTTCGTATTCAGCACCCATGGTCTCATCATGCCAAAAGATTGCCTTCATACGTACCAAGTCAACGACACCCTTGAAAGTTTCTTCAGCACCGATAGGAATCTGGATCGGACACGGAGTTGCGCCCAAAACATCCTTCACTTGACGGACAACTTCAAAGAAGTTTGCGCCCGAACGGTCCATCTTGTTTACGTAACCGATACGCGGTACATTGTATTTGTCAGCCTGACGCCATACAGTCTCTGACTGCGGCTCAACACCACCAACTGCACAGAATGCTGCAACTGCACCATCCAATACGCGCAAAGAACGTTCTACCTCTACTGTAAAGTCAACGTGTCCCGGAGTGTCGATCAAGTTGATCTTAAACTTCTCATCGTTATACTTCCAGAATGTAGTCGTAGCAGCAGAGGTAATTGTAATACCACGCTCCTGCTCCTGCTCCATCCAGTCCATTGTAGCTGCACCATCATGCACTTCACCGATTTTGTGAGTCAAACCAGTGTAGAAAAGAATACGCTCAGAAGTCGTAGTCTTACCAGCATCGATGTGGGCCATGATACCGATGTTACGGGTATATTTTAATTGTTCGTCAGCTTTTGTCGCCATTGTTTATTCTCCTAACTTGCTAAATTAAAATCTGAAATGAGCAAACGCACGGTTAGCCTCTGCCATGCGGTGCATATCCTCTTTTCTCTTGAATGCGCCACCCTGATTGTTGAAAGCATCAACAATTTCAGCAGACAACTTGTCAGCCATGGTCTTGCCACCACGCTTACGAGCGAAAATAATAAGATTCTTCATTGAAATGGACTCCTTACGATCCGGGCGGATCTCAGTGGGCACCTGGAATGTGGCACCACCGACACGGCGAGACTTAACCTCAACCTGCGGAGTAATATTATCGAGCGCAACTTTCCAAATCTCGAGAGCAGACTTCTCTTCATTCGGCATCTTAGCCTTTACTGCATTCAAAGCAGTATAGAAAATTTCGAAGGCAGTATTCTTCTTGCCATCATACATTAAGTGGTTTACGAATCTCGTAACCTTTACATCACCGAAGACGGGATCCGGGAGGATCTGTCTTTTCTTTGGTTTTGCTTTTCTCATTTTGTCTTAAAAAAAATTTCGTTTTTGTTCTTGGTTGCCTTTTCTTAGTCTTCAACGGTTCCGCTGAACCATTTACTCAACCCTATAGCCTATCCAAATAACTCAAACCAGCTTTAACACTAAATCTTTAAATTCTCAGTTTGAAAGGAATGTAGTTTTTTACTTCTTACCCTTAGCAGCCTGTCCTGGTTTCGGACGCTTAGCGCCATACTTAGAACGACGTTGTGTACGACCATTTACACCAGCTGTATCCAAAGTACCACGTACAATGTGATAACGTACACCAGGAAGATCCTTTACACGACCACCGCGTACCAACACGATTGAGTGCTCCTGCAAGTTATGACCTTCACCCGGAATGTAAGAGTTCACTTCCTTACCATTTGTCAAACGAACTCTCGCTACTTTACGCATTGCAGAGTTAGGCTTTTTCGGTGTGGTAGTGTAAACACGCACGCAAACACCACGTCTCTGAGGACATGAATCCAATGCGGGTGATTTACCCTTTTCCACCAAAGTTTCCCTTCCTTTTCTAACTAATTGCTGAATTGTAGGCATCTTTTTTCTTCTTTTATTTAAACTTTTGATGTATTGTTATTCAATTTCTTATTTCCTTGTTTTTAAAGAGTTGATCTCACCATTCCAAAGAGTCTGACGACCTATTTTCCATGGCTCTTTCGCCCCTCCTTTAAAACGCTGCAAAGGTACGCATTTGTTTTATTTCCACAAGGGCAAAATCGAACGGATTTCTAATTATTTAGGATTAATTAATAGATCCGATAACTGGAGCAACCGCACGGGAAGAGGGTTCTTGATGATCGATCACCGGCCAGCCGGCTTCATCCCAATCCACGCGATCCAGCAGCACCTGCCGATGCTGATCCAAATGTTCCAGCTCAAAGGCATGATAGAGCATCCAGGTCTGACCTGCATCGTCCAGCAGTAAAACGGAATTGTGTCCGGTACCCACGAACCGATCATTCCGATGCAAAATCACCTCATGCTTGTTATCGAGCATACGTTCACCTTGGCTATTCACATAGGGACCCATCAGATGCTCTGAACGTCCGACAACCGTCTGATAGGTACTCTTCTCCCCTTCACAGCAACTGCCGATCGAAGCCATCAAATAGTAATAGCCATTCCGCTTCCAGACATTCACACCTTCATAGGCATTACCGGCAATCTGACGTTTCGTCTCCAACTTCGGTGTGATCTGTAAATCATCAGACACCTCCAGTTCCATCGCATACAGTCCGAAGAAACTTCCCCACATTATATAATAGGTATCATTTTCTTCATAGATAAATTGGTCAATGGAATTCTCAACCTGCACATCCCGGCTATTAAAGACCTTTCCTTTCGGCACAAAAGGTCCCTCCGGAGAATCCGAAACAGCATAGCCTACGGTACTGATCCAATGATTCCCCCACTGGGCCATTGAATAAAACAAAACATACTTTCCCTTCATGTAACGAATCTCCGGAGCCCATAAGGCAGCATGTACAGATTCCTTGTTGTCGGGATTATTCGGCTCGAAATCGGGACGCGTCTCATCCGTAAAGCAAACACCAACCTCCTCCCAATGAACCATATCCGACGACTTGAATATAGGCGTATTCCGAATATTTTCTGTGGCATACAAATAGTACGTGCCATCCGCCGTCCGAATAGCAGTCGGATCTGGAGCCGGAATACGAATAACCGGATTTTCATAAGTGACCTGTTCCGTAGAATCAGCTACGGATTGAGGACGTTGTGTACAACCGAAAAAGGTTACGACCAGTACACACAGGAATAGCGGGATCAAGCTGTATTGTTTCATGTATAGATGTATTTTTGCTGACAAAAATAGTGTATTATCACCAAACAGTCAAACATACGAACTAAAAAACCGGGAATACGAAGGGGTATTCCCGGTTTTTCTAACGGCAAAAGTCTAACGAATTTCTTGAATTAAAAACACACCTCAATCGGTATTCTATGTCTTATTCATGTCACAAAGTTGCATGAAAAACGAGAGACAGACTTGCAGAAATAGGTATTTGATTTAAAGAAATCGGCAATCCAGGACGAATAAATAGCGTAATAGTTAAATTTGGAAGCCAAAGCATCGATTATTGAAAACATAAAAGAGCCCGTTGTCGGCTGGAAATTAACTCAACAACGGGCCCGTTATATACTTGCTACGATTCAGATCGATCAAGATAGTTTATGGATAACCAGACCAGATCGCAACTTCGGTTCAAACCAAGTGGTCTTCGGAGGCATGATGTTACCCGTATCGGCAATATCCATCAGCTGTTTCATGGTTACCGGATACAGAGCCAAAGCCATCTTCATCTCGCCACTATCGACACGACGTTTCAGTTCGCCCAATCCGCGGATACCACCCACAAAGTCAATCCGTTTAGAGGTGCGCAAATCTTGAATATCCAAGATATCCTTCAGGATCAAGTTGGAGGAGATCGTTACATCCAGAACTCCAATCGGATCATGATCATCATACGTATCGGCATGAGCTGTCAATGAATACCATTGACCACCCAGATAGAGCGAAAAGTTGTGCAAAGCATTCGGTTTGTAGATCTCCTCACCCTTCTCCTCGACGTCGAAATGAGCACGCAAACGATCCAGGAATTCCGTTTCGCTCAGACCGTTCAAGTCCTTCACGACCCGATTATAGTCGATAATGGTCAACTGGTTGGCCGGGAAACAGACCGCCATGAAGTAATTGTACTCCTCATCACCCTGATGTGCGGGATTCTGACGGGCCTTTTCAGCACCAACCAGCGCAGCAGCAGCCGAACGATGGTGTCCATCGGCAATATAGAGCGAAGGCATCTCGGCAAAAAGTTGGGTAATCTGCTGGATATCCTCCTCCCCATCAATCACCCAAAACGTATGACCAAAACCATCACCCGGAGCAACGAAATCATATTCCGGACAACGGGCCGTATATTTGGTTACAATCGCATCCAAAGCCGGATTGTCGGGATAGGCAAAGAATACCGGCTCCACATTGGCATTGTTCACACGCACATGTTTCATACGGTCCTCTTCCTTATCCTTGCGGGTCAGCTCATGCTTCTTGATCTTGCCCGTCAGATAATCATCGACATAGGCGCACAACACCAGTCCATATTGCGTATGACCGTTCATGGTCTGTGCATAGACATAATACTGCTCTTTCGGATCCTGCACCAGCCAACCCTTCTCCTGAAACAGTTGGAAATTGGCAGCAGCTTTTTCATAAACAGCAGGATCGTGTTCATCTGTACCGACCGGAAAATCGATTTCGGGCTTGATGATGTGATACAATGATTTCTCATTGCCCGCAGCCTCGGCACGGGCCTCTTCAGAATTCAGCACATCATAGGGTCTCGAAGCAACCTGTTCGATCAGTTCTTTCGGTGGACGCAGTCCTTTAAAAGGTTTTACTATCATACTGGGATCATTTATTTACTTGATACTTTCTGTTGCCATTCTCCAAGAAATCGACAATCTGCTTGGCCGCAGCAATACCTGCATTGATATTGGCTTCGGCGGTCTGTGCACCCATCTTCTTCGGAGTACTGAAGTAACGTCCGGTATAGGTTTCCGACAGATCCGCATGGATAGCAGGCATCACATCCGTCAGATACTTGAAATCAGGACGATTGTCAAACATTTGAGCCAGACCGGCCTCATCCATCACCTCCTTACGGGCCGTGTTGATCACGATAGCACCCTTCGGCATCGTACTCATCAAGGCAAAATTGATGGATCCCTTCGTTTCGGCAGTAGCAGGGATATGGAGCGAAACGATCTGACAAGTCTGGAACAACTCGGCAGTCGATCCGACAGCCTTCACACCATCCGCTTCGATCACCTCAGCCGGACAGAAGGCATCATACGCATAAATCTCCATACCGAAGCCCTTGGCAATGCGAGCCACATTACGTCCGACATTGCCATACGCCAAAATACCCAGCTTCTTACCTTTCAATTCAATACCAGCCGTACCATTGTAGAAATTACGCACGCCCGAAACCAGCAAGCCAAAAACCAATTCGGCTACGGCATTGGAGTTCTGACCCGGTGTATTCATCACACACACGTTATGAGCCGTTGCAGCAGCCAGATCCACATTGTCATATCCGGCACCGGCACGTACCACAATCTTCAAGTTCGGAGCAGCTGCCAAAACAGCCTCGTCCACCTTGTCACTACGGATAATCAACGCATCGACCGATTGCACAGCCTCCAACAGCTGTGCCTTATCGGTATATTTTTCCAACAGGGCGAGTTGCATACCAGCACCTTCCACCACCTCACGAATACCCTGTACGGCTACGGGCGCAAAGGGTTTCTCTGTTGCTACTAATACTTGCATATTCAAATCAGATTAAGGATTACACACCATCAATTAATGTTTCTTCTCGAACTCCTGCATACAAGCAACCAAGGCTTCGACACTGCTCTTCGGCATGGCATTGTACAAAGAGGCACGGAATCCACCGACTGAACGGTGTCCCTTGATGCCCACCATTCCGGCAGCCGTTGCAAACTGGTTGAATTCATCTTCCAGTTCCTTATATTCCTCATTCATCACGAAGCAGACGTTCATGATAGAGCGGTCTTCCGGAACAACCGTACCACGGAACAACTTGTTGCGATCGATTTCATCATACAGAATAGCTGCATTCTCCTTGTCCTTCTTCTCCATGGCAGCAATACCACCCTGTTCTTTGTACCATTTCAAGGTCTGCAAAGCAGCAAAGATCGGCAATACAGGAGGCGTATTGAACATAGAATCCTTATCGACATGTGTCTTGTAGCTCAACATCGTCGGAATCGGACGATCCACATGACCCAACGCATCGACCCGTACAATCGCCAACGTCACACCGGCCGGAGCCAAGTTCTTCTGTGCACCTGCATAGATCAAATCATATTTGGAGATATCGATCGGGCGAGAGAAGATATCAGACGACATATCGCAAACCAACCGTTGCTTTACGTCCGGATCCTGACGGATTTCGGTACCGTAGATGGTATTATTTGATGTATAGTGGAAATAGTCTGAATCATCTGCAATGGTGAAGTTCTTCGGAACATAGGTATAGTTCTTGTCCTTGGAAGAGGCAACCACCTCTACCTCGCCAAACAGTTTAGCCTCCTTGATGGCTTTGGAAGCCCATGTACCTGTATCCAAATAGGATGCCTTCTTGTTCAACAAGTTGTAAGGAGCCATACAGAACTGGAGACTTGCACCACCGCCCAAGAAAACAACTTCATAGCCAGCCGGAATATCCAGCAACTCTTTAATCAAAGCACGTGCTTCGTCATTGACAGCCACAAACTGCTTGCTTCGATGGGAGATTTCCAACAGGGACAATCCCATGCCAGCAAAATTCTCCACTGCTGCTGCAGTGTTCTTGATCGTGTATTCACTCAAGATAGACGGACCTGCATAAAAATTGTGCTTCTTCATATCAAATCGTTTTTTTAGATTGTTATATAATCATTTTTGTTTGCATTCTCAAAACAGGCGGCAAATGTACACAAATAATCGATACATAGAAACAAAAGGTCAAAAAACTATGGAAAAGATCAATCAAATTGTCATAATATCAATTTTCTCAGTAACGATCTTTCCACAAGCGACGCATCTGCTCTATCAATTTGTGTTCAGCTGGATTCTCCTGCGGATGCCAGATCCGCTCCTGCAATAACGACTCAGGAAGATAATCCTGCTGCACAAAATGGTTCTCGTAATCGTGTGCATATTTGTAAGCCTTACCGTAATTCAGCTCCTTCATCAGTTGCGTGGGCGCATTGCGCAAGTGCAACGGAACAGGCAGATTGCCTGTACGGTTCACCAGTTCCAACGCATCATTGATCGCCTTGTAGGCCGAATTGCTTTTCGGGCTACTCGCCAGATAAATGGTTGTTTCAGCCAGGATGATCCGACCCTCCGGCCAACCGATCTTCTTCAACGCATCGAAACAGGCATTTGCCAGCAACAAAGCGTTGGGATTGGCCAATCCGATATCCTCCGATGCGGAAATGACCAGACGACGGGCAATAAACTCCGGGTCTTCGCCTCCTGCCACCATACGGGCCAACCAATAGATAGCTGCATCCGGATCGCTGCCGCGGATCGACTTGATGAAGGCCGAAATGATGTCGTAATGCATCTCTCCCCCCTTGTCGTAGGCGGCTGGATTCTCCTGCAACCGTTCGGTAACCGTTCGATCCAAGATCTCGATCCGATCATCCGGTTCTGCCGAGACGACCAGTTCGAGAATGTTCAGCAACTTCCGGGCATCTCCGCCGGAATAGCGGAGCAGGGCATCCGTTTCAGTCAGGACAACCTGCTTCTCCTTCAGCTCGACATCCTCCGTCAAGGCCCGATGCAGCAGATCCAACAGATCCTGCTTCCCTAACGGCTTCAACACATACACCTGACAACGGGACAGTAGCGGACGGATCACCTCAAACGAAGGGTTCTCCGTCGTGGCACCAATCAGGGTGACGACTCCGGTCTCGACCGCATTCAGCAAGGAATCCTGTTGGGATTTGCTGAAGCGATGAATCTCGTCGATAAACAGGATCGGGGCGATCGAATCGAAGAAACGATTCGCTTTGGCCTTCTCGATCACCTCCCGTACCTCCTTCACGCCAGAGCTGACAGCACTCAACGTATAGAAAGGGGCTTGCAACTGTCGCGCCACAATCTGTGCCAAAGTTGTCTTGCCCACGCCCGGAGGTCCCCACAAGATAAAGGAGGGCACATGACCCGCTTCGATCATCTTCCGCAACACGGCATCCTTCCCCACCAAGTGGGTCTGTCCGATATACTCATCCAGGGTTTTCGGACGCATTCTCTCTGCTAATGGTTGACTCATCATGGGAACAAAATTCGGATATTTTCTTTACTTGACAAAA
Organism: Parabacteroides distasonis; assembly: GCA_021531775.1. Lineage (GTDB taxonomy): Bacteria > Bacteroidota > Bacteroidia > Bacteroidales > Tannerellaceae > Parabacteroides. The sequence continues at coordinate 58,462 of JAFBIU010000009.1, read as the reverse complement.
CCTAAATGCAGAAATTTACAACCTGTTTTACATGTTTGAAAGCAGTATTTTTAGACAAAATGACAGTATATTATACAAGATAACATCATGGAATCACTCCCCTGCTTTCATTTTGACAATCATTCCTGTTTCACCAGCTCAAAACGTTTGTCGATACAGGGCGGCAGTTCCTGCAGATAATGGGTCACATAGACCAACGTTTTGCCGGGACGGGCACAGAAGGTTTCGATCACCCGAGTGGCCAGTTTCTTGTTGTGCACATCCAGGCCATGCAACGGTTCATCCAGAATCAACAGATCGGGATCCTTGACAAACGAACGGGCCAACAGCAACAGGCGTTGCTCTCCCGAAGAGAGGGTCATGAACAGACGATCCTTCAATGACTCGATGCCCAACAGACGCATCCAGGCCAAGGCACCTGCCTCCTGTTCCGCATTACACGGACGATACAAGCCAACCGAATCGAAATAGCCCGAACCGACAATCTGCCAAGCCGGCACATTGGCCTGATAATAGAGATGCATCTCCGGAGAGACATACCCGATCCGCTTCTTGATGTCCCAAATGCTCTCGCCCGATCCTCGTTTGCGGTCGAACAGGTAGAACGTGTTGGCATACGATTGGGGATTGTCGGCATACAGCAGACTCAACAGGGTCGATTTGCCCGAACCGTTGGGTCCGCTCAAGGCCCATTTCTCACCATTCTTCACCTCCCAATCCAGATCCTTCAAGATGGTTCGCTGGCCATAATGGATCGAGACATGCTCCATACGGAAGGTCACCTCGTGTTGCGAAGGAACACCCACTGAGGCTATCGGCAGTTCGATCGGCTGCTTCACCCAGGCCTCATCACATTCGGAAGGGAACAATTTCCCGATCAGAGCCCGATCGGCCAGAAAATCGGCCCGCAACATCGGTTCCATACATACCTTATTATATATAGGTAAGACGTGAGTCACCATTTCTGGTATATCTGCCGGATCGGAAAGCAACAAGACCACCTGTGTTCCCTTCAACCGAGTCACCTCGGCCAACATCTCCGCCAGCAACTGACGCGAAGAAGAATCCAAACCGATAAAGGGATTGTCGAGCACCAACAGACGCGGATGCTTCAACAGGGTCCGTACGATCAAGAATTTCCGTAACTCTCCACTCGACAGGTAATTCAATTTCTTAGGCAACGACTCCTCGATGCGGAACATCCGGCACAAGGCAAGTCCCTGCTCATCCAATTGCGTACCCAACAATTCCGACACACAGGGCATGTCGTCATTCTCCGTAGCGTGCCAACGTTGCTGGTAATAGGTCGTGCGCAAATCGGCCAATGAATAGATGTCTTTGAATGCCAAACTACGGATCAGCGACGAGACCGCTCCCGGTGCTCCATACTGGATCTCACCGGAGCGGATCGCAAACTTCCGTTGCAACAAATCGGTCAATAAAGTCTTCCCGGACCCGTTCGGTCCCACCACAGCCCATTGCTGTCCCGCTTCGATCGTCCAATTGACCGGTTTCGTAAAACGAAGCTCCGGCAAACGAGGCTCTACCGCCTCGAGACGTACGATATATTCTCTTTCCATATCACAAATTCATGCTTTAACGACACAAAGGTACGACTTTTCCAAGTAGTCGTTCAAATTTTTATGAAATGGTTCTAAGAATAACTATTGATTCTGAAGTCCAATCAAATTTTGTTTTATTCTATAAATATGCAATAGAATGCATATTTCTAAGCCAATCGTGACTAAAAAATATGATTTATAACATAAATAGGCCATTTTACTTGAAAAAAAAGTATCATAAAGTTTGTTTTAAACAAATAGTTCCTATATTTGCAAGTGTAAACGAGCGTATGTCTATATCGTTTTGCCAAACTAATGCGACTTGATTTGCTCAAAGTGTCAATTATGCAAACCATCATGCAGAAAAGTTGGAACAGTGAATAGAAAAGACAAACTGCTTATTAAGAAAATGAAACTTATAGGATAATTTAAATAGAGTATTTATGAAAAAGGTCAACTTACTAATGGCGTGTCTCGCCTCCAGTATAGGTGTTGCTTCCGCCCAGACTCAGAAAGTGACAGGTCAAGTCATTTCGGCAGAAGACGGAATGCCGGTTATTGGAGCAGCGATTATTGTAAAAGGCACATCGATCGGTACTGTATCCGATCTGGATGGTAAATTTTCATTGGAAGTTCCAGCAGATGCAAAAACCATCTTCATCTCGTATGTCGGTTTGAAAACCAAGGAAATGCCGGTGGCATCTTTCTTGAATGTCAAATTGGAATCAGACTCACAGGCCTTGGATGAGGTTGTCGTAACAGCCATGGGTATCTCACGTGAAAAGAAATCGTTGGGATACGCTATTCAGGAAGTGGGCGCAGAAGAATTGACCAAAGCAGGACAGATTTCCGTAACAGGAGCCCTCTCCGGTAAGGTAGCCGGTGTACAGGTCAACCAGTTTGGTGGTAGTGTCGGAGCCTCATCTCGTATTTCTGTCCGTGGTAACTCCTCATTGAGTGCAGACCAGCAGCCGTTGATCGTTGTGGATGGTGTACCTATCTCCAATGCGGCACAACGTTCTGGTGACAATACCTATAATGGTGTGGACTACGGTTCAGGTTTGAACGATATCAACCCGGAAGACATCGAGTCAATGACCGTCTTGAAGGGTGGATCAGCAGCCCTCTATGGTATGCGTGCTGGTAATGGTGTTATCTTGATCACCACCAAGTCCGGTAAGAAGAGTGGTGGCGTGAAAGTGATGTACGACGGTAACTTCACAGTCGATAAGATCTCAACCATGCCGAAACTGCAGAATTCTTACGGTCAGGGTAATATTGGTGACGAATACCACTGGAAACTCACCGCACCGAATATGAGTTATCAGGAGTATGCCGAACAATATGGTTTCAATTGGGTCGATGGTTCAAACGGTATCAACGACTTCTATGACGAATCATGGGGTCCCCGCTTGGATGCCGGTTTGAATTTAGTTCAGTATGACAGTAACGGTCAGAAGGCTCCGTGGATTTCCCGTCCGAACAACGTGAAAGATTTCTTCCAGACCGGTTACTCCATGAACCATACCATCTCGTTGGCTGCCAATAGCGACAAGGCCAGCACACGTGCTTCGCTCTCGTTCCGTGATCAGAAGGGTACCGTACCCAACACAGACCAGAAGCGCTACTCGGCTCAGTTGAACTCCTCTATCAAATTGAATAAATACATTTCGTACGACTTGAGCACCAGCTACACCCGTACGAAGAGCGATAACCTACCGGCTCAGGGTTACGGTGGTAACAACCCGATCAACTCGTTGGTGGCTTGGTCAGGCCGTCAGATCAACATGCAAACGTTGAAGGACAATTGGGATCAGAAGGATGCCAATGGCAACTACACGATGTATAACTGGAACAACAGTTATCACATCAACCCCTACTTCAATGTCTATATGAATACCAACAGCTACCAGCGCGACCGTATCTTCGGTAAATCTTCATTGTACTATCAGCCGTTCGAATGGTTGAAGTTTGAAGGACGTGCCGGTGTGGATTACTACAATTCAGACTCTATGGAGAAACACTACAAAGACCTCTCCGACTGGACAAGTGGTGGTTTCGAGCACATCATCGAGAAGAATACCGAGTTGAACTTGGACTTCATGGCCAGCTTCAACAAGACCTTTGGCGACTGGAACGTGACGGCTATGGCAGGTGCCAACTATCGTGACGTCAGCTGGTCATGGGACAAGATTGGTGCAACTGCTTTGACTGTACCGGGTGTCTATACGATTGCCAACAAGAGTGGTGATGCCATCACCTCTACCGACCACAGCCACAAGCGTTCAAATTCAGTCTATGGTAACGTTTCTATCGGTTGGAAGAACCAACTCTACTTGGATGCCAGTGCACGTAACGACTGGGATTCATCCATCAAGGATGCCTTCTTCTATCCCTCTGTCAGCATGAGCTGGATCGCTACGGAGACATTCCCGCAGCTGAAGGGTGAAGGTAACGTATTGTCATTCTTGAAACTCCGTGGAGGTTGGGCAGAAATCGGTTCGGCAACATCGGCTTATCGTAACCGTGCCTACTACTACATGGATACCAGTGGTGCCTTCAATGGTGTAGCTCAGATTTACAAGAGTACCGTCTATCCGAACCCGGATCTTCGTCCGGAGAGCATCAAGACTTGGGAAGTAGGTGCTGAATTCGGCTTCCTGCACGATCGTCTGCACGTGGATATGGCTTACTACCACAAGACAACAACCGACCAGATCTTGAACGTTACAATTCCCTACTCAAGCGGTTATGGAGCGATGCTGATCAATGCCGGTGAAATCCAGAACAAGGGTGTGGAAATCCAGGTTAGTGGCGACATTCTGCAGAGCAAGCAGGGCTTGAACTGGAGTTCAACCTTGAACTTCTCAAAGGATAAGAGCAAAGTCATCTCGTTGTATCCGGAATTGGGTCTGAACACCTACGGTATTGGTTGGACATGGGGTATCGCTACCCAAGCACGCGAAGGTGAAGAATGGGGTGCTTTGGTATCCACTGGTTACAGCCGCATCACAGAAGATGATGTAAAAGCTGGTACAGCCACTGCAGACCAGATTGGTGCCGTGAAGGTGAACTCAGCCGGTTTGGCCTCTACCAAGAGCGCACAGGTGATCGGTAATGTTACACCGGACTTCCTGATGAACTGGCGCAACGACTTCTCCATCCAGAACGTCAGCTTCGGCTTCCTGTTGGATTTGCGCGTAGGTGGTGACATTTGGTCTCAGTCTATGAGTCACGGCTATACAGCTGGTACAGCTGAAATCACAGCTGCCGATGGTGTACGTGAACGTGCCATCGTAGCCGGTAAGGACGTAGCTACCAACGAACGTTTCGTGATGAAGGATGCCAGCGGCAAGTGGGTAGAGAATACCATTGAAACAGATGCCCAGACTTGGTACGAAGCAGGTGGTAACCCCGAAATGTATGTATTCGACGGATCCTTCCTGAAACTGCGTGAAATGAACGTTTCCTATCGTATTCCGAAACCCTGGTTGGCCAAGACACGTTACATCAGTGATGCAACCGTATCTTTCATTGCCAACAACTTGTGGTTGATTTGGGTACACAGTTCGAACACCATGCGCCTCGATCCGGAAACGGGTGGTGTATCCAGCGATAGCCGTGGTGTCGGTTTCGAACAGGCCTCAATCCCGAGTTCTCGTAGCTTCGGTTTGAAAGTTAATTTGACATTCTAATTAATTCCTAACATCAAGAAGAAAGCATTATGAAAAATATATTCAAAAAATCAACAATCGCCTCGTTGGCCTTCACGCTGTTGTTAGGCGGATGTACCAGCGACTTCGAAGAGATCAATACCGACCCCGATGCGCTGCCTACCACTTCTCAGAGCAACCAGTTGGGTTATACCATCCGTGTGACAGGTTCACGCCATGGTGGATATGACGGCACAGAGGCATGGGCGGGCTATGTGGTAAAGATCCAGTATATGGATACCTATCAGTATCTGCCGACCAACAATACGTATGGTAACAAGTTCTCGGCTTGCTATCGCAACATCGAGCAGTTGAACGACATTCTGGCAACAACAGAAGATAGCAAGGATCAGTTGAAGAACCTTCGCTGGGCTACTCGTATCTGGATTGAATACCTGATGCTGTTGAATACCGACCAGTTTGGAGATGTTCCTTACACAGAAGCTAACAAAGTTTCCGAGGGATTGATCCAGCCGAAGTATGATGCACAATCAGAAATTTATCCGGCCATCTTGGCTAATCTGAAAACCATTGCTGACGAAATGGCCGGTGGTTTGGGATCCGATGATATAGGCGAAGGTGACTTCCTGTTCGGAGGTGATGCCTCTTTGTGGCAGAAATTCTGTAACTCACTCCGTCTGCGTGCTGCTATGCGTATTGTGAATGTGGCTCCGGAGTTGGCGAAGAGTACGATTGAAGAGATCGGTCAGAACGCAAGCCGTTATCCGATCCTGTCAGAAAGTAGCGAGAACGCCTATCTGTGGTGGCAAGGTTCAAAGCCTTGGAACGAACCGTGGGCAGACGATGCCTTGTCTCGTGACGACTATGGTCCCAGCAATATCTTCGTGGCTCACCTGACAAAGATGGAAGACCCTCGTCTGCACACCATTCTGGTACCGGCGAATGAAGATGGCGAATACCGTGGTTATGAGAATGGTGCTTTGAGAGCTCCAGCTAACCTGAACAGTATTTCCCGTGTGAGCGACATGTATCGCAAGGATCTGTTCGGTTTCACTCCGTTCTTGAAAGCGTGCGAAAACTACTTCATCTTGGCAGAAGCAGCTGTTCGCGGTTGGAATGTAGGTACGACAGCTCAGGCTGCCTACGAGAAGGCCGTTCGCATCTCCATGGATGACAATGGTGTCGATGCAGCAGATGTAGATACCTACTTGGCTGGTAAGGGTAAGTTTGCCAACACCCTGGATCAGATCTACATGGAAGAATGGGTTGCCCTCTTCAAGAATAATTGCGAAGCATGGTCACTCCATCGTCGTACCGGTTTCCCGAAGGAGATCCAGACATCGGGTGAGTATCCGGGAGCCTATTGCATCTATGGTACAGACCACAACGACGTTCCGTTCCGTTTCCCCTATCCGGACAACGAATACAACTACAATACGGATAACGTAAATGCAGCTTCTGCTGGTATCGTTGACTACACATGGGGTAAACAGATGTGGTGGGATACCCGTACAGGTGTCAAATAATCGATTCGATTTCGACATTTAGAATAAACATATTCCGGTACTATATTCAACCGTTTTACAAGAAAATGATTAACGACATATAGACATACAAAAACCGGAATCACTGAGGGATCGCTCGGGAGAGCGGTCCCTCTTCATTTTGAGGGCAATTCAAGCGATCCTATCCGTTAGAATTGCCAATTTCATCCAGTATAATGGATCAAATCGGGAAAACTACCAGTTTTATTCAGTATAAGTGATAAAATTCGACTATGCAACTTGCATGCCGCCAAAGACAAGACTCACGGGTTAGAGTAAACCCATTCACGCATGAATTGATAAAGGAGTGAAAATCCGCTGATGATTTGGCAGATTCAAATAGAGTAGCTAATTTTGAGAGTGGAATAAAAAAACGGAGGACATCATGGAAGTGAGCAACAAATACATCCGATTTGACTGGGCAGTGAAACGTATGTTGCGTGACAAGGCCAACTTTGCTGTATTGGAGGGACTGATAACGGTTCTCACCGGCGAGCAGGTGACCATTGTTGAGATTTTGGAGAGCGAGGGCAACCAGGAGCGTGCGGTCGATAAGTTCAACCGTGTCGATATAAAGGCTAAAAACGAGCGAGGAGACATTATCCTTGTGGAGGTCCAACTGACCCGTCAGCTCTACTACCTGCAACGTATGCTCTATGGTGTGTCGAAAGCCATCACGGAACACATCGAGATCGGCAACAAGTACGACAAGGTGAAGAAGGTCTATTCCATCAACATCCTCTATTTTGATCTGGGTCAGGGTAGTGACTATCTCTATCACGGAAAGACAGTTTTCACTGGCGTACATACTGGAGACCGATTGAAGGTGAACACCCGTGAGGCGGATGAGATCAGGATGACCGTACCGGAGGATGTATTCCCTGAATACTACATCATCCGGGTCAATGAGTTCAACGATGTGGCTCGCACCCCTATCGAGGAGTGGTTGGACTACCTGAAGAATAACCGTATCAAGGATGATACCTCTACACCAGGGTTGAAGGAAGCTCGCCAGCGCCTGCTTTACATGACCATGACGGATGCAGAACGCAAGGCTTATGATGCCCACATGGATGACATCATGGTTCAGAATGATGTACTCGATACCGCCAAGATGGAAGGCCGAGCAGAAGGTAAGATCGAGATGGCCAAGAACCTGAAATCTTTGGGTGTTGATATAAGGACAATCATGCAAGCATCCGGCTTGACGGAGGAACAAATCAAACAGTTATAGGGATTTGGGGGTTCAGGGATTTCCCTTCATCATATACCCAATAGGGATCCAAACAGATTGCCAGTACCGATTTTAGTAGATACTAACTGGTACTGCAGTTTCAGCTAACTGGTACTGCAATGTCAGCTAACTGAAACTGTAGTGTCACTTAACTGGCACCCATCAAGGATCAGCATTAGCTCCACTGATAAGCAATAATTACCCAACTGGCCAAAATAATTTCTCCAACTGGCCAAAAATATTTCTCCAGTTGGCAAAAAATATTTCCCCAGTTGGCGAGTTCTGATTACGCGACTACGGCCTACTACAATTGCTACCACGGCAAAGAATAATTGCTACTACGAGGAGGGAACAATTGCTACCACGCGTGGTAGCAAAAAGGCTGTCGGGAATTCGTCAAAAAGAGGGGCTGTAAACTACTGATAAATGGAACAGTAGGGACATGACAGCGGAAACAGGGTTTCGTGAGAACGGAATAATGATCAAGAGACGGCCAAACAGAAACAGGTGTTGACGGCCATTGCTCAAGAGCAAAAGGCAGCCTCTGTCCTATCGCAAACGTTTCTGCAAAAATATCAGATAGGGGCAAGTACGGTTCAGGGGGCCATCAAAGTCTTGTTAGCAGCCGATTTCATCACGAACGACCAGGGAGTCTATGAGGTTTGCGACAAGTTCTTCGAACGCTATCTGAGGGCATCCACCCGGTGAGTAGAGAACAGTCATTCCTTTTTTCAGCGTAACAGTTGGCAACTGTTACGCAAATTCTAAAGGTCAGGTGAGGTGGAGAGCATGAAAAAAAGGAGATACCCGAATGGATACCTCCTTTTAGGCTCTTCTTCTTGGACTTGAACCAAGGACCCTCTGATTAACAGTCAGATGCTCTAACCAACTGAGCTAAAGAAGAATGTTTGCTTTCTCTTCGGAGTTTCTATCGTTCTCCTTTGAAATTGCACTGCAAAAGTACGGGGTATTTTCGAAATATGCAATATCTTTGCAAGAAAATTTCGAAAAAAAATGAAGATAATCGGTTTGGGCAATGCGTTAGTGGATGTTTTACTGAAGCTGAACAGCGATAAAGCCTTGGAAGAAATAGGGATAGCCAAAGGGGCTATGGAGATGATAGACAGAGAGAAAATGGTTTCCATCCGGCAAGCGCAACAGGGTCTGGAGCGCACCATGACACCGGGAGGATCGGTTTGTAACTCGATGCGTGCCATCGCCTGCTTGGGAGGCGAATCGGCCTTCATCGGCAAGATCGGACACGATGAGGTGGGGCAATTCTACGAAGAGGCCCTGCAGAAAGCGGGTACAAAGCCACTCTTTTTATACGAAGGAAATATCTCGGGCAGTTGTACGGTCTTGATTTCTCCCGATGGCGAACGAACCATGTGTACCTTCCTCGGTCCGGCTCCGACCATCGATCCGGAGGAGATTACCGACGAGATGCTGGCTGGTTACGACTACCTATATATAGAGGGCTACCTGATCGTCAACGAGCCGCTGGTCCGTCGTACGATGGAACGGGCCAAACGGTTGGGACTGAAAGTGGCTTTGGATCTGGCCAACTTCAACATCGTGAATGCCTTCAAGGGGCTGTTGGCCGATCTCATCCCCAACTATGTCGATATTCTCTTCTGCAACGAGAGCGAGGCAGAAGCCTATACCGGACAGCCTGCCCGGGAGGCGGTCAAGACACTGTCCCAGTTAGTGGATATTTCCATTGTGACCATTGGCAAGGATGGACAGCTGATCGGCTCGAAGGGAGAAGTGCTTGCCATGCCGGCAGAGGGTAGCAAGCCGATCGATACCACCGGAGCGGGTGACAACTTTGCAGCCGGCTTCCTCTACGGACAGTTGGCAGGGGCCACACTGGAACAGTCGGCCCGCATCGGTTCGTTGCTCTCCGGTCATGTCATTGCAGTGGTAGGACCTCAGATTCCGGAGGCGGAATGGCCCGAGATCCAAGCAAAAGTCAAATCAATTCTTTCATAACGACAATACAATGTATCAATTATTCCGACAGAAAACTGTATGGAGTCTGCTGTTAGGCCTCTCGTTCGGGTGGTTACCCCTCCAGGCCCAGACAGACAACCGCTTTGAGGTGAGTAAGAATTTGGACATCTTCAATGCCCTGGTCAAGGAGATGGAGATGTTTTATGTGGATTCGGTCGATGTAGAGAAGAGTGTACGTCGGGGCATCGACGCCATGTTGGACGGGCTCGATCCCTATACGGAATACATTCCCGAACAGGAGATGGAGACACTCAAGATGATGACGACCGGTGAATATGGGGGTATCGGCTCCTACATCCGTCAACGGAATACGAACGGCGGGGTGATGATTGCCGAGCCGAACGAAGGGATGCCAGCCGCCTTGGCCGGACTGAAGGCAGGTGACTTAATCCTGAAGATCGACACGACCGATGTCTCTCAGTTCCCGAGCGACAAGGTGAGCGAATTGCTGAAAGGGGTGCCCAACACAAAGGTGACGCTCCTCATCCAACGTCCGGGCGAGAAGAAGCCGCGGAAAGTGGAGATCATGCGCAAACAGATTCAGGTGAAACAGGTCACCTGGTATGGCGTGAAGGGCGACAAGGTGGGCTACATCTACCTGAAGGGCTTTACCGACAAGAGTGCCCAGGAGGTCAAGGAGGCCTTCCTGGACCTGAAGAAGAACCATCAGATCGAATCGCTGATTCTGGATCTGCGGAACAACGGAGGTGGTGTGTTGGAGGGAGCAGTCCAGATTGTCGGCATGTTCGTGCCCAAAGGCAGTGAGGTCATCTCCACCAAGGGAAAAATCAAGCAGTGGGATCGTACCTACCGCACACCGGTAGAGCCCATCGACACGACGATGCCGATGGTAGTCCTGATCAACGGCAATTCGGCCTCAGCCTCCGAGATCGTTTCGGGATCGTTGCAAGATCTGGACCGGGCCATCTTGGTGGGCCAACGTTCGTTTGGCAAGGGTCTGGTGCAATCGACACGCGACCTGCCCTACGACGGTAAGCTGAAGGTGACGATGAGCAAATATTACATTCCCAGCGGACGTTGCATCCAGCAGTTAGACTATACGCACCGGCGGGAAGATGGTAGTGTGGAAGCGATTCCCGACAGTCTGACCTCGGTCTTCTATACCGCCAAAGGACGTCCCGTACGGGATGGTGGTGGCATTCGCCCGGAGTTTGAGGTGAAGGAGCCGAAGATGCCTACCCTACTCTACTACCTGGCGACCGATACGGTTCTGTTCGACTATGTGACCAACTGGGTCATCCAGCACAAGGAGATCGGTCCGGTGGAGCAGTTTGCCGTGACGGATGCCGACTTTGAGGGATTGAAGGCCTATGCGAAGGAGAAGAACTTCACCTACGACCGTCAGAGCGAAAAGGCGTTGAAGAACCTGAAGGAGATTGCCGAGTTTGAGGGTTATCTGGAGGGTGACACGACAACCATGGCCGCTTTGGAACAGAAGTTTGTCCCGAACTTGGAGCGCGACTTTGACCGTTCGAAGGAGCAGATCATGGATCTGTTGGCCTCCGAAATTGTCAAACGCTACTACTATCAGTCGGGCGAGCTGATCCAGAACCTGAAGAAGGATCCGGTCTTGGAGAAGGCCATCGAGGTCCTGCAGAACCGGGAACTTTACCAGAAGACCTTGAGCAAACCGGAAGAGGGAACCCCTGCCGCTACAGAGGAGCAACCGGGGGCATAACGGATGAGGGAGGTCGGCCATCAGTAATGACCAAGGCTCGTCATTACTTACGTCTCTAAATGCAAAGTTACGGTTACGGGTTACGCTCAGGCGTAACCGTAACCGTAACTTACGTTTTTTATTAGTTACAATATACCGCTATGCTTCCAGAAACGGAAATAGAACATCAAACCGGCACTGGTCAACCCCAAGGGGAAGGAGTACCAAAGCCCGACCAAACCACCTGCACAGGTGAAGCCAAACAGATAGGCTGCCGGCAAGGAGATCAGGAAATAGGCGATGAAGGCATAATAGGTCACGCACTTCACATCCGAGATACCTCGCAAGGCATTCGAATAGGTACATTGCAAGCCATCGCCAAACTGATAGACCACAAAGGGAATCACCAACTGAGCCACCAAACCCGATACCTCCGGATTGTCGGTAAACCAGGAGCCCAAAAGGTGACGGCAGGACAACAACGAGACAGAAAGCAGGATGGCCACCACCCCAATCAACTGCATACCGGCCTGGGCGGAACAACGAATGCCCATCACATCCCGCTTGCCTTTATACTGACTGACCTGAACAGCCACGGCTGCCGCCAATCCATAATAGATCATGTACCCTAATTGACTGACCGAGAGCATCACCTGATGAGCGGCCAAGGCGACCACTCCCATCCATCCGACCAGTATGGCGGTCAAACTGAATGAGGCGGTCTCCATCCCCATCTGGAGTGCTACCGGCCACCCCAAACGGTTGAGTTGCTTGAAATCCTCCCCACAGAAGTGACTCGACCGGAATCCCTCGCGATAGACGACATAACGCCGGGTACCCAAAAAGAGCCAGGCAAAGAAGAGGCACATCAGGATGCGCGACAAGAGGGTGGAGAGTCCGGCTCCCACCAAACCCATCTCCGGCAATCCGCAACGACCATAGATGAGCAGCCAATTGCCGACAATATTCAACAGGTTGCCGCCCAAGAGAATGAACATGGGGGTCAAGGTATCCAAGATGCCGTCGGCAAACTGCTTGAAGGCATTGAACAGCATCACAAACAACAGAGAGGCCAACAGTTCGGCATAATAGGGTCGGATCAGGGGCAACAGCTCCTCCGGCTGGCCGAAACGGGCGAGATTCAGGTAGCAAAGGCCCATGACAAACGTCAACAGCAGGGCCACCAATCCATTCGCCAACAAGGCATGTTTCAGCATGCCTCCAATCGACGGCTGTTTCCCCTCACCTGCCAAACGACCGACGATGGGGGTCAATCCGTAGGAGAAACCTGTCGCAAAAATAATGGCTAAATTAAAGAAGTTGTTCACAAAACTGGCGGCCGCCAAATCGACGGTCCGATAGTGGCCCAACATCAAGGTGTCGGCCAGACTCAAGACAATCACACCCAACTGACCGATCACAATGGGCAAACCGATCTTCAACAACGACCGATGATAGGATAAACTCTCCTGCATACACACAACAACATAACAAAACTCCGCCGGATCGTCCGAAGCCCGAACCATCCGACGGAGCATATCAATTCATAACATCTATTTATTTCGCCTGTAAATAGGCATCCATCGAAGCGGCAGCCCGACGTCCATCACCCATGGCGAGGATGACAGTCGCACCTCCGCGCACAATGTCGCCTCCGGCAAACACATCCGCCAAGGCAGACTGGTTCGACTCGTTCACCACAATGGTTCCCTTGCGGCTCACCTCCAGCCCCTTGAAGGCACGCGGAATCAACGGGTTGGGAGATACACCAATGCTGACAACCACCTCATCCACATCAATGGTCTCGATGGCTCCTTCGATGGGCACAGGACGACGACGACCCGAAGCATCGGGCTCGCCCAATTCCATCTTCTGCAAAATCATCTGGGTCACACGGCCCTGTTCATTGCCTCTGTACTCGATCGGATTATGGAGTGTCAGGAACTCGACTCCCTCCTCCTTGGCATGTTTCACCTCTTCCAGACGAGCCGGCATCTCCTCTTCGCTACGACGATAGACGATCATGGCCCTTTGGGCTCCCAGACGTAAAGCGGTACGAACCGAGTCCATGGCGGTATTACCACCACCGATAACGGCTACCCGCTTGCCCTGCAGGACAGGCGTATCGCTCTCCGGATTGGCCGCATCCATCAGATTGACACGGGTCAAATACTCGTTGGAGGACATCACCCCTATCAGGTTCTCGCCCGGAATGTTCATGAAGTTGGGCAGACCGGCACCACTCGCCACGAAAATGCCCTTGACACCATCGGCATGGAGATCGTCATAACTCAACGTCTTGCCGATAATGCAATCCTTCTCGAAGTGGACACCCATCTGGCGCAAACCGTCGATCTCCACATCGACAATGCGATTGGGCAGACGGAACTCCGGAATACCATATTTCAATACACCACCGATCTCGTGCAAGGCCTCATACACAGTCACATCGTAACCTCGTTTCGCCATGTCTCCGGCAAACGAGAGTCCGGCAGGACCGGAACCAACAACAGCCACCTTGATGCCATTGCTCGGAGCCACCTCCGGCACAGAGATATGACCACTTTCGCGCTCGTAATCAGCCGCAAAACGCTCCAGATAGCCAATGGCCACAGCCGGCTTGCCCATCTTCAGATGGATACACTGGCTCTCACACTGCTTCTCTTGCGGACAGACACGACCACAAACAGCGGGTAAGGCACTGGTCTCCTTCAAGACCTTGGCAGCCTCCAAAAACTCGCCTCGTTCGATGTTCTTGATGAAAGAGGGGATGTTGATGCTGACCGGACAACCCTTCATACAGGTCGGGTTGGGACAGTCGAGACAACGTTGAGCCTCCTGCATGGCCTGTTCAGCCGTCAAACCCAAGTTGACCTCCTCCAAACGGGTATGGCTCCGGTAGTCGGGATCCAACTCATTCATCTTCACACGGGGCAGGTCGGTACGCTCCTTATTCTTTTTGCTCTTACGCAAAGCCTCACGCCAAGGTTCGGCCCGACGTGCGGCAATTAATTCTTCTATTGTCATGATGGGGTGTTTTTTGTTACTTTTTTTCAATTCCTTTGTAGGCACCCAGACGCATGAGCATCTCATCGAAATCGACCTGGTGCGCATCAAACTCGGGTCCATCCACACAGACGAACTTGGTCTTGCCTCCGACCGTGATACGGCAGGCACCACACATACCGGTACCATCGACCATGATCGTGTTCAACGAGGCAACAGTCGGCACATTGTATTTCTTTGTAAGTAAAGAAACGAACTTCATCATGATAGCCGGACCAATGGTCACACACAGATGGACGGGCTCCCGGTTGATCACCTCTTCTACCCCCTGTGTCACCAATCCCTTCTGTCCGTACGAACCATCATCGGTCATGATGATGACCTCATCGGAATGGGCACGCATCTGCTCTTCCAGAATCACCAGTTCCTTCGTACGTGCAGCCAGCACGACAATCACCCGGTTGCCGGCTTTGTGAAAAGCCTCAACGATCGGCAGCAAGGGAGCCACACCGACACCACCACCGGCACAAACCACGGTACCGACCTTTTCAATATGGGTAGCCTGTCCCAACGGACCTACCACATCGGTCAGATAATCGCCCACATTCAGTTCCGTAATCTTGCGTGACGAGCCACCGACAGCCTGAATCACTAAGGTGATGGTGCCCTTGGTCGTATCGGACGACGCAATGGTCAACGGGATACGTTCTCCCTTCTCGCCTGCCCGCACGATCACGAAATGTCCCGCTTTCCGGGACCGGGCAATCAGCGGAGCTTCCACTTCCAATTTCACCACGTTCGCGGAGAAATGTTCTTTGCTTACAATTTTATTCATATATAATCGCTCTGTTGATAATTTGTCATTGTGTTCTTGATCCGCAAAAATAGATTAAAAAAGTGAAATGACGTCCCTTTTGGGTGACAAATTGCATTTATTCGAACAATCCTTCATCGCGAATGAGCATCAGAATGGCGGAATGGGGCACGATCAGATACTTTTCATCGTTGAAATTGATCTCATAGGCGGAATTCTGCAAATAGACAGCCAGGTCGCCCTCCTTGGCCTGCAAGGGCAGATAGTGCACCTCTCCCTCCTTCTTTTCCCAGACCTCATGTTCGTCGGTCTGCGAAGGCAGGGGGTAGCCGGGACCGGTCTTGATGATGTAGCCCGCCTGGATGCGGTCCTGTTGGACAGTCGGGGGCAAATAGAGACCGGACTTGGTCTGGCTTTGCGGATTCTTCGGTTTGATCAGCACCTTGTCGCCAATCATCAGAAACTTGTCAATATCTTTTCGATCGATTGCTAACTGCATACGGTTTGTTGCTTTGAGGGTTGTTATTTTGTCAACGGTTGCGGAAACAGTTTGTTGGTCGTGATGTAATCGACCCCAATCTCCTGCATTTTTTTGAAAGCAACCGGATCATCAACGGTCCAGACATTCACCTTCAGGCCCACTTCATGGAAACGCTTCACCAATTCGGCATCCGCTTTCTCATAGTGGATATCCAAATCCATCTTGCGGTCGATACACCACTGGGCATAGGGTCGCCAGTCTTCACCGGTCAGGAACTGGAGATGTACACCCGGATAGTTCTTCCAGATGTGATCCATGACGCTTTGCATAAAGGAGATGATGACCACCCGGTCGGTCAACCCCTTCTCGGCAATCAGACTCATCAAGGCGGGAACACCATCGAAACGGTCGTTAGCCGGATTCTTGGCATCGCTTCGGATGGTCGTACACTCCTTGATCTCGATGACAGGAACTTGATCCAACTCTTTGCAGAGATCCAGATAGTCGCCCAATGCCATGACCTGGCCCACATAACAAATGCCATCACGCTCCTGCTGCAGATCGGTCGTCAGCAGACGACTGGCATTCTGCTCCCAGATCAGCTCCTCGGAACCGCCCAAACGCTTCAGGCTACTGTCATGGTTGATGACAAACAGACCATCCTTCGAGTTCCGGATGTCACATTCCAAGCCAACAGCTCCTGCCTTGGCTGCATTGATAAAAGCTGCCCGCGTGTTCTCCACACCCCAGACAGATCCCCGGTGACCGATGATTTGTTGTGCCTCTGCCGTCCATGAAGCACACAACAACAAACCGGCTATGGACAAGCCCTTCCACATACGATTCATACTTATTGCTCTTTATACATTAATATATATAGCTATTTTTCTTCTTTGATTCTAAGAGTGTCGAAAGTTAACAGAATTGCTCCATATAACATACGATTCCAAAGAAATTTTATAGATTTTATCAATATGAAACTATTTCAGCGATTATTACAACATATTATAAGCAGAAACAGCTATATACAAACAATATATCACCATTAAGACTTGTAATTATAAATAGTATCACGAGATGGGTTAATATTATGACATTTTGCATTACATTTGCACCGAAAAATTATCAGAGTGTCATTTAACCGATTTTTTAACCGACAAATTGATTAGTTATGGGTTATTATTACAGTATCGAAAAAATGAGAAGATTGTATGTATGGATGCTTCTCATCTGGATGGTGCCCTTCGTGGGATGGGCCCAATCCAACGTGGAAATCCGAGGTATTGTCACGGACAAGAATGAAGATCCGTTGATCGGAGCAACCGTTATTCTAAAAGGAACAACACAGGGGACCGTGACCGAAATGGATGGTACGTTCCAAATTGAGACACCGGAACGGGCCACTCTTATCATATCCAGCATTGGATATAGCACACGTGAAGTACCGGTCAAACCGGGTATTCAGATGCACATCGTACTGGAAGATGAGAGTCAGCTGGTCGATGAAGTGGTCGTTGTGGCATACGGTACTGCCAAGAAATCCTCTTTCACCGGTTCTGTTACAGCCGTGTCTGCCGAGAAACTGACCAAACTGACACAAAGCAATGCCGTGTCTGCCTTGCAAGGTATGAGTGCCGGTGTCAATGTCGTGAACAATGTAGGTACACCGGGTGCAGACCCGACCATTAATATCCGTGGTATCGGTTCCATGTCGAGCGATGCCAAGACCACTCCTTTGTATGTGGTGGATGGTATGCCCTACGATGGACAGTTGAGTGCCATTGCCACCTCCGACATCGAGTCGATCTCTGTCTTGAAGGATGCAGCCGCCTCATCGTTGTATGGTTCGCGTGCTGCCAATGGTGTCGTCATGATCACCACCAAGAAGGCCAAAAGCGAGAAAGCAACGGTCAACTTCAACGCCAACTGGGGCTTCTCGGATCTGGCTGTGAAATATCCGAAGATGGCCCAACCGGGTGAGTTCTTTGAATACTGGTGGGAGGCATACTACAACGATGCCCTCTATGGCAATGGCCAGAGTGAGGCAGAGGCACGTGCCTATGCTTCGGCCAACTACATGGACCACCTGATCAGTGCCACGTATGATGCCAATGGCAACAAGAGTTATGTCAACCCCTACAACCTCTCCAACCCGTTGGATGAAAACGGTAAGTTGAGAAGTGATGCCCAACTGGTGTGGGACGAATCCGACTGGGATTGGTACGGTTCCATCATCAAGAAACGGTTGCGTCAGGAATACTCCATTGACGTGAGCGGTATGGCCAACAACGGTAAGATGAACTACCTCTTCTCTGGTTCCTACCTGAACGACAAGGGTATGGCTGTCGGACAGCTGTTCAACCGTTATACGTTACGTGCCAACGTGACCAACGAAGTGAAGAAATGGATGCGTTTGGGCCTCAACTTGGGCTATACGCATACCCGCAAGACCTACTCGAACGTACAGACCCGTTTCTTGCGTACCATGCCGAGCTACTATTCGCCCTACTTGCGCAACAGTGAGAATACGGACTGGATCTACAACGAGGTGACAGGCGACCGGATGTTGGACTTTGGAGCCTACCGGAAACAGTGGGGTTGGTGGAGTTCTCTGGCCTGGTCGTTGGGAACCGATAGCGACAATGAGGGTAGTTACGACTTCGATATGGGGTATATCGATTTGGTATCGGCTCGTACCTTTGTCGAATTTGACCTGCTGCCGGGACTCAAATTCCGCTCCAGCTTGAGTTTGGACAACCAGAATACGAAACGCAACTACTACAGTTCTGCCATTCACGGCTACTATCAGTCGGGTGCAGACGGTTGGGGATCGACCATTCTTTATGGGGGTGGTTCAGCCTACCGGTCAGGTGTACGCCAGACCTCTACCACCTGGAACAACATCTTGACCTACGACAAGGAGTGGGGTGATCATCACATCAATGTACTGGCCGGTCAGGAGTATTATAACTTCCTCTATGAATATATGTATGGTTATGGTGGCGGTATTGCCATGGGTAACTTCTATGAATTGAATTCAACAACAACGGACAAAGAGGTCAGCTCTTATACCGACCGTTATGGACTGCTCTCCTTCTTGGGAAAAGCCGAGTATAGTTTTGCCAACAAGTATTATGTGTCAGCCAGCTTCCGTCGGGATGGTTCGTCTCGTTTCCATCCGGATTCCCGTTGGGGTAACTTCTTCTCGGCCGGTGCCTCTTGGCGACTCTCCAAAGAGGCATTCATGGAACCGACAGCCGGTTGGTTGGACAACCTCTCTCTGAAAGCCAGCTTCGGTACGACCGGTAACGACCGTGTCTCTTCGTACTATGCTTATCAAGGCACCTATTCATCCAGTGATGCCAACGGCAATACGGTAAACATGTACACAACCCCAGGTATTACGGTCAATTCTCTCTCGACACCGAATCTGAAATGGGAAAAGAACCAGCAGTTCAATGCCGGATTTGATTTCAGCCTCTGGGCAGGCAAACTGACCGGTACCTTCGAATACTACCGTCGTTCATCCAAGGACTTGCTCTACTATCGCGAGGTACCACTGTCTGCCATCACCGGTAATGCAACGGGTTACAACACCAACTTGGGCGACATCCGCAACTCGGGTGTAGAGATCACGTTGGGTACATCTCCCATCAAGAGCAAAACCTTCACCTGGAATGTAGATTTCAACCTGACCTATCTGAAGAACCAGATCACCAGTCTGCCGGAGGGTGAATATACCTATAGCGGAAGCTATGCCAAATACAAGATGGCCGAAGGCAAGTCTCGCTACGAGATCATCGGTCCGCGGTATGCAGGTGCCGATCCGGAAACAGGTAAGGCCACCTACTGGAAGAAGATCTTTGATGCAGAGGGTAACGTCATCGACCGGGTACGTACAACCGACTACACCGAAGTGAACATGGATTCACAATACGATTACCTGGGATCGTCCATTCCGAAAGTGTATGGTTCGTTGATCAACAGCTTCCAGCTGAAAGACTTCGACTTCTCGTTCATGCTCTACTACTCGTTGGGCAGCTATACAGCCGACCACATGTATAAAGAGTCGAGCGTGTTGCGTCAAGGTTTCTCGATCGCATCCGATTTCCTTGCCGATCGTTGGCGTCAGCCGGGTGATGTGACCGATGTTCCCCGTTTGACCGTCGATGGTACCAGCACCTATAATGGTATCGCCATGTATAGCGACCGGTATGTCTATCGCAACAATTTCATGCGTTTGCGTAACATCACGTTGGGTTACACCTTCCCCCGGACCCTGTTGAGCAAGATTGGCATGAGCCATGTACGTCTGTATGTAACGGGTGACAACCTGCTGACCTTCGGTAAGGCAGCCAGCCGTGGCACAGATCCGGAAATGGATATCTCCGGTGATGCCTACAACGGTTCGGACAAGAATGGTTCCATCTCCTCTCGCATGTCTGTCACAGGTGGTGTTCAGATCTCATTTTAATCACATTAACTAACTATAATCATTCAGAATATGTTACGAAAATCGATTCTCTATATGGCAGCCGCTTGTGCCATCGGCCTGTTCAGCAGCTGCGACGACAAATTGACAACGGCCTCTTCGGTTGACATTTCCGACACGCAAGTGCTCAGTAGTGCAACCAACCTGAATATGTTGCTGGAAGGATGCTACAACCGGTTGTACTTCAAGACGTGTGGTGATGATTTCCGCGAATGTTTCAAAGGTGTATCAGGCTTCTATCTGGTCGATATGCTCCGGGGAACGGATGTCATCTGCAACGACAACATGGGTGGTGAGCATTACGAAGGGTATCGCTTTGTCAGCTCCTACACCTTGGCATCCGGCACCTCCTCCATCATGTGGACCAACCTCTACACGATCATCAACCAGCTGAATATCATCATCGACAATATCGATGCATCGGTCGGATCTGATGCCTTGAAGAAGGCTGTCAAGGGTCAGGCACTGGCCATCCGAGGCTATTGCTACTTCACATTAGTGCAACATTATCAACAAACCTATGCCTTGGCCAAGGAGAAGCAGGGAGTGGTACTTCGTCTCTCTTCGGCAGATGAGAACGACATGCCCCGGTCAACCGTGGCTGCCTGCTATGAGCAGATCATCAAGGATCTGACCTCGGCTCAGGGATTGTTGGCCGACTATGACCGAAGCGGTACGAAATACTACTTCGATAAGGATGTGGCCACCGGACTGTTGGCTCGCGTGTATCTGGTGATGGGAGAATGGAGCAAGTCGAAAGAGGCAGCTCAAAGCGTCTTGCAGCACTATGGCACGTTGATGACCCGAGATGAATGGCGCAACGGTTTCTGCCATGCCGAATATGATGAGGTGGTTTGGGGCTTCTACCAGAGTACCGAATCCAACATGGGGGATACAGGTAGCTACAGTTTTTGGTACAACTGGCCGGAAGATTCGGGCGAACCCTTCTACAACTTCAACAACATGTTCGTGAACGACAAGTATGTCGAACTCTTTGACGAAGAGGATGACCGTTACCTCTTCTGGCACCGGAGCGATGCCTATACCGAGAAATGGGCCAACAGCAAGTTCTTCGATCCGGGTAACGGACAGGCCAAAAGCCGTGGAGACTATGTGCTGATGCGTGGAGCAGAGATGCTGTTGATTACAGCCGAATGCGAAAACAACCTGAATAATCCGACGGCAGCCTTGGCCGCCTTGAACGAATTGCAAAAGGCACGCAATGTCCAGCAGATCACGACAACGACGGACAAGTCAGCCTTGGCAGAAGCGATCTTCGTGGAACGTCGGAAAGAGTTGTTGGGTGAAGGTGGTGGCGATATGCTCGATTACTTGCGCCTGCAGAAACCGTTGGTTCGCGAAGGTGACCATTTCGATCCGGGAAAGGATCCGGAGGTATTCCCGTTGGCTTCCAACGACTACCGTTTCATCTTCCAGATCCCGCAACGGGAAATCCAATTGAACGGTGCCATCAGCGAAAGTGACCAAAATCCGTTCAGCGGACAATAAATAAATGTATATTTGTCGGCAAATCAACAAACAGTACGTAAGATGAAATTCATACAGACTTTGATGGCCGCTGGTTTCGGCCTGACCCTCCTGGCTGGATGCCATGGATCGGTAGAGATTAACACGACTCCTGAAGAGGTCACAACAACAGATTGTCCCATGGCCGTTTTGGTGGATACACCCACCATCACGGCACCTCCTGCCGAGTTGAAGCTGGACCCCTTCTACAAGAAGTACATGAATGTAAACGGTATCCATGTGGTCAGCTCTTGGCGTGTGCCCGACTCCTGCTTCTATGCAGCCTACATCAGTATCAAGGCGTTGACCGATGTATTGCCCGCTGAAGTGATGGAATCACTCACAAGCCGGAATACCCGCATCGGTATCATGGCCCGTTACGAAGGAACAACGGACATTCCCGAACATGCCTTTTTGGCCAAAGACACGACCTTGAACTGGGACGTACGTGCCCGGGGTCTGGGTGGGGATGCCGAGAATCCCTTCTCGACCTGTGCCGAAGAGAACATCTTGGCCTATCAGATCGACAAGTATCATGCCGAGGATATCCTGATTCATGAGTTTGCCCATACCATCCACGGAGCCGGCATCCTGCCGATCCGCCCGCAGTTCAACGACGAGTTGCAGGCCTCTTTGGATGCAGCCTTGGCGAAAGGACGTTGGAAAAATGTCTATGCTGCCACCAACGTATGGGAATATTGGGCTGAGGGTGTTCAGAACTGGTTCAATGTCAATGCCGAGGTCAATACGGATGATGGTGACGGCAAGCACAACCGCATCAACACCCGGGAGGAGATGAAAGCGTACGATCCGGGACTGTATGCCATCCTGGCCAACTATTTCCCCGAAGTCAACGAACAGGTCAGCCGCCACAAGAAGGTCGATCTGTACCACTGGAGTGAATAATCAATTGGTCAGATAAAAAAACAGGCTGTATGCAGCAACACTGACATACAGCCTGTTTTTTTTATTACTCAATCGTAAAGATAGCCGCAAATCCGGTAATGGCGAACACCTCTTTGATCGAATCGTTCAGTCCGCACAACCGGAGGGATCCTTTCTTTTGGGAGATGTTTTTCTGCAGCATCAGGAACATACGCAAACCCGAACTGCTGATATAGGCCAACTGGCTACAATCCACCCGTACCTGTTTGGTAGGCCCTTGTAGTATGGGAGCCATGGCCTTTTCAAACTGTGGGCTGGAATTGGTATCGAGCCGGCCCTTGATCTGGATAAGCGTCTCCGCTCCTTCTGTAATGATTACTTCCATGTTATTTGTTGTTTTTAATTGATTCTCTTTTGCAAGGTCAACAGGTTGGATGAACCAACCCGTTCATAACGCACTTCATCCATTAATTGTTTGACCATAAAGATGCCCAAACCACCGATCGGCCGATCCTCTGCCGACAAGGTAATGTCCGGGTCCTCCTTGGCTGTCGGATCAAAAGGTTTGCCCCAATCCCGAAGTAAAATCGAGACCGTTCCCGCTTCCCAGGTAAAACGAAGTTCAATAACCGCCTCCTGCTGTTGCGGATCATAGGCATAGAAGATCACATTCGAGACCATCTCCTCAATGACTAACTGAAACTTCATGACCCAATCCAGTCCCAGCCCAGCCTCCTCGCAACACTGCTCAATCCATTCATTGACCAAGGGAAGCGACTGTATGTCATTGCGAATATTCAATACCTCTTGCATATCGACCTACCTTTCGAATCCTTACCTCCTCAACTTACAGAGCCCGTCCTTTAAACACCTTAGACTGTTCCGTCGGATACAAGTTGCCTGTAAAGGACACTCTGTTACTGTTGAAGTTCGGCAAAACAGTAGCCGAACATTGGTTCGTATCCTTGGTCAGCCGGATGGTTACCGAAGCTGAAATGCCAATGCCCTGTACCGTCATCGAGAAATTGATGTTTCCCTTCTTGTCCGTTGAAGTCTTGATGTTCGTAGCTGTACCCTCTACGGTAATGCCTCCCAAGCCATTCGGTCCGGCAGCAGGTCCATTGAACGACAACTGGACAGTCGATTTGCCATCCTTCAACGACACAAAGTTCGTATTGGAGGTGACATACGCAAACTGTCCCCGCTTGAATTCAACGCGATCGGCTTCCAAAACAAAGTCCTGCCTCTCAATCGCCAACTTGGCAGCCTCAAACAACAATCGCTGTTCAGCCTCTTCGGCAGCCTTTTTCTGAGCTTTCTGCTCCTTCTTCAACTGCTTTTCTGTCTTCTTATCCTGTGGCACATCCGGATTGACAGCAGCCGTCACAACACTACCACCCAGCAACCAGGCCAAGCATAACATCCATACTGTCTTCATATTATATTCTCCTATACAGTTTATTTATCATCAATAACAGTTCGGAAAAACTGTTTGTTGTACAATTTGCAACAAATATAGCAGAAAAAGAGAAAGATGCAATATACAAAAAAGTATAAAAAAAGTTAATACACAATATTCTAAGTAGGAATTATATTTATACTTTTGCAGATTTTCTTATAGAGAAAAAATGAAAAAATACATTGTAACTGCGCTTGCTATGGTATCTTCTGTGTGTGCCATGGCAGGTGAGAAGCCGACATCGGGAGTGATGTTTGATGCTTCGAAAGGCGTGGCGGGGTCTGTTTCTATGCCCAATGGTAAAATAGTGAACTATACTGCTTACACAACCTGTCGTCCCCTAGAAAAAGTTGAATAAAAACAACTTTAAAATGGGATCACAAAAAACAGGTTCAGGCAAGTTTGCCAGCTCAAAGCTGGATCACAAATGTAGTGACTCAAGATATTTCAGTGCAGAACAGAAGCGCATGATCATAGATGCGTATTTAAAGGATCATGTACCTTTAGTACAATTATGCAAAGCATATCACGTCAGTCGGATAAGTATATGGAGATGGATTACTAACTTTGTGGACTCAAGAGGATCCCACAACAGGGAGACCTCACAGAAAGATACTACTCAACCCCCTATATCTATGCCGCAAAAGGAAGTAAAACCGGTAGAATCTCCCGCAGAAGAGCTTGCACGCTTACGGGCGGAGAACAAGCGCCTGGAGGAAGCCTTGAAGATGGCAGAATGGTCCAATCATGCCAAGGATGTGATGATCGACCTTGCCGAAAAGACCTTCAACATTCCAATAAGAAAAAAATCTGGTGCCAAACAGTAAAAGAGCTTGCCGCAGAGAAGGTCAAGGGACAGACCATGGACCTTCTCTGCCGACTGTTTGGCAAAAGCTGGCAGGCTTATTATCAGCACAGGGATACGCTCAGCAAACAACTGCTGACCGAGGAAATGGTTGTACAGTTCATCCGCGAAATAAGGGAGCGTGATCCGGGCATTGGTGGAGCAAAGCTCCATGCCATATACCAGAGCCGTTTTGGTTGCGATTATGCATATATGGTAGGTAGAGACAAAATGGAACACATTATTGCGAAAAACAGCCTAAACGTCAGGTTACCAAGACGAAAACCTCGTACAACAGACTCATCACATGGTTATCCGACCTATCCTAACCTTGTTAAGAGTCTTATTCCCACACGCAAGAACCAGGTGTGGGTAACTGACATTACGTACATACCAATATGGTTAAATGAAGATGAATATATGTTCTGTTTCCTGTCCATGATTTCCGACTATTTTTCAAAGGAAATTATAGGCTGGAATGCGAATTGTATCTCTGAACTGAAAATTCAAACCGATTTGTGTTGGGCAACGGTTGGGCAAAAGGATAAAAAGAAAAGGTGTAAAAAGCCGATTTACGACTAATTACACCTTTACTTTGGTGATCCGCCTGGGGTTCGAACCCAGGACCCCATCCTTAAAAGGGATGTGCTCTACCTGCTGAGCTAGCGAATCATCCTATGCGTTACCTCTATTTCTCTAACGCGATGCAAAGGTACGCATTTTATTTATACTTGCAAGCGTTTGACCGTTTTTTTTCAAAAAAAATATTTCTACGCATTCCCTTTTTCACCCGACTGTTCTGGCACGGAGGGTGATGCTAAGTCCTCGTCCATCAAGATAAAACGTTTATAATAGGAGAGACACAAGGTAGTCAACGGTAAAGCGACAATCAAACCGATAAAACCCAACAAGGTTCCCCAGATGGAGAGTGACAAGAGAATGATAGCCGGATTCAGTCCCATGGCTTTTCCCATGATCCGAGGAGTCAAGAAGAGATCCTGAATGACCTGCACAATGCCCAACACTAACAAAGAGAGTCCGAAGATCACCCAAAAATTCTCACCCGTCTCGGCCGATTTCAGCAAGCTAAGCAAGGCCATGGGGAGAATACCAATGGTCTGCATGTAGGGTATCAGATTCAACACACCAATCAGCAAGCCCAAGGAGATACCCAACGGAAGCCCCACGATCTTGAATCCGATCGCCAACAGGATACCGACACATAAGGCAATCAAAGACTGCCCACGGAAATAGCGGTTCATGTTGTATTCAACATCTGCCCCCAATTCCTGTACGAAATGACGGTAGCGGACTGGTATCAGCTTGACCCATCCATTAGCAATCTTCTCATAATCGAGCAAGATAAAGATCCAATAGAGCAGGATCACGAACAGGATGGTAATGCTGAACAGGATGGAAAAGGTATTGGAAAGAATAGACCATACACGTGGAGCCAACTGCTTGACGGCCTTCAACACATTCTCCCGACTCAACAGATCCATCCATTCCTGCAAATCCACATGCTCATGCAAATAGGCTAACCAGGATTCGGGTACAAATGGAATATACCCGTCAGCCGGACTATACAACCGTAATAATTGGAGGGTCTTGTCTGCCTCTGTGGCCAAAGAGGGCAGTACCATACCTACCAACAAACTCACCAAGACCAACGTGGACAACAGTACAGCCAAGATGGACAAGATACGGCTCTTGAGCCGAAGTTTGTACTGGAAAAACTTCACAAAAGGTTGCATCATGTAGGCCAACAGCCAGGCTATCAGAAACGGCAACAGGGCATTGCGCAAGATTGTAATCAGGTAGATGATCCCGGCGATCATGACCACACTGAATACAATCCGCATCACCCGATCAAATGTAAACGGTTTGTCAAACACAGAATTCATATCGTTTTTATCTTTATTTTCTACAAAGATAGTGCAAACCGAATGCAAAAGCATCAAGCTTGCTTGCATGTTTTGCTGAGGTGCAGCCTATCTTCGCTGTTTTGGAGCAAAGATAAAAACAATTTACTTCCCGAACCGGTTTGGGATGTTAAAAGGTAACGGTCACACCTCCCATACAGGTAGCTTTCGGCATCGGGAAGCCGGCATTAATCTCATAATGTTGTCCCAACAGGTTTTCTCCCTTGACAAACAATTGTACATAACGGTTCCATTGATAGGCTCCGGTCAAGTTCCACAACAGGTAGGTTTCCTTTGTTGAAGACTCCTGTCCGACCGCTGTATAGAGTCCATGGATATACTGCAATCCGGTATTGGCACTCCATTTGCCCGATGTGAAATGCAGTCCACCAAAAAGTTTGTGTTCCGGAGCTCCTACCACCGGGTTTTCCATGTGCAGAAAACTGTAGTTGGCATTCAACTGCCAATGCGGATGAAACCGGTAGGAGGCTTGTGCCTCAATACCCCAATTTTCGAT
The DNA here is from genome assembly GCA_021531775.1 of Parabacteroides distasonis. Lineage (GTDB taxonomy): Bacteria > Bacteroidota > Bacteroidia > Bacteroidales > Tannerellaceae > Parabacteroides. The sequence goes on along the minus strand of JAFBIU010000009.1, from coordinate 30,810 downwards.
CTCACCTGTGTTGACATTCTTGGGTTTACTATCTACAAATGTGGTCGTAATCAGATTCTCGCCATTTATGTAAAAGAGATTCAATCCATACGAAAATCCTTGCTCACCCAACCGTTGCGAGAAAGAGAGTTCGTAATTGACCAGTCGTTCCGGCTTCAAATCCGGATTCTGGGGTGGAAACATATACATTTCACGAATCGTCGGGTTCCGGAAACCCTTGCCGACTATGGCCTTTAATTCGGCCTGTCGGGGAAGATGGAAAGCCAAACCTCCCTGAGGCACCCACTCGGTACCCACATGCGAATGGTGATCCAAACGCAAGCCGGCATTCAACGAAAGCCATGAATTGAGCTGCTGACGCAAGTCGATATAACCGGCTACCTCATCCTGCTTCTTATCAACACCCGGCACCTCTTCGCCCGTGCTTATCGACTCATTCCAACTCTTTCCACCGAAATGCTGATAATCGAAACCAAAGGTCATGCGGTTTCCTTCAAACAGGACCACACTCTGATACAACGAGAGCCCCATCATCTGGTCCTTCGAACGGAAATAGGCGGTCTGAGGTTCGCCTCCCGGATGGTAACCATCATTGATCTGATGATTTCCCCAATTATAGAAAAAGCTCACGGCTCCGGAGGTTCGTCCATATTGGTTTTCCACCGCATAAGAGGTGGTTCCGCGAGTAATCCGAGAATCGTTATCCAGATAAGGGTCCGAGATGGTTCCGGGATTCGAACTGTTAAAGTGGGTCAGATTCAAATCACCCCACACCTTCCAATGTGGATCCAATTCATAAGCCAACTTGGCATAACCGCCATATTGTTCAAACTCCATGTCCCGACGATGGCCATCTGTGCGATTGTAAGAGCCCGTCACCACACTGCTGAAACGTCCCTGTTTTACCCGATTGGTAAATTCAGACTGCAAGGTATTGTAAGAACCGTAACCTAACTGCAATCGATTCTTGACGCCATCCTCCCGCATCTGTCTGGTAACAATGTTGATCACACCTCCCATGGCATTGGAACCATACAATACCGAAGCTGGTCCACGCAACACCTCTACACGTTCAGCCATGAAAGATTGATAACTATCAGCTATGGGATGACCAAACATACCCATGTATTGTGGGTGTCCATCCACCAGCACCAGCAGACCAGTCGTTGTCGAACCGCCTACTCCTCGTAAATTCATGCTTCCCGACCCACCGGTAGAGATACCATATCCCAATAGCCCACGATGGGTGGTAAACAAACCAGGCACCTGTTCAGTCAATGTCGGTAAAATAGAAGTACGATAGTTCTCTTCCAACGTACGTTTCCCGACAACCGAAATGGTCATGGGCAAATGACGGATATCGGTTTCATTACGCGTTCCGGTTACAACCACCTCCTGAACCTCATATTGCTTGTCCACACGCAATGAATCCGTTTGGGCCATGGCCCACAAAGGCGACATCCATGCACAACCTATTCCAACTAATTTGACAATCGCTTTCTTCATTGTTACATTATATAATATATATAGGTTTAAACTTATTTCGGGCACAAATGTAACACTTAGATCGATAATCGTAACACGATTATCAAAAAAAATAGACTTTCGACAAAGAAAGAATCGGAGAAAAGAGGGGAAAGAATCCTTGCGTACGAGAAATAGTTTGTATCTTTGCTATGTGTGATACAAAATGAATTTGACAGTTAATTATCAACAAATGAATACATCTTTCTTCTATCATCTGGTTCTTTTCCTAAGTTGTCTGCAATGGCTTACGGCCCAAGAGGTAGCTCAACCCATCAAACAGTTCCTAAAGACGCCACCCATGCAAGGAGCCTCCTTTTCTCTGTTGATTCAAGATGTGGAAACTGGGACTGTCGTCTTCGCCTACGATACCATCCGCCAGATGTCCCCAGCTTCCGTACTGAAGACCTTAACGACAGCCACGGCACTGGAATTGTTGGGGGAAGATTATCAATTCCCGACCACCATCTCTTACGACGGTCGGATTGAGCAGGGGGTCTTACGGGGTAACCTGTACATCGAAGGTAGTGGCGATCCCACGTTGGGTTCCCGTCATTTCGCAGCAGACAAAAACAACTATCGTCCTGATCAAAACAGGTTCATCCCACAGTGGATAACAGCCATCCAAAACGCGGGTATTCAGCAAATCGAAGGACGAATCATTGCAGATGAGAGTATCTTCGACACTGAGGGGACCTCCATGAAATGGATGCAAGAGGATTTAGGAGCTGACTATGGTGCAGGCAGCTATGGCATTTCCATCTTCGACAACAGTTATAGCCTTTATCTCCGTACGGGCAAGTCCGGCACAAAGCCGCTCATTTTGCGGACAGATCCGGAGTTACCTACCCTTCGATTCCACAATCAATTGGTGGCTCGATCGGTTTCCAAAGATAGTTGTTTCCTGATCGGACAGCCATTCGTACAGGAGAGATTCCTGTACGGAATAGTTCCAGCCAATCGGGAAACATTTGAATTGAAAGGTAGTCTGCCCGATCCGGCTCTGTTTGCCGCTACCTATCTCACGCAGGCCTTGGAAGAGGCGGGCATCCACACCCAAGGGAAGCCTGTCTCCTCTCGACTCCTGAAAGAGGCGGGAAAATGGAATGTAACCGAACGGACAGAAATCATCACGACCCTCTCACCTACACTCAAAGAGATAGTACGTGTGACCAACGAAGTCAGTCACAATCTGTTTGCAGATGCGTTGCTGAAGACAATCGGTCTGAAATACAATGCTAAAGCTGACGAGTCCATCTCCTCCTTCGATCGAGGTATCAAGATTCTCCGGTGGCATTGGGCATCCAAAGGCTTCGATCTCGGTACCCTTTGCATGGATGATGGAAGCGGATTGGCCATTACCGACAAAGTGTCCAGTGCCTTCATGAACAGACTCCTCTGTTACATGGCTACCCAATCCCCTGCCTCAAATGCTTTCATGGCCTCTTTACCCAAAGCCGGTATGGAGGGATCCGTACGTAACTTTCTGAAAAGCACATCCCTTCAAGGGAAAGCGCACCTAAAAAGTGGTAGCATGAGCCATGTCAGAGCCTATGCCGGATATGTCTATCGAGGAGATCATTTGTATGCCATCACCCTACTGGTCAATCAGTACAATGGTGAAGGGCGTTTCCTGACACGACAACTGGAAAAACTGATCACATCACTCTTTTAAATGTAAAAACCTTGTTTTTTCACACCCTTTTATTTTCTGGTACAAGCAAAGATGTTACCTTTGTCTTGCCAAAAGAGGCAGAGATAATAAATAGTTTAAAACGATGAAACAGCTTATTTTTATTTGTATGGCCATTTTATTGGCAACAGGTATGGCTACTGCCCAACAAAAGGCAGTGATTGCCGCTACAGCAACTTCCCATGATTTTGGTGTCATCAAGGAGGCGGACGGAAAAGTGTCGCACACGTTTGTCATCAAAAACGAAGGTGAAGCTCCTTTGGTGGTTACACGTGTAATCGCATCTTGCGGCTGTACCACTCCCGAATGGACCAAAGAACCGATTGCACCGGGCAAGACAGGTGATATCAAGGTGACCTATAATCCGGCCGGCAGACCTGGACCATTCTCCAAATCCATCTCGGTCTATAGCAATGGAAAAACAGGCAGTTTTCTGTTGACCATCCGAGGAGAAGTCAAAGAAGAATAGACAAACAGACATGAGACAACTTGAACTGATTTTGATCAGCCTGTTATGCTGTTGGCACGTGGCTGCACAAGGGCAAGCACAAATACATGCCGACGAGCTGACCTATAACTTCGGTACCATAGCCGAGGCAGATGGGCCGGCCAGCCATACGTTTACCATTTCCAATCCGGGAGATGCCCCATTGGTCATCACTCGTGTGACAGCCTCCTGTGGCTGTACTCAGCCGGAATGGACCAAATCCCCGATTGGTCCGGGCAAGACAGGTGTCATCAAAGTAACCTATAATCCAGCTGGACGACCCGGTCCCTTTTACAAAACGATCTCCATCTTCAGCAATGGAAAAAAGGGAAGCTACTCATTGGCCATCAAGGGAAATGTAACTCCCAAGCCTGCTGAGCCGCTCTTCGTCTATCCCTACTCCTTTGGAGATTTGAAGTTGCATACCAAAACGGTTCTGTACAGCAGTATCCATGAGGATGAGACCTTGGGTGAACGCATTCAGGTGAAGAACGAAGGGGAAACGACCTGTTCGTTGACCTTAGGTAAAGTACCTCACTATTATACGATTGAGGCTCGTCCTACCCGTTTGGCCCCCGGCGAGACAGGAGAGATCTATGTACTACTGGATGCGAAAGCAGTCAAACGGAAAGGTAGAGTAACGACCGAACTGCCGATAAAAGTCCAATTCGTCGGTCAGGAAGAGATCAATGGAACGCTACATCTTGCGGCCAATATCATCGACAATTTCAGCAAAATGACAGTGGCCGAGAAGTCGCAGGCTCCCAGTGCCTACCTGTCCGGCACCCTGCTGGAGTTCGGCAAACTACCTAAAAAATCGGGTGGTTTCATGATCAAGGGAGGTAAAGTGACCGGCACCTTTGAGTTGACCAACAAAGGTAAAAAGACATTGACAATCTATAGTGTCAGCTCAGATGACGAACGATTGGACATTTCCGGAGGCAAGAAAGAGTTGAAACCAGGTGCGACAGCCATCTTCAAGGTTTCGATTCGTCCCAAAGAGATAAAAACTAAATTAGAAGCACTCATCAATGTCGTGTGCAACGATCCAAACGGACCTGTCCGGTTGATCAAAGTCACGGCTCAAAAATAATTGTACCATGGAACATCCCGAAAATAACGAAGCTTACAAAGGGTTGAAAGTCAATAGCGGGGTTACGGACGTACCCACTGTCAACCCCTATTTGAAACGTGCACGTCGGAAGACATATACGGTTTCTGAGTTTATCGAAGGAATCCTGAAAGGGAACATTACAGTACTCAGCCAGGCCGTCACGCTGGTTGAAAGTGCCAAGCATGAACATCAGGTCATTGCACAGGAGATCATCGAGAAATGTCTCCCCTTTGCCGGCCAATCGGTACGAGTCGGTATCACGGGTGTACCGGGAGCAGGCAAAAGTACCTCCATCGATGTATTTGGCATGCACTTATTGAATCAAGGGCACAAGCTGGCCGTATTGGCCATAGACCCCAGTAGTGAACGCTCCAAAGGCAGTATCTTGGGAGACAAGACCCGTATGGAGGCCTTGTCGCGTGAAAAGAATGCCTTCATCCGCCCTTCACCTTCAGCCGGATCCTTGGGTGGAGTCGCCCGCAAGACACGCGAAACCATTGTGCTCTGTGAAGCGGCCGGTTTCGATACGGTCTTTGTCGAAACCGTTGGTGTCGGACAAAGTGAGACAGCCGTCCACTCCATGGTCGATTTCTTCCTGCTCATTCAGTTGGCTGGTACCGGAGATGAATTGCAAGGTATCAAACGAGGCATCATGGAGATGGCAGATGGCATCATCATCAACAAAGCAGATGGTGACAACATTGAGAAAGCCAAATTGGCCGCCTCCCAATTCCGCAATGCCCTCCATCTCTTCCCGCCTACCGAATCAGGATGGTTCCCGAAGGTATTAACCTACTCGGGTTATTACAATCTGGGCATCAAAGAGATCTGGGACATGGTCGATGAATACATCCGCTTCACCAAGAAGAATGGTTACTTCGAATACAAACGGAACGAACAGGCCAAGTACTGGATGTACGAGAGCATCAATGATACGTTACGCGAGACATTCTACCACAATCCGGCTGTCGAACAGATGTTAGCATCCACCGAACAGCAGGTTCTGCACAACGAGGTAAGTTCGTTTGTAGCAGCAAAACGGATGATCGATCTATTCCTAAAGAATATCTAAAGTAAGCAATAGGCTGAATTTCCGAGGTGAGATTCAGCCTATTTCAATTAGAAATACTACCTTTGTTCCCCAAAAGCATTTACGATAGTATGGAGAAACATTTTAAAAGGACTTTGATCACAACGGCCTTGCCGTATGCAAACGGACCGGTTCACATCGGCCACTTGGCAGGCGTCTATGTACCAGCCGATATTTATGCACGTTATCTTCGACTGAAGGGCGAAGAGGTTTTGATGATAGGTGGTTCAGATGAACATGGTGTACCCATTACCCTACGCGCTAAAAAAGAGGGGGTGACACCACAAGACATTGTGGATCGTTACCACAACATCATCAAAAAGTCATTTGAGGAGTTCGGGATTTCATTCGATATCTATTCCCGAACCACTTCATCCATACATCATCAGATGGCATCCGACTTTTTCCGTACCTTGTACGAAAAGGGCGAATTCATCGAGAAAACCAGTGAACAGTATTATGATGAAGAGGCTAAACAGTTCCTGGCAGACCGTTACATCACAGGTACCTGTCCCCATTGCGGTAACGAAAAGGCATACGGAGACCAGTGTGAAGCCTGTGGTACATCACTCAGTCCTACCGATTTGATCAATCCGAAATCGGCTTTGAGCGGTAGTGAGCTGGTTTTGAAAGAGACCAAACACTGGTATTTGCCCTTGGACAAATGGGAACCCTTCTTGCGCCAGTGGATTCTGGAAGGACATAAAGAATGGAAACCGAATGTATATGGCCAGTGCAAGAGCTGGTTGGATATGGGCTTACAGCCCCGTGCCGTCAGCCGCGACCTGGATTGGGGTATTCCCGTACCGGTAGAAGGTGCTGAAGGTAAAGTATTGTATGTTTGGTTCGATGCGCCAATCGGTTACATCTCAAATACCAAAGAATTGTTGCCTGACAGTTGGGAGACCTGGTGGAAAGATCCGGAGACCAAAATGATCCATTTCATTGGAAAGGACAATATCGTGTTCCACTGTATCGTCTTCCCGGCTATGCTGAAAGCAGAAGGTTCCTTCAACCTGCCGGAGAATGTACCGGCCAACGAGTTCCTCAACTTGGAGGGAGACAAGATCTCTACCTCTCGCAATTGGGCTGTGTGGTTGAATGAATACTTGGTTGATATGCCAGGCAAACAGGATGTTTTGCGTTATGTACTGACAGCCAATGCCCCGGAAACAAAAGACAACGACTTTACATGGAAAGACTTCCAAGCGCGCAACAATAATGAGTTGGTAGCCATTTTAGGTAATTTCGTCAACCGAGCTTTGGTGTTGACCAGCAAGTATTTTGAAAACAAGGTACCTGCAGCAGGCGAATTGACGGATTACGATAAACAGACCATGGAGGATTTTGCCCATGTCAAAGAGGATGTAGAACGCCTGCTGGATACATTCCACTTCCGTGATGCACAGAAAGAGGCCATGAACCTGGCTCGTATCGGTAATAAATACCTGGCTGATACAGAACCTTGGAAGTTAGCAAAGACAGACATGGCACGTGTGGCTACCATCATGAACATTGCTTTGCAGATCACAGCCAACTTGGCCATTGCTTTTGAGCCCTTCTTACCTTTCAGCATGGAGAAACTCAACAAGATGTTGAATGTTGAACCGTTGGGATGGAACCGTTTGGGTGCCACCGATTTGCTGGAGGCAGGTCATGAATTGGGCAAGGCTGAATTGTTGTTCGAAAAGATCGAAGATAGCGTCATTGAGCAGCAGATCCAGAAATTGTTGGATACCAAAAAAGCCAATGAAGAGGCCAATTACAAAGCAAAACCCATTCGCGAGAATATTCAGTTTGATGATTTCATGAAGTTGGATATTCGCGTTGGTACGGTCTTGGAATGCACGAAAGTACCGAAAGCAGATAAGTTATTGCAATTCCGGATTGATGATGGTTTGGAAAAACGGACCATTGTTTCGGGTATTGCCCAACACTACAAACCTGAGGAACTCGTAGGAAAACAGGTTTGCTTCATTGCTAACTTGGCTCCCCGTAAACTGAAAGGGATCGTTTCGGAGGGTATGATTCTCTCAGCTGAGGATTTTGATGGTAAGCTGGCAGTTATCACACCTGAGAAAGAGGTAAAACCGGGTAGCGAAGTAAAATAATCCTAAGAACACACAATCGAAAGGCTTTCTGCCCGTTTCTTGGACAGAAAGCCTTTTTACATGAGTAAATAGTACGTACATGATGACCAATCAGATTCAAATGGTGGACTTGCATCGACAATACCTACGGTTAAAGCCGGAATTGGATCAAGCGATGCAACAAGTCATAGATCGGACCGCCTTTATCAACGGATCCGAAGTCAAGGAATTTGCCTCTCAACTGGCAGACTATCTCCATGTACCCCATGTCATACCTTGTGGCAATGGAACGGATGCCCTGCAGATTGCCTTGATGACCTTGGATCTGCAACCGGGTGATGAGGTGATAGTTCCGGATTTCACCTACGTTGCTGCGGCAGAAGCGGCTGCCCTTTTGGGTCTGACACCTGTCTTTGTAGATGTAGAACCGGACAGCTTTAATTTGGATCCATGTAAGGTCGAACAAGTAATCACCAAGCGCACAAAAGTCATCATGGCCGTTCATCTGTTTGGTCAGAGTTGTCACATGGCTCCTCTTTTAGAATTGGCTCAAGCACATCACCTCTATCTGATTGAAGACAATGCCCAATCCATGGGAGCTGTCTATACATTTCCGGATGGAACCCATCGTTTGGCTGGAACAATGGGAGATATCGGAACCACCTCCTTCTTTCCCTCCAAGCCATTGGCCTGCTATGGAGATGGGGGGGCACTGATTACCTCTAATCCGCAATTGGCGGAACGGGCTCGTCAGATTGCTAACCATGGTCAACAGGTGAAATATCACCATCAACTGATTGGTTGCAATTCTCGTTTAGACACCTTGCAGGCAGCCATTCTGCAAGTCAAGTTGCGCCATTTGGATCAATTCAACCAAGCACGTCAGGCTGTAGCCCAACGATACGATGCGGCCTTGAGCGGTTGTCCTGGGATAACCATACCAGCCAAATGCAACGATTCCTCCCATGTCTATCATCAATATACCGTACAGGTGTCAGGAGACCGGAGAAGCAGACTGCAACATTATCTCAAAGAGAGGGGCATTCCCTCCATGATCTATTATCCGTTGCCGTTGCACCAACAGGAGGCTTTTCAACATTTGGCCCGTACGCCCTATCCTACGGAACAGGCGACCCGTTTGAGCCAAACTGTATTGTCACTCCCCATCCACACAGAGATGACAGAGGAAGAAATCGATTTCATCATAGATAGTATCTTACATTATGAACAATAGTCAAAAGATCAGATTTGCCGTTGTCGGCTGTGGCCATATTGGCAAACGTCATGCAGAAATGGTTAAGCGGGAAGAGGGAGCTGAATTAGTAGCCCTTTGTGATATCCGTCCCCAAGAAGAGTTAGGTATTGAAAACTATCCCGTTCCCTTCTTTTCAAACATGAGTGATTTGTTGCAGGCCGGATTGGATCTGGATGTCATCAACATTTGTGTGCCGAACGGACTACATGCCCAATTGGCCATTCAAGCATTAGAAACAGGACATCATGTCGTGATTGAAAAGCCAATGGCACTCACGTTGGCTGATGCCGAAAAGGTCGTCTATACCTCCTTGAAGTATCGCAAGCAGGTATTCTGTGTCATGCAGAACCGTTATTCTCCCCCATCTGTTTGGATCAAAGAGATGGTCGAGTCGGGACGGCTGGGAAAAATTTACATGGTTCAACTTAATTGCTACTGGAACAGGGATGACCGATACTATAAACCAGGAGGTTGGCATGGAGACGCTCAACTGGATGGAGGTACGCTTTTCACGCAATTCTCCCATTTCATCGACATCATGTATTGGCTATTCGGTGACATCTGTAACATTCAAGCCCGCTTTGCCGACTTTAACCACCAGCATTCAACGGCCTTCGAAGACTCCGGTTTTGTCAATTTCAGTTTTGTCAATGGAGGAATGGGATGCCTCAACTATTCGACAGCTGTATGGGACAAGAACATGGAGAGCAGTATGCTGATCATTGCCGAGAATGGCAGTGTGAAGATTGGTGGACAATATATGAATGAAGTTGAATACTGCCACATCAAGGATTACGATATGCCGGAACTGGCTCCAACAAATCCGGGTAATGACTATGGTCCCTATAAAGGATCGGCACAGAATCATAACTTCGTGATTCGCAATGTGGTGAATGTATTGAGTGGAAAACCGGGTGAAATGATTACCACCAACGTACTGGAGGGAATGAAAGTGGTAGATATCATCCAACGTATTTATGCTGAAAAGAAATAGACAACGATTATGCTTGCACAATTATATAGACAACTGATTCCGGTCTCCTTACGCAGAAAACTATACAAAGTCTTTTTGGGAAAACTCTTGTTTATCTGTCGGAATTGGAAATCCTATATGCAATGCTGGAGTTACAGGATTCACTATACATTTGTCACGCCCAAAGATGAGATTGAGAAAGCATTCCAGCAGTTGGGCAAATTGGGTCCCACGGCCTACCCCTATCCTTGGAAAAGGGAATATGATCGTCAACCCATCGACCTGCATACAGACCCTCAAAACGGATTGCCCTATGTGTACCATCATGGGAAAAAACTCTATTTCAAACGTTCTATGTACGACCAAATCGAGATAGTTTATCGAGGACTTTTGATCGAGCAAGATGAACGTTCAGCCCACCGATACATTCCCGATTATCAAACCATGAAAGGAAAGAGCCTTTTAGATGTCGGTTCAGCCGAAGGTATATTCACATTGGATGTCATTGATCTCATTGAACATGCCTATTTATTTGAATGTGACGACGAGTGGGTAGAAGCATTAGAAGCGACCTTCCTACCATGGAAAGATAAAATAACGATTGTGCGGAAATATGTTAGTGACATGGATGATGAGAATAACACGACATTGGACTCCTATTTCCAAGGTAAAACGATTCAACACCCATTCCTAAAAATGGATATCGAAGGATATGAAAAGAAAGCATTGGCAGGTGCAAACAGGTTGTTGAAACAAAATGACACATCGGGGGCGGTTTGTATCTATCATCAGCATCAAGATGAAGAAGTATTGGGCAATTCGTTGAAAAACCAAGGTTATCAAATAGATATCCAGCCCGGTTATCTCTATTTTGACAATGAAATGCGTCATGCGGTCATGCGTTTTCATCATTAAAACAAGGATCGAATGGAGGCACAGCAATCACTCAAAGAAAAGACAGCGAAAGGACTGATATGGGGAGGTATCAGCAATGGTATCCAACAACTGTTGGGTATGTTGTTTGGCATCATCTTGGCTCGAACACTCAATGCAGAAGACTATGGTTTAGTGGGAATGTTAGCCATCTTTTCCGGAATAGCCACTACCATTATTACCAGTGGATTTACGGTTGCATTGGCCAACGAAAAGGAGATTACAGATGAAGCATACAGTACAGTATTCTGGTTCACGGTCATCACCAGTCTTTCATCCTATTTGATTCTTTTCGGGATAGCCCCCTTGATTGCCCATTTTTATGGACGAACTGAATTGATATCGTTATCGCGTGTCCTGTTCTTGAGTTTCATTTTTGCAGGAATTGCTGCCGTTCCCCATACTGTCCTATTCAAAAGGTTGATGACCAAAGTGACAGCTGTTATTGATATCATTGCATTAGCTGTTTCGGGGATCATCGGCATCACACTCGCTATTCAGGGATATACGTATTGGGCAATCGCTTGGCAAAGTGTGGTATTCATCTCCCTATCCTCCCTACTAAAAATGATCTTTTCACCATGGAGACCTCGCTTCATCTTTGATCTGCAGATCCTGAAGCGGATGTTTCCATTCAGTTCCAAACTATTCTTGACCAATATCTTTACCCAAATCAACAACAATATTTTTTCCGTGTTGTTGGGAAAATTATTCAATGCGGCCCAAGTCGGGTTCTACACACAAGGGAACAAATGGATGACAATGGGCAATTCCCTTCTGAACGGCATGATCAATGGGGTGGCACAACCCGTGTTGGTTGAGGTTCGTGAAGACAAGGAGAGACAGATGAATGTGTTGCGCAAGATGATTCGTTTTTCAGCATTCCTCTCTTTTCCGGCCATGTTGGGGTTAGCCTTTATCGCACCCGAATTTATACAAATCACCATTGGAGAGAAATGGATGCCCAGTGTACCGATTCTTCAACTGTTGTGTATCATGGGAGCCATTTCACCCATTGCGTTGCTTTATACCCAACTACTCATCACCCATGGAAAATCCAACCTTTTCTTGTATGGAAATGTGTTGCAAGGAGTTTTCCAGTTGGTCATCTTATTGACAACGGCACAATTTGGGATTCTTTGGATGGTGAGGGCCTATGTCACAACCTATTTCCTGTTTATCCTATATTGGCATTACTATGCCCATTCCCTGATTGGCATTCGGTTGATCCATCTGTTTAAAGATATTCTGCCTTACGTACTGATTACGGCTGGAGTCTTTCTGTTGGTAGCACTTATTACGCAATCCATCCAGAATATCTATGGATTGTTACTCGCGAAAATAACGCTGTCTGCCATACTCTATTCTTTAGTCATGTGGTATTCACAGTCTGTCATCTTCCGCGAGTGTTTACAAATGGTTTTCAAAAACAAGAAATAACTACAATATATGGATGTATCTATTATCTACGTTAATTATAAAACTTCAGCGTTGGTTATCAATAGTATTGCCTCTGTCAAAAGACTGACAACCGGCATTAGCTATGAGATTATCGTTGTAGATAATCATTCAGAAGATCAGTCTCTCGAACGCATAAAAGATGAGTATCCGGATGTCATCTGTATTGCATCAGACACCAACGAAGGATTTGGAAGAGCCAATAATATCGGACTGAAACAAGCCAAAGGTAGAAACATACTCTTTTTGAATCCTGATACGCTATTGATCAATAACGCAATACAACGTTTGTCTCATTTCTTGGACAGTACACCAAAAGCAGCAGTCTGTGGAGGAAATCTCTTTGATGAAGAGGGGAATCCAACAACCTCATTAGGGAGACGTTATCCAAGTTTTTGGTTAGAGGTCTTATCCATTTTCTATTTATCGCCTATCATTTATCCTCATCGGAATTGTACCTATTTTAATTTCACACAGCAGCCTCTTCAAGTCGCCGTCATCATTGGTGCAGATTTAATGATTAAACAAACAGTGTTACAAAAATGCGGAGCTTTTGATCCGGTTTTCTTCATGAATTTTGAAGAGACTGAATTATGCAGAAGAATAACCCAAAACGGTTATCAAATCTACTCCATTCCAGATGCACATATAACCCATCTAGAGGGGAAAGCTGCCTATATCAAGCAATCACGTCTATTTTATTATTATCAGGGACAATATATCTATTTCCGAAAGATTTATGGGAAAACAGGCTGTCAATGGATCTATAGAATCACCCAATTCAAGAATCGGATTCGGAAATTGCAATTTATTATCTTACGAAATAAAACCAAACAACAATACTGGAACATGAAATACAACACCAACCAAGAGGTATGGAATTCTCAACCTATTCAAAGATTATTCGTATGAAAAAAAAAGTTGTCCTATTTCATCCAGCCATTGCACCATATCGAGTGGATTTCTTTAATTCACTTAACGATGCTTTCGATGCCGAATTCTATTTTGAATTCCATAATGTATTGGAGCAGTCTTTCAAGCAACAAGCATTGATTGATCGGCTTCATTTTACACCACATTATCTTAAGAAAGGATTGTTCGGAATCAAGAATCTCCGTTGGCAAATCCTCTCCATCCTCAGACAGACTAAACCAGATCTGGTGATTTGTAGTGAATACAACCTGACGACTGTACTGGTTTTACTCTACAAATGGCTCTTTCAACGTTCACTGGAAGTCATTTCCATTTGTGATGACAGTTGTGGAACCGCAGCAACCGAGGGACTGATCAAACAATGGTCGCGCAGCCTATTGGTACAAAGGTTAGATGGAATCATCTTAACCAACTTGTCCATATTCAATTGGTATCAAACACATCTCAAACGATATGGTAGGCTTTTATATTTTCCCATCATCCAAAAAGATGAGCAAGTTCGAGCTCAATTGTGCGAAGCTTTACCTATCTCGCAAAATATCTGGAACCAGCAATTCAAAAAAGGCCAACAAATACTCCTTTTTGTAGGGCGTCTGATAGCTATCAAGAACCTCCATTTCCTACTGGAAGCATTGAATCAAATCAAAGAGGAGTATCCAGATGCCATCTTACTATTGGTTGGCGAAGGAGAAGAGCAACAAGCGTTACAACAAAAGGTGGTTGCTTACGGATTGGAAAAGCGTGTCATTTTTGTAGGGAAACAGGAAGGTGCTACCTTACATGCCTACTACAATTTGGGACAAATCTTCATTCTCCCCAGTTACTATGAACGTTTTGGTGCTGTTGTGAACGAAGCGTTATTGGCAGGTTGCTACACCTTGTGTTCCTCTGCAGCTGGTGCTGCCTGTTTGATTCAAGAGGGTGTGAACGGGGCTCTGTTTGATCCACATCATGTAGCAGACTTGGCACAAAAGCTTCGTATGGCACTCTCCCAAACAGCCCTGTTACAACAGGTTACGGTAAAACCAAATCAAATGCAAATGTCATATGCACAGTACATGCAAAATCTTCTTCGAGAATTATGAACTTGAATAAAAAAGTATCCATCGCCATGTGTACATACAATGGCGAAAAATATATTCGGGAACAGTTGGATTCCATTGTGAATCAAACCTACCCGATTGATGAAGTGATCATACAAGACGATCATTCCAAAGACGGAACGATGCAGATCCTGCTGGAGTATGCGGAACGCTACCCATTCATCCAGGTCTATCAGAATAACCCAGCTTTGGGTATCAATGCCAATTTCCTCACTTGCATCCAACGTACAACAGGCGATTACATTGCGATTGCCGATCAAGACGATATTTGGGAAGCCAAGAAAATTGAATGGCAAATGGAATCGATTGATGACAACCTACTCTCCTCCGGTTTTTCAAAACCCTTTGCAGAAGGGGGTGTACCCATCCAATTTGACCATCGGATTCCCAATCTCTCACTTGAAAGACTACTATTTGTTGGCTCTTTACCAGGACATACCCAATTATTGAGTAGGGACTTTTTGACAATGATCCCGGATTTGAACAAAGGACTGGATTGTTTCATGTACGATCACCTATTTCAAGTAGGAGCTGCCATCTATAAGCGCATCCATTTCTGCGACCAAGTATTGGTCCACCAACGTCGTCATTTGTCAGCAGCCACCTACGGAAAACCATTGGACAATCGGAAAACCCTGGGGAATGCTTTCCGTACCCTGCAACGAACATTCCGAGAATACCGGATCTTACGTCCGCATATCCAACGCTATTTTGCCAAAGTGTATGATTTTCTGAGTGACTTTCCAGACGAAGGGACCTATAAACAAGATGCACAACAATTAGCCTATCATTTTTCAAAGACGGGTCTATGGAACCATCTCCAGTTAATGCGACTTTGTGTAAAATGCAGGCACAAGCTTTTCTATGTACCTGAAAAGAACCCTCTCTTATCCATCCTGCGTGCCATGCTGTTCCCAATCACGTGTGGTGATTATTTCCGTTGGATGGCTGGATTAAAGTAAAGAAACACTCCGATAGATTTGAAAAAAGGCTGTATCTCATCCCGAAATACAGCCTTTCTCATCTAAATGAATACTAAAGTAAAAATAAAGTCGAGAATTTCCTTTTATCATTCTATACGCAAAGGTACGAGGATTCTACGGATTAACCGACTTGAAAAGTAACATTCGAACCAACCAATCCCCTTTTTGAACAAACCTCGCCCTTTTGTGGACCATATCAATCCCGAGCCGAATGTACAGTCAACTGCGGGAACGGGAAACCGATGCCCTCTTTGTTGAATGTCGTATAGACTGTTTCAATCGTCTGGAAATAGACATCCCAATAATCAGCACTCTTCACCCATACGCGTACCGTCAGGTTCACGCTACTCTCTGCCAATGCCCCCAAGACAATGAAAGGCTGGGGATCTTTCAAGATGCGGTCATCCGCTTCGAGAATCCGGAGTAAGCATTGCTTGACCTGTTCAAAATCGCTACCATATTCAACACCAAATACCCAATCGACACGACGTGTCTGCTCACGACTGAAATTAGTCACCATTCCACTGCTCAACGAGCCATTGGGAATATAGACGGCCTTATTGTCCGGTGTGGTCAATACCGTATGGAAAATCTGAATCTCACGTACCACACCGCCGCTTCCTTGAGCCTCTATATAGTCACCCACCTTATAGGGCTTAAACAAAAGGATGACCAAGCCACCGGCAAAATTAGAAAGGTTACCACTCAAAGCCATACCGATAGCCACACCGGCGGAAGCTAACAGAGCCGCAAAGGAAGTAGTCTGAACACCCAAGGCACCTACCACCGAAACAATCAACAGGATGGTCAACACCACATTGACCAAACTACTGGCAAAGGTCCGAATAGAAGGATCTATCTGTCGTCTGGCCAAAATACGCCGAACTAACTTGTTCAACATATTGATCAATATCCGCCCCACCAAAAAGACCATGAGAGCCTTTACCAAAGTAATACCCAATTGGGACCCCTCCTCGAAAAGCCGCTTCAAGATGAGTTCAACTCTTGCATCAATGATTAATTGTATCATGCTTACTCAATTTATTATAGTGTTACTAATATTCCCCCTGCACATACAGCATCTGTATGATATAAAAAAAAAGTCCCAAAGTTTGTTCTTTGGGACTTTCTGCGGTGCGTACGGGACTCGAACCCGTGACCCCATGCGTGACAGGCATGTATTCTAACCAGCTGAACTAACGCACCCTGTATTTTCTATCGCATCTCTCTCGATTGCGGTGCAAAGGTAAGTAGTTTTTTTGAATACACAATACCCTGAGGCCATTTTTTTCAAAAAATCACGGTCTCGGAGTAATAACGCTTATACAAACGGCTATTTTATAAGGTCCTACAATATCTTCAGCTCAAAAAAAAGCATCCTGTACCTGCCACAACATAGAGAGTAATGATCCAATCGTTGCGATCGTCCGTGTACGCCAAACTCTGCTTATTGGCAGAAAGAGCATATTCCTTTCTTTTTCTGAGGGTAAGTAATGTATGCGCATGTTGATTTTTTCGTACCTTTGCGCTTGATAGAATAAAGTATAACTTTTGTATGAAGAAGATTAGAGCAGCCATCGTTGGATATGGCAATATTGGAAAATATGTACTGGAAGCGCTGGAAGCAGCTCCAGATTTTGAAGTAGCAGGTGTAGTACGTCGTAATCCGAACGACGTTCCGGCCGAATTGAAAGCCTACACGGTTACCGACAGTGTAGCAAAATTGGAACAGGTGGATGTAGCCATCTTGGCCACTCCCACACGTCAGGTCGAACACTTTGCCAAAGAAATCTTAGCCATGGGTATCAATACGGTTGATAGTTTCGACATTCACGGTGGTATCGTTGAGTTACGTCGTTCGTTGGACGAAGTGGCAAAAGCCCACAATGCCGTCTCTGTCATCTCTGCCGGTTGGGATCCGGGAACCGATTCAGTAGTACGTGCCTTGTTGGAAGCTATGGTTCCCAAAGGCATCACTTATACAAACTTCGGTCCGGGTATGAGCATGGGTCATACAGTGGCAGTCAAGGCCATCGAAGGCGTAAAAGCCGCATTGAGCATGACAATTCCGTTGGGTACAGGCGTACACCGTCGGATGGTTTATATCGAAGTCAAAGAGGGTTACGACTTCAAACAGGTGGCAGCAGCCATCAAGGCAGATGACTATTTCGCACACGATGAAACACATGTGATGCAGGTAGAGAGCGTTGACAATCTGTTGGATATGGGTCATGGTGTCAATCTGGTGCGTAAAGGTGTTTCCGGTAAGACACAGAACCAGCTCATCGAATTTGACATGAAGATCAATAACCCGGCACTGACCGCCCAGGTGCTGGTTTCCGTCGCTCGTGCCAGCCTGAAACAGCAGCCGGGAGCCTATACGCTCATCGAATTGCCGATCATCGACATGCTGTATGGTGAGAAAGAAAGTTTGATCAAACGATTAGTATAATAAATTCAGACAGGATGTTGGACTTTGTTACATGGATGGCCGATCCGGCCATATTTACCATCGGAGCACGTGAAATCCGCTGGTACGGATTGGCTTTTGCCATTGGTTTTGCCATCGGATATTGGATTGTGGAGCAGATGTGGAAGAAAGAACAATTGCCTCCCGCATGGATCGACTCGTTGTTGATCTATACCATGTTGGGTACTGTCATTGGTGCCCGTTTGGGACATTGTCTGTTTTACGCACCTGATTACTACCTTGCCAACCCGGTGGAGATCCTGAAAATATGGGAAGGAGGACTGGCCAGCCATGGCGGTACATTGGGCATCATCATTGCTGTTTATTACTATTCGAAACGTGTCAGCCACAAGAGCATGCTCTGGACATTCGACAAGTTAGTGGTTCCTACAGGGCTTGTGGCTGCCATGATCCGCTTGGGGAATTTGATGAACCATGAAATATATGGACATCCGACAGAACTCCCTTGGGGATTCCGTTTCATCGAGAACCTGCATCAATGGAAAGCAGGGGCCGAACCGGTCTTTTCACTGCCGAGCCACCCGACCCAGTTGTACGAAGCGACCTGCTATCTGATCACCTTCGTAGTCTGTCTCTGGCTCTATTTCCGAAAAGAGGCCTGGAAACAAGAGGGGCTGATCTTCGGTATCTTCATGATCCTGGTATTTGGTTCACGCTTCTTCGTCGAGTTTGTCAAGAACGACCAAGAGGCTTTTGAAGCGGGCATGTTGCTCAATATGGGGCAATTGCTCAGTATCCCCTTCGTATTGCTCGGATGCTTCTGTATTTGGCGAGCTATCAGAATTCATAAATCAAATAATCAAATCTAAAGTTGATGTATAAATTAAAGGAAATAGCCGAACAGGTTTATTATGTAGGTGTCAACGATCGCCAGAAAGCGCTCTTCGAGGGCATGTGGCCGCTGCCTTACGGGGTGTCGTACAACGCTTATCTGATTGTAGATGAGAAGACAGCCTTAATCGACACGGTAGATGTATGCTATGCAGACGTCTTCTTGAAGAAGGTGGCAGACGCTTTGCAAGGCCGTCCGTTGGACTACCTGATCGTTGATCACATGGAGCCGGACCATGCGGGTAGCATCCGCCTGCTCCGCCAACTGTATCCGAATGTACAGATCGTCGGTAACAGCAAGACCTTCGGTATGCTGGAGGGATTCCACGGCATACAGGATGGGTTGTACGAAGTCAAGGATGGAGACCAGCTGTCGCTTGGTCGTCACCAGCTCTCTTTCCATGCTGCTCCGATGGTACACTGGCCGGAAGTGATGGTCACCTACGATGCAACTGACAAGATCTTGTTCTCTGCCGATGCCTTTGGCACATACGGCACACTGGATGGAGCGGTCATTGACCAGGACATGAACACCGAACATTATTGGGAAGAGATGATCCGCTATTATGCCAACATCGTCGGCAAATATGGCAACCCGGTACAACGTGCCTTACAAAAATTGTCCGGACTGGAAATCAAGACCATCTGTTCGACCCATGGACCGGTCTGGCGTGCAGAAGCAGCCAAGGCCATTGCCATCTACGATCAGTTGAGTCGCTACGAGGCTGAAGAGGGTGTAGTCATCATTTACGGCAGTATGTACGGCAATACGGAACAGATGGCCGAAGCCATCGCTTCCTCCTTGGCGGATCAAGGTATCAAGAACATCGTCATGCACAATGTCAGCAAGAGCCACTCCTCATACATCCTGAAAGATATATTCAAATACAAAGGTGTCATCATCGGCAGCCCGACCTATAGCAACAAGCTCTTCCCCGAGGTTGAGGCGATCTTGAACAAGATCGAGTTGCGTGAAGTGAAAGGCCGTCTCTTTGGTTACTTCGGCTCCTTCTCATGGGCAGGTGCCGCTTGCAAACAGCTGGCCGCCTTTGGTGAAAAGATGAAATGGGAAATCGTGGGCACACCCGTCGAGCAAAAGCAAGGCATGAAAGAGGCCAGCTATGCTGAATGTATCGCTTTGGGTGAAGCCATGGCCACTAAGTTGAAGAACGTCTAACAATCCATTAAAAATACAAAATTATGAGACTGATCATTGAACCGAATTACGAACAATTATCTAAGTGGGCAGCTAACTATGTAGCCGCCAAAATCAAGAAAGCCAATCCGACAGCTGAAAAGCCGTTTGTATTGGGTCTGCCGACCGGCTCTTCTCCCCTCGGCATGTACAAGAACCTGATCGAGCTGAACAAGCAGGGTGTTATCTCATTCCAGCATGTGATTACTTTCAACATGGATGAATATGTAGGTCTGCCGAAGGAACATCCCGAAAGCTACCACTCTTTCATGTGGAACAACTTCTTCAGCCACATTGACATCAATCCGGAGAATGTACACATCCTCAACGGAAATGCTGAAGATGTAGAAGCTGAATGTGCTGCTTATGAAGCTGCCATGAAGGCTGTCGGTGGGGTAGATCTGTTCTTGGGCGGTATTGGCCCGGATGGTCACATTGCCTTCAACGAGCCGGGTTCATCTCTCGCTTCTCGCACACGTATGAAGACATTGACAACAGATACCATCATTGCCAACTCTCGTTTCTTCGACAACGATGTCAACAAAGTGCCGAAGACTGCCGTTACAGTAGGTGTGGGTACCGTACTGGATGCCAAAGAGGTATTGATCATGGTAAACGGCCACAACAAAGCACGTGCTTTGCAGCAGGTAGTAGAGGGTGCGGTTAACCAGATGTGGACCATCACAGCTTTGCAGCTGCATCCGAAGGGAATCATTGTCTGCGACGAAGCCGCTTGTGCAGAAATCAAGGTGGGTACGTACAACTATTTCAAGGATATCGAGAAAGACAATCTCTGCCCGAGTACCCTGTTGAAGTAAATCTGCTATACCTATATATAATATATAGGAAAGCCCGAAGAACGATGGGTTCTTCGGGCTTTATTATGTATGCTCACCAACGCTTAAATCTTTGCCAAAACTGCCGTAATATAGCGCCACGTGTTGGCGACGGATTCGATGCGTACCCGTTCATCCGGTGAATGCGGATACTCCAAATCGGGTCCGATCGAAATCATATCCATTTGGGGATAGGCTCCCTGAATGATGCCACACTCCAAACCGGCATGCATCACTTTGACGGCCGGTTCGACAGCAAACAACTCCTGATACACCTCCTTCATCACCTGCAACATCGGTGAATGGATATTGGGTTGCCATCCATTGTAGCCATCGGGAATCTCCACCTTCGCTCCGGCCATTGAGAAGATACTCTCCAAGCTGGAACATACCGCCTCTTTCCGTGTCTCGGACGAACTACGCACCAAGATCTTAATCTCGATCAGTTCATCCGATGTCTTGACAATTGCCAGGTTCGAAGAGGATTCGACCGTACCGGGAAAATCGTGCAACATGCTGATCACCCCATTCTGACACCCCTCGATGGCATTGATCAAATCATCCTGAATCTCTTCCGGAATCAACGTGGTCGGCAATTCCGTCATCTCAGCCTCAAAACGGATACCCGATTCAACACCGGCATATTCAACCTGATACATTTCCTGATAATCTGATACCAATTCCCACAGAGCCTCTACATTGTCACCCGGAATCGTGACGATGGCCCATGCCTCACGCGGAATTGCATTGCGCATATTACCACCCTCGACAGCCGACAAGCGGGCTCCATAATCACAAACGGCCTCTTTCAAGAAACGGAACATCAACTTGTTGGCATTCGCACGGCCCAAATGAATATCCACACCCGAATGGCCACCTTTCAGACCAGACAAGGTAATCTTCACAGCCACATCCCCTTCCGGAATATAGGTATCCTCCTTGAATTGGAACGAGATATTCAGATCAGCACCACCCGCACAACCGACAATCAGCTCTCCCTCCTTTTCGGAATCGCAGTTCAACAGGATGTCACCCTGCAGGAAATTGGGCTTCAATCCGAAAGCCCCATCCATCGATTGCTCCTCATCAATGGTGAACAGGGCCTCGATCGGTCCATGTTCCAACGTATCGTCTGCCAGCACAGCCAACGCCAATGAAGCTCCGATACCATTATCGGCACCTAACGTTGTTCCGCGGGCTTTCACCCAACCATCCTCCACGTAGGCATCAATCGGATCGGTCAGGAAATCATGCTTTACAGAGGCATTTTTCTGAGGCACCATATCCAAATGAGCCTGGAGCGTAACGGTCTTGTGGTTCTCTCGACCCGGTGATGCCGGCTTACGGATCAGCACATTCCCCACCCCATCGCGCAAGGTCTCCAATCCTAAAGCATTACCCACCGACTCAACAAAACGAGTCACAGCCTCCATGTGTCCTGTCGGACGCGGAATTTGCGTAAGACTATAGAAGTAGTCCCAAACAGGCTTCGGAGATAAATTCTTAATTTCTGCTGACATACGCACGTAAATTTATGAATGAACAATAGTAGTCTTCTCTTTTCGGTTGAGGAAGGGCAAGATGGCGATGCCAAACAGACCGCACAAGCCGGTCCATACCGTCTGGATGGTATGCACCACCAAGGCAAAAGCGGCTGCATCGTTTTCCTGGACCCCAAAGCAGAGCAGCGTGGCAATCACCATGAAATGCCAAGGACCGATACCTCCCTGCACAGGAACGGCTACTCCGATACTACTCATCGTGAAGGCGATCAGCCCCACCGTAATACCCAAATCACGCGTGAAGTCAAACGCATAAAAAGTAATATAGAAATAGCAGAAATAACCCGCCCAAATCAACAAAGTCTGAATGACAAAACGAAGCTTATGCTCCAGGAACCAGATGCTTTTCATCCCTTCCCAAACATTCTTCAACATCTCCTTGGCCTTCTGGACCAGTGTAAAGTGGCTCATATAGGTAAAGACAAACCAAACGACACCCGCCAGTCCGAGGAGTGCGACATAAATCCAGATCGAATTGAGCATCGCACGGAAACCCTCCAACAAAGCCGGATTCTTTTCAAAGAAGCTGATGAAGAAATCAAAATTGAAGATAAAAATCAAAAGGGTAATCGAACCCACCATGATCGTGTCACTGACACGGTCGATAAAAAGCGTGCCCAACAGCTTGGTGAAAGAGATCTTGTCATACCGGTTCACCACACCACAACGCCACACCTCGCCTATACGGGGCAACACCAAGTTCACGGCATAGTTGCCCAATACCGCATAAATCGCATTCGCCATCTTGAACCGCTCCCCCAAGGAATCGATCAACAACCCCCAACGGAGACCCCGGATCACATTGGCGAATAAGCCGAACAACAGTGAAATCAGAAGAATATCATACCGGACATCCTCCTCTACTACGCGCCATATCTCGCTGACATCCATTTTCCTGTAGATCAACCAAAGTAACAGAAAACCAAAGACAAGCGGGAGACATATCTTCAACGCTGTACGCAGAATGTTCTTAAAATCCATCGCAAATAAAGAACTTATAATTATTTATTGTATTTTTGTGTCGTCGCAAAGATACGTATTTTATTTTTATATAAACACAGGAACAGCACAGAAGTGTATGAGATTAGTGAAACCTAAGAAATCGTTGGGTCAACATTTCTTGAAAGATTTACAGATTGCCCGTCGTATTGCCGAGACGTTAGATGCATACAAGGGGACTCCCGTATTGGAAATCGGTCCGGGCATGGGGGTGTTGACACAATTCCTCCTTGAAGCGGGACACGATCTGAAAGTAGTCGAGTTAGACCGCGAATCGGTCGATTACCTGCAGCAGAACTTTCCAGCGTTGGAAGGACGCATCTTGGGAGAGGATTTCCTGAAACTCGACCTTCATCAACTGTACGAAGGCCCCTTCTGCGTGATCGGCAACTACCCCTACAACATCTCCAGCCAGATCTTTTTCAAGGTATTGGACTACAAAGAACAGGTTCCCTGC
Source organism: Parabacteroides distasonis (assembly GCA_021531775.1). Lineage (GTDB taxonomy): Bacteria > Bacteroidota > Bacteroidia > Bacteroidales > Tannerellaceae > Parabacteroides. Next base: position 6,803 of record JAFBIU010000009.1, on the reverse strand, counting down.
TGTTCCGGCATGATTCAGAAAGAGGTGGCCGAGCGATTGGCTTCCCAGCCGGGCAAGAAGGCCTACGGCATCTTGAGTGTCCTGCTCCAGGCCTGGTACGACATCGAATACCTCTTCACGGTCCATGAAAATGTATTCGATCCGCCTCCCAAGGTCAAGAGTGCCGTGATCCGCATGACACGTAACAGCCGTACCGATTTGGGATGCGACGAGGCCCTGTTCAAGTCCGTGGTCAAAACCTCGTTCAATCAACGGCGGAAGACCCTGCGGAACTCCATGAAGCCGTTGTTGGGCAAAGACTTTCCGAACTATGGTCTATCCATCTTCGACAAGCGGCCCGAACAACTTTCGGTGGAGGAGTTTGTGGAACTGACACGGCTTTCATCCGATTATTTAAACCAGCAAACAATTCCAACAACAGACTAAGCAACATGAACGGGAGACAGATATTACGAGCGCGTGTGCTTCATCCTTCTGCAGGAGGTTGGAGGCTCCTCTTGTTTCTGTTCCTGTTGCTTCCGAACTTAGCCGTCATCCTGTTCTGCGACGAGCTCACCCTCGCCAAACGATTGGGAAGCCTGCTGATTGCCTTGTATCTGTGGGTCTTGCCGGCCACCCTGTTGCAGGCACGTACCTATTTCAAATGGATGGGACTCTTTCTCCTTCCCGCACCCATTGAGATCGGATGTGCTGTTGTCAACCAGACACCCTTGACACTGGGTGTCGTCTCCTCCTTCTTCAACACGACGCAAGCGGAGGCCGTGGAGTTCATCTCCCTGTTCAGCATCTTCCTGCCCTTGGTCCTGGCCTACTGGTGTGGTTATTTTTGGCTGGTCAGGAAAAAGGTGGAGAATCGCCCGCTATTCACATCCTTGGGTAAATACCTGATCTGGATCACGTTTCTATGTTTCAACGTTGGCATGTGGAGCCGCATCTACTGGATCACCTCCCCTGTCAAACAGGATCATTGGGGAACACTGCAGGAGACGAACGACAGCTTCTGGAAGAAATATGAAGGGGTCTATCCCTACAACATTTCCTATTTCTGCTATAAGATCTATGAGAACGACCGGAAGATCCGCCGGATGCAAGCCTCCTTGGGTGACTTCCAGTTTGGGGCCGTTTCCCGTGACACCCTGTCGCAACCCAAGATCTTTGTGCTCGTCATTGGCGAATCGGCCCGTTACGACCATTTCGGTATCAATGGCTACCAACGCCCGACGACCCCCCTGTTGGAACAGACCGATCACCTCTACTCGTTTCACAACGTACTGGCATGTGCCAATCTGACCGAATTTGTCTTGCCGTTTATGCTCACACGGGCCACGCTACAACATCCCGACTTGCAGTTCGAAGAGAAAGCGTTGCCCGATGCCTTTCAGGAGGCGGGCTATTTCACGGCCTGGATTGCCAATCAAGGAGACAACTACCCCTTCATCCAACGCATCGCCCAAGATGCCGATGTAAGTGAGTTCCTGACGACTGCCTTCAATGCGTCGGACAGTCAGGACGAATACCTGCTGCCCCTGTTGGATGAGCTATTGGCCAACGATGCCCGTCAGAAGTTGATCGTCATCCATACGCATGGCAGCCATTTCCAATACGATATGCGCTATCCGGCAGCCTTCGAACACTACAAGCCCAACATGAACCGGCAAAAGAGGCTCGACCGGAGTGAAGCTGGCCAGCAACGGCTGGTCAACAGCTACGACAATACCATTTTATATACGGACTATATCCTGTCGCAAATCATCCAGCGGCTGGAGCAGCAACAGGCCATCAGTGCCCTGGTCTATCTCTCCGACCATGCCGAAAGCCTGTACGATCTGCCGGCCCGACAGGTACTGCACGGTAACACCAAGCCTGCTGTTCCGGAACTCCACATTCCCCTACTCGTATGGCTGTCCGATGCCTACGAGCAGACCTATCCGGAGAAAGTGGCCCAACTCCGGCAGCAGTTAGACAAACGGCTGAGTACAACCAACCTGTTCGACTCGTTTCTCGATTTAGCTAACATACATTATCCAGATGAGCAACTGGGACAAAGTTTCGTCTCCCCTCTGTTTCATGAAGACAGTGTGCGGTATGTCTTGACCCCCGACCAGCGTATCATCACTCTAAAATGAAGAAGAAGATGATTGAATTGACGAAAGATTATATTGAGCAATTGAAGCACATCATCGAACAAAAAGATGATGCCCAGGCACAAGCCTTGATTCACGACCTCTATCCGGCCGATATTGCTGAACTCTATCAGGAACTCTCCCTGCAGGAGGCGATCTACCTTTACCTACTGATGGATGGCGACAAGGCTGCCGACGTCTTGATGGAACTTGACGAAGAGGATCGTCACAAGCTGTTGAAAGAGTTGCCGAACGAACTCATCGCCAAACGATTTGTCGATAACATGGAGACCGACGATGCCGTCGATCTGATGCGTGAGTTGGACGAAGACACCCAGGAAGAGATCCTTTCGCACATCGAAGACGTGGAACAAGCGGGCGACATCGTCGATCTGTTGAAATACGACGAGGATACGGCCGGTGGTCTCATGGGTACGGAAATGATCGTCGTCAACGAGAACTGGAGTATGCCGAAGTGTATCGAAGAGATGCGTAAGCAGGCCGAAGACATGGACGAGATCTACTATGTCTATGTGGTCGATGACGACGAACGGCTCCGGGGCGTATTGCCACTGAAGAAACTCATCACCAATCCCTCCGTCTCCAAGATCAAGCATGTCATGAAGAAGGATCCGATTGCCGTCCGAGACAGTGACAGCATCGAGGAGGTGACCGAGACCATCGACAAGTATGACCTGGTGGCCCTGCCTGTCATCGACAGTATCGGGCGACTGGTCGGCCGCATCACCATCGACGACGTCATGGATGAGGTACGCGAACAGCACGAACGTGACTACCAGTTGGCATCCGGTATCTCGCAGGATGTGGAGACCTCCGACAACATCTTTACCCAAACGGCTGCCCGCCTGCCTTGGCTGTTGATCGGTATGATTGGCGGACTGGGCAATTCCCTTATCCTGGGCGGTTTCGAAGGTAATCTTGCCACCAACCCGAAGATGGCTCTCTTTATCCCGTTGATCGGTGGAACCGGCGGAAATGTCGGCATCCAGTCGTCGGCCATCATCGTACAAGGCTTGGCCAACAACTCCCTCAAGGAGGAGGATATCCTGTCGCAGGTATTCAAGGAGGCCGTCGTCGCCCTGATCAATGCCAGCACCATCAGTCTGATCGTCTTCATCTACAACTTCTTCTTCTTGGGCGATAGGGCCGTAACTGCCTCTGTATCACTCAGCCTCTTTGCCGTAGTGATCTTTGCCAGCATCTTCGGGACTATTGTGCCGATGACACTCGACAAGCTGAAGATTGATCCGGCTTTGGCAACCGGGCCCTTTATCACCATTACGAACGACATCATCGGTATGATGATCTATATGTTTATCTGTTCCGCTCTCAGTTAAAAAAAAAGAGATGTTGTAGAACATAGTTATTAAATAATCCATACCTTTGTACCGGTTATCAAAGGACAAATAAGGCAAAAAGATATGCTAACAGAAGCGTTTTACATTCTCTTCTTTTTCTTTACAGGAGAGTTTATCAGTAGTTTGATCGACGGTTTCATCCCGGGTAGTGTGATCGGAATGGTCCTGTTGTTCCTGGCTTTGACTTTTCGATGTGTCAAGCCGGCCAAAGTGCATCGGTTATCGACCGTACTCACGCAAAACATGGGGCTCTTTTTCGTCCCGGCCGGAGTAGGTCTGATGAATTCATTCGGCATCATTTCCCAACATTGGGCCGTCATTCTGACTACGACGGTGATCAGTACCATCCTCGTGATCACCACCGTAGCCTTGGTACAAGAGGCATTTGAAAAGGTAAAGAACCAAAAGACGCATGAAAATGGAGACCCTCTTGCATTCTGAACTGTTTGCGTTGACCCTCGTCGTCAGCACCTATGTGGCCGCCCTCTTTCTCTATAAGAAGTGCCATCTCTTCCTGCTCCACCCGATGATCACCACCCTCTGTGTCCTCATCCTGATCCTGGAGTCTTTGGGTATCGAGTACGAAGAATTCAAGCAGAACAGCCACCTGATCCATTTCTTGCTGGGCCCTTCTGTGGTCGCTTTGGGCTATGTCCTCTACAATCAGGTGCAATACCTGAAGGGTAATGTGGTCTCCATCCTCACCTCGATCTTCGTCGGTGCCATGGTAGGCATCATCAGTGTCATTCTCATCGGCAAATGGATGGGAGCCGATGAAGCCCTGATCGCCACCATCCAACCCAAGTCCGTCACCACACCGATCGCCATGGACATAGCGGCTAAGTCCGGAGGCATCCCCTCCCTGACAGCCGTCATTGTCGTAGCCGTCGGTATCTTCGGCAGCATTATCGGCCCCTTCGTCCTGAAAGCCTTGGGCATTCACAGCCGCATTGCCAAAGGATTGGCCATGGGAGCCTCCTCTCACGGCATCGGTACGGCAGCTGCCATTCAGATCGGAGCCATCGAAGGAGCCTTGAGCGGACTGGCTATCGGGCTCATGGGAGTCATGACAGCCATCCTGGTCCCGCTCATCCGGCTACTACTCACCTACTTCGGATAACGCTTTTCTACAATATTCGACAAGAAAATGCGCTTTACATATTGCACATTCATCAGAAAGCCCTAATTTTGCACTCAAATTACAAGGAATGCAACTTTCATTCGTAAAATATAACTATATAACAAAGAAATAATATGATTAATTCACAGGACATTAAGAAAGGAACGTGTATTCGTTTGGACGGCAAATTGTATTTTTGCGTTGATTTTCTGCACGTAAAGCCGGGCAAAGGTAATACAATCATGCGTACAAAACTGAAGGATGTAGTCAATGGCGGTATCTTGGAACGTCGTTTTAACATCGATGAAAAATTGGAAGATGTACGCGTAGAACGTCGCCCCTACCAGTATTCCTACTGCGAGAACAACGAACACTATCATTTCTTGAATCAGGAGACATGGGAAGACATCATCATTGAAAAAGAGTTGATCAATGGCGTAGATTTCATGAAAGAGGGCGAAGTGGTAGATGTTGTGTCAGACGCTTCTACAGAGACCGTTCTTTACGCTGATGTTCCTGTAAAGGTTCAGTTGAAGGTGACTTACACAGAACCGGGTGTAAAGGGTGATACAGCTACCAACACGTTGAAACCGGCAACCGTTGAAACAGGTGCTACTGTTCGTGTTCCGTTGTTCATCGAAGAGGGTGAAATCATCGAAGTGAACACAACCGACGGTTCATATACAGGTCGCGTACGTAACTAATTCATGGCATACGTCCTATAAAAGAGGAGTCTTATAGGCTCCTCTTTTTAGTTAGTATTTTCATTCACTTACAAATCAAATTCTTGGCTATGAAGATCAAAGAATGGTCGCCAGACGATCGCCCCCGCGAGAAAATGTTATCCAAAGGTATCGGCTCCTTGAGCGATGCAGAACTGTTAGCCATCCTCATCGGATCGGGCAACACCACCGAGACAGCTGTCCAACTCGCCCAACGGATACTCAGTTCTGTCCAGAACAACCTGAATGCGTTGGGCAAACTCTCCATCAAAGACTTGACAACCCAGTTTAAGGGAATCGGCACAGCCAAAGCTGTCACCATTGCAGCCGCCCTGGAACTGGGCAGACGACGGACACTCAGTGATGTGCCGGAACGTCCATCCATCCGTTCCAGTCAGGATGCCTGGCAATTGATGCGTCCGCATTTGGCCGACCTGCCCCACGAAGAGCTATGGATGCTGTTGCTGAATCGTGCCGGAAAAGTAATCGACACCCAACGTATCAGCCAAGGCGGAACCGGAGATACCTCCGCCGACATCGGCATGATCCTCAAAGCTGCCATCCAGGCATTGGCCCATGGCATCATCCTCTGTCACAATCATCCGTCAGGTAATCTGCATCCCAGCAGGCAGGATGACCAGCTCACCCAACGGCTGAAAGAGGCGGCCCTCCTTATCGAGATGAAGTTGTTCGACCACCTCATTCTGGCTGACAACCGCTACTACAGCTATGCCGATGAGGGAAAACTCTAAGTAAAGCTACCATCGGGTACATCCATTAATCTTTGTAAAACAGTTCCCAATCGTGGATTCATCGCTTATCTTTGCAATCCGACCGATAGAGGTATATTCACCCTATAGCCAACATTCCTCTGAATAATGGATTCAATCCCCGTTGAAAGCTATTTCTAAAGATAGTCCGATGTCGTCAAACAAGTGCTTGATAGCCGTCAAACAAATGCCTGACAGCCGTCAAACAATCGTTTGACGACGTCCGGACATGCTTCGAACAGGCATTCAAAGAGATAGCCACATACGTTCAGAGAGCTTTTACCTTATGATCCACTCACGATGCAAATAGCCAACCGGACATCTTGCTCTTACTACCGATAAAAACGATCCCCCTATACGACTTTGCGGAATAATCCTTACCTTTGTCTTGTAGATAAATAGAAGGAGGCAACACAATGAAATATCCGATCGGAATCCAAAGTTTTGAGCGTATCCGCAAAGAAGGATATGTTTATGTAGATAAGACCGACTTGATCTACCAGTTGGTCACAACCGGCAAGATCTACTTTCTGAGCCGTCCGAGACGGGAACGATCGAGGGGTTCAAGATTGAGTTGAGGGGATAGATGACTCGTTAGTAGATCAGTTCATACCCACCTTTCCAATAAGTGCGGATTTGAAGTGAGGGATCCCATTTTAATATTTGTCGTAAATGGCTGATACTGTTGT
>JAFBIU010000099.1 GCA_021531775.1 Parabacteroides distasonis | reverse complement strand
TCAGGGCATAGTTAACTGCCTTAAGAAGTTCCGGTTCGTCCTCCTTCTTAAGGTTCCTTCCAAGCCTGTCCAAATAATTCTTCAAGTCGTTAAACAGCGGACCCAAACACGCACATCGTTCCCGGCGTATATCTTCCGGATCACTGAACTTTTCCTTTATCTTTTTGTCTTCATGGAAGATCGTATCAAACAGCTTCATTATCAGCATCGCATCTTTCGAGAACTCTTTCAGCTTGAAGAATGGCCTTCGCATGTGGACCAGACAGGCTATCCGTAATATCAGCTCCCCTACATCATAACATTTATAAATGGGAGCTCCGTCGCTGTGAAGGTAAAGCTTGTCCATCACATCCTCGAAGTACTTCTTCACGGCTTCCTGCGTCCGACGACCGCGCTCATGGAAGACAAACTGTGTCAGACTGTAAAGAGGAGCATAGTAACAGAATATCCAACGCTTGAAGTAGTGGAGGTCATCCTCTACATCCTCCGCCTTTTCGTCCTTGTCCGGCAAACGCTTGTCCTTACAACCCAACGTACTCTCATCGCCATGAGCCTCGCCCGAGGTGATGATCGCCTGATGGAGAGGCTCATCCAACGGCGCGAGTATCTCCGCTCCCAATCTGATCCAGTTGATGACCGTTGTATGGGCAAAATTCAGACCCATGCCTTGAAGCCAGCCTTCGATATCGGCTATCGTCATGTTATAGTAGAAGTGCATGGTCAGTATCTGGGCTATCAGGC
>JAFBIU010000098.1 GCA_021531775.1 Parabacteroides distasonis | reverse complement strand
GGCTTCGTCCTTGTTCATCTGATTGCTCAGCATGTAAACGGAATAATTGATCATCTGGTTGCCCATTGCCGGTATGGGACTTGGTATTTACAGGAGTGGCAGACGGTTACCACCCTGCCCGGCCGTTGTTTGTACTGTTTCCTTTTCCTGCTACAAAGGTAGAACAGCCGCCAGGGGCACTGTCCATCTCTGTCCATTTGTGCCAGATAATGCGAAATAAGTCCGTTTCTGTCCATTTGTGTCCATCTCTGTCCATTCAGGTCCCTTTAGGAGTCTATGTCGATGCCATACTGCTCGGAGATGTACTTCACCGCCACCGGCGGCAGCAGTCTGTCACGCTCTCTCACCCCTAACAGGAGCAGCTCCTCCCGGTGGTTGGAGATCCATCGCTGCAGTGTCTTCAACGATACACCGGCGGCATCAGCCAGTTGGCTTTTTGTCATTGCTTTCATCGTTCTATCGCTTTTAAATGATTGATTGCTAAAATACTTTACAGCTTTCCGAAGTTATCTTCAGGGGCCCATGAAGCTATCTTCAGGAGTCCTTGAAGCTATCTTCGTTCGACCATCAGGGTTACTACCCGTGACAGCGTGACAGCTATATATATAAAAGAGTTCTGGAGTGAAAACTATTTTCCTTTAAAGGAAGCGAGTTTTGCATATATAGAAAGTTATATATAATAGCTGTCACGCTGTCACGTTCACGGTTCAGAAGGGCAGATCTGCCTCCTTCTCCTCGTTCGGATCCTCATCGGGTAAATGGCTGTCGATGTCGCAGACCGGACGCTC
>JAFBIU010000097.1 GCA_021531775.1 Parabacteroides distasonis | reverse complement strand
ATGGAGCCAACTTTGTGTGTTGGAGATTGGGTTTGGGTGGACAAGGCATCATATGGTGCCTTGTTGCCTACCCGTTTTGCAGATGTACCATTGGTAAATGTTTTTACTTGGATTCAACCTTTGCGGGAATGGGATGAAGGAAATAATTGGCACAAACGGAGGATGCCAGGTTGGAGAGAACCGAATGTGGATGATCTGGTGGTTTTCCATAATCCATCCAATCCAAGACAATTATTGGTCAAACGGATTGTCCGTAAACGTAAAGACGGCTGCCAGGTATTATTTTATGTATTGGGGGATAACCGCAACAATTCGACGGATAGTCGTGTATTTGGAGAGATACCGATGAGTAGTATTGTCGGACGAATCGGATGCCGGCTATACCCTGTCTTTCGTTAGTGATTGGAATTATGATTCAAAGTGATAATCGTTCTATCGATCTGATATTGCCATGCTATAACCCACATGAGGGTTGGCAAGAGTTGGTTGTTTGCCAATATAAGGTACTCGAACAAGTGTGGCCACAGATACAATTCCATCTCTGCATTGTTGATGATGGTTCGCAATATGGATTTGAAAAACCGGTAGTTGATTTTCTGGTGACGAACATAGTTCACATAAAGATTATCCGACTATCCAAAAACCATGGTAAAGGATATGCACTTCGCGAAGGAATTGCCGTCTGTTTGGGAGATATGCAAGTCTATACAGACTATGATATACCATATACCTTGACATCCATGTCCAAAGTAATCTCATGTCTGTTGCTTGGTGCAGACATAGTAGTACCAAGTAGGTCAAAGGTGTATGA
>JAFBIU010000095.1 GCA_021531775.1 Parabacteroides distasonis | reverse complement strand
AAAACAGGGTCCGGTCAACCGGTGGAACTGCGAAGCGAGGAGGTACAGGAGCTGATGGGTCAGGTACCGGCTTGGATCGTCCGATGGGGTGCGACCCTCCTATTTTTGATATTGCTTGTGCTGCTGGCAGGCAGTGCCTGTTTCCGTTATCCGGAGGTGGTGACGGGAACGATGACGTTGACCGGTGCGGCTCCGGCAGCTCAGGTCGTTTCCCGCTCTTCCGGCAGGATCCGTTCTTTGTGGGTCCGTAACAACCAGCCGGTCCATGCGGGAGAATGGTTGGCTGTCCTGGAAAATCCGGCTACGACGGAAGATGTGCTCTATTTGGAGCAATGCCTGCTGGAGATGGGACATGATGTCAGACGGTTGGGAACGGCCCTACTGGAACATACGCCTCTTGTCTTGGGCGATCTGCAGGCGGACTATGCCGGACTCTTGGAGGCTTTGCAGGAGGCGGACCGTTATCATCGTCTCCGTTACTATGCGCGGAAGATGGCAGCCGTTCAGGATCAGATGGACCGTTATCGTCGCTATCTGGAGGCCATCCGTCGGCAACGGACTACACTGGCGGAACAGCTGGCTTTGTCGGATCGGCAGTATGTGCGTGATTCGTTGTTGTACCGGCAAGGGATCCTTTCGGCGGAGGATCAGGAGAGTGCCCTGTCTCAACGGCTTGAACGACGCCATGCGCTGGAGGGTGCCGAGGTTTCGGAAGAACAGTTGGGCATTCAGTTGGGCGAACTGGAACAGACCTCTTTGGATCTGCAACTGGAGCAGCATGAACGGGAATCGAAGATCTGCCAACAGGTACAACGGGCTTGCGAGACCTTGCTGAACAGTCTGGAGGCGTGGAAGCTGCGGTATTGTCTGACAGCTCCGGTAGCCGGAGTCGTGACCTTCACGAATTATTGGACGGAGAACCAGTATCTGCCATCGGGTGAGGTGGCCTTTACGGTGGTTCCTGA
>JAFBIU010000094.1 GCA_021531775.1 Parabacteroides distasonis | reverse complement strand
TATTTCCTCGGTCGAAAGGAACTTTTCCGCGGACTGGCCATTGACTCCCTTGAAAAGGAGTGGGCGGAATATCCTGTGTTTCATTTGGATTTCAATGGAAAGGACTTTACCGATCCTTTGGCTTTGTCGCAAGCTCTTGAGACTTTTGTGTCAAAGGGTGAGAAGATATACGGAAAGGACGTGCTCTCAACGACATTGGGCGACCGTTTGGCCAGCGTTTTTGCTGCGGCTCACGAAAAGACGGGGCGCAGGGTTGTGGTGTTGATTGATGAATATGACAAGCCGCTACTTGATGTCATGAATGCGGGTATCGAATCTCCTGTGGTGTCTGGCGAAATCAAGACGTTGGAGGATTACAATCGCGAGATGCTCAAGGGCTTCTATAGCGTATTCAAATTGACGGACAGGCATCTGCGGTTCGTGCTGTTGACGGGGGTAACCAAGTTTTCGCAGATCAGTGTGTTCAGCGGATTCAACCAGCCTGATGACATCAGCCATGATGGCCGGTACGATACGCTCTGTGGAATCTCGAAGGAGGAACTGCTGGAGGTCTTCAACGAGCAGATCAAGGAGTTGGGTGAGAAGAATGGCTTGTCTGTAGAGGAGACGATGGACAAACTGAAACGTAAATATGATGGGTATCATTTTAGTGAAGGAATGATCGATGTGTTTAATCCATTCAGCCTGCTGAACTGCTTGGCCAAGGGGCAGTTTAAAGATTATTGGTTTGCTACCGGTACACCTACTTACCTCATGCGTCTGATGGTTGATAGCCATGTGAATGTCAATGAACTGGCTGGAAGGGAGTACGATGCCTCGGAATTTGTGGATTACAAGGCTACGAAGCAGAAGCCGTTGCCCATGCTCTACCAGAGCGGCTATTTTACTATCAAGGGCTATGACGCTGAGTTTGACCTTTACCGTCTTGACTTCCCCAATGAGGAGGTTCGGAGCGGTATGGTGTCGTTG
>JAFBIU010000093.1 GCA_021531775.1 Parabacteroides distasonis | reverse complement strand
CGATTTTTTAATTTCGCAGTAAAGCTATGGCTTTTATGAACACCTGACTATACGGCCCAAAATGACTGCTTACTATCAAATAAGCGTTTCATAATATGATTATTATAAAGAAACAGAATGCGTTGTCTGACTCACAACCATCTGCACATGGTAAGTTTGTAGTCTTTCTTCATCGTTAAGGTTTGGTTCTTCAATCTTGTAATTTATCCCTTGTCCTGACCGGGATCCATATACCCACCCATTCACTCTGTTGCTGCAGATTCGCCTTGGTGTCGTAGCCAAACAACGTTGCCACAGAATCTATTCCGTCTGTAAAAGGTAATTTCTTCAGTGTTATCATATACTTTTATTCCACATACATATTTTTTGTCGTTACTTCTTCATCTTGTCTGGCGAAAACGGAGCATATCCGTTGTACTGATTTTTACTATAAACAAGCTGTTACCTAACAATATCCAAAATCGTTGATAGTACCCGTTTCAGAAGAAAAACTGACGCCTACCTTGTAGAGCTTGCGCGAGTCTGCGATATACGGCATGGCATAACCCTTCTCCTCAATCTGCTGGAGCGCAACGGCAGCTGTAGCATTAAGTTTAAACTCAAAGATATAGACATAGTTGGGACACTCCACCACACAGTCTATACGCCCCTGGCTCGTCTCCTTCTCCACATAAGTATTGTATTTGCCAAGCATCTGCAATATCAGGTAAAACGTATATTGGAAGTGACGCTCACACGCACGCACATCCCTTTTCTGCAGGAAACGGTACGAAAGATTCGCGAGGAAGGCAGTCAGTTGAAGCTTGAACGCCTCCAAATCGCCACGACGCAGACAGCGAGTCACATCCGCAATCCAAGAGTCCGAATAATTTTCCGAACTGAAATACTCCGATGCCAGCAACGACACCATACCGCTCCGAACCTCCTCATTGGGGAAGTCAAGACGGTAAAGGTCAAACTCAGCGTCATAG
>JAFBIU010000092.1 GCA_021531775.1 Parabacteroides distasonis | reverse complement strand
AAGTGCATGAAGGATGCCTATCCGGTCGGGATAAGCCTTCCAGAGTGCATAGTAGAGACGGGCCGCCTCCTCTGTACGCCCTTCACGTGCCCAGGTTTCGGCACGGAACAAGGTCAGCTGGTTGACAATGGCCGGTTTAGGACGCATCAACTCCTCTGCATGGTCCAACAGTCTGAAAGCCTCTTGCCGGTCGTAGGTCTTTCCTAATGCAGATCCCAACAGCAAGTTCACTTCAATATCACTGCTATCCCGTTGATAGGCAGCTTCCAACAGTGGAATGGCAGGCATGGGAAAGCCGGCATAGTATTTCGAGGCACCTCCGTACTTCAAGACGTTAAATGTGGAGTCGCCTTCCAAAAGAAGGGCCGAATAGATCGAATCAGCCTCATTGTACGCACGTATCCGATAAAGACCTTGTCCTTTCAGCCTCTTCAAGGAGCGGTTGGTTGGATTGTAGTAGAGAGCCGTATCACAGATTTGGAGGGCTTCAGACATCCGATCTTCACCCGCCAACATCAAAGTATTGACGAGACTGATGGCGACGGCCGCATTCTCCCGATTCACATCGTAGGCACGAAAATAGCAAAAGGCAGCCGATGATGGGTCCTCTTTCCGACTGAAACAGTCACCCAACAACTTCAGAACGGTCGGGTTGACAACAGAATCGCCCGTCAACGGAAGCAGGCGTTGGATGGCCTGGTCGTAATTGCCCAGTTGAAAGGCAAGCCTGCCTAACTGGTAGTTGGCATAGAAATCGGTGGAATCCTGTGCCAGAATCCGTCGGTAATACATCTCGGTATCGTCGGCTCGCCCTAATTGGGCAGCCGTCCGGGCCAAGGAGACCAACAATTCCCGACGGGTAGAATCCAAGGCAAAACATTGCTTATAGAGCAGATAGGCATTCCGATAGTCGATCTGCTCCTCTTGCTGTTTGGCTGATGACAGTAACGAATCGAATTGGGCAGGCTCTTGCCCACAGACAGGCAGGCTACTACACAGCAGGAATATGA
>JAFBIU010000091.1 GCA_021531775.1 Parabacteroides distasonis | reverse complement strand
AGGGCATGTCATTCTTGATCAGAAAGAAAAGACAGACTTTGAAAAGTGGTTGGGCGTATGAATGTAGAATATTCTAAGGATTTTGAAAAGTCTGTCAAGAAACTTTCTGGCAAGATGCTTGACTCTATACGTAGAGTGATTACAGAAGTCAAGAATGCCGAAAGCATTAAAGAAATCACCGACTGCAAGAAACTTGTCGGCTATCGCAACGTCTATCGCATCCGCATAGGCGACTATAGAGCATTCTTTACTTTCCATATTGAGATTGTAAACGATACAGTCATTTTCAGATACATCGTCAGTCGTGGTGAGGCCTATGCCAAGAAGATGGATGAGTCTTTAAAGCGAATTGACAAGTAGCATAACCAGCATCATCTTTCTGTCAAAATCACCTTAAACGTCCTGAAAATCAACTTTAAATCATACAGGAAAGAAGCATTCTCCACATACTCCAGATACAAGCGAATCTTCTCCTGCATAATCACATGGATGTAGTAGTCTTCAGGATCCTCCGCCTGCCCCATCAGTTCATTCTCGTTGCGGAACTTGATCGAAGCCGGATCCGTAATCCCTGGTCGCACATCCAGGACATGCATCTGCTCCGGAGTCCAATAATCCACATAATGCCGCACCTCTGGACGAGGCCCTACGAGACTCATATCCCCCACAAACACATTGATCAGTTGCGGCAACTCGTCCAGTTTATACTTGCGGATAAAATATCCCGATCGGGTGATTCGTGGATCTCTTCCACCGATCGTCACCAAACTCCCCTTGTCTGCTCCTATCCTCATCGAGCGGAACTTGAAAATGCGGAAGTCCTTGTTCTGATACCCCACACGTACCTGTCTGTAGAACACAGGCCCCCGTGAATCCAGCTTAATCCATATCGCCACCAAGAGCAATACAGGACTCAGGACAAGCAACCCACAGCCGCTTGCCACCATATCAAATAAGCGTTTCATAATATGATTATTATAAAGAAACAGAATGCGTTGTCTGACTCACAACCATCTGCA
>JAFBIU010000090.1 GCA_021531775.1 Parabacteroides distasonis | reverse complement strand
TGACCTTCACGAATTATTGGACGGAGAACCAGTATCTGCCATCGGGTGAGGTGGCCTTTACGGTGGTTCCTGAAGAGTCGGGTCCGGTGATGGGCAGGATCTCTTTGCCGATGGCCCGTTCGGGTAGGGTACGTGTGGGCCAGCGTGTACTGGTTCGTTTCGCCAATTACCCGGATGAGGAGTATGGAGTCGTGGAGGGACGTGTAGCCACCATCTCGTTAGTGCCGACCGATGCGGGGTATATGGCAGACATTGCCTTTCCCCAAGGATTGCATACCAATTATGGCATTGACCTGCCGGTTTCTCCCGAAGCCCAGGCTACAGCGGAGATCGTCACGCAGGAACTGACATTGCTTGAACGCCTGTTTATGCCTGTCAAGCGTGTCATTCGGGAAGGTTTTGCTTTTTCTCCCTGAACAGATCGGACAATCCCAAATAATCCTTACATTTGCCCTACAGATAAAAAGAAGGAGATAACAGCATGAAATATCCGATCGGCATCCAGAGTTTTGACCAGATTCGTAACGAGGGTTACGTCTATGTAGATAAAATAAGAATGAACAAAATCCCTTTGGCGTTCCCAGATAAAACCATTATCTTTGAAACGGAATGGGAGACTTGCGTCTTCTGCAAATGGAAAGAAATATGGGTACATACATCAATAGAGGAAATAGCGAGTTCCGTGACATTGTAGCTCACGAATATATCGATAAGACATCGTTGGTACCGTTGATTAACGCAACGCTTAATTCAGAGAATCGTTATAGCTGCGTGACCCGTTGCCGCCGTTTTGGTAAATCGATGGCAGCCAAGATGTTGTGCGCCTACTACGACAAATCGTGCGACTCGCGTGAGTTGTTTGTGGGATTGAAGGCAGAAAAAGACAAGTCGTTTGAGACCTATCTGAACAAGTATAGCGTGCTTTATCTGGATGTGACATCGTTCACGGCTCGTCCTGAATTCAGAACGAATATTGTGCGTAACATTCAGAATGAAATGTGTTCTGAACTAAAGAAGAGTTTTCCAGGTGTTGA
>JAFBIU010000008.1 GCA_021531775.1 Parabacteroides distasonis | reverse complement strand
CGGAAGTCCAGCAAGTGGTGCAGGCATTGACCAGTCGCGGGATCGACATCACGGTGGGTTATGCCAATTGGCGCAACCTCGCTTTTGCTTTGGCCGACGGCTTGGGTGAAAGCGGACGTTCCCACTTCCATGCGTTGAGTAGTCTCCATGCGGATTACAACTATGCGGAATGTGACAAGCAATACACCGCCTGTCTGCATGGCCGGGGCTCCGGCATTACCATCAAAACCTTCTTTGCGATGGCGAAGGAGGCGGGGGTTCAACTAAGAGTTTCCGCCAATTCCGCCAAACCGCCACATGGCGGAAACAACGAAAATGATGAAAAAAGGGGTATTTTGGGGGATTTTACTAATTTCCGCCAACCTGGCGGAATGGCGGAATTGGCGGAATTGGCGGAAACGGATGTATCGGACTCTTCGTCTGACAGGATGATCGGTGAGACTTTCTCCAATCGGTTGAAACGAGCAGACCTGCCTTCTTACCTGTATCCGGTAATCGATAATCATCCGGACACGGTGGCTTGCGATAAAATGTTACTGGGTACGCTGAACCTGGTATCCGGTGTATTGCCTGATACATTGTATAGTATCTATGACGGCAGAAAAGTATTCGCACCACTTTATAACATCATTTTTGGCCGGTTCGGTACACTCAAAGGGGAATTGGAGGCCTGCCGTCAGTTGCTCATGCCTATCAAACGTGAGATGCGTTGCAGCTACGAGGCAGCCATGAAGGAGTATGAATTGGAAAAATCGGCTTGGGAGATGCGCAACAAAGGTGAAAGGGGGCCGGAACCGAAAGAACCGGTCCTCAGTTCGCCCTTTGTGACTGCCAATAGTTCGGCCTCGGCCGTTTATCGACAGTTGGATGCCAACCAAGGATGGGGTGTAGTCTTTGAAACGGAAGCTGACACATTGACCAATATGTTGTCGAAGAACGAGTATGGGGATTATTCGGATCTGTTGCGCAAGGCACACCATCATGAGACGATCGCCATGGTACGTGTCAGTGACCGCATCCATATTGAGATCGAAAAACCGCGATTGTCCGTTTTTCTGACTTGTACAGGTTCTCAGCTACCTTTATTGTTACCTGCATCGAATGTGGCCAACGGTTTGGCATCTCGTTTTCTTTTCTATGCGCTTCCGAATGGAAAAGTTACATTTCACAACGTATTTGCGAAACGGGATTGCCCGATCGAAGAGATATATAAGGCGATGGGAGAGCAGTTACTTCCACTCTACCATGCCCTGCAAAAACGTAAGAATCAACCCATTCAGTTTGTGTTGAGTGATTCGCAGCAGAACAGATTCGTGGAGACATTTGATGGTTTGTTACACGAACAGTTCCAGATGCTTGGTGAAGGGATACAGGGTTTTGTGTTCCGTTTGGCTCTGGAATGTTTCCGCTATGCGATGATTTTGACCGTTCTACGCAGATTGTCTGATGTGCAGGGTCGTCATGAAGATGATGTCGAGAGCCATCTGTTCGACGATGACGAGCAGGCTTTGATATGTAATGATAAAGATTTTGAAACAGCTATGACCATCATCCATTGCCTGGTGAATCATACGGCTCGCGTGTATGCTGTGATTGGTACGAAAGAAGATGATCCGTTTTGTCAGCTGGGGGAACAGCCTAATCAGAGTGAAAGGAAGTTCTACGAGGCATTGCCTTCGGATCGCATGTTTACGACGAAAGAGGCAAAATCTATTGCAAATCAAATCGGTTATCCGGTTCGTTCTGCCGAACGAACACTTGGGACTCTGTATTTAAAGTATCGGGTATTAGTCAAAGTGAACCGTGGACAGTATCAGAAGGTAACGAAACAGGATAGTTCGACAGTCTAACTATGCTATTTACGGGTCGTAAGTATGGTAGTTACGACCGCTAACTATCATACTTACATTTATTCAAAATAAAAAATAAAAACAAGATATGGAAGAATTCAAAATTCGGGCTTACAGCAAGAAGGAACTCGCCCTCCTTTATTTTCCCACGGCAGCCTCGCCTCATGCGGCAGTCAACCACCTGATGTCGTGGATCAAACGATGCAAAGTATTGACTGAGGAGTTAGAGGGGATGGGGTATCAGAAGACAGCGAAGTATTTCACTTCGAGGGAGATACGTGCCATCATCCGGCAAATAGGAGAACCGTAAAGGAAAAATGTTCCGCTATCGCAGCCATCGTATGGAAACCTCAGAGGCTCAAAATGATAAGTCGTACCTTTGTGACGTAAGCCAAAGGGGCTTATCCGACTGAGGCGCAAGCCGATTCGGTATGTTTTATCTTTAATTTGTATTGCTATGATTCGTTATTTATTGCGTCAGAATTCGAACGAGATGAGTTCAGCATTCGGTAAGTATTACGCTTATCCGGTAGTAGAGGAAACCATGGACCTGCAGGCACTCGCTGCCCACATGGAGGAGCACAACACGGGCTTTTCGGAGGCTATGTGTGTGGGAGTGATGAAGGCGATGGTGAAGTGCATCAAGGAGATGCTGTTGGCAGGAAAGAACGTGAAGATCGACAACTTAGCCATCTTCTCGGTCGGCATCCGTAACAAGCAGGGAGCCGTCTCTCCCGAGATGTTCACGGTGGCCAACAACATCGATGGCGTGAAGCTCCGGGCACGTGCCACCGGTACGTTGAGTAACGCCAACCTGAACCTGGCTGCCTCCTTGAAGCGTGCGGTCAGCTACTCCAATGGTAGCAACCCGTCGGGTGGTAGTTCGTCTGGAAATCCGGAGGGGGAGACTCCTGCCGTGAAGCAGTTCACCTTGACGGTTCTGTCCGCCAATGAGGAGCAGGGAACTGTAACCGGTGGCGGTACGTTCGACGAGGGCACCTCTGCCACCATCTCAGCTACGGCCAAGAGCGGTTATCAGTTTGAGAAGTGGAGCGACGGTAACACGGCTGCCTCCCGCTCGATCACGGTAACGGAGGACTTGACCCTGACCGCCTCCTTCAAGGCGGAAGAGACCTCCGGTGGTGAGGAGCCTCCTTTCTCCTAATCAGTCTTCACTCCGTGATTGACAACAATCCCCGACATCTCCATGCGGTAGGTGTCGGGGATTTTTGTTACCCATGTACACGTGAAAAATCTGTGTTTGAAGCAGAAAACCACTTAATTTCTTTCTATCTTGTATTTTATTCGTAAATTTGCTACGGATATAAAATTCTTCGCATGATGACAACAGATATGATTAAAGACACTGTATCAGGTTATTTCAAGAGTCAGCCCGTCTTGAAAGCATGGCTGTTTGGTTCGTTTTCGCGTGAGGAACAAACACCTGACAGCGATGTGGACATCATGGTTTTATTGGACAAGAGCCATCCTATTGGATTGAAATTCTTTGGTATGTGGACTGATTTGGAGGAACTGTTAGGTCGTAAGGTAGATTTGGTGTCTGAAGGAACGCTTCTGCCTTTTGCTAAACAGTCAGCAGACAAGGATAAAATTCTGATTTATGAGAGAACAGAGTAAGGATAAGGTTAGACTGGAACACATCGTTCAGGCCATTGAAAGAATCAAGCGTTATACGTCAGAGAAGTGTTTCGATGATTTCAATACAGACGACATGATGTATTATGCCGTTGTGAAAAATATTGAGATTATTGGAGAGGCCTCCAATTTGCTGACTAAAAGTTTTAAGGATGAGCATCCTGCTACACCGTGGAAATTGGTAACTGGCATGAGAAACTATATCGTACATGAATACTTTCAGGTAGATAACACGGTGGTTTGGGATGTAATTCAAAACGATCTTCCCCAGTTGGAGGCTCAAGTAAAAGATTATCTCAACGAATATGAATCGATTCGTATGGATGTTAAGAGGTCTAGTTGAAGTTTACGACAAATCTCTTTTGTCATGAGACAAGGCTTAGATTATATTTGTAATTCATAACAGTAATCCCCGACATCTTCCTTGCGGAAGGTATCGGGGATTATTTGTAGGGAACAACGATACGGTGGTGAGTAAACACTGGCTTACTCTGTCGAGAGACGGAGCTGAGTATTGGGCAGACCATCGCATTCGACCGTCAGTGTGATATGGCTATCGGGTTGTCTGCCGGAACGGAGAATCACCCAAGCAGAGCCATGAAAGAGCTTACGTTGGCTGACGGTATGCAGTTCGTCTGAGACAATGTCTCCATTATCCACGGCTACCAGTCGGGCATCTCCTTCAACACGGAAACGCAAAGGATAGGCTGCATCGTGCACCCGACGGCCACGGCTATCGACGGCATAGATGCGTACATGTTGCAGATCCATCCCGTCAGCTTGCCAATGGGCATTGTCCGCTTCAACCACTAACCGTTTGGGTTTGCCTGTCGTTTCGATCCGGTGTCTGGCCACGATCTTTCCACCTTGTCGTGCTACCGCCTCTACATAGCCGGGCTGATACGTAATGCTGTCCCAACGAATCTTGTTTCGATCGCGTCCCGGCAGGTTGGGTTTGATACCTTGACTTTTCCCGTTGACAAAGAGCTCCACTTCGTCTCCATTGGTATAGGTGAAGAGTGAGAGCAGTTCGCCAGCCTTCCGGTTCCAATGCTCACTCATGTGTGGTGTGCCGATCTGCACATCATTCCACATCAAATCTACATCACTGTCGATAACTCCGATGTGCACCACCGGTTCAGAGCTGAACATACTCTTCAGCAGGTAGGCAATGGGTTTCGGTTGCAGGGAAATGTCGAACGCTCCTTGTGCCCATCCTTTGGCAGGCCATCCGCCACTCTCGCCCAAATAGTCGATCTGTCCCCAATAGGCCAGACCGATCACCTTCTCCAGATCCATTTCGAAGAAATTGGGACCCATATTGCTGGTGTTTGCCTCACTTTGGTAGAACATCAGGTTTGGGAAGCGTTTGCCATCTCCCGGAAAATACATATACCGATAGTTGTAGGCAGCAATGTCCGTCTCATGCACGAGGGGTGCAGGTAACGAATCTGTATCCATGTGTCGGCCTCGCGGATGCATGGCCACTGTGATCAGTCGTGTCGGGTCGTAACGTTTCAGCAGTTCGCGCTGCATCCGGTAGGGGGTGACACCCCAGTCAGCGTAGGGCAGATGCCAATAGGTCTGCAACTCATTGCCTAAACTCCAGAAGACTACCGAGGGATGGTTCCGGTCGCGCTTGATCCATTCCGGTATGTCCTGCTGCCAGAGGTGTGCCCAGGGGACACGTCCACCGCAATACTGGTCGAGCCACTTGTCGTAAAGTTCATCCACCACCAAGATACCGTATTGGTCGCAAAGGTTCATGAAATCGACACTATACGGATTGTGGGAGGTGCGGATGTGGTTCACCCCAAACGATTTGAGCAGTTGTAACCGTTTCTCAATGGCACGCGGGTAGGCGGCTGCACCCAATGCACCCAAGGAGTGATGGTTGGCAATACCTTTCAGTAATACCTTCTCGCCATTCAGCTTCAGACCAAAGGCCGGGGAGAACTCGATGGTTCGTACACCGAACCGTTCACTGATCTGATCGGCCACTTGGCCATCTGCCCGGTAGAGGGTGACAGTAGCCGTATAGAGATAGGGATCTTCGCAGCTCCAGCGGTGGGGCTGTGGAAGTGTGATCTCCGGGAAGGCATATTCGTAGGGTGTCTGACGATACTGGAATTGGGTCTGTTGCCGGATGACCTCTGTCCCTTGTGCATCCGTAATGACCACTTCCGCCTGGATGGGTTGTCGTTGGCTGCTGGCAATCTCAGCCTGAATGTGCAGCGAGGCCCGCTCATTCGAAACGGTGGGTGTCGTGATGAAGAGCGGATGTCTCGTCAGGTAAAGATCCGGATCGGTCACAACCAGCTGGACATTCCGGAAGAGTCCGCCACCGGTGTACCAACGGGAGTTATTCGGTTCGCGTGTATCCGCCTTGACAGCCAACACATTCTCCTCACCATATTTCAACCGGTGCGTGATGTCGATCTCAAAGCCTACATAGCCATAGTCGGTACCGCCGATCCGTTCACCATTCAGATAGACATCACCCACATACATGATGCCTTCGAAATCGAGGAGTACCCGTTTTCCTTGCCAGTCCGGTTCGGGTTGGAAATGCTTCCGGTACCAACCGATGCCCATCTCTTTGAATCCACGGCTACTGAGGCGGCTACGTACGTTGGCGCCTATGTCGCTGTTGTCTGCCTGTTCGTTGTCGGCTGGGGCCACCCACGGCTGTTCGATCTGAAAATCATGGGGAACATCGACAGATCGCCAGGACGAATCGTCCAAGTGGGGTTGTTCGGCCTGTGGAATGTCTCCGGCAGCAAAACGCCAGCCGAAGTTAAACAACTCAACGCTTCTTCCTTGTCCGAACGTCGTCAAGGAGAGGGCCAGAAAGACCCACATCAAAGAGAATACCTGTTTCATGCTATTTGTGATAAGTGTTACCAATTTGTAATCTGTTCCGGAGAATCCAGCCGAAGGGCAGGAGCAGGAGGAGTGCCACTATAATATAATGTATAGCGATTCCTTGTGTCAGATCGGGCTGACAGTATTGATAGATAGGCCAGTCGGGATGGCTTTGCAAGAGAACGACCAGCGCATTGTTGCAAAAATGGGCGAAGACCGGAATCCATATATTCCGGCTCCAGTACAGGAGATAGCCAAAGTAGGCTCCTAACAACATACGGGGAACAAACCCATAGAATTGTAGGTGGATGGCACTGAACAGGAAAGCTACGATCCAGATCACCGTGTGCGGGTTACGGGTCCAACGACGGACGATCTGTTGCATACAACCGCGGAACAGAAACTCTTCCGTAATGCCTGCCATCAGGGCGACGACCAGCAGGTTGCTCAAAAGGGGCAAGATCCCCTCTTGGCTGAAGAGTAGGGAGACCAGTCGTTCGGCTTGCGCCTCTTGCGCCTGGATCCAGCTTTCGACCGGAGCCATCCAATCAGGCAATACCAGTTGGCGGTTGGCATAATCCAGCAGGTTGATACCGGGGATCAGCAGCAGCATACTGATGAATACCCAAACGAACGCATGGATTCTCGGAACAGGTCCGATCGACAAGTAGGCACGAACGGAATGTCCACAACACCAGGCTACCAGCAGAGCGGGAAGGAGAAAGGTCCCGACAGCCGAGATGAATTGTGTGAGTCGCATCATCCACGGATCCTGATACATCACCTGTAGGGAACCGTTACAACACCATACGACAACACCGGCCAGCAGACTGGACAGGCAGAGTCCTGCCAACAGGAAACCGAGCAGCAGGAAAAGTTGGAAAGAGGCCGATTGATCGGCATAAGCACCTTGTTTCATACATCCAAGCATTGCTGTTATTTCTAATGAACGGACAAAGATAACAAATTGCGAGGAGATGAACTGGAAAAAATTTGCGAGTTTGAAAGAATAAGCCTAATTTTGCGCCCTAAAATGCGATTAGAATACTAATTAATTCCATAAAATATCATTCAGAATGAATATTTCGCTTAAGAACAACGGTACTATCAGCGGTATCGTGAAATTGGAAATCGTCAAGGCTGATTACGCTACTCAGGT
The DNA here is from genome assembly GCA_021531775.1 of Parabacteroides distasonis. Classification (GTDB taxonomy): domain Bacteria; phylum Bacteroidota; class Bacteroidia; order Bacteroidales; family Tannerellaceae; genus Parabacteroides. The sequence goes on along the minus strand of JAFBIU010000008.1, from coordinate 99,537 downwards.
GGAAAAGGGCCTGCGCACATTCCGTCAGAAAGCTAATGTACCGGGCTTCCGTAAGGGAATGGTCCCGATGAGCTTGGTTAAGAAAATGTATGGTAAGCATGTATTGGCTGAAGAGGTGGACAAGTTGGTCTCTGAAAACCTGTTCAAATACATCCGCGAGAATAATTTGAATATTTTGGGTGAGCCCCTGCCGAACGTAACTGAGCAGAAGCCGGTTAACTTCGATACCGACGAGGATTTCGAATTCTGCTTCGATGTTGCTTTCGCTCCGGCCATCAACATTGCCTTGAGCAAGGAGGATACCGTTCCGTTCTATCAGGTAAAGATCGAAGAGGATATGATCAACAAGCAGGTTGAGGCATATCAGGCTAACTTCGGCACTTATGTGGATGCTGAAGAGGTAGCTGAGAAGGATCTGGTAAAGGGTACCGTAGCCGAATTGGAAAATGGTGCTCCGAAAGAGGGTGGCCTGGTTGTTGAGGGTGCTATCCTGATGCCGCAGTATATCAAGGATGAGGAAGAAAAGGCTAAGTTCGTCGGTGGAAAGGTGAACAGTGTCATCGTCTTCAACCCGAACAAGGCATTCGAAGGTGCAGAAGTAGAAATCGCCTCTTTCTTGAAGATCGAGAAGGACAAGGTAGCTGAGATGACCGGCGACTTCAGCTTCGAGATCCAGTCTATCCAGCGTCATCAGCCTGCTGAGTTGAATCAGGAGCTGTTCGACAAGGTATTGGGCGAAGGTACTGTCAGCAACGAAGAGGAGTTCCGCAATGCTATCCGTGCAGCTATTCTGGAGCAGTTTACACCCCAGAGCGACTACAAGTTCTTGCTCGACATCCGTGAGATGTTGGTTGCCAAGGCTGGTGAGTTGTCATTCGACGATGCCTTCTTGAAACGTTGGTTGTTGGTGGCTAACAAGGAGAACACACCGGAGGCTATTGAGAAGGACTATCCGAAGATCATCGAGGATCTGACCTACCACCTGATCAAGGAGACATTGGTAAAGCAGAACAACCTGAAGGTCGAGAATGCCGATCTCGAATCGTTTGCAAAGCGTGTGGCTAAGGCTCAGTTTGCACAATATGGTATGCTCTCTGTTCCGGAGAATGTACTGGATAACTATGCCAAGGATATGCTGAAGAACAAGGAGACGGTTCAGGGTATCATCGAACGTGCCGTTGAGGAGAAGTTGGCTGCTTGGTTGAAGGAGCAGGTTTCTCTGGATGTCAAAGAGGTGACAGCCGACGAATTTTCGAAGCTGTTTGCTTGAAATAGACGGATGAGGCACCCGGTTTTCCCGTAGAAGGGCCTCATTCGATATGAAAAAGAGATTTCTCTCGAAAAAAATATCTTTCGGAGATAAATAAAGTTGTTCCGTACGGAAATTTATTTATAACTTTGTTTACCCGTAGATAAGTGGAGAGAAATCTCTTTTTCTTTTCTCCTCTTGACGGGTTAAAAATATTAGAAGAAACATTATATGGAAGATTTTAGAAAGTACGCTACGAAACATTTGCGCATGAGTGGAACGGCTCTGGACAGTTACATGAACATCACGAGCAGTTACATTTCACCCACGATCATAGAAGAACGTCAGCTGAATGTGGCTCAGATGGATGTCTTTTCCCGTCTGATGATGGACCGCATCATCTTCATGGGAACTGCCATTGACGACTATACAGCTAATGTGATTCAGGCTCAGCTGCTTTATTTGGACTCCAGTGATCCGGGTAAGGATATTTCAATCTATATCAATTCGCCGGGAGGTTCGGTCTATGCGGGTTACGGAATTTATGATACGATGCAGTTTATCAGTTCGGATGTTTCGACCATCTGTACCGGTATGGCGGCTTCGATGGCCTCTGTCCTGTTGGTGGCCGGAGCCAAGGGCAAACGTTTCGCATTGCAACATTCACGGGTTATGATCCATCAGCCACTGGGTGGTGTAAATGGTCAGGCTTCTGATATTGAGATCACGGCACGCGAGATCTTGAAGGTGAAGAAGGAACTCTATACCATTATTTCCACACACTCAGGTAAACCTTACGAAGATGTCGAGCGCGACAGTGATCGCGATTTCTGGATGACAGCTGCCGAAGCCAAGGAATATGGAATGATCGATGAGATACTAACCCGTAAATAACCTTAATTAGATTTATGGTCAAAACGAGTATATGTACATTTTGTGGTCGGAATGGTCGTGATGTCAAATTGCTGATCAATGGTATTTCAGGAGCTATTTGCGACGATTGTGTCCGTCAGGCTTATGACATCCTTCGTGATAATATGTTGGCGAATGCGCCCCAGGTGTGGACTGCGGATCTGAAGAGTCTGCCAAAACCCAAGGACATCAAGGCCTTTTTGGATCAATATGTGATCGGCCAGGATGATGCCAAGCGCTATTTGGCCGTATCGGTCTATAACCATTACAAACGATTATTGCAGGCAAACATGCAGGCCGATGATGTGGATATCGAAAAGTCCAACATCATCATGGTGGGTACGACCGGAACCGGCAAGACGTTGCTGGCACGTACGATTGCCAAATTACTGAAGGTACCTTTTGCGATTGTCGATGCGACTGTGTTGACACAGGCCGGTTATGTAGGTGAGGATATCGAGAGCATCCTGACTCGTCTGTTGCAGGCTGCCGATTATGATGTTCCTGCTGCCGAACGAGGCATTGTCTTCATCGATGAGATCGACAAGATTGCCCGCAAGGGTGATAATCCCTCCATTACGCGCGATGTGAGTGGCGAAGGTGTACAGCAGGGGTTGCTGAAACTGTTGGAGGGTTCGATCGTAAACGTACCGCCTCAGGGGGGACGCAAGCATCCGGAACAGAAGATGATTGCGGTCAATACGAAGAATATCCTGTTCATTTGTGGTGGTGCATTTGATGGCATCGAGAAGAAGATTGCCAAACGATTGAACACCCGTGTGGTCGGTTATGCAGCCCAAGCCGAGGTGGCTACCGTCGATCGGAATAACTTGATGAAGTATATTACGCCGACCGATTTGAAAGCATTCGGACTCATCCCGGAGATCATCGGTCGTCTGCCGATTCTGACCTATTTGAATCCGTTGGATCGGACGGCCTTGCGTAATATCCTGACGGAACCGAAGAATTCGATCATCAAGCAGTACATCAAACTGTTTGCAATCGATAAGATTGACTTGCACTTCGATGAGGAGGCCCTGGACTTTGTGGTCGATAAGGCGATGGAGTTCAAGTTGGGTGCTCGTGGCTTGCGTGCCATTGTAGAGTCCATCATGATGGACGCCATGTATAACATGCCTTCTCAACGGAAAAAGGAGCTCCATGTAACATTGGAGTATGCGAAAGAACAATTTGAGAAATCAGATGTAAACCGGTTGCAGGTCGATGGCCTGTCCTAAACCGGTTCTCTTAAAATAATACCAAGTATGGCAAAGAAGGACAATTTGACGGAACAGTTAAAAAAGCATTTTGGCTTTGATACCTTTAAAGGAAATCAAAAGGAAATTATCGAAAATGTATTGGCAGGAAACGATACGTTTGTGTTAATGCCTACTGGTGGAGGCAAATCGCTCTGTTACCAGCTCCCATCCCTGATGATGGAGGGCACGGCTATCGTGATTTCGCCCTTGATCGCTTTGATGAAAAACCAAGTGGATGCGATGCGCAACTTCAGCGAGGAGAATGGTGTCGCTCATTTCATCAACTCGTCGTTGAACCGCGCTGCAATCGATCAGGTGAAGGAGGATATACTGAGTGGTCGGACCAAGCTGCTCTATGTGGCTCCCGAATCGCTGACCAAGGAGGAGAATGTCGAGTTCCTTCGTCAGGTGAAGATCTCTTTCTATGCGGTCGATGAGGCGCACTGTATCTCGGAGTGGGGACACGACTTCCGTCCGGAGTATCGTCGGATTCGCCCGATTGTCAATGAGATTGGCAAACGTCCCTTGATCGCATTGACTGCTACGGCAACACCGAAGGTACAGCACGACATTCAGAAGAATCTGGGCATGATTGATGCTACTGTTTTCAAATCGTCCTTCAACCGTCCAAACTTGTACTATGAAGTTCGTCCGAAAGGAGCGAATATCGACCGTGAGATTATTAAATTTATCAAGTCTCAAGAGGGAAAATCAGGAATCATATATTGCTTGAGCCGAAAGAAGGTGGAGGAGTTTGCCGACATCTTGAAGGCAAATGGCATCAAGGCACTCCCGTATCATGCGGGTATGGATTCACAGGTCCGCTCGGCCAATCAGGATGCGTTCCTGATGGAGCAGGTAGATGTGATTGTGGCAACGATTGCTTTTGGTATGGGCATCGACAAGCCGGATGTGCGTTATGTGATTCACTATGATATTCCGAAGAGTCTGGAAGGATACTACCAGGAGACTGGACGGGCTGGACGTGATGGCGGCGAGGGCCGTTGTTTAGCTTTCTACTCCTATAAGGATCTACAGAAACTGGAGAAGTTCATGCAGGGAAAACCGGTGGCTGAACAGGAGATCGGCAAGCAATTATTGCAGGAGACAGCTGCCTATGCCGAGACCTCGGTTTGCCGTCGGAAGGTGTTGCTGCATTACTTCGGTGAAGAGTATCTGGAGGATAATTGTGGTAGTTGTGATAACTGTTTGAATCCGAAGAAAAAGGTGGAAGCAAAAGAATTACTGAGTGCAGTGCTGGAGGTTGTCAGCACATTGAAAGAGAAGTTTAAGGCTGATTATATTGTAGATGTCCTGTTGGGCAACGAGACGACTGAAATTTTGTCATTCAAACACAACGAATTGGAAGTCTTTGCGACGGGACAGGATGAAGACGAAAAGACATGGAATGCGGTGATCCGTCAGGCTCAGATTGCCGGTTACTTGGCGAAAGACATTGAGAATTATGGCTTGCTGAAACTGACCGAAAAGGGTAAGGAATTCATGGATAAGCCGGTTTCGTTCAAGATTACGGAAGATCATGAGTTTGAAGAGGAGGAGGAAGAAGAGGTTCCGGTACGGGGTGGTGCTACGTGTGCCGTCGATCCGGTGCTCTACTCCATGATGAAGGACCTGCGTAAGAAGTTGTCCAAACGATTGGAGGTTCCGCCTTTTGTCATTTTCCAGGATCCTTCGTTGGAGGCGATGGCTACAACCTACCCCATTACCTTGGAGGAGTTGCAGAACATTCCGGGTGTGGGTGCCGGTAAGGCTAAACGCTACGGCAAGGAGTTCGTCGAGTTGATCAAGAAGCATGTAGAAGAAAACGAGATTGAACGTCCGGAGGACTTGCGTGTGCGTACGGTGCCCAACAAGTCGAAGCTGAAGGTATCGATCATTCAACGGATCGACCGCAAGGTAGCCTTGGACGAGATTGCCAATTCCAACGGACTGGAGTTCGGCGAATTGCTGGATGAGATTGAAGCCATCGTCTATTCCGGCACACGCATCAACATTGACTATTTTCTGAACGATGTGATGGATGAGGACCATGTGGAGGATATCTATGAGTATTTCAAAGATTCCGAAACAGATGATCTGGAAGACGCCATTGAGGAATTGGGTGGCGACTATACGGAAGATGAGATTCGTCTGGTACGTATCAAGTTCTTGTCCGAGATGGCGAATTAATAAAAGAAACGATTGATGAAAAATTTGGTGCTGTCCATTCTTCTGGGTACTGGCTTGACAGCTGGAGCTGAAAGTCTGCCTGATTCGGTGGTGATGAAGGTGGCCGATAAATCGGTATCCGTAGCTGAGTTTCTATACATAGCCCAGAAGAATGCGGAGGTTGATTTAAAAAACGAGAAATCGGTTAAACAGTATGTCGAGCTGTTCAAGAACTTCAAGTTGAAGGTGGCAGCTGCCGAGCAGTTAGGACTGGATCGGAAGGAGAGCTTCAAGAATGAATTGGAGGGCTATCGGGCTCAACTGGTATCGGGTTATCTTTCCGACAAGCCGGCTGAAGAGGCAGCGGCACGGGTGGTCTATGATCGTGGAAATGAGATCCTGGAGTTGAGCCACATCCTGTTCCGTCTGCCCGAGAAGACCTTGTCGAAAGATACGGTAGCTGTCTATCAACAGGCAATGGCCGTCTATGAGCAGTTGCAGGGTGGTGCCGATTTGGATCAGGTCGGGCAGGAGCTATTTGCCCAAGATAAGGAGCATGTGGCCTACGAACATGTACGCTGTTTCCAGCCGATGCAGTCGGTCAAAGCCTTTGAGGAGGCTGCCTATGCATTGCCGGTGGGAGTGGTCTCTCGCCCTGTGCGTACGAAATTGGGTTTTCATCTGATCAAGGTGACAGCCCGAAAGCCCCATCCGGGACTGATGAAGGTGGCACACATCCTGTTGCCATTCCCCAAAGACTCGACGGCTACCAGTCATGCGGAGACCCGTCAACGTGCCGAAGAGGTGTATGCGAAGTTGCAGGCGGGTGGAGACTTTGCTGAACTGGCCAAGCAATATTCCGGTGACGGTACGGCACAGAGCGGGGGTGTCTTGCCTTGGTTTGGTCCCGGCGAGATGATCGAGCCCTTTGAAAAGGCAGCCTATGCCTTGCAGAACCCAGGCCAACTGTCTGGCATTGTGGAGACACGTTTCGGTTTCCATATTATCCAGCTGATCGACAAGAGTGGGCGTAAACCTTTTGACGATGTCAAGAAGTCCTTGATGCGTCAGATGGGACAGGGTGAGCGTAACTTTGAACTGTATCAGGCGTTTGACGAACGGATGAAGCAGGAATATGGCTATGTGTTTTACCCGGAGGCCTATGCCGAACTGCAGGCTTTGTGTAATGATTATTTCCCCAGCGATCGTGCCTTTTATGAACAGGCCGAGAAGATGGAGAAGACGTTGATGCATCTCGACGGGGTGGATTTTCCGCAAAATGAGTTTGCCTATTATCTGCAACGTTGTCCCTTCTCGACCAAGACCTATGCGGGCGATTTCATGTGGGAGGTCTATAACCTCTTTATCCGAGACATTGTCACCACCTCCGAACGGAAGAACCTGGAGCAGAAGCATCCTGAGATGGAGCACCTGATGCAGGAGTATCGCGATGGCATGTTGCTGTTCGAGATCAGCAACCAGAAGATCTGGTCGAAGCCGGCTGCCGAGCAGGCTGAATTGGAGAAACAGTGGGTTGAGGAGCTGAACAAGAGCTATCCGGTCGAGATAAACTGGCGTTTGTTGAAAAAGTTAGGTAAAAAATAATAATACAGCTGATGAAATGGTCGCTCATTTTTATAACGTTTGTAACTTTGCTCGCTGCCTGTAAAGAGAAGAAACAGACCAGCCAAGTGGATGCGTTGGTAGGAATGCAGGAGCGTGTTTTGACACGTACGGAGGTGAACAAGCAGATCCCGAAAGGGCTTTCGTCGGAAGACAGTCTGCTGTTGGCCGAAAGTATCGTGAAGAAATGGGTCAAAGACGAATTGGTCTATCAGGTTGCCTTGCGTAACCTGTCGGATGAGAAGGAGACCATTGATCAGTTGGTAGAGGACTATCGACGTTCCTTGATCCGTTATCGCTATCAGGAGCATTTGTTGAAGGAACGCTTGTTGGATGACATCAGCGAAAGTGACATGATGCATTATTATGAAGCGCATCAAGACAAGTTCGTGTTGGAAGAGAGTCTGATCAAGGGATTGTTTCTCAAAGTGCCAGCCGATGCACCTTCGCTCAACGAGGTGAAGAGCTGGTGCCGATCGGCCTCCGAGTCTTCGTTGGAGAAAATCGAGAAGTATTGCATTCAGAATGCGCATATCTACGAGTATTTTTACGACAAGTGGATTGATTTTGATGAAGTGATGGTCAATGTTCCGCTCCATGTAGCCGATCAGGGTGCCTTCTTGAAAGCCAACCGATTTGTTGAAGTGTCGGATAGCAGTTATTGCTATCTGTTAAATATCAAGGAATACCTCCCGATCGGGGCTGTGGCACCTTTCGACTATGCGATGCCGCAGGTCAAGGAGATGTTGTTGAACCAGCGTAAGGTCGTATTCCTGAAGGAATTTGAAGATGAATTGTATAACGATGCAGTCCGGGACGGTGATGTGACGTTTTATCCTGAACCGGGATCAAACTAATAAAGGATAGTTTATGATGAAAAAGTGTTTGACTCTGTTTTTGCTGACCTGCTGCTCTTGGGCGATGGCGCAAGACAATGTGATTGATGAAATTGTGTGGGTGGTTGGCGATGATGCCATTTTGCGTTCGGATGTGGAGGCTCAGCGTCTATATATGCAGAACGAGAATCAACGTCTGGAGGGCGATCCCTATTGTTTTATTCCCGAACAGATGGCTGTTCAGAAATTGTATCTCAACCAAGCGAAAATCGACAGTATCGAAGTGGCCGAGAACCAGGTGATCCAGGAGGTCGATCGTTGGATGAACTTTGCGGTCAATCAGTTGGGATCGCGCGAGAAAATGGAAGAGTATTTCGGCAAGAAGTATTCGCAGATCAAGGAAGAGCGAAAGGAGATGATCCGTGAACAGCAGATCGTGAGTAAGATGCAGCAGCAGCTGATTGGCGAAATCAAGCTGACTCCTTCCGAGGTGCGGAAGTATTTCAATTCGATTCCAAAAGACAGTCTGCCCTCCATTCCGACTACGGTAGAGGTACAGATCGTGACCATGGAACCGAAGATTCCGTTTGAGGAGACCGATGCCATCAAGTCGCGTCTGCGTGAGTTTACCGAACAGGTCAATAAGGGTGAACGTGAGTTCTCTTCGATTGCACGTCTCTATTCGGAGGATCCGGGTTCGGCTCCGCGCGGTGGTGAATTGGGCTTCATGAGTAAAGGACAGTTGCTGCCGGAGTTTGCCAATGTGGCTTTCAACCTGAGAGACCCGAAGCGTGTGTCGCAGATCGTTCAGACGGAATATGGCTACCACATCATCCAGTTGATCGAGAAACGAGGTGACCGTGTAAACTGTCGTCACATCCTGTTGAAGCCGAAGGTGTCGGACAAGGAGTTGAGCGAGGCTACGGCTCGTATGGATTCACTTTATAACGATTTAAAAGAGAATAAGTTCTCGTTTGAAGAGGCGGCCATGTTTATCTCGGCTGATAAAGATACCCGAAACAACAAGGGTTTGATGGTCAACAACCAGTATGAGAGCAGCAACATGGGTACACCCAGGTTTGAGATGCAGGAATTGCCGCAGGAGATCGGTAAGGTAGTCTATAACATGGAGGTGGGCGAGATTTCCAAGCCCTTTACCATGATTACCGATAAACAGCGTGAGGTCGTGGCGATCGTCAAGCTGAAAGCGCGTGTCGAAGGTCATAAGGCCAATTTGTCGGACGACTATCAGGCATTGAAGACAATGGTTGAATCGAAGAAACGGGAGGAACTGTTGAACAATTGGATCATCAAGAAGCAGAAATCGACATACGTGCGTATTTCGGACGGATGGCAGAATTGTGACTTCCGTTATCCGGGGTGGGTAAAGAAATGAGACTGAATATTCTGATTGTTTTTTTATTAAGTATCGAGATACTATCAGGATTTGGGCTACAGGCGCAAGTCCCTGATAGTATTGTCGTATCTACTGATAGCCTTGCCCTGCCAGCACCTGCCGATACGGTACGCAAGACCAAGGTCTATCTGGAACATGCCAACACGCTCTCGTTCGATCAGGCACAGAACCCCGATGCCCAGGTGTTGGTGGGAGAGGTTTGTTTCCGTCACGACAGTTCCTATATGTATTGCGACAGTGCCTATTTCTTTGAGAAAAGCAACTCGTTGGAGGCTTTCAGCCATGTACGCATGGAACAGGGTGATACCCTTTTTGTTTATGGAGATTATCTGCATTATAATGGTGACACGCAGATTGCCCATTTGCGCGACAATGTCCGGATGGAGAATGGACAAGTCACCCTTTTTACCGACAGCTTGAACTATGAACGCATCTCCAATATCGGCTACTATTTTGAAGGGGGTATGATTGTCGATTCGTTGAACCAGCTCTCTTCCTTCTATGGCCAATACTCTCCAGCCACCAAACTGGCCATTTTCAACGACAGTGTCCGTTTGGAGAATCCTGACTTTACCCTCTATTCCGATACCTTGCATTATCAGACCGACACCAAGTTGGCGACCATCTTGGGCCCTTCCGTGATTGTTTCAGACAGCGGAACGGTGCGTACCTCCTTGGGCTGGTATGACACAGAACAGAACAAAGCACTCTTGTTGGACCGTTCGACCATCGAATCGGGTAACCGTATCCTATCGGGTGACAGCATCGCCTACGATCGGAACAGCGGTTTTGGCGAAGTGTTCGGAAATATGTGTTTGCAAGATACGCTCCAGCAGGTGATGCTGGAGGGACAGTACGGATTCTATAATGAGAAGACAGAATATGCCTTTGCTACGGATAGTGCCCGTTTCCTGGAGTACAGTCAGGGGGATACGCTCTATCTCCATGCTGATACGTTGCAGATGGAGACCGTTGATCCCGATACCCGTGAGGTGAAGGCCTTTCATGGAGTCCGCTTTTTCCGCTCTGATCTGCAGGGTGTCTGTGATTCGATGCTCTTCAATACACGCGACTCTGTGCTTTACCTCTTCACCGAACCTGTTGTTTGGAACGAGCAGTATCAGCTCTATGGTGATACCATCCTGATCTATCTCAACGACAGCACCATCGACTTTGCGCATGTCCGTCAGTTCGCCTTTGCGATACAACAGGTAGATTCCGTCTCGTTCAACCAGTTGAAGGGAACCGATTTGAAAGCCTATTTCGATGGCAAGAGTGTCCGTCAAATTGATGTTTCCGGTAATGCGGAATCGATCTTTTATCCGTTGGAAAATGACGGATCCATGGTGGGTATGAACCAGACCCAGAGTGGTTATTTGAGCATTTGGGTGAAAGAGAATAAACTGGAGCGATTGAAGATCTGGCCTAATCCGGAGGGGACGATGACACCGATACCCGATCTGAGACCGGAGCAAAAACTCCTGAAGGATTTCTACTGGTTTGATTATTTGCGACCCCAAGATAAAGACGATATTTATCAAGTCAAGAAAAGAAAGGTACAGGATGTACCGAAACGTAGTAATAAATTTGTACATTAGCGCACGAATCATAAAACAGTAAACGTATGGCACTTTTTTCGTTTTATCACGTCCGTAAACCCCGGCAATTCGAACACAAGCCGATCTATTGGGATCCGCACAAGGAGGCCATGGAGGAGCGTGTGCAGAAGGTCAAGCGAGAGATGGGTATCGAAGAGGATGACCTGGCCCACTATAAACCGCATATCAAAGGCACCTTTATAGAGGGAACTTCGCATCTGAAGAAGAGTCTGGACAAGGGAGATGACAGCCGTTCCCGTTCGTATAAGAATGTCAAGTTGATTGTGTTGGTGGTGTTGTTGGCCGCCCTATATTGGTTCTTTTATTTACGATGAGCGATATTATCCATCTGTTACCGGATCATATCGCCAACCAGATTGCGGCTGGCGAAGTGATCCAGCGGCCGGCTTCAGTCGTCAAAGAGTTGGTCGAAAATGCCTTGGATGCCGGTGCAACGACCATTCAGGTCAACATCAAAGATGCCGGCAAGACGTTGGTGCAGGTCATCGACGATGGAAAAGGTATGTCTGAAACCGATGCGCGTATGGCATTCGAACGTCATGCTACATCCAAAATCTCGACGGCTGACGATCTGTTTTCCCTGCATACGATGGGTTTCAGAGGGGAGGCTTTGGCCTCCATTGCAGCAGTGGCTCACGTAGAATTGCGTACCTGCCAACAGGGATCCGAGGTAGGTACCCGCTTGTCGTTAGCTGGTTCGGTGGTGGAAGAGGTCGAGCCCGATGCGTGTGCTCCGGGAAGTATCTTTTCGGTCAAGAATCTGTTTTATAATGTACCAGCCCGTCGGAAATTCCTGAAATCGAATGAGACGGAGTTCCGTAATATCATCTACGAGTTTGAACGGGTAGCACTGGTCAATCCGGAACTGAACCTTTCGCTGTTCCATAATGAGGTGCAGATCCTCAATCTGCCCAAGTCCGGCTTGCGTCAACGTATCTTGAATGTGTATGGCAAGAATCTGAACCAGAAATTGTTGCCGATCGAGGCCACCAGTTCGTTGGTGTCGATCAACGGTTTTGTCGGTCGTCCGGATTCCGTCAAGAAACGTGGTGCCCTGCAATACTTCTTTGTCAATGGTCGTTTCATGAAACATCCCTATTTCCACAAAGCTGTCATGCAGGCCTACGACCAGTTGATTCCACCGGGCGAGCAACCGAACTATTTTATCTATTTCCAGGTTGATCCGGTTACGATTGATGTCAACATCCATCCGACCAAGACCGAAATCAAGTTTGAGAATGAGCAACCGATCTGGCAGATCTTGATGGCTGCCGTTCGAGAGACACTGGGCAAGTCGAGTGCGATCCCTACATTGGATTTCGATGCCGATCCCTCCATCGAGATACCGGTCTATAATCCGTCAGCCGATCGGTCGAAAAGCTGGGATAAGCCCGAAGTGCAGGTCCGTTCCCAGTATAATCCGTTTCAATCAGATGCTTCGACAGAGGCGGATGCTCTGCCCGCCGCTCCCGCTTTTGACTGGCAGGAGTTGTACCAAGGTTTTGAAGAGGACCGCGAAGCCGTCCGTCAGGAATTGAAAGCCAAAGGAGCGTGGGATGACCTACAGCAAGAAAAGGAGCAGGCAGATGCGGTGATACCCGCCTCTTCCGATCCGGAACCTCCGATCGCTTCTGCTTTTACCTCATTACCCAGTTCCGCCTATCAATACAAGGCACGCTACATCGTCACCTCCTTAAAGTCCGGCTTGGCTCTGGTGGATCAACATCGTGCCCATGTACGGATCCTGTATGATCAGTATTTGGCACAGATCGGGCAGCAACAGGGGGTATCTCAGCAGCTCTTGTTTCCGGAGGTAGTCGAGTTCACCACCGTAGAGGCACAGATGCTGAACACCCTGATGGAGGACTTGCGCTTTGTTGGTTTTGATTTGAGCCCGTTGGGGAATGATGCCTATGCTGTCAACGGATTACCTTCCGGTGTGGAGCAGTCCAATCCGCCGCAGCTGTTGAAGGAGATTGTTCATCAGGCGATCGAGATGGGTAGTTCTGTCAAAGAGGAGGTCGGAGCGACCGTAGCCTTTTCATTGGCCAAATCGGCAGCTATCCGTCCGGGCAAACAACTGTCAGCCGAAGAGATGGATCACCTGTTGTCCGAGTTGTTCTCCTGTCCCGATTCCAACTTGACACCCGATGGCAAGACCATCATCTCGCTTCTCTCGGATGATGAGTTGGAAAAGCGGTTCAAGTAATCGAGAAGAAGATCTTCTCAGTGGATGGATCGGTGTCTGCCTCATCTTGCAGGTTGATACAGATCTGTCATACCCCGGCTCGTAAGTTCCAGAAACCGATTCGATTGGGAAACACCTGTCAGTCATCTGACGTTTATTGGATGGCCTTGTCGGCAGGCATATTAATGCCGTGCCATGCTTTACGGCTTGTCCAGTCGGATGCGGAAGCCGACCAAAAGCGGTCGTCGGCAGGCAATCCGAGAGCCAACATTCCTACTGTACATAGGTAGAGGCTTCCCGTGTTGATATACGATTCTGCCAAGTCGGGTTGATAGCCTGCAAACCCTATACGTAGCCATCCATTGGCATCGAAAGTACCTTTAGCCGACAGTTGGTTTTTGATTACAGCTGTTAAGGCGCAACGTACTTGTTCTGGACTGACTCTTGGAGGGAGCAAATGAAGCAGACTTGCCTGTGCCAAGGCATGAAAAGCCCCAAACCGATACACAATGGAGCGACCGACTACCGGATATGTACCTTCGGGCGAGATGAAACGCTCCAATTGTTCAGCATAGCGCGAAAGACGCTGTTCCTGAATGGCAAGAAAGCCGTTATCGTCAATGCCATGTCGTTTCATCACTCGCAGCACATCGGTGAGCATCGGTTGTATCACAAAACTGTTGTAATAGTCCATGTGGAAGGCTGGCCCGTCGCCATAAAGGGCATCGCCTTTATACCATTCGTTGCGGAATCGGTTAACGCCATACATCAAACGGTCCATGTCGCACTCGCCGGTGAATTCCAGCAATGATGCTTCAATGATGGAAGCAAAAAGCAGCCAGTTGTTCTCCCACGGTTTGATGTTGCGGCTTCGTTTGAGTTCGGTAATCATGTTTCGGCGGGTTGTCTCGTCCATATTACCCCATGATTGCTTGGGGGCACGCAACAAACCTTGTGCAAGAAACGCAGCATCCACCAGAGGTTGGTAGGGTTCGCCAAAATTTAGATAGTCAGGACTCTGTGGATCAACAGCATATTCAAGTCCTTTTACGGCCATTTTGATGTACTTTTCTCGTAACTTACCTTCAGGAGTGTCATCTGGCCCTAATTCAAGCCATGGGGCTATTCCGCAGATAAGCCGACCCACAGCTTCCAAATGAGCAAACTTCACTCTGCTCGTATCTTTCGACTCATAGGGCATATTGGCTCGCAATTTTCCCTGACTAAGATTGCTCAACACCGGGTCCGCAATTTGTGTCATCGTGGTTACCCAAAAGGCTCTGTCGGAGGATAGTGTGTCAGACTGTACCGGCGAGGTTGCCCACGAAGCAATGCTACATGCATACAGCACCAAAGTGCATAGTATTCCTCTAAATTTGTTTTTTCTCATGATTCTATAATTGATAGTTTTCCGGTATATCCTTATATATCTTTGTTATCTTCTTCATTGTAATACCTATTAATAAAATTACAATTGTTTGTGAGAATCAATTGTGCGAATTAGGAACCTCCTTACATACGACCATCTCTACGCCTCGATAGATGACGATGACCTTGTGGAGATAGGTATGCCCGATGTTGTCGTTCACATTGACTGTGTCGGCATAGCGGCACACCTGTGCCTCAGCCTGCTGGGTAGCAACCTCTACCTCCGCATCCGTCGCATGGTTCTTCAGGTATTTCAACTCGATGATGTAGGAGTGCTCCATATCCGTGAAAATCTCATGGCGCGGACGGAGGAAGATATCGGCATAACCACCTTGATTGTCCAGCTCAGAGATGGGACGATAGTAGCTACACTGGCTGGTCAGGGCAAGGGTATAGCCATGCACGAAAGCCTCGCCCTTCTGCCGGTCACGTTGGGAGGCAAACGTATAGATGCTGTCGGCAATGTACTGGAAGAAGGGTTTGAAATCTCCATGATACGCCATTAGCTGTTCCTTCTTGCGAATGTCATAGCTGTCATACGAAAGGTCATTCTCCTGATAGGTGTCAAGTAGATAAGAGAAAATCTGTTCGCGTACCACCTCGTTGGGGATGACAAACTTGGGTTTTCCCCTGTAAAAACCGCCTATGGTCACCATACCAAAATAGTAGAGCAGGCTGATGAAGTTGTCATCCTTGGCTATGTTCTCGGCTGGGAAACCTCTCTTTAATTCGCCCGTGACGTAACCTTTGGACACAAGAGTCTGGATGATGGAGGCATCGTGGGCAAACTCCTTGTCCTTACGGATCAGCATCCGCAGCTTGTTATAATCCACCCGAATGTTCTCGTCGAGCATATCGTCGGGTATTCTGCAACTATTGTCGATATATTTATAAAGGAAAGAGAGCACCATGTTGGAGTTGTACATCGTCGTCTCGCCATAAGCCTCCTTCGCAAAGCAATAGTTGTCGTAATAGGGCTTCATGATCTCGATAAGTTCATCGATGGAGTGGTGGAACGCATGATGTTGTGAATAATAGGTCAGCATCTCACGCACCTCCTCCTCCGTGAAGCCCACCATCTGGTTGAAGGCATAAGAGAGGGAGTAGTTGGTACCGATATTGAAACCGCTGGTCAGATCGTCCAGCGTAACGGGACTCACTCCTGTGACAAACACACGCTCAATGCTTGAGTCAGTACCACCCTTGATGGTATCGAAGAAGGTGTGCAAGTAGCTGGTACCATGTGTTTCTCCTTTGTATTCTTCAAGCCGGGCGGCATCCGAGAGGATATGGTTGGTGAAGTGATCGTACTCGTCGATGAAAAGATAGATGCTCGCGTTTGTCTTACGTGCCTCTTTGTAAAGATAGTCAAGTTGCTCCACACACCCATTTTTCTTGTTCATCTCCTCCTTAATCCCTTTGGGCAGATAGGACTCATAGACATCACAGAAATAGTTGAATTCCGTATTGCAGATGGAGTCCATTGCACTTCGGTAGTTCCCTAGGTCGGCATTGATGATGGCAAAATTGAGATAGATGATGAGGAACTTGTTGTGGTTGGGCGTTGGGTGCTGGCCTATGTACAGATCTCCATACAGCTTTTCAAACTTATTCGACTGATTTACATCGTAATAATGACGGAGCATTGACAGGGTCAAGCTCTTGCCGAAGCGGCGGGGACGGATGAAGAAGAAAAACTTGTTGGCCCTTTCCACTTTCTCGATGAACCGTGTCTTATCGACATAGTAACAGTTGTCTTCGCGGACAGCCACGAAGTTCATCATACCGTAGGGAATGCGTTTTACCTCCTCTTGTACCTTTCTTTCCTCCATAACCGGGACACCTTTGATTTCAGATGGCTAAAATACGACATTTTATTCGTTCGCCAAAACTTTATTTTCCGAATAATGCACGAAATGGGTCGCCAACCTATCTCAGACAGGTGTGTGCGACCCATTTTGTGTATCAGAGGAACCCGAAGTATGAACGATCAGAACAGTTCGACCGTTACATACTGATCAGGTGCCGAAATGAGATTTTGTACCTGGTATCGGATACCGGCAGAATGATCCGTTTCTTCCTTGGGTATCACAACTGTGATGGCTTGATGTGCCGGTATTTCCAGCTGTTCGGGGTAACCCTTGGCAGCTGAATCCAACTTTTTCAGATGGAACGGCACGTCACACGTATTTCGGATTTCCAGGTAATTCTTTTTCTCACTACTGTAATGGATGGCCCCTACCTGTACGGCTGCTTGGAAGAATTTGGAGAGATGCTCCTCTTTTCCCATGAGCGTGTCGTAGAAATAGAGCAGAGTCCGGTGATCAAAAAGTGCCTCTTTGATGGCCTCTTCCGTTCGGTCGGTAGCCAACACCAGCGTCATGGGACGGTGAGAGGTTTCGGAGAAGTCATACAACCGTTCCACCACATCATGAACGTCTGTGTTGCACAGCAATGTCAGATTTTTCTCATTTACCCAGTTCAATGCCACCGGATACCATTCAAATTCATTGTACACCTCAATCCCATTCAGCCAACCCTTTTGGAACAACTGTTCGTGTACATCATGCCATTTGATTTCACTGACACCCCATCCCGGATGATTCCATTGAATGAATGCCCCTTGGTTGTGTGCCTCTTCGATAGCAGCCATGTAATCTTTCTGGTCGAGTGCGTTGACATCTTTTACAAACAAGGCATTCAGGTGTCCAGGAGGCATGGAACGGGTGATTTCGCCGCCTTTTATCAGGATGATGTTGCGTCGGAACGCTTCTTCGCGGGCTGCCTCGAACGACTGGTTATGATTGCCACTCTTTAATCCTTGACGCGCTGGTTGTCCTTCGATATGATCTGTAATGGCAATAGCATCCAACCCCTCTTCCCAGGCCTCCTGCACACGGAGTGTGGGCCAGACAATACCATCCGAGAAGATGGTGTGCATGTGAAAATCGCATTTGAGCAACTGATACCCATCAATCATGGGCAACGTAATCTCCCGGCGTGCTTTCACGCGTTCTTTCCCCACTTTGATTTCTTTCGGTAAACTGGGTTGCACTTGGGCCATTGCTGAACTGCATAAACCGATGGCCAATAAAAGGATAAACTTGGTTCGCATACTTATACTGTGTTAATTCATTGTTATATAATTATTTTTCTCTGAAACTTAGTGGATCTATTCCCAACCAAAGAGCTGGGGTCCTAAATTGGGATTCAGTTCCATTTCGTGTCTGGGAATCGGACGATAATAGAACTGGGGTTCTTTGAAGGTTCCCATATCCTTGATCGTCAGAATGGTTCCTTTCGTACCTTCACTCAAATAGACCGTCGCATTGGAGTCGTCGATGGAGCCTGTCTTGTAGTAGGTGAGCTTCTTACCCAAAGCATTTTCCTCTTTATCGTTCTCTGCCGGAATATTATCGGTAGAAGGGATCAGGTAGATATCTTCAATGCCATCGCCTGTCAAATCGAATTTACCCAGACTGGGGAAATAGAGCCCTTCCGGTTCCTTCTCCAACAACTTACCTGCTTTCCAGCGCATCAGGTCGTCAAACCGGAATCCTTCAAACACCAGTTCTACGCGTCGTTCCCGACGGATCTCCTGTACGATGGCAGGAACCTGCGGAAAGGCAGCCTGCATAACCGGATCCCCTTGTGGATTGAGTGACAAATGAGGCATACCAGCTCTGTCACGCAGGAGATTGATGGTTGCATCCAGATCCCCCTGTGTCAGTTCGCCTAATTCGGCACGTGCTTCCGCATAGGTCAACAGCACTTCGGCATACCGGATGACCGGATAGTCGATGCTATAGTAGTAGTCCTGATCCTTATTGTTGATGAATCCTTTGATCTGATGATACCCGGAGAAGTTCTTGTTGAGATTCTGTACGTAAATGCCTGCACCTGGAGCATAGGTCATGGTGTTGATCAGTTCCCATCCCGGATAGGCCAGTGTTTGGTACATACGGGGGTCACGGTCCTTGAACTCTTCGACAAATTGCTTGGTAGCATAATTGGGTTGAGCAGAGTAGTAGGAGCCATCCTTCATGAGGTAGGTCTGAACCAGGTCTTTTGTCGGACAGGGAATATAGTTACCGAACATATAGGCCCAGAAACCGTTACTGGCGGTTGCCCGATCGTAATAGCGAGCCTGTATGATCTCAGGATTTGTGGTGAGATCCAACGAATTGAACAGGGTAAAATAGTCACTGTCCGGATTGCCGGTATTATAAAGGCTGAATCCTCCCTCTTCCATGATCTGTCGGGATGCCTCTATGGCTTTCTGCAGGAATCTGTTGGCTGAGACTTGCAGGTTCAGCTCCTCGTGGTATTTCCGGTAGGTTCCCTCATACAGCGCATGACGGGCCAGTGTGGCCAATACGATCCATTTGTCAATGGCACCCTTGGGCTGTCCGCTTTTCACATGTTCTGCAGCAAAGGCATAGTCTTCGAAGATGTGCTCTACGACCGTTTCACGCTTGTCTCGTGCTTTATACAGATCCTCGTCGTTGGTTGACAAGGGTTTGTCGTACCAAGGTACATCGGAATAACGTTTCACCTTATCCATGTAGAATTGGGCTCGGTAATAACGGGCAATACCCTGATAATGGGCCAAGACCTCCGGGCTGACTTCCGCTTTCTCACAATTGGCCAGGAAGAAGTTAACGTCATACAACCGTTCCCAATCCCAGCCTTCGGTGATGGTCGTTGAGGTGGGATTGGTCGATGTCATGATGTTTTTGACCTCCACATTGTCGGTAGTCGCCTGATCGTCTGTTCCGGCATCTGCCGTATAATCATAGCCAGGTGTATTCGTGAGTCCGTAGCAGTACATTTTCAAGTCCTCTTCGGTGTTGAAATAGCTCTCCACACCGATTTCTGTCTGCGGCAGGCGATCCATGAAGGAATCATTGCAGGCGGATAACAAACATACGGAGGCTATTCCAACCCACCCGTAAATCGGAAAATTGATCTTATTCATTTTGTTCATTGTTTCTACGTTAAATTAAAATGTGACATTGACACCGAACGAATACTGTCGGTTGAACGGATAGACATAACCGAAGGAATCCTGGTTGGTGACTGCTTCGGGATCGAAGTATTTCTTGAGACCGCTCCATTCAAAGAGGTTGTCTCCACTGACATAGAGACGAACCCGACTGAGGCGGAGTTTCTGCGTCAATGTCGTCGGCAACGTGTATCCTACGGTGATGTTCTTGATGCGCAGGTAGGAACCGTTCAGCATATAGCCGGTTTGTGGAATGGCCAATCCCATGGCATTGATTCCTGTTCCCAGGTTCTTGTCTGCCAACCATGCCTGCATGACAGGATATTTTGCATTCAGATTCTGGTTGGCCAGTCCGGCAGCGATGTAGGATTGTGAATGTTTGGCCATGTCCACCTCGTTGTCGGTGACCGGACGATAAAAGTCAAACGCATGGATCTGTCCTCCTGTGTAGGGCTGCTGATAGAAGCTCCAGTAGAGATAGCTGATGGGGTAGTAGTCCCGTTTTCCGATTCCCTGCAAGAAAGCCGACAGATCGAATCCATTCCATTCGGCATTGAGGTTGATACCAAAGCGGAATCGGGGAGAGGAGTTGCCGATGATCTTCAAGTCACCCGGTTGATCGACCGTGGTTCCTTTGGTGATACGTTGGTCACCATCTTGATCGATGTATTTGGGCCAACCATCTACAATCTCTAATGCACCCCACGGGATAATTTCCGATTCGTCCAACGCTTGGATCTCCTCCTGACTGCGGAAGAATCCGTCGCTTTCCAATCCCCAGATCTCACCCAGTTCCTGTCCTTCGTAATACTGACTGAGGTTCTTGGACGGGTTGTCAAAGCGTGTTATCCAGGAACGGTTGTCTGACAGTACGAAGCGGGCTCCCCATTGGAACGGTTTCCCTTTCAAGGAAAACTCATCTTTATAGGCAATCGACAGTTCCCATCCTCGCGTCTTCATGTCGGCTGCATTCTCTTTGGGTTCCGTTTTACCCAAGACACCCGGCAACTCTTTACCCAAGGTAAGCATGCCTTTTGTATCTCTTCGATAGACATCCAACGAGATGGACAACTGGTTGTTGAAGAGCCCTATATCAATACCTCCATTGATGGTCTGTACCTTCTCCCAGGTGTAGTCTGAAGAGACCAGTTCCGGGGAGGTGACGGTCTGTTGCAGTTTGCCGTCGATCAGGTAATTGCCCAAAGAGGAGCTCATCGAGGGAATGTAGCCATATTCCGTGACCAACTGGTTGCCTAACGAACCGTAGGAAGTTCGCAATTTCAGTTGGGAGAAGGTCTGGCGGAGGGGTTCAAAGAAGGGTTCGGCATCCACACGCCATGCCGCAGATGCGGAAGGGAAGAATCCGAACCGTTTTTTGGATGGGAATCGGGAGGTACCATCGTAACGGCTATTCATTTCTAAGATATAGCGGTTGTCGAATGTATAATTGACCCGGAAAAAGGCTCCTCGAATGGCCCAATCCTTGAACTCTTCATCTACATATTGCTCTCCGGAAGCCAGTCCGATAGAGGGCAGGGAGGTGGAGATGATGTCGTAACGGTCGGCCGTAAATTTATTCCAACGGTTGTATTCCTGGTTAAAACCGACAATACCTGTAACGGCATGCTTACCGAACGATTTGTTAAACGTGGCATATAGGTCGAGTACGGTATAGAGTTCAGAGGTGCTGGCTTTGTAAGCACGGCTGGTTCCCTCTTCCCGGATATCCTCCGGACCATAGCCGATCTGATATTTGTTTTTGTACCAGTCATAATCCTCGTGTCCTTTTGAAAAGGTAAAGTTGGCATTGATTACCAACATCCGTTCCCAGAAATTCATTTCTGCCGAGAAGGTACTTTGCAACCGGTCGTAAACGGTTTTTTCTTCACCACCATCGACCAATTGAGCCAAAGCGATACCTAACTCACTGTTGGCCCAGGTGCCATCTGGGTTCTTATCCATGTTGTGGGGTTCCGCATCGTAGAAGTCACTCAGGTTATAGTAACTCGGTTTCTTACGCGTGGTTGAGATGTAGGAGGTGTTGTTTGAGATGGACAGCCAGTCCCAAAGCTGGTAGCTCACCTTCTCTCGCATACTATACCGGAGGTATTTGTCATTGTTGACGATGCCGGAAAAGACACCATCCTCATTATCAACACCACCCGAAAGATAAAATTTCGTTTTCTCGGTTGCACCCGAAATGGATACCTGATGAGAATTGCTGAAGGTGGCCTTGTCGAGGTAGTAATTGGTCCAGTTACGATTTCCCATGTATTCCCATTGCGTTTCATCCAGCGGATTTAACCGGATGGCATCCGTATGTTCGGGATCATCGGATCGTTGGCGCGCCCATTCCAACCGTTCATCGCTGGTTACGTGGCCTGAACTCCAAGGGGTATTTAAGACGGCAATGTTCTTTAATTTCAAGTAGATATAGGGATCCGAAGTCTTTTCTGTCAGTTGAGAGGGGCGTTTCCATGAAAAACTGTTGTTGTAGCTGACCTGTATGCGGTCCCCTTTTCCCTGTTTGGTCGTAATTAGGATGACACCGAAGGCAGCACGTGCTCCATAGATGGCAGCTGAGGAGGCATCTTTCAAGACGGAGATACTTTCAATATCTTCGGGCAGTAACCGATTCATTTCTTCCGCATCCGAGGCTACACCATCGATTAGAATCAGCGGGGATCCTCCGTTGATGGAGGCTTCACCACGGATATTGATGGTCGCCGCTTGTCCGGGTTCGCCACTGGTGAAATCAATGTTCAGGTTGGGGATCATACCTTGCAGACCTTTCGAAAGGTCGGTCATCGGACGGCGTTCCAACTGTTCTGCATTGATTTGATCGACGGAACCCGACAAATTGATTTTCTTTTGGATACCATAGCCGACGACTACGACTTCCTCCAATGTCTCCGAATCCTCTTCCAGTATGATAGTCAATTCTTTCTTGCCATTGATGACCAATTGGCGGGATTGGTAGCCAATGTAACTGACGATGATCGTGGCATCGGAAGAGACGGACAGGGTGAATTTACCATCGTAATCGGTAATCGTTCCGTTACCGCTCTCTTTTTCCTGAATAGTTGCTCCGATCAAGGGAGTTCCCTCTTTATCGGTGACGATACCAGACAATTGAATCTTCGTACGTACTTGTTCCGTAATTGGAATGGTTGTTGTCTTTTCCAAAGAGGCGAATCCTTGCAAACTGGCACATAATAAGCCTGTACTTACAATCAACGTTTTCCGAATCGTTGAGTCATTTAATATCCCCATACTAATTGCATTATTAAAAGTTTTTGCAAAAGTAGGCTGGGGAGATTGCAACGGTATGACGGATAAATTACATTTATATTAACAGGTATTAGCAGAGAATGGGCTTGCTGTGCATCTATCTATAGCTCCCGACCATGAACGAGATGCAGACTGTCCAATTCCTGAAGCAACGCATCACGCACCCGTTCGAAGGTGTCACGTAAAGCGGGGCTGATGGGTTTCGAAGGGGGAGCCTCCATCGCTAACGGATTGATCGGCTCTCCATTCTTATAGACGCGGAAATCGAGGTGCGGACCGGTCGAAAGGCCGGTCGAACCTACGTAGCCGATCACTTCTCCCTGTTGGACGGTACTCCCGACATGGATCCCTTTGGCATAGCGGCTGAGGTGCATATAGGAGGTGGTATAGACGGAATTGTGCTGGATCTTCAGCGTGTGTCCGCCTCCTCCCATGAAACCTTGGGCAATGACCTTTCCGGCACCGATGCTGCGGACGGGTGTACCGACGGGTGCGGCATAATCGACCCCATGATGGGCCCGATAACGTTTCAAGATCGGATGGAAACGGGCATTACTGAAACGCGATGTGATGCGGAAGAAATCCAAGGGGGCTTTCAAGAAGGCTTTACGCAGGCTGTTCCCTGCTTCATCAAAGTATTCCGAGATACTGTCTTGGGTAAAGGGAATGGCCGTATAGCGTTTCCCTTCATGGGTAAAGATCGCCCCTTCGACCGAGGCAATGTGCAGGGCCGTTGTGTCGTCGATGTAGGCCTCGTGGTAGATGACCTGATAGGAGTCGCCCTCTTTGATATCGAAGAAATCGATTTGCCAGGCATACACATCCGAGATCTTGATGGCCAACAGCGGATCCGCTCCTTGTGCCTTGATGGTGTTCCAGAGCGATGTGTTGAGGGTACCTTCGACATACTTCCGCTTGAGGGTGACCGGTTTGTTGAACTCGTAGGCATGGATGGTGTCTCCCGTCAGGTCGATGACAGCATAATCCACCTCATTTTTGGCAAAGGCCAGGTATCGGATGGAGGCAAGCGAGTCGATGGTGGAGAAGACATAATAATTCATGCCGGCTCGTAGTTTGGTCGGATCCAGCACATCGGCAGCTGCCCGTGACATACTGTCGGCCATGAGAGGCGTGAAGCCCAATCGTTTGAAGACCATGGCCGGGTTATCCCCTTGCTTCAAGGTGTATTCGGACAGATCCAGGCTGTCGATGCAGATGCCATATTGATAGACATGTTGCAGGCTATCGACCCATTCACTGTGGACCTCTTCTTCGACCGGTTCAGCCTGTTTGACCGGTTGGCAGGCCATCACGACCCCCATTAAACATACATATATATAATATAGACTTCGTTTCATGGCACAAACTTACGGAAAATTCCTATCTTTGCCGCTTTCATTCATATAAACATATTTATCGTATGCGAAAAAAAATGATGACAGGCTTGTGTGCCTTGGTGGCATTGACAGGTATGTTGAGTGCTTGTTCGTCTGCTGAGACGGATGCCAAACAGTTAGAGGGAAAATGGAATGTGACTGCCATTAACGGATCTGCTGTCGAGCAGGTGGAAAAATTGCCTTCGATGGAGTTTGATATGACAGGCAAGAAATTGCATGGAACAACCAGTTGCAATTTGTACAACAGCGGATTGGAATTGGATGAGGCTCATCCATCGACCTTGCGGATCACGCAAGCGATTACAACCATGATGGCTTGTCCCAACATGGAGGTGGAGCAGCTCTTTCTGCAAACCTTGGATCGGGTAGCTTCGGTCAAGACTGGAGCTGAGGCCGGCGAGATGCTGTTGCTGGACGAAGCAGGCAGTGTCCTGTTTACGTTGCAACGGGCTGACTAAAAACAGGTCGGGCTGTCCTAAAATCACTTTCCGGACAGCCCTGATTTGGTCTTTCAATTTATGGATAAACAAATTCTCTAAAAACATGTCTTATGTGACTTATCTGTTGTCTTTATCAATATCTTTTCGAAATTGAGAGGGCGACACACCTAAATGCTTCTTGACATATTTGCCAAAGAAAGAGAGATTGGAAAACTCAAATTGATCAGCAATCTCCTTGATGCTTTTATCTGAATACAATAGTTGATACCGAATATGCTGGATGGCATTCTGGTTGATATATTCCATCGCGGTTTTCCCGCTGACCTCTTTGACTACCTTGGAAAGGTATTTCGTTGTGTAACAAAGTTTTTTTTGCATAATAACTAACGGTACGATGGGAACCATTGTCCTCATCCAAGGCTTTCATGAAACGGGCAAAAATATGGTCGCGTTGCTTGAACGCTTGGTCTTCGATGCGAACAGTGGCTGTTTGGTTCAAAACAAGTTCAATGATCGAAGCCATCTCGTAGAGCAGCGCTGCAAACAGACTATGGATAATCCCTTTCCGATAGGGATGATCGCCCAGTTCAAACTGTTTCTTCAGCAGCTGGGCATAGGGAATAAACCGATTGGTTTGTCCCTGTTGGATCGAAGTGACCGGATTGTTGTACAAGTAGGAGATCGCTTCCCATGTCCGCTTTTTCCACGGCAAGTAGCGACGCATGAAATTGGAAGATAGCGCAATCAGTGCACCTTTAAAACTCTTCGACAACAGTGCATGATGTTGAACCACACTGTTGGGAGGGCAGGTAATCAGATCGTTGGGTTGCAAAATGTGTCGTTGATTGTTGACGTCCACTTGCATGGATCCATCGTAACAGATAAAAAACAGAAATAGATCCAATTTGACGGGCTGATTCAACTGAGAAGGTATGGCTGACAGACAATGTTCCCATTGACTGATCACGACAATATCCTCGTCGTAGTAATCAACATACTTTGGATACTGCTTAAAATCTTCCAAACGTAGCTGTTTTGTTTGCTCTTTTTCCATATTCATCGCTGCATTCGTACTTGGGTGCAAAGGTTGCGATTCTTGGATGATTGTCGGTGTTCTAATCTGGATGAAAGTTGTTCCGTTTTACCCCATAGTGGTAGAAATGGTGTTAAATAGTTTCTAAAAATATAGAAAGGGTGAATATAGAACACTATTGGGCGAATATATATGTAGTAGAATGGACAAGAAAAAGTACCTTTGTTCCCGTTTTTTAATAGGTAACAGATTTAATATGACAACAGTGAATGGAAAATGGTTGCGGCTGGTAGCACTGATCGGCTGCACGAGTTGGTTGGTTTCCTGCAAGCAGGCGGCAGAGGCTCCCTCTATGCCGATGACCTATGCGGTGATGAAAGTGGCTACGACGGATAGCAAGGCGTTTACAACGAATTATTCAGCGAGCATTCAAGGACGTCAGGATATTGATATTTATCCGCAGGTGTCCGGTTTTTTGGAGAGACTGTGTGTCTCGGAAGGTGATCAGGTACGCAAGGGACAAGTGTTGTTCGTGATTGATCAAGTTCCCTATCGGGCTGCCCTGAATACAGCCATTGCCAATGTGAAGGCGGCTCAGGCAGGCTTGGCAACGGCTGAATTGACTTATCAGAGTAATAAAGAGTTGTATGCGAAGAGGGTGATTTCAGAATTCAATCTGAAGACTTCTGAGAATACCTATCTGACTGCCAAGGCTCAATTGGCTCAGGCACAAGCGCAAGAGGTGATTGCCCGTAACAATCTCTCTTATACGGAGGTGAAGAGTCCGAGTGATGGCGTGGTGGGTATGTTCCCCTATCGTGTCGGTGCGTTGGTTGGACCGAACATTCCGAAACCCTTGACGACGGTTTCTGACAATTCGACCATGTATGTCTATTATTCAATGAATGAGAATCAGCTGCTTTCGTTGATTCGCGAATATGGCTGTCTGGATTCTGTGTTGACGAAGATGCCGACGATCCAGTTGCAGTTGAACGATGGTACGATGTATGAGCAGCCGGGACGTATCGAATCGATCAGTGGTGTGATTGACAAGCAGACCGGTACAGTGGGTGTGCGTGCTGCTTTCCCCAATGAGGCACGTCTGTTGCACAGTGGCGCTTCCGGCAGCATCGTGATGCCGAGCAGCTATACCAATTGCATTGTGATCCCGCAGACGGCTACGGTACGTATGCAGGATAAGACCCTTGTCTATAAGGTGGTTGATGGCAAGGCTGCCTCTACCTTGGTGCAGGTGGCTCCGGTCAACGATGGTCGTGAATATGTCGTCTTGGACGGATTGCAGGTGGGCGATGAGATTGTGGCAGAAGGTGCCGGTCTGATTCGCGAGGGAACACAGGTAAAATAATATTTGAGCAGCAAAAAGATGAAAGGAAATCTATTTATCAAACGACCAGTGATGGCCTTTTCGGTCTCCATCCTGATCTTGATTATCGGCTTTATCTCGCTCTATACGTTGCCGGTAGAGCAATATCCAGATATTGCACCGCCTACCGTGATGGTTTCGGCCAACTATACAGGTGCCGATGCGGAAGCGGTGATGAATGCGGTGGTCATGCCGTTGGAGGAGAGTATCAACGGTGTGGAAAACATGATGTACATGAATTCTACGGCCACTAACTCCGGTTCGGCTGACATTCAGGTCTATTTCAAACAGGGAACGGATCCGGATATGGCGGCCGTCAATGTGCAGAACCGTGTCTCCAAAGCGCAAGGGTTGTTGCCGGCTGAGGTGACACGTATTGGTGTGGTTACCCAGAAACGTCAGACCAGTTTCTTGCAGATCAATACACTGGCCAGTACGGATGGTATGTTCGACCAGACCTTCTTGTCCAACTATTTGGACATTAACGTCATCCCTCGTCTGAAACGTATCGAAGGTGTGGGTGACGTGATGGAGTTGGGTGACACCTACAGTATGCGTATCTGGTTGAATCCGGAGCGGATGGCCCAATATGGATTGGTGCCCAGTGACATCACCGCGATCTTGGGCGAGCAGAACTTGGAGGCTCCGACCGGATCGCTGGGTGAAAACTCACAGAATGTCTTTCAGTTCACGATGAAGTATCGGGGTCGTCTGAAGAGTCAGGAGGAGTTCGATAATTTGGTGATCCGTTCGAATAGCGATGGTTCAGTGTTGCGCTTGAAGGATGTGGCCGATGTGGAGCTGGGAACCATCTCCTATGCGTTCGAGGGTGAAACGGATGGTCATCCGGGTGTAACCTTTATGATGTTCCAGGTGGCGGGAGCCAACGCTACGGAGGTAAACCAGCGCATTTCGGATGAGTTGGATCTGATGAGCAAGGATCTGCCGAAGGGTGTGGAGTTCATCCGTATGATGAGTTCCAATGACTTCCTGTTCGCCTCTATCCACAACGTGGTGGAGACCTTGGTGATTGCCATTTTGTTGGTCATCCTGGTGGTCTATTTCTTCTTGCAGGATTTCAAGAGTACCTTGATCCCTTCGATTTCGATTGTCGTCTCCTTGGTCGGAACCTTTGCCTGTTTGATGGCAGCCGGTTTCAGTATCAATATCTTGACCCTGTTTGCCTTGGTGTTGGCCATCGGTACGGTGGTGGATGATGCCATTGTGGTGGTCGAGGCCGTACAGGCCAAGTTTGATGCCGGTTACAAGTCGCCCTATTTGGCTACGAAAGATGCCATGAGTGATGTGACGATGGCGATCATCTCTTGTACCTGTGTCTTCATGGCCGTGTTCGTGCCGGTAACCTTCATGGGTGGAACCTCCGGTATCTTCTATACGCAGTTTGGTGTGACGATGGCTACCTCGGTCGGTCTCTCCATGATTTGTGCCCTTTCGCTCTGTCCGGCCCTCTGTGCCATCTTGATGCGTCCGGCTTCGGGAACCAAGAGTGCCAAGAGTATTAACGGACGTGTGCGGGCAGCCTACAATGCTTCGTACAATGCGATGTTGGAAAAATACAAGAAGGGTGTGATGTTTGCCATCCACCACCGCTGGATCTGCTGGGTGGGCTTGGCTGCTTCATCGGCCTTGTTGGTGTTCCTGATGATGACGACGAAGACCGGTTTGGTGCCGCAGGAGGACCAGGGTGTTATCATGATCAACGTCAGCACCTCTCCCGGTAACACCTTGTCAGAGACCATCAAGGTGATGGATAAGGTGGAGCAATTCGTGAAAAATGAGCCCAATGTGGAGCATTACAGCCGTGTATCCGGTTATGGATTCATTTCCGATCAGGGTACTTCCTACGGTCTGATGATTGCCAAGTTGAAGAACTGGAGCGAACGTAAGGGGGCTGAGAATTCATCCGATGCGGTATTGGGACGTCTGAATGCCCAATTCTCAACCATCAAGGAGGCTCAGGTCTTCTGTTTCCAGCCGGCCATGATTCCGGGTTACGGTATGGGTAATGCGATCGAGTTGAACTTGCAGGATCAGACCGGTGGCGACAAGAGTGTATTCTATGGTTATGCCATGAAATTCTTGATGGCGTTGAACCAGCGTCCGGAGGTAGCGATGGCCTATACCTCGTATGCCATGAACTTCCCGCAGTACAAGGTAGAGGTGGATGCAGCCAAATGCAAGCGTGCCGGCATCTCGCCTGCAACGGTGTTGGATGTGTTGGGTAGCTATTGTGGTGGTGCCTACGTCTCCAACTACAACCAGTTCGGTAAGGTTTATCGTGTGATGTTGCAGGCTTCGCCGGAATATCGTTTGAATGAAGAGGACCTGAACAATATGTTCTTGCGCAATGGTACGGAGATGGCACCGATCAGCCAGTTTGTGAAACTGGAGAAGGTGTTGGGTCCGGAGGTATCCAACCGTTTCAACCTGTACAGTTCCATCACAGCCAATGTGAATGTAGCGGATGGTTATTCAACGGGTGAGGCGCAGCAGGCGATTGCCGAGGTGGCTGCACAGACATTGCCGACCGGCTATAGCTATGAATATGGTGGTATGGCCCGTGAGGAGGCTGCCAGTGGAGGATCGCAGACGATCTTTATCTATGGTATCTGTGTCGTGCTGATCTTCTTGATTCTCTCCTGTTTGTATGAGAGCTTCCTGGTGCCCTTTGCTGTCATCCTGTCTGTTCCGTTCGGTTTGATGGGTTCGTTCCTCTTCGCCAAGTTGTTTGGTCTGGAGAACAACATCTACCTGCAGACCGGTGTGATCATGTTGATCGGTCTGTTGGCCAAGACAGCGATCTTGATTACGGAGTTTGCCTTGGAACGTCGTCGGAAGGGTATGGGTATTGTTGAGTCTGCTTACGCAGCCGCACAGGCCCGTCTGCGTCCGATCTTGATGACCGTATTGACCATGATCTTCGGTATGTTGCCGTTGATGTTCTCGACGGGTGCCGGTGCAAACGGTAACAGTTCGTTGGGTACAGGTGTCGTCGGTGGTATGGCGATCGGTACGTTGGCCTTGCTCTTTGTAGTACCGGTGTTCTATATCTTCTTCGAATATTTGCAGGAGAAGGTTCGTAAGCCGATGCAGGAAGAGGGTGACCAACAGTTTGCCGTGGAGCAGCAGAAGAGTCTGCAGGAACGTAATTCGTTGAACGATGAAAAGAAGTAATGGTATGAAGAAGATTCTTGCAATAACCGCCGTAGCTGCCTTGATGAGCAGCTGCGGTATCTATACACGCTACGAGGCTGCTACAGAGGTGCCTGATCAGCTTTATGGCGAGGATGTGTTGGCCAACGACACGACCAATTTCGGACGGATGGCTTGGCGCGACCTGTTTACGGATCCGCAATTGCAGGTACTGATTGAACATGGCTTGGCCAACAATACCAATCTGAAGACTGCCCAGTTGCGGGTCAAGGAGGCAGAGGCTACATTGCTGTCTGCCAAGTTGGCTTACCTGCCTTCGTTTGCTTTGGCTCCTCAAGGAACGATGAATTATGTAGAGGGTGGAAGTGCCAAGTGGAGCTACACCTTGCCGGCTGTGGCCAGTTGGGAGTTGGACATCTTTGGCCGTCTGCGTAATGCAAAGCGTCAATCGCAAGCCCTGTTGGAACAGAGCAAGGCGTATGAACAGGCGGTACGTACCCAGTTGATTTCGGGTATTGCCAATACCTATTATACTTTGCTGATGCTGGATGAGCAGTTGGCGATTACGGAACAGACTGCCGAGTCTTGGCGCGAGACGGTCGAGTCAGCCCGTGCATTGATGCAGGCAGGTCAGTATAATCAGGCTGCTGTGTCTCAGATGGAGGGTGCCTATTATAATGTACAGACCTCGGTGGTCGATTTGAAGGACCAGATCAACCAGGTGCAGAACAGCCTGGCATTGCTGTTGGCTGAGACTCCTCATGCACCGGAGCGGGGTAAGTTGGCGCAACAGACCTTCCCGGAGATGTTGTCAATCGGTGTGCCGGTGCAGATGCTGGATAACCGTCCTGATGTGCGCATGGCCGAACGTTCGTTGGAGGCTGCCTTCTATGCGACAAACCGGGCCCGTTCCTCTTTCTATCCGAGCATTACGTTGAGCGGAACAGCAGGCTGGAGTAATACGGCTACCGGAATGATCTCGAATCCGGCCGACTTCATTGCACAGGCTGTCGGTTCCTTGACGCAACCCTTGTTCAGCCGTGGTCAGTTGATCGGACAGCTGAAGATCGCCAAGGCACAGCAGGAGGAGGCCAGCTTGGCTTTCCAGCAACAACTGTTGCAGGCTGGTACGGAGGTCAACGAAGCGTTGGTCGCTTACCAGAGCAGCAAGGAGAAACGTGAATTGTATGCCAAGCAGGTGGATGCTTTCCGGACAGCCTACGAGAGTACCTCGTTGCTGATGGAGCATGGTACGACCAATTACCTCACGGTATTGACGGCTAAACAGTCCTATCTGAGTGCTCAGTTGGCTCAAGTGGCGAACCGTTTTGCAGAGATCCAGAGTGTGATCACGCTCTACCAGGCCTTGGGTGGCGGACAAGAATAGTCTCTTTTTTATTCGATAGAAGCAACCACGTCTCAGGTTTTGACCAGCCTGAGACGTGGTTTTTTGTTTCTGTGTGGGTTAAAATGCCGTAAGAAGATGGAAGAATCCGTCCAGAACCGTGGTACATTGGGCGTAAAGTTGTACTTTTGCGTTCTGATTAAGGATAAAAAGTAGTATTACACGATGCAGCAGATTGTACAATTAATTACCCGTTACAACAAGCCGATCTTTATCGTCTTGTTTGTGTGTTGTTTGTTACCATTTGTTACACCCGCTATTGCGCTGTTTGCCGGATTGGCTTTCGCTTTGACGGCGGGACAGCCCTATCCGAAATTCAGTAAAAAGACCTCCAAGTATTTATTGCAGTTTTCCGTCGTTGGTTTGGGTTTTGGCATGAATCTGTATGCATCGTTGCAGAGTGGCAAAGAGGGCATGCTGTTCACGATCGTCTCGGTCTTTGCGGTATTGGCATTGGGTTTCTGGTTGGGCAAGCGACTGCTGATCGATCGGAAGACCTCCTATTTGATTGCTGCCGGAACGGCTATTTGTGGCGGAAGTGCCATTGCCGCCGTGGGACCGGTTGTCAAGGCTGACGACAATCAGATGTCCATGTCACTGGGCACGATCTTTATTCTGAATGCGATTGCACTGTTCATATTTCCCCCGATCGGTCACCTGCTGGGTCTGACGCAAGAGCAGTTCGGCTTGTGGGCTGCCATTGCCATTCACGATACCAGTTCCGTGGTCGGAGCGGGTGCCGCCTACGGCGAAACCGCTTTGGAGATCGCCACGATGGTGAAGCTGACGCGTGCCTTGTGGATTATCCCGATCACCATCCTGACCATGTTCCTGTTCAAGCAGAAAGGGGCCAAGATCACCATTCCTTGGTTTATTCTCTTTTTCATCTTGGCGATGGTGGCCAATACCTTTCTGAGTCTGCCGGAAGCGTTGACTCGTTCTGTGGTTTGGGCGGCCAAACAGGGATTGACCTTGACTCTGTTCCTGATCGGAGCGGGGTTGTCACGACAGGTTATCCGTCAGGTCGGTATTCGTCCGATGGTGCAGGGCATTCTGCTTTGGATCTTCATCGGTGCCATTAGTTTGGGTGTGATCCTGCTGGAATCGTAAGTAGTTATTAGATGGTAATTAAAAGTCGTTTCAAATAGATTTTAATATGGCTTCAAAATTGACAAAAGGTGTAATCGGACTTTTCTGGCTGCTGTATATCGCAGTAGTGGGTGGTGTAGTAAGCATTTTTATGGCCATTGCCAATGGCTCGATTGGTTACATGCCTCCCGTTGAACAGTTGGAAAATCCGATCGATAAATATGCTTCGCAGATCATCTCGGCCGATGGCAAGACCTTGGGTAGTTATGCACATAGTTCCGATAACCGTATCTATGTCAACTACGAAGATCTGTCTCCCTATTTGGTGAAGGCACTGATTGCAACGGAGGACATCCGCTTTGCCCAACACAGTGGCATCGACTTTCCCGGTTTGGTGCGTGCTGTGGTCAAACGAGGCATCCTGATGCAGAAGAGTGGAGGTGGCGGTAGTACGATCACGCAACAGCTGGCCAAGCAGCTCTTCTCGCCCAGTGCCGACAATGTGATGGAGCGTCTTTTCCAGAAACCCATCGAATGGGTCATTGCCGTCCAGTTGGAACGCTACTATACGAAGGAGGAGATCATCAACATGTATTTAAACAAGTTTGATTTCCTCTACAATGCGGTGGGTATTCAGTCGGCAGCCCGTGTCTATTTTGGCCGTACCCCGAAAACCTTGAAAATCGAGGAGGCGGCAACCCTGATCGGTATGTGCA
This sequence comes from Parabacteroides distasonis, assembly GCA_021531775.1. Lineage (GTDB taxonomy): Bacteria > Bacteroidota > Bacteroidia > Bacteroidales > Tannerellaceae > Parabacteroides. The sequence continues at coordinate 65,903 of JAFBIU010000008.1, read as the reverse complement.
AGAATCCGGCCTATTTCAATCCGGTACGTAAGAACGAACGTACACGAGGCCGTCGGAATACGGTCTTGGAGCAGATGGTCAAGGCGGGTTACTTGAGCCAGAGCGAATGTGACTCGTTGAAAGCCTTGCCGCTTACCATCCGTTTTACCCGTTTGGATCATAAGGATGGCTTGGCTCCCTATTTCCGGGAGTATCTGCGTCTGACCCTGACGGCCAAGAAACCGAAACGGAGTGATTATGCCTCTTGGCAAGGACAGAAATTCCGTGAAGACTCGTTGGCTTGGGAAACCAACCCGATGTTCGGCTGGTGCAACAAGAACAAACGGGCGGATGGCGAGTTTTATAACCTTTATACCGATGGTCTGAAGATCTATACCACCATTGATTCGCGGATGCAGCAGTATGCCGAGCAGTCAATGCGTGATCATGTGGGCAAGGAGTTGCAACCAGCCTTCTTCAAGGAGAAAAAGGGGCGCAGCTATGCTCCCTTCTCGAAGGATGTGTCGGCGGGTCAGGTCGATACGATGCTGATGCGTGCCATGCACCAAACCGATCGTTACCGGGCATTAAAGAAGGAGGGACTGAAAGAGCAGGAGATCCGAAGCGAGTTCCAAAAGCCGGTCGAGATGCGTGTCTTCAGTTGGAACGGACCGGTGGATACGTTGATGTCTCCTTGGGATTCAATCCGTTACCACAAGAGTTTCTTGCGATCAGCCTTCATGGCCATGGATCCGCGTACCGGTCACGTAAAAGCCTATGTGGGAGGAATCGATTACAACGATTTCCAATATGATATGGTGAATGGTGGTCGTCGCCAGGTGGGTTCGACGATCAAGCCTTTCCTTTATTCGTTAGCGATGATTGAGGGATTCAGTCCCTGCGATGAGATGATGCACGTGCAACCGCAGTTGCGGGATGAGAATGGTCGTCTGTGGGCTCCGCGTAATGCCAGTGCCAAGCGTGTCGGTGAGATGGTCTCGATCCAATGGGGCTTGCAGAACTCCGACAACTGGGTGACAGCCTATCTGATGAGCAAACTATCCCCCTACACCTTCGTCCGTCTGTTGCACTCCTTCGGTTTGAAGAATGAAATCGACCCGGTGATCTCTGTCTGCTTGGGTACGCCGGATGTATCGGTGGGTGAGATGGTCGGTGCCTATACGGTGTTTGCCAACAAGGGTATTCATGTTGAGCCACTCTATGTCACGCGTATTGAAGACTCCTACGGCAATACCATTGCCAATTTCGCGCCCCAGATGAGTGAGGTGCTAACCGAAGAGGCTGCTTGCAAGATGTTGCACATGTTGCGTAGTGTGATCGATGGCGGTACCGGAGGCCGTGTGCGTGGCCGTTACGGCATTCGGGCTCCGATGGGTGGCAAGACCGGTACGACCCAGAACAACTCCGACGGTTGGTTCATGGCCTTTACGCCCAGTTTGGTAGCCGGCTGTTGGGTAGGAGGAGAGGATCGTTCTATCCACTTCGACCGGATTACGGAGGGGCAGGGAGCCAGTATGGCATTACCGATCTACGGCCTCTTCATGCAGAAGGTGTATGCCGACAAGACCCTGGGCTATTCCGTAGAGGAGGATTTCGAAGTGCCTGAGCAATATGCCGATCCTTGTGCAGGTCACGTGGAGAACACAGAAACGGTGACGACACCGGATGTGGGAGGTATCGACAAAATGTTTGAATAAAAAAGAAATTAAATATGGATTCGGAAGAAAAGAAAGAAGCTAAGGAAATCAACAAGATGTCCATGCTGGTGGTCGCGATTATCGTCTTGTTGGTAATTGCCGGTGGTGCCGGTTACTACATTGTCCATCAGCAGCAAGAGATGAATGACTTGGTAGAATCGTTTGATCTGGAGAAGCAGTCGTTGGAGGATGAATACAACGAACTCTCTTTGCAGTATGAGGGGTATAAGTTCAGTGTGGGGAACGACTCGTTGGTGGCATTGCTCTCGACTGAACAGGCCAAAGTGCAACGTTTGTTGGAGGAGTTGCGTACGGTCAAAGCGACAAATGCTCGTGAAATCAGCCGCTTGAAGAAGGAGTTGGCAACCTTGCGGAAGATCATGCGTAACTATGTGATGCAGATCGACTCGTTGAACCGGGCCAACGAAGCCTTGAAAGAGGAAAACAAACAGGTGGTCAAGAAGTATCAGCAGGCCTCTTCGACAGCGGCTACCTTGAAGAAAGAGAAGGAGAAACTGACGGAACGGGTGACGTTGGCCAGCCGGTTGGATGCAACTGACATTTCTGTGACACCCGTCAATGCACGGGGTAAGGCGCAGAAACGTATCAAGCGCATGCAGCAGTTTGTCGTGAACTTCAAGATTGCGAAGAATATCACCGCACCGGTGGGCGAGAAGACCATCTATGTGCGTATCTTGAAACCGGATGATGATGTTTTGGTGAAGAATCGAAGCAACCTGTTCTCATTCGAAGGAAAGGAGATCAACTACTCCATGAAGAAAATCATCGAATATGAGGGCGAAGAGGTGGCTGTTACGTTGTATTGGGACATTGAAGAGTTTTTGTCGCCCGGTACGTACCGTGTCGATATTTTTGCCGATGGCAACCACATTGGTAAGAAGAGTTTCACGTTGGAAGAGTAGAGATACAAACGTATCTTACATTATGTAATATATGTATATACCATGAGCGAGAACAAAGAGAACGGCATGAGTCGCCGTAAGTTTTTGGGCCTTTCCGCTTTGGGATTGGCCAGTTTTACCATCCTGCCCAGTTGGGCCATTGATGGTGTCCGTATTGCCCCGAGCGATCGGGTTGTGTTAGGTTTCATCGGTTTGGGCCAGCAGGCTCTTTCTGATTTTGCAGGCTTTGCCGGATGTCCGGGGGTACAGGTGGCTGCCTGCTGTGATGTGGATACGATGAAGACGGAGCGTTTCCGTCGTCGCGTGGCTGCTTGGCAGAAGGCAAAAGGTATGAATGAACGTTGCGACCAGTATGAATTTTACGAAGATATGCTGCGTCGGAAAGATATTGATGCCATTGAGGTAGCTACTCCAGACCACTGGCATGCGTTGACCACCATTCATGCTTGTCAGTCAGGCAAGGATGTTTATTGCCAGAAGCCGTTGGCTTATACGATCACAGAGGGTTTGGCCATGGTGCGTGCCGTGCGTGAGAACCGTCGGGTCTTGCAGGTAGGAAGCCAGCAGCGCTCCAGCAAGGAGTTCCAGAAGGCCATCGAATTGGTACAGACAGGTGCCATCGGTCATATCGAAAAGATCTATGCCCGTGTCGGTGAACCGCCTACGCCCCTGAGTCTGCCGGAGATGCCGGTACCGGCCAATCTGAACTTCAACCAGTGGATGGGTCCGTTGAATGATCCGAAGATCCATTATCATCCCGATCTCTGTCCTCCCATTTCATTGGATCCGGAGATGAACGAACAGTTGTGGGGTGCTTGGCGCTGGTATCAGGAGACAGGTAACGGTTATACAGCTGACTGGGGTGCCCACATGTTTGACATTGCGCAGGCCGCCATCGGTATGGATGGATCCGGTCCGGTTGAGTTTATCCCGAAGGGGTATAACGGCACGAAATATGCTACGATGCGCTATGCCAACGGCATCGTGATGACCGAGCAACCCTACTTGGATGACAACGAAGGGGCTCAAGGTATCAAGTTTATCGGTGACAAGGGATGGATCGAAGTGGCTCGTGGATATTTAGCTTGTTCAGATCCCTCGAAAGTACCGGCTGAATTGGCAGGTCAGCGTCCGTTGAATCCGGAGCAGTGGAAGAAACTGATGGAAGAGCGCAAACGTCAGGAGGAAGAAGAGGCCAAGAAGAAGAAAAAGAACAAGAAAGAGGAGAAGAAGGGTGGTATGGCCGGTAGCTATGAGACCAGTGCTCCGCACATGCAGAACTTCATCGACTGTGTCCGTTCGCGTCAGAACCCGATCGCTCCGGTTGAGGTGGGTTGCAGCACCAATACACTCTGCTGCTTGCAGAACATTGCCCGCGAGTTGGGACGTCCGGTGCGTTGGAATCCGGCTACGTTGAGCTTCGATGGCGATCAGGAGGCAGCTGCCCATCGTCTGTACTGGTATCAATATCGCAATCCTTACACATTGCCCTATTGTCCGAAGTAATCGACAGGCATATATAATACAACGGGTGTCAGCCTCACGGCTGTCACCCGTTTTTCATCCATGGATAACTCTTCTTTGTGTGTGAATAAAATAGATTGTTTATAATCGCAACGGTTTCCCGTCGTAAAAATCCAAAATCTTGGCCCGGAAGATGTAGTCATACTTGGCCTGTGCCTGCTCTGCCAGACTTTGGGCATATTTGGTCTTTGCCTCATTAAACTCAAAGACCGTGCTCTTGCCGGCCTCATATTTCTGCTGGGCATAATGGAATGCCTCCCGGTTGGCTTCGACCGATTTGTCGGAAGCCTGATACTTTTGCTGGGCAGCTGAGGCATCATAGAAGGCCTTCTGGATCTCCTTGTACAACTGCTTCTTGGTGTTCTCCATCGCCAACTCTTGGTTGCGGATCCCAATGCGTGAGGAGCGCACGCTGTTGCGTACCTGGAGACGGTTGAACAGCGGAATGCTCAGGGAGAATCCCACGATCTTCTGGCCGTTCTGTTTCAGCTGCTCGCCGAAGGAGAGGTTGTCAAAATATTGACTAGCACCCCCTGACGTATGGTAATAACCGTTGCTATAGCTGGCACCGAAGTTCAGTTTGGGGTAGTAGCCTGATTGCGCCACCTTCAGCAGCTCCTTTTGGTTTGCCAACAGATACTCCTGTTCTTTGATCTGCGGCTTGAAGCTGATGGCGTGATCGTAGATCAAGTCGGGAGGCAACAGACTCCCCATGTTGGCTTCGATCGCATCCACTTGGGTAGGTGCGGGAATGTCAAACCCCTTTTCCTCCTGTTCCAATTCCAAACTTTGAGCCAGGTCGAGGAGTGCCAACTGCACATTGTTGGCCGCCTCGGTGCGTGTCACTTCGTCTTTGGCCAACTGTGCCTTGATGTCGTACAGTTGGGAGAGGGGTACCTTTCCGTTGTTGACCAGAGCCTCTGTCCGTTGCACCTGTTCCTGATCCAAGGCAATCTGCAACTCGGCAATCTTCAGCAGCTCTTTGTTGTAGAGCACCTGCAGGTAGGTGGAAGCAATCTGGATGGAGAGATCCTCTTTCGCCTTATTGAGCGTTTCCATGGCAGCCTTCAGGTTCAACTTGCTGGCTGCAATGTTGTGGTAGGTCTTCATGCCATCAAAGAGCGGCATGTCCAGGTTGATATTGAACGAGGTATTGGAGGCATTCTGATCCACAATCACACCCGATTTGGTGCTGGCACGTCCGAATTGGAAGCTCTGTCCCATATTGGCATTCACAGCCGGTAGCCAGGCAGCACGGTTGGTTTGCAATTCCACCTCCCGGTTGGCTTGTACCTGCTCCTGTTGTTTCAGGGTGATATTGTGTTCGATGGCATACCGGATACACTCTTCCAGTGTCCAAGGACTGGCTGGCTCTTGTGCTCCCACAGAAGCAGTGGTCAACCAACAGGCCATCCCAATGAATAAACTCTTTTTCATACGTGCTTGTCTCTTAAGGGGTGATTACTTATTCTCTTTCGCATTTCCTTTGACCTTGTCGTCCAAGGTCAGACCCGACTTGATCTCGATGTTGATACCGTCCGACAATCCCACTTCGACGGGATGGCGTTCAAACAGCTGTTCTGGGCTTTCACTCTTGACCAACTGCACGAAAGCCGAGTCGCCATGAAACTCGATGGTACTTTCGGGCAACACCATGACATCCTCTGCCCGTTGCAAAACGATCTCCGCATTGGCACTGTAGCCTGCACGGATAAAGGTATCGTCCGGAATTTGGATGGCTGCCTTCATCTCAAACTGGATGGCACCATTCTTCTCCACACCTTTCGGTGACACATATTCTAAGTTGGCATCAAACGTACGGCTACCCATCGCTCCAATGGTCAGCTTGATTGGCATCCCCTCGTGAATGCGTCCGATTTCAGTCTCATCGACATTCCCTTTGAAGATCATGTCATTCATGTCTGCCACCGTAGCGATGGTAGTACCGTCGTTGAAGTTATTTGCCTGAATGACGGAATTTCCCACCTTGACCGGAATATCCAGAATCATACCGGTGATGGTACTGCGTATTTGGGTCGTACTGCTGACATTGGAGTTCTTGGCGATACCGTCGCGGATGATCTCCAGTGCACTCTGTGCGTTGTCACGCTCTTCGACCGATTTCAGATACTCTGCTTTGGATTTCTCAAACTCCTCTTTGGCAATCACGCCCTGTTGGAACAGCTGTTCGTCGCGTTTATAGACCTCCTGAACCTGCTTCAGGGAGATTTCGGCTACGTTGACACGTGATTCGGCACTGTTCAACTGCACCATCTCCGGGATGACCTTGATGGTCGCGATGATCTCACCGGCCTGTACCATCTGGCCTGCCTCTTTCTTCAATTCAGCAATGATACCGGAAATCTGTGGCTTGATGGCAACCTCGAAGCGGGGCTCCACATTGCCGGTAGCCACTGTCTTGGTTTCGATCGTGTCGCGCTTGGGCTGTACGATTTCATACACCGTGATGGTCGGTTGTGCTTTTTTCCAGAGGAAATAGAACGTACCGAAGACTGCAATGCCTATCAAACTCAGTAGGCAGATGCGCAGGATTTTGCTAACAATAGGATTCTTCATGATGATATCTGTTTTTTTATTTTATTCATATAATCGTTTTTTATTCTTCCCGAATGGCATCAATGGCCTTGATTTGCATGGCTCGCCAGGCAGGAATCAGTCCGGCCATCAGACCGCTGATCAACAAGACTGCAGTGGCTACCAAGGCTGTCTGTATATCGACACCGGGGTGCAGCAGGATGACCTCTTGTCCTGACTCCAGTTGGGCAGTAAAGAGCTGATCGACCAGATCCATGATGAACACACCGGTGCTGAGACCCAACAGACCCGCCAGTGCAGTTAATACCAGGCTTTCGCTCATCACTTGCGAGATGATGTCGAAGGGCTTGGCACCGATGGCTCGTCTGACACCGATCTCCTTGGTACGCTCCTTGACCGTCACCATCATGATGTTGCTGATGCCGATGATACCGGCCAACAGGGTACCCATACCGACCAGCCAGATCAGGAAATCAATGCCGGAAAAGAGCATTTGGAAGGTCTCGAACTGGGCCGCTACATTGATGATGCCCAATGCCTGCGGATCGGTAGGGGCAATCTTGTTCTGCTGGTAGATGATGCTCTTGATATCCTCAGCCACCCGATTGACGGATGAGCCTTCCTTGAGACAGACACAGAGGAAATGGAGTATATCGCCCTGGTTCAAGGTCTGCTGGAGGGTGGTGAAGGGTATATAAACGCACTCTTTGGTACGTCCACCGATGTTCACCCCTTCTGCTATCTGGTCGATGACTCCGATCACCTGATAGTAGAGCCCATTGACACGGATGTATTGTCCGCAGGGATCTGCGTTATGGAACAGATTCTTGTTCACGTCGGTTCCGATCACGCAGACTTTCCGCTTCTCGCGCAGGTCGTTCTCGTTGAAGAGTCGTCCGTAATAGATCTTCATACTGATGATCTTGAAGTAGTCGGAATGCAATCCCTGTACGGTATAGCTTCCCGACAAGTTGCCATGCGAGACATTCTTTTCAGAGCGGCTGCCCCAAAGAACGGGTGATATCGCCTCGATCTCCGGCACATGCTCCCGAATCAGATCCATGTCCCGGTTGCGCATGTTCCATTGTCTTCCTTTGTTGAAACCTTTGTAGGCTTCGCTGGTCCGGTCCGCATAGAAGAAGACGGAGTTACTGGCAAAACCCTCCACCTGATGGAAGATGGCATTTTTCAGTCCCACACCCGCCGAGAGGAGAATCACCAACATGAGTATTCCCCAAAATACGCCGAAGCAGGTCATGAAACTGCGGGTTTTGTTACGGGTGATGGTGACCCATATTTCGGTCCATCTGTCTGAATCAAAAAAATGCATAATATTTCTGTTTTAGAGGGTTATTCGGAGCGCATGGCTTCGATTGCACTAATTTTTGTCGCTTTGCGGGCAGGAAAATAGCCTGCCAGTACCCCGGCAATCACGATCAGGCAGGTGGCTGCCAAGGCCACGTTCAGATTGACGGTCGGGTTGTAGAAGATGGTCATGTTCTCACCGGGATTACCTCCCGAGGATTGTCCGACGCCGGCCATCATCATTCCGTAGTTGATCAGTTCCGTCAATCCGATGCCCAAGACCATACCCATGTATCCGAAGACCGCAGTCACCAAGACCGATTCGCTGATGACCAAGCGCAGGATCGAGGCCGGCTTGGCTCCGATGGCCTTCCGGATGCCAAATTCCCGTGTACGTTCGCGGACCGTAATCAGCATGATGTTGCTGACACCGACGATACCGGCCATGAGGGTACTGATGCCGACGATCCAGATGAAGGCCAGGATTCCTGTCAGTATATTATTGGTCATACGGAAGTCTCTGGCAGTATTCCAAAGTCCGATCGCATTGGTGTCATCCGGATTGAAGTTCATCAAGTAGGCCAGATTGTGTCGGAACCGCTGCTCGAATGCTTCGTTTTCCTTCTCGGTCACAACCCCTTTCAACGTAAAACTGACGCTGTTAAAACCATATCCTTTGTTATAAAGGGTACGGGCGGTCGTGAAGGGGATGTAGGCCGGTGCATTGTTGCTTTTCTCATCGTCGTTATAGACCCCGACTACCTGATACATGGTGTTTCCCGCTTTGACATACTGACCGATGGGGTCTGTCTGGCGGAAGAGTACTTCAGCCATGCGGGGGCTCAATACAATCACTTTCCGTTCGCTGTGCATGTCCAAGTCATTGATGAAACGACCATTCTTGGCATCTACATTGACATAATTGATATCCGCATGATCGGGATAGACACCACTCATCTCTCCTGTGATGTATTCCTGTTCAAAGTAGAGCGTATCCGAATGGGAAACAGTGGCCGAAATCTGGTCGATCTCCGGATGGAGCAGCTTGATCGCTTCGAAGTCCTTTTCCTGGAATTTCAGGCTCCGGTTGGTCGGCATTCCTTTCCAGGGAAGCGTGGTGTAACGGGTCCATACCTCAACCTTGTTCATGGACATGTTCCGGAAGTTGAGCATCACACCGTTGCGTAATCCATTGCCGGCTCCCAGCAGGGTGATCAGCATGAAGATACCCCACGCTACCGAAAAGCCGGTCAGGAAGGTGCGGAGTTTGTTCTTCCGAATCGTACTCCATATTTCGCGAAAATTATCAAAATCAAACATGACCGTTCCCTTTCTCTACCCGTTCAATCAATCCATCCTTCACACGGATAATGCGGTCGGTCGCTTCCGCCACCGAGGGCTCGTGTGTTACAATGACCATCGTCATTCCCTCCAAGTTGACTTGTCGGAGCAGTTGCATCACTTCGACAGTTGTCTTGCTGTCCAAGGCACCGGTCGGCTCGTCGGCCAGGATGATCTGCGGTTTGGCTATCAGGGCACGGGCAATGGCCACACGCTGTTTCTGTCCGCCGGACATCTCATTGGGCATGTGCTCCGCCCAATCCTTCAAGCCCACCATATCCAGGTAATCCAGTGCCATGGCATTCCTGCGTTTGCGGTTGATCCCTTGATAGTAGAGGGGCAATGCCACGTTCTCTACTGCATTCTTGAAGGAGATCAGATTGAACGACTGAAAGATAAAGCCGATCATCCGGTTGCGCAATTCAGCTGCCCTGCTTTCACTCAAATGTTGGATCAGCTGTCCGTTCAGATGATACGTACCGCTGTCATAGGTGTCCAAGATGCCTAAGATGTTCAGCAGGGTGGATTTACCGGAACCTGATGCACCCATGATGGAGACCATCTCGCCCTTTTCGACATCGAGGTCAATGCCTTTCAGTACGTGGAGCGGCGCACCGTTGTTGTATGTCTTGTTAATGTCTCGCAGTTGTATCATCATATACTCATTAGTTTTTATTGTACTTTACTCTTTAGACGAAGAAACGATCCTATAAGTTACATATCGGCTCGTATTTTTCTGCTTGTCTGCTGCAAATGTATAGACTATATCAATACCTTGTATCGCATAGTTCTGATAATTATACTATTTTAACGGCGATAGGAGGATCCTTTTCTTACCTTTGCATCATCAATACATTATATACATAAAAGCAGGAAATATGGTAACAATAGGAACACCTTTATCTCCCCGGGCCACGAAAGTGGTACTTTGCGGTTCTGGTGAACTGGGCAAAGAATTTGTGATTGAGTTACAACGTTATGGCGTAGAGGTCATCGCGTTGGATAAATATGCGAATGCACCGGCCATGCAGGTAGCCCATCGCTCGTATGTTGTTTCGATGTTGGATGGAGCAGCACTGCGGGCCATCATCGAACAGGAGAAGCCGGATTACATTGTGCCCGAAGTAGAGGCCATTGCCACCACCACCTTGATGGAGTTGGAGCAGGAGGGCTATCATGTGATTCCGACCGCACGTGCCACTTGGTTGACGATGAACCGCGAGGGTATCCGTCGGTTGGCTGCCGAAGAATTGGGCTTGCCTACCTCTCCCTATCGCTTTGCCGCTACGGAAGCTGAATTTAAGGAGGCTGTCGAAGTGATTGGCATGCCCTGTGTGGTGAAACCGATCATGAGCTCCAGTGGCCATGGCCAGAGTGTGATTCGCAAGGCGGAAGATATCGAACCTGCCTGGCATTATGCACAGGAGGGGGGACGTGCCGGAGCTGGAAAGGTGATTGTCGAGGGATTTGTTGATTTCGATTACGAGATCACCCAGTTGACCGTGCGCCACATCGGTGGAACCTCCTTCTTGGAGCCGGTCGGCCATGTACAGGTTGATGGAGACTATCGTGAATCGTGGCAGCCGCAGGTGATGAGTCCGGAGGCCAAGGCCAAGGCTCGCGAGATTGCCAGTAAGATTACCGAGGCATTGGGTGGCCGTGGCATCTTTGGTGTTGAACTCTTCGTGAAGGGGAATGAGGTGATCTTCAGCGAGGTCTCTCCGCGTCCGCACGACACCGGTATGGTGACGATGATCACGCAGGATCTTTCTCAGTTTGCCTTGCATGCACGGGCCGTCTTGGGCTTGCCCATTCCGAACATTGCATTCCATGGACCGGGTGCATCGCGTGCCGTTGTCGTGGAGGGTGACAGCAATCAGTTGGCTTTGGGCAATCTGGATCGTGTCTTGGAGCAACCCGACACGCAGATGCGTTTCTTCGGCAAACCGGAGGTACACGGACATCGTCGTATGGCCGTCCTGTTGGCACGTGGCGAGGATGTGGCCGAAGCTCGTCGGAAGACCGGTGTGATGATGGATCATCTGAAGATCGAATTATAATAAACCTTCTGCAGTTTTATCGTTTGCCACAGTCGGATGGGAATTCGCTGTGGCGAACCTTAGACGTGTTAGCACCTCTTGAAGCATTTTCAAAGGGTTTGGTTACGTTTTTCTGTGTATCAAAACAAAAAAATAACGGATTGTTATAGTTCCGTCATACCGTTGTCACATCAGTAGTCTTTCTTTGTATCGTAAAAAACGAAATGCAGCTACAGGCTGATTTATTATTCTTTGCGATATGATGTTACGAAAGCATTATCAAACGATTGTTTTGTCTGACATTCATTTAGGATTGGAACATTCTCGTACGGACGAGGTGACGAAGTCTCTGAAGAGTGTAGATTGTAATCGTTTGATTTTAAATGGAGATATAATTGATGGGTGGCAATTGAGGAAGTCGGGATACCTTCCTGCTCTGGTTGAACAAATGGTACAATCGGCTGCGCGCCTATCGCGGAAAACCCTACTATTCGTTGTCCCAAGAGGTGAAACATCGCGTGAAGAGCGCAGTCTCCTACATCTCCGATTTTGAGAAAGAGCTGGTTCGTTTGGCTGAGATACCTCATTGGGATGGGGTGATCTGTGGACATATTCACCAGGCTGCCGATACATGCCAGATTCCATTGGATTTGTGCACTTGCTGAAAGGCAAATTGATATAGAGTTAGTTTTAAGATGATTGTTGAGATTAGCTGTCCGTGATGGATGGCTTTTTTCATATGATTGGCACCTTATTTATTTATTTACGTTGATCCAAATGTATGGGTAGAATGTCCGAAGATCTTCGTATCTTTGTAACCACCGTAACAGTTACGGCGGTTACAAAGAGAACAAAGATTTTATTGAAATTTTACCGTTTAACCTTCTCTATTTTTTCACCTCTTTGGGCTTTACATGTAAATGAGAATTCCTCGAATAATATCTATTGCACTCATAAACTCGGATTTTCGTCGGTTGATCCTCTCTCACGCGAGCCCTTTTCCACAGGTATGAAACGATGAGGCTATGGATTAACGAGTTGCAGAGGTATTTTCAGACTCATTCGACGAGGCGATTTTGCTACCACGCGTGGTAGCAAATGTTACATCCCCGTAGTAGCAAGTGTTATATCCTTGTGGTAGCAAAAATTGCATCAGGTAGGAGATGTTACCCCCAGTTCCCATAGTTCCCGAAGTTCCCTCGCAAAATTCGGAATCACACGTCGGAATCTCACGTCCTCAAAAAAGGGGTGGGAACCGTGGGAACTTTGGGAACCTCTTCGCAGTGTGATCCTATCAGTAGAAAGGTAAGTGTAAAAAATGAATGGATCATCTTGAGCGAGGCTGGATGTCTTGGAGGAATATCTGTTTCCTAACTTCGTCAATATGCCACTCAAATTAAGAATCGCTGTAAGATAGGTCAAAAAGTGGCTTTACAGCAAGGTGCTTCTCTGCCTGGAAGAGTTCTTTTGTAAAGAAAGAACCATTTTCGGGCAATCTTCTTCGCACGATTGTCGGAATAGCTGACGATAAGTCTCTCCCTATTCTCACGCTTGTAGTCGTAGCAGGCTTTGTCTGCCTTCTCCAGAGAGAGAATCCATTGCTTCACGCTTGCACTCTCGCTCTTGATGAGGGCTTCAAGGATATATTTGTAACCAGCCTCCTGCAGCAAAGCGACATTGTTCTTGTTCATCAAGCCAGAGTCCGCCACCACGACGAAGTGAACCGTTGTTTGAAGTCATCTATTATCGGAATCATAGTGAAACCCTCGTACTGGCTTCCGTTGAACAGAGGGTATGAAAGTGGGTAGCCTCTTTCTGATACCAACAGACCGAGTACAACTTATGACTCTGCCGTCTTACTATCCTTTGTAAATCCCGGTTCACGCAATGCGTCCGTCTGTGCTATCTCAAAGTAGAGCGTCGTCACGTCGTAGAACATCAATCCAATCTTGCCTCCGAACAGTTTCCGGGTGTACTCTACGCTGATTTGCTGTGCAAGTTCCATCTGAGTATTGTAGATCTTATCCATGTAGCGGTAGATGTGGTTGAGGTCGACATCTTCATCGTAGTATGACTTCAAGTAATCCACAGTGGCAAGTTTGCTCCTAGGTTGTGACACCTTTGCTATTACCAGATGACGCAGTATCTCATCAGGGATGCGGTTAAAACCGATACTATCATAGACATGATTCAGGAGAAGTTGAGTTTCGTTGATCAACACGTTGTCGATATTGCTATAAAGACGCTCTGTTTCTTCTGCTTCTTTTCCCTTACGGTCATCGAAATCAAGTTCCTGCTGGCCACCGGATGAACGTATCCATGTGGCAGCCTTCTCACGCAATGAATCTATCTCCTCTTTGAATGTCGAGGAACCAATGACTTTATTTCTTTATACTTTCCACTAGCTTTCTGACAACCACCACCACACTTGTAGAGCCTGAACGATTATGTTTCTTACGTGCATACATATGGTGTAAAGGTACATTTTTGTTCGCTTGTGCCACCCAAAACCACCCATTTATTTTACTTAACTAATTGATTTTTATTTTTGCTCTACATGATGGCGAAAAAAAGTAATGAAGTCAGGACTATGGAAGATTTGCTTTTGACCGTTCTTTTCTTCATTGCTCTCCGTACTCTTGTCAAGGGTTTATTGGTGGTAAGTCATTCGTCACCCTAGATAAATAATCTGGCTCTTGGTACTCGTTTCATATGGGTACTTGGATCTATACATATCCCTCTCTTCGGTCATTACATAGATGGCATCAGACTATATAGTTTGGTGGCATCTTTTGTTCGTTTTATGACATTCACACACCACAAACATCGCCATTATCTAAGAAAATGAATGAAAAACACTATTTTTAAGTCATTATATTTGTTTTTGTCCCGATAATTCTATAATTATGCACCATAATTAAAATATTTGACCCGATATGGTAAATCTAAATAGACTAAAAGTAGTTCTTGTTGAACAAGGAAAAACAGGAAAGTGGTTGTCAGTCAGAACAACTAGGCAAATCAAATTGTACGGTGGTTAGTAAATATTGTAGCATTCTGTTCAACCGGATCTATCCACATTGAATACAATTGCTCAAATACTCGATGTCGATGTAAAAGACTTTTTAATAAGCAACAAAGAATAAAACAAACAACGATCATGAAAAAGGATATTTTCTTTGCAATAATATTTTCATTGTTCGCAATCGCACTGGATGCTCAAACCGTTATTAATTTAGAAAAGGACGGTGGTGTTTATAAAATTCCATGTATTATTAATGGTCTTAAACTAAAACTGATTTTCGATACGGGAGCTTCTAATGTATGTGTTTCCGAATCAGTAGCACAAATGATGTTAGAAAATGACTATTTGTCAATTGATGATATTAAAGGAACTTCTCAATCACAAGTTGCTGATGGTCGTATTGTAAACAATACTAGAATTGTCATCAAGAAAATTCAAATTGGCGATAAAATTCTTAATAATATAGAAGCTGTAGTTGTTCACGGGCAATCGGCTCCATTGCTCTTAGGGCAGTCGGCAATTTCTAAGTTAGGCAAGTATTCTATATCCGGGGATAAATTAGTTATTGGTTCTGAGAGAAAGACTACTAACGGAAATAATTGGAATTATCTTTCGGAAAGTGACCAAGAAAAATTATTTGGAGAAGCAATCAAATATTACAAAGATGGCTTATATTCAGTAGCTCTTGAAAGTTTTAAAATGTTATACAGCAATGAATTACTTAGTGCCTATGGAAAAATGCTTTATGCAAACTGTTTCTATTATACAGATCGAAAGGAAAATGCATTAGATATTTATTTGAGCATTGAAGATGACATAGAGTATGAATCCCCAGAATATTTAGCAGATTTATATTATCAGATTGGACGTTCTTTTTGGGTTACTGAAGATTATGATTCTGCAATTCCGTATCTAGAAAGAGCAAAAGTTCATTGTAAACCTTGGAGTTTCGTTCAAGAAAATATAGTCAGCATTATATCTTCTATATACTATGATAAAGGTGATGTGTATAAGGCTGGATGGATAGTTGACCAATATATTTCTCAATACTTATCATTTATGGAAATTAAAGCAACAGATTGTTGGGACAAATGCTATACCGATAAATTTCTGTCAGATTTATATTTCAATAGATATTTAAGATGTAACTCCGATAATAGGTCAGAAGGAGACAAATATATAATTATTTCCGCAGCCTGGGGAAATGACAAAGCAATAGAATATTGCAAAGAGTTTTCAATTTCATATACTTCAAAACCATATAAATATGAATATTAAGGTCTACTTAACAATTGTTATTGCATTCTTTGCATGCAATAATTTGTGGTCTCAAAGTATTTCCACTCTAAAATACGATGCAGACTACAAAAATGATTCATGGTCGCAGAATAAGCTAGGTATTGCATATGAAAATGGAGAAGGTGTAACAAAAAATACCAATACAGCTTTCTCGTGGTTCCAAAAAGCAGCTAATAATGGGAATAAATATGCTTTTTACAATTTAGGACGACATTATCAATATGGGTTGTCCGTACAAAAGGATATGTCTATGGCTATTTCTATGTATGAAAAGGCGGCAAGTTTATACCATGCCTACTCTTGCTTACTTATTGGTAAATGGTACCTGAATGGCACTAATGTCTCGCAAGATAACTATAAAGCAGCCCGGTATATAAAGGACGCAGCTTTTGGTGGGTCTGATGAGGGCAAGTATTATATGGGATATATTCATGCATACGGCTATGGAGTTGCGCAAGATTCCATAAAAGCTCTCCTTTGGTTAGATCGCGCTTTAGATGATAAATATTATTTTGCTTATTTTATGAAAGGTATGATGTATCAAAATGGTATTGCTGTGAAAAAAAATGCAAGAGAAGCTTTTATCATGTATGAGAACGGTGATTACTATAATAATGCGTCATGTACTAATAGTCTAGCCATATGCTATTATGAAGGAATTGGCGTTGAACCCGATACCATCAAAGCTATAGAATTGTTTGAAAAAGCAGCAAATCAAGGAGATATGTACGGAGCTAGAAACTTAGCGTATAAATATATGTACGGCAACGGCGTACAAAGAAACATTAATAAAGCGGCTTTTTGGTTTGAAAAATCAGCACTTCATAATGATGAGACAAGTTATCAAGAACTTATTTATGCATATGTTAACCTAAAAGACAATAGTTCCTTGTATCGAGTAGCATCAAAAGGCAGTGAACTTCACTTCAAATCTTGTATGAACATACTGGCATATTGCTATGCAAAGGGGGAAGGTGTTTCTGTAGATTTCAAGAAAGCCATTACTATTATCAATGAAGCTATTTCGATATACCCAGATGACCCTAATCTGTATGATTCTAAAGGAGAAATATTATGGTTAGAAGGATCTAAAAAAGATGCAAAATGTATGTGGGAACAGGTTAAATCTATGTCACCTACATTTTACCAAGATTTTGATACTGAGTTGAATAAATATATAAGAACGCTGAATTGATGTCGAGAACAGTTACTTGTTAGCTGTACTTGATCTGATTTTAGCATAAACACAGACTAAATAGACTTCGAGATAATGGTTAATAATGTTCCAATCTATGAAAGTTCTGGAATTGGTCAAATTATTGGGTATCATGATCTTTTCCCGGAGAGAATGATGCCCAACATTCGCAAGTGCGTTAGTGTATTACAACGAAAAGACCTGATACATCTTGTTAGTAATATAGCTGAAAAACTTGTGAATAAGGCATTCTTTAATCCGAATCTTAGTCCAGGTAGTCATGACATAGACGCTTTGCGTTTCTTTTTCAGCATGATTAACCATGACTATATTCAAGAGGTGTTGAACCGCTACAATCGGCTTGTTTTTCGTGCAAAAAAGCAGCCTCATTTTTATCTTGCAGCATCAGAGGATTCATTACTATATTTTCTTAGAGAGATATTAGCAACTACTTATAATCCAAGTACATTAAACAGAGCTAAAGTAGAGAAAAACTTCTTCAAGGCTCTTTATGCCGCGAACCAAATCACTTGCGAGCGTGGTAAGGGTGATACTCCATTCTCTATTGAATTCAATCCAGAATTGTATTACGCATCTACTATGCTACGTCAGTTTGGATCGAACAATTATCATGATAACAGGTTCCTTCTAATAACGCAAACTATAAAATGCTTGCGTTTCTTTGAATATGCACTCAATCACCCTGTATTCAATAAGATGATACCAACTTTTTGTGACAAGTATGGATTAGAAGGGAAATGGTGGTTATACCCTAAAACTATATGGGAACTGGAGTGTATATTCTCTAATCATGTAGGAGTAATTGATTTTAGCAAAACGTCTATGCCTGATGGAGATGTCGCTAAAAACGTTGCAATTTCATCGTCTATTGATATTAATGAAGTTATACCCAAGAAAGAGAATCGCGATTATACTAGATTTCGCTCTCGCCCATTGATACGTATGGATGAAAACCGTTTTTTCTTGTTCAATCATAATCTATGGATTGAGCACATATATAATAGTCTATACTTTGATTTTCGAGAAATAGCGGAAAAACAGTTTGGATATAGAGGACAAAATTTCAATCAGTTGTACACGTCAGATTTTTCCGAAGGATGTCTTTTCGCAGAAACATTAAAAGAAATTTTTAAGTTGCAATCTGATATTTCACTTTGTGAATCAGAATGTATCAAATTAGACAAGTCAAAAGACGCTTCAAGTGCTGGAGCCCCGGATTTTTATATTCGTAACAAAAATGTCGTATTCTTATTTGAGAATAAGGATTTAAAGATAAAGGACAACGTCAAGGAACTAGGTCAACTTAAAGATTATCTTGATTATTTATATATTAATCTGGTTCGCAATGCAAAAGGCAAACCAAAGGGAATTGGACAACTTTTGAAAAATATACAAAGAATACGAACTGGAGAATTTCAAAAACGTTGGGATTCGTGTTGTCCTCAAGACGCTATAGTATATCCCATACTTGTTGTATCAGATGTAAAGCAAACCATGAGTGGAGTTAAGAATCTCCTTCAATATTGGCAAAATGAGGAATACAATCTCTTCAAAATAGATGGAGCTAATATAAAGCCTGTAATATTAACAGATATTGCTACACTCTGTCTATATTCAAAGACGTTTTCAAAGAATCAATTTGTCTCATATTGTGAAGATTACTATAGTAAATCGTCGATATCATCATTCTTAAAAAGTAATGATTTAACAGATTTATTCAATGGTTTGGCATCTTTCCCTGAATATATGAAAACACAACATAATGAAGGAATACAGGAGCATTTTAGTTATTGGAAGGAATATATATGCAAATAAAAGACTGCATTCCGGGGCATACCCGTTCACTTTGCGGCAGTCTATTAGGGCATAGAATTAGGTCTAAAAAGAGTACTTTTATATCCGTTCATCCCCTAAAAGGATGAAAAAATGGATAATCAGACATTAACATCTCGATTTTTCCGGAGCATATCCGTTCATTCTTTCTCTGGTTTTAGTTTCCCTTGTGCTGGTAAATTTAAAGTACAATCATGGCAGGAACAACAAAGGATATGAGTCTAATAAAACATGTACTCCAGCTCAAACAGGCCGTAGAATCCAATCGCGGTGTAAGCCGCAAGTTACCAATTAACAAGGAAACCGTCAACGGCTATGTGAATACAGTCAAAACTAACAGATGGGACATCAGCAAACTTCTTGAGATTGACGATCCCAAGTTGGAAAGAATGTTCCATGCCGGTTCTCCGGCATATACGGACACGAGAATGGAAGAGTTCCTCAGTCCGCTACCCGAATACAAGAAGATGCTGACAGATCCCCAATTGGTAAAAACGGAGCAGACTGTTACAGCAAAAACGGCCATGCTGTTACAGTTCTGACTGACAATAGCGCTGAATCGGTACCAAGCGTAGCACTGTAAACGGTACCACATACAGTCCTGTTTGATTTCTTGCAAAAGTAGATTTTTTTCTTTCTTTGTCTCATCGACTCACCCTTTTATACGTTTCCATAAAAAGGGAGAAAGTCTAAGAAAGAAGTATTAACTTTACCAACGACACTGAATACTAACTGGGGACTGAACGGATATCACCGGAAATGCTGAAAGGGTATCCGCTGGAATATGCAATACGAAGTCCTGCTGTGGTACGTTTGCAAGGAAGAGGTGTGGAAGGTGATCGCTTTTGATTCTCGTGTTGGAATCACCAAACTCATGGAGCGATGTCCGCAGGGGCAAGAGAATCTGAGTCGAATGGGCTTTTCTTCGTTGCTTGTTTCTCCAATGGAAATGATTTCATTCTACAACCGGATTGCGAATAAGGACCGTTCCTTGTGTGCTGACGAGACGATGAGTGAGATTCGAGCTATGTTGTCGAAAGTGGTTACTGATGGAACGGGAAAGAATCTCTTTTCTGATTCTCTTGCAATAGCAGGAAAGACGGGATCGACAGCAGATAAAGAGGAGGTGTCTTGCTGTGCCTTCTTCCAGATGGATGGCTCTTTATATACTTGTTTGGTCATTGTCTCTCATCCAAAGAATGGCTATCTGTCTGGTGGTGTGATGGCAGGGAATGTGATTAAAGAGGTGATTTCAATGCAGAAAGATCTCTGCGTTCAATAAACAATCTATGGAATCAGAGAAAAATGACTAATTGTACATTTCTATTGGGCTAAAGAGTAAGAAAAGTGAACGGATATCCCCGTTTTGGGTGGGTGGATATCCTCCGTTTTCAGCAATAGAGGTCTTCTCGTCTCTGAAGAAAAGTGTACTTTTGCCTAAAAGTTTAGAATATGAACGGAATTAAATATGAAACGTACATGGCGCAATACAATCTAAAACGGTTTGTCGATGCACACCGTCAGGATTATGAGACGGCTTTGACAGAGATCCGAGGCGGACGGAAACGGTCGCATTGGATGTGGTATATCTTTCCGCAGCTGAGAGGCTTAGGGTATAGTCCTACAGCCAACTATTATGGGATCGTGGACTGGGACGAGGCGATGATGTTTTTGCAACATCCCCAACTAGGCCGGAATCTGTATGCAATAACCGAGGAGCTACTTGCCATCGACAACAAGCCGATCGAGGAGATCTTGGGGGATATTGATGCCTTGAAATTCAGATCGTCTATGACGCTTTTCGATGCCGTCTATCCCAATGCGGTTTTCGCACAAGCGTTGCGGAAGTACTACGATGGAGAGGCGGATCAACGTACCTTGCGTATGTTGCAGGAGGGCATGGCAGAGCGTGAACGATGGGTGCCCGGTGGAATCATCGGGGCGATAATTGGAGATATAGTCGGCTCTGTTTATGAATTTTACAATTTCAAGTCAACCGATATCGCTCTTTTTACGCAACGGACACAGTTTACGGATGACACGGTCATGACCATTGCGGTAGCTGACTGGCTATTGAATGGGGGGGCCTTAGAGGAGACCATGCCCCATTGGGGAAAAGCGTATCCCAACCGAGGATATGGTGGGATGTTCCGCCGTTGGCTGTTTTATTCAGCAGAAAGACAACCCTATAATAGTTTTGGCAATGGTGCGGGTATGCGGGTCAGTCCATGCGGATATTATGGCCAGTCGATGGAGGAGGTGTTGGAACTGGCCAAACTGTCGGCTGAGGTCACGCATAATCATCCGGAAGGTATCAAAGGGGCACAGGCGATTGCGGCTGCGATCTATTTGGCGAGACGGCATTCATCCAAAGAGGAGATTCGAACCTATATCGAAGAGACCTTCGGTTACGACCTGCATCGGACCTGTGACGATATCCGTCTTCATTATCAATTTGATGTCTCCTGTCAAGGCTCTTGTCCGGAAGCCATCATTGCATTCTTGGACAGTAGTAGCTATTTGTCGGCCATACGGTTGGCCGTTTCCTTGGGTGGAGACAGTGACACGATCGCTTGCATGACTGGTGGCATCGCTGCTGCCTTCTACGGCATTCCTACGTGGATCGTCAAATATGTAGTCACTGAATATCTGCCACAACCCATGCGGGATGTGATGCAACGGTTCGATGAGGTTTGTGCGGAACGTAATCAGGAATAAAAAAGGCAAGGTGCGGCTGTCAACCGCACCTTGTATTAAGAGAAGATGTGTTTGAAAATTAGTTCGGTGGCACCGGCATGGCTCGATACGAAGGTGCCGGCGGCTTCTCCGGATTGTGTCCGGTAGGCATCATCGTCTAACAGTTCGTCCATGCGGGTCGTGAACTCGGCGGCCGACGCTATGGAGAAACCTCCACCGGCGGCAATCAGATCCTTGGCCTCCTTGAATTTATGATATTTCGGACCAAACAGCACCGGGATGCCATATACGGCTGCTTCCAACGTGTTGTGAATGCCTGCCCCAAAACCACCTCCGATGTAGGCCACCTGACCATACCGATAGATGGAGGAGAGCAACCCGAAACAGTCGATGATGAGGCAATCGTAGGCAGCCAAGTCCTTTCCTGCTGCTTGTGACAGACGCAGGTAGGGACGCTTCAGTTGCGATTCGATTGACTTCAGATGTGCCTCGTGAATCTCATGCGGAGCAATGACCAGCTTCATCTCCGGGTGTTGCTGGAAATAGGGGAGGAGGATCTCCTCGTCTTCCGGCCACGTACTGCCCGCTACCATCGTGAAGGGCTCTTTGCCTGTCTTGGCTTGCAACATTACCTCCACTTCCGCCACATCGTGAGCTGCCCGATGAATATCGAGCACCCGGTCGAAACGGGTATCTCCGGCTACTGTCACGTTGGTGATGCCATATTCGGCCAACAGTTGACGGGATCGTTCGTCCTGCACAAAGAGGTGGTCGAAGTAGAACAGCATCTTCCGGTAAGCTTTCCCAAACCATTGGAAAAAGAGCTGGTCCGGTCGGAAGATGGCCGAGATGATGTAGGTCGGAATCCCCCGTTCTTTCAGGGTCTCCAAGTAATTGCCCCAAAACTCATACTTGATGAAGAAGGCCATCACTGGAGCGGCCGCATCCAGAAAGTCATGCACCCGATCGGGCGTGTCGAACGGCAGGTAACAGATTACGTCGGCTCCGGCATAGTTCTTACGCACCTCATAGCCCGATGGGGAGAAGAAGGTCAGCAAGATCTTGTATTCCGGATGCTCTGCCCGGATACGCTCCATCAGCGGACGACCCTGTTCAAACTCACCCAACGAGGCAGCATGAAACCAAATGTATTTCGCTTTCCGATCGATCCGTTCGCGCAACAGGTCGAGTGTACGTGCCTGTCCGGCCCGCATGAGCCGCGCCTTCCGGTGGAAGGGGGCGATGCAGGCTACGACGAGTGCATAGAGATGGATGGCTAAGCTATACATCATGGCCGTCTTACTTTAAAATGTCAATGGCACGCTGGATACGACGCAACGATTCCTCTTTGCCCAGTGCTTCGGTAATGTCGAAGATGTGCGGACCCTTGCCCTCACCCACCAAGGCCAAACGGGTTGCATTCATGATGTTGCCCAGGTGATACCCTTTGCTTTCGATCCAGGCCTTCACCTCGTTCTCGGTACCTTCGATGTCGAACGGTTCCCGAACCTTCAGCAGTTCCATCATCTCGCTCAGCTGAGCGGCCGAATCCTCTTTCCAACGTTTCTTACGTGTCTTCTCGTCATATTCGGTCGGAGCCACGAAGAAGAATGAGCAGGTCTCCCACAACTCCTTTACGAAGTTGACACGGTTCTTCATCATGCCCACCACCTTTTCCACATAGGCCGGATCGGCTTGGATGCCATGACTCTCCAAAATGGGCTGGAACATGGCAGCAATCTCTTGGTTGGAGCGTTTTTGGATATACTGATGGTTGAACCATTTTCCCTTCTCGTAGTCAAACTTGGCACCACTCTTGCTGCAATGGTGCAGGTCGAATGCCTGAATCAGCTCTTCCATGCTCATCACCTCCTGGTCGTTGCCCGGATTCCATCCCAACAAAGCCAAGAAGTTCACGACGGCTTCCGGCAGATAACCGCTTTCGCGATACCCTGAAGAGACATCGCCTGTCTTGGGGTCGTGCCATTCCAACGGGAAGACCGGGAAACCCAGACGGTCGCCATCACGTTTGCTCAGCTTACCGTTACCTTCCGGCTTCAACAGGAGGGAGAGGTGGGCAAAGGCCGGCATGGTCTCTTCCCAACCGAAGAAGCGGTAGAGCAGTACGTGCAACGGAGCACTCGGCAACCACTCTTCGCCACGGATCACGTGTGTCACCTCCATCAGGTGGTCATCCACAATGTTGGCCAAGTGATAGGTAGGCAGCTGGTCGGCTGACTTGTAGAGCACCTTGTCGTCCAGAATGGAGGAGTTGATCACCACCTCGCCACGGATCAGGTCATTCACATGGATATCTTCGTTCGGCTCGATCTTCGCACGTACCACATACTGATGGCCGGACTCGATCAACGCCTGTGTCTCCTCGGGAGAGAGCGTCAGTGAGTTGCGCATTTGCAGACGGGTCGAAGCATCGTATTGGAAGTTGTTCACCTCTTTCCGCTTGGCTTCCAGTTCGGCCGGCGTATCGAATGCGATATAGGCATGGCCGGATGCCAACAGTTGATCGACATATTGCTTGTAGATGTCGCGTCGTTCACTCTGCCGATAGGGACCATAGTTGCCGCCAAAGCCTACGCCCTCGTCGAAATGGATGCCCAACCAGGTGAGGGCTTCGATGATATAGGCTTCTGCACCCGGAACAAAACGTTGCGAGTCAGTATCTTCGATGCGGAGAATCAGGTCACCGCCATGTTGTTTGGCAAAAAGGTAATTATACAAAGCAGTGCGAACACCACCGATGTGCAAAGCTCCCGTGGGGCTGGGGGCAAAGCGAACTCTAACTTTTCTTTCAGTCATAATTCATTGAATCGTTAAAACATTGGGACAAAAGTAGCCTATTTTTTTCTTATACTAAACTTTTTTGCGTACATTTCGGCGCAATAAGGAAATGTGATTATGAAGATAACGAATTACAAGATTCATCCGGCTGTCTCTTTTGTCTTGATAGCCTTGCTGATTGCCTACTTCTTCCCGCGGGAAGGTAAGTTCAGGTACCAGTTCTACGAGGGAAAACCGTGGCGTTATGGCCTGTTGACGGCTCCCAATGACTTTCCGGTCTATAAGACAGACGAGGTGATTGCGGCGGAACGGGATAGTGTGTTACAGTATTTTGAACCCTATTACCGGATGGATCCCGACATACAGACGGCCGAGATCGGCAAGTTGCGGGCCGACTACAATGCCTCGAAAGGCGGTAAGGTGAGTCCCTCCTATATGCAATACATCGAGAATAGTCTGAACAAGCTCTATAATAAAGGTATTGTTTCGTCGCAAGATCTGGAGCGGTTGCGGCAGGAGGGGTACGAACGGGTCAAAGTGCGGGAGAACAATGTGGCGCGTTCGGAGTATGTGTCTGACTTCTTCACCGTACGGACAGCCTACGAATTTGTGCTGAACAATGCACCCTCCTACATGAACAAGGCCGCGCTCCAATCGTGCGACATCAACAATTACCTGACCGAGAATGTCACCTACGACTCCATTATGTCCACGAAGATCCGGGACAATCTGGTGCAAGGTGTCTCGTTGGCCAGTGGATTGGTACAGGCGGGGGAGCGCATTGTCGATCGGGGAGAGATTGTCGATCACCATACCTACAATGTGTTGCGCTCGTTGAAGATTGTCTATGAGACCAAGACAGGTGGCAACCAGCGGCAGAGTTTTATGCTGGCCGGCCAGTTTGTGCTGGTATTGGGCGTAATGTTCTGTTTTTGGCTCTATCTTTGGTCGTTCCGCCCGAAGATTATCCGTAACCAGCGGAATGTCATTTTCCTGTTGCTCTGTATTTTTGTCAGCTGTATGCTTACGGAACTGTGCATTCGATATGCCCTCTTCAACATTTATATCCTGCCTTATGCCATTGTGCCGATTGTGGTGCGCACCTTCTTTGATTCGCGTACCGCCCTCTTTACGCATTTGGTCATTTCGATTATCTGTTCGTTGATGGCACCCTTCCCCCATGAGTTCCTGCTGTTGCAGATCATTACGGGGATGGTCGTGACCTTTAGTTTGCGCGAGTTGAGCGAACGTTCGCAATTGATCCGTTGCGCCTTCTTCATCTTCCTCTCTTTTACGGTGGCCTATCTGAGTCTGAACCTCTATCAGGAGGCTGACTTCAAGAAGATCAACTGGATGATGTTGCTCTATTTCGGTATCAATTTCATTCTCTGCACCTTCTCCTACATCCTGGTCTATATGTTGGAAAAAGCCTTCGGCTATGTGTCGAGCATCACCTTGGTGGAACTGTCCAACATCAATACAGCCACCTTGAAACGGCTCAGCGAGACCTGTCCCGGTACGTTCCAGCACTCGTTGCAGGTATCTATCTTGGCTTCCGAAGCGGCTGCCCGTGTCGGTGCCGATGCCCAGCTGATCCGTACGGGAGCCCTTTATCACGACATCGGCAAGATGTGTAATCCCGCTTTCTTTACGGAGAATCAGGGTGCTGTCAATCCGCATAACCAACTCTCGTTCGACCAGAGTGCGCAGATCATCATCAGTCATGTGACCGAAGGGGTGAAGATGGCCGAGAAATTGGGGCTACCCAAAGCCGTCATCAATTTCATCCGGACGCATCATGGCAGTGGCAAGGCCAAATACTTCTACAATTCCTATAAGAACCAGTATCCCGATCGGCCGATTGACGAGAAGTTGTTTACCTATCCCGGTCCGAATCCCTTCTCCAAAGAGACCGCTATCCTGATGATGGCAGACTCGGTGGAGGCCGCCTCCCGCAGCCTGAAGGAACATACGGAAGAGAGCATCAAACAGCTGGTCGATAAGATTGTGGACAGTCAGATTGCAGACGGACTGTTACGAAATGCCCCCTTGACCTTCAAAGATGTAGAAGAGATCAAAGGGGTATTCGTGGATAAGTTGAAGACCATGTTCCACACGCGCATCAGCTATCCGGATCTAAAAAAGTGACGCGTCGGATGTAGTTACCTGTACGCACCATTGCTGCCCAAATTCGTTTTGGTTTGATCAGCCAAACCAAAAAACCTAAAAATGCAGATATTAACATATATGTAAACTTATGAGGAATAAGATGGCGCAAAGGTAGAATTATTTCAATTACTTCCGATGGGTTGCGAAATAAAGAGGTTGATATTTCTAATAGTTTTAACAAAATAATAGAGTTTAAAAATGAACATGAACAAATTGTGGACTGTTGCCGCGGCTCTTTGGCTCTGTGCCGGTTTGGGTTTCGCCCAGAAACCGCTGGTATTGGAGGAGGTGCTGTCCGGCAAATTGATTCAGACCAAAGGCATTGGTGCCATGAATTGGTTGAAAGATGGCGAGCGTTACAGCCGTTTGGAGCCCAATGCTTCGACAGGTGGAACAGATGTAGTGGCCTATCGGGCCAAGGACAATGCCCGGGAGGTGATCATTCCGGCTTCGCAGTTAGTGGATCCGAAGAGTGGTAAACCGATCGGTGTGCGGAGTCTGATCTGGAGTACCGACAACAAGAAGGTACTGATCTACAACAATACGCGTCGTGTATGGCGTTATGACACACGCGGTGATTACTGGTTGCTGAATCTGGAAGATCATTCGTTGCGCCAATTGGGTCAGGGTCTGCCTGAATCCTCGATGATGTTTGCCAAGTTCTCGCCCGACGGTTCCAAGGTGGCCTACGTATCGCATAATAATATATATGTAGAGGAGACCGGCAATCAGGCTGGTACCATCCAGCAATTGACCAAGGACGGAAACGACCGTTTTGTCAATGGTACGTTCGACTGGGTCTATGAAGAGGAGTTTGGTTGCCGGGATGGTTTCCGTTGGAGTCCCGACAGTCAGACCATCGCTTATTGGCAGAGCGACACGGAGGGAACAGGCTGGTTCGACATGATCAACAATGTGGATTCGCTCTATCCGACCTTCGTCCATTTCCCCTATCCGAAAGCCGGTACCGCCAACTCGGCCGTCAAGGTGGGTTATGTGTCAGCCAACGGTGGTGCTACCACTTGGATTGAGATCCCGGGCGATCCGCGAAACCATTACATTCCCCGCATGGAGTTCATCCCGGAGAGCAACGAACTGTTTATCCAGCAGATGAACCGTCCGCAGAATACCAACAAGGTGTGGATTGCCAAGATTGGCGAGACGAAAGCCACCAATATCTTTACCGATCAGGATGCCGCTTGGTTGGAGACCAACGACAACGTGATGTGGCTGAAGAACAACCAATATTTCACGTGGGAGAGCGAACGGAGCGGTTGGCGCCACCTCTATCGGGTCAGTCGCGACGGTAAGGAGATCCTGCCGATCACCCAGGGTGACTTCGACTACATCGAACAGGTCGGTACCGACATGCAGAAGGGATTGGTCTATTTCATTGCCTCACCGGACAACTTCACCCAACGTTATCTCTATAGTGCCAAGCTGTTGGGCAAGGGCGAAGTAACCCGTCTCAGCCCGATGGATGAGGCCGGTCAGCATCGCTACAACATGTCTCCGACCGGCAAGTGGGCGGTACATACCTACAGCAATGCCGCTACTCCTCCTGTGATCGATATGGTCGCTTTCCCGAAGCATCAGTCTGTCCGCCTGATCGAAGAGAATCAGGAGGCCAAGCAGCAGTATGCTGCTTTGGGTGTCAACGCCAAGGAGTTCATCAAGGTGAAGTCGGGCGATTTGACTTTGGATGCTTGGATGATCAAGCCGCGTGACTTCGATCCCAACAAGAAATATCCGGTCATCATTGAGGTGTATGGCGAGCCGGGAAGTGCCACAGTACAGGATGTTTGGGGTGGTGGCGACCTCTGGCAACAATATATGTCGAACCAAGGTTACATCGTTGTCAGCATCGAGAACCGGGGTGCCCGTGCACCACGTGGCCGTGAATGGCGCAAATGTATCTATGGAGAGGTGGGTACCTTCGCTTCGGAAGACCAGGCACGAGGCATTCAGGACATGGCACGCCAATATCCCTTCATCGATGCTTCCCGCATCGGTATCACTGGCTGGAGTGGTGGCGGTAGCCAGACCTTGAACTGTATGTTCCGCTATCCGGAGGTGTTTGCTACCGGTATTGCCATTGCAGCCGTGGCCGACCAGCGTACCTACGACACCATTTATCAGGAGCGTTATATGAACACGCCTCAGAACAATCCCGAAGGTTACCGCAAAGGTTCGCCCATCTCTTATGCTTCAGGCTTGAAGGGCAATCTGCTGTTTATCCACGGAACAGGCGACGACAATGTGCACTATCAGAATGCCGAACTGCTAATCAACCAGTTGGTGAAGTATGGCAAGATGTTCTCCTTCTTGAGCTATCCGATGCGTAGCCACGGTATTTTCGAGGGAGAGGGCACAACGTTGCACCTGCGTAAGAGTATGGAGAAATATTGGAAAGAGAACCTGCCGGCAGGAGGCAGATAATTCCTCAATGATACCTATATGAAAAGGATGCGCATAGATTGGTTTTGGATGAGTTGCTGGCTGATGCTGACAGTTCAGTGGGTGCAGGCCGGTTCCCCTGTCAAGGTGGCCTGTGTAGGCAACAGCATTACCTACGGTACCGGTTTGGCAGATCGGGAACGGGATGCCTATCCTGTACAGTTGCAACGTATGTTGGGCGACGGATATGTAGTCGGCAATTTTGGCAAGCCGGGTGCAACGCTCTTGCGGCATGGTCATCGGCCCTATGTCCAGCAGACCGAATATCGGGAGGCACTCGCCTTTGGAGCCGATATTGCCGTGATTCACTTGGGCACCAACGATACCGATCCCCGTAACTGGCCCAACTATCGGGATGAGTTTGTCTCGGACTATCTGGCACTCATCGATTCCCTCAAGGCCACCAACCCCTCTATGCGCATCCTTGTAGCCCGGTTGGCTCCCATTGCCGATCGTCATCCTCGCTTCTCGTCGGGCACGAAATGTTGGCATACCGACATCCAGTCGGCCATTGAGACGGTCGCCCGGGTGGCACAGGCAGATCTGATCGATTTCGAAGCCCCTCTGTATCCCTATCCTTTTCTGTTGCCGGATGCCATCCACCCGAACCCGGAAGGGGCCGGTCTGTTGGCCCGTACGGTCTATCAGGCCATTACGGGTAACTATGGCGGTCTGCAACTTCCACTCCTCTATACGGATGGGATGGTCTTGCAGCGGGATGTGCCGTTGACCTTGCGGGGAAAGGCCGATAGCGGGACGCGGGTCACGGTTTGCATCGCTGGCCAGCGTTGTGAGGCGACTGCCGATGTACAGGGCCAATGGCAAGTACAGTTGGCTCCCTTGAAGGCTGGTACCGATTATCAGTTGCTGATCCAGACCGACCGGAAGGAGAAACGCCTTTTCAAGCAGGTGGCTGTCGGTGAGGTTTGGCTCTGCTCCGGACAATCCAACATGCAGTTTATGCTCAAACAGGCTGCAACCGCCACCGAAGATCTGGCCCATGCCAAGGATCCGGCCCTCCGTTTCTTCGATATGAAGGCCCGATGGGAGACGCAGGAAATCCGATGGTCTCCGTCTGCCATCGATTCGGTGAACCATCTGCACTATTTCAAGCCGACCCGATGGGAGTCCGCTACCGCTGCTACAGCCGCTGACTTTTCAGCCATTGCCTATCACTTCGGCAAGATGTTGCGCGATAGCCTGCAGGTACCGGTCGGGTTGATCTGTAATGCCGTAGGAGGCTCAACCACCGAATCATGGATCGATCGGGATCGTCTGGAGAATGACTTTCCCGCCATCTTGCGCGATTGGACGCACAACGATTTTATCCAGCAATGGGCGCGCCAGCGTGCACGCTATAATCTGAAGGCTGGAGACTCGATCGCTACCCAGTTTGGACTGACGAAACCGGCCTATCGGCATCCCTCCGAACCCTGTTATCTGTTTGAGAGCGGGATTGCCCCTTTACAACGTTATCCCATTCAAGGGGTGATCTGGTATCAGGGAGAATCGAATGCCCACAATGTCGAGGCACATGAAACCCTGTTCAAGCTGTTGACCACCAGTTGGCGTAGGTACTGGCAGAACGAGGCGTTGCCCTTCTATTATGTACAGTTGTCGAGCATGAACCGTCCCTCCTGGACCTGGTTTCGCGATAGCCAGCGCAGACTGATGCAGACCATCCCGCATACCGGCATGGCCGTCTCTTCCGATTTGGGCGATTCGTTGGATGTGCATCCACCATTCAAGCGGGAGATTGGCCAGCGTTTGGCCCGATGGGCGTTGCAGGATACCTATCATCATGTACTGGTTCCTTCGGGACCACTCTGTCAGAAAGCCGTTTATGAATCAGGTCGTGTTCATCTCTATTTCACCTACGCCCACGGATTGCAGACGGCACGGGCAGAAGAACCCATCACCTTTGAAGTAGCAGAGGAGGAGGGCTTGTTCTATCCGGCCAAGGCCACGATCGATGGAGAAACCATCTGGTTGGAATCGTCAGAGGTACGTCGTCCTCGCTATGTACGTTATGGTTGGCAACCTTTTACCCGAGCCAACTTGCAGAATAGTGCGCAACTCCCTGCCTCTACATTTCGAATGGCCGTAGAGTGATGTTCCCATCCCATCTGAACGCCTATTCAAAGCATGTCCGGTTGTTGTCAAACAAGTGCTTGATAACCGTCAGTCAAATGCCTGACGTCCGTCAGGCGATCGTTTGACGACGTCCGGACATGCTGTGAATAGGCATTCAAATAGATAGCCACCTATGTTCAGCGACCTTTTACCTTATGATCCACTCACAATGCAGCTAACCAACCAGACATCCTCCTGTTACTACCGATAAAAACAGTTCCCTTATACGACTTTGCGGAATAATCCTTACATTTGCCTCGCAGATAATACAGAAGGAGGCAATGCAATGAAACTTCTCTGCATGAGTTTATGCTCGCCTACTTTTTCGAGTGTTTAGAGTTGATGAATAGAAGAAAATGATGTCGAAAACGTTATATCAATTGTTTGGTAGCTTGTGTTGGTTGGTGGTCGGAATGAGTTGTGCATTTCATTCTTATCAGCCGGCTATTACACAAATAGAGGTTCCGGCCTATCGTCAGCCGGATAGTCTTTCTATGGTAAAGGAGGGCTTCACGGTGGCAGGTATTGTCTGGTATGATTATTATACGGATCCACAATTAGCTCCACTCATCGATTCGGCACTGGTACGGAATCACACACTAAAATCTTCGTTGCTACAGATTCAAAAGGCAGTAAGCTACTATGATAAATCATTGATGTCCTTTTTTCCGTCCGTTACGCTCTCGCTTTATCAAAATCAAAAGAAGGAGCGGCCTCCCCATGTCCATTACAATGAGCATGGTTTGGGTCTCGCTTTAACCAATTGGGAGATGGATCTTTGGGGTAAATTGTCGAGTAAACGAAAGGCTGCTTTTGAGTCATTACTGCAAGACCAGGCAACTATGCAGGGGGTACGTGTGAAATTGATAGCAGATGTGGCCACGTTGTATTATCGTTTGGTTGGATTGGACGAAAAGTTGGAGGCTGTGCAAGAGATTATCGTTTCGAATCAGACTTATTTGGAAGAACAGGAAGAATTATTGCGTCAAGTGACTCGGAAAGACACATCCATGATCATAGCGACACCGGGGGAGCGTTCCTCTGCTACTCTTTCTCGAATTCATGTGGCTGTCGAACAAGCGAAGGCCGAGTTGTATCGGGCAAAAGCTATTCTTCCGGATATTCAAAGTCAGTTGTTTATTACCGAAAACACGTTGAATTTGTTGCTGAGTCGAACAGAGGGAGAGATTCGACGAGCCGATTTAGAAACGGTCATCCATTCACGTGCACTGAATGACTCAATCGCTATCGGGATTCCTGCTGATCTGATTCAGTATAGACCGGATGTGATGTTGGCTGAGGCCAAAGTGCGTGAGGCATTTCATTTGCAGGATGTTGCACGTTCTGCACTTTATCCTTCCCTGCGATTGGAAGTGGGTTTGTCCACTTCCGAGAATAATGTCGGATCGTGGAGTGATTTTCCGACTTCTGTTGTGTATGACCTCTTTGCTGGTTTGATACAGCCTATTTTTAATCAAGGGGAGTTGCGACATGCCAAACGGGTCAAAGAGATCGAAAGTCAACAGCGTCTGGTTGAGTTTAAACAAACTGTACTTGCTGCTTGTACGGAGGTCTCGAATACCTTGATGTATTATAAAATGAACTATTTACGCTTTGTAAATTTGGCACAACGCTATACGGCATTGAAGAATGCCCTTTCTTATAGCCAGCAACTCTATCGAGAGCGGAAGGCCTCTTACTTAGATGTCTTGGCTGCTCAAAGCCAGTTGTTACAGATTCGATTAGATTTGGCTGATGCGTTCATTGGCTATTGTACACAACGCATTACGCTCTATAAGTCGTTAGGTGGAGGTATCTCTTTAGCTGAAAATTAGTGAAGTCAGACGGTCGTCATAAGTGATGGCCGACGAACATCATAAGTAGCAGCTACTGCCTTCGCTCTTCTTTCGCTGTGACTTCGCTTTTGGGGAGTCTGAACAGATGTGGTAATTCGGAACAATCACGACTTTTGTCTGACAGTATAATAAGAAGGAACAAAATTCATTGGCTGTTCCAGATAAAACCGTTACCTTTGAAACGGAATGGGGAACTTCTGTCTCCCGCAAAAGTAAAGAGATTATGGGTACACACATCAATAAAGGCAATCGTGAGTTTCGTGACCCGTTGTTGTCGTTTGGGCAAGTCGATGGAAGCCAAGATGCTGTGTGCATATTACGATAAAGAAACCAAGTAACATACGTGTCACATAGAGCGTTCTATAAAGTAAAAGTAAGGAGGCAATGCAATGAAATATCCGATCGGAATCCAAAGTTTTGACCGTATCCGCAACGAAGGATATGTCTATGTAGATAAGACAGACTTAATCTACCAGTTGGTGACAACGGGCAGTATCTACTTTCTGAGTCGTCCCCGACGGTTCGGCAAGAGCCTGCTGGTCTCTACCCTCGAACATTATTTCTTGGGACACAAGGAGCTGTTCAAAGGATTGGCCATGGAGCAGTTGGAACAGAACTGGCTGGAATATCCAGTGTTCCATATTGATTTCAACAATACCCAATTTGAAAAGTCGGGTAATCTGGAAAATAAGATCAACATTTATCTAACCGCATGGGAGCAGATCTATGGCGCACTTCCAGTCAAAGGCGATTTGGGAGACCGCTTTGCCTACGTGCTGGAACAGGCTCACAAACAGACAGGCCGACGGGCTGTTGTCTTGGTGGATGAATACGACAAACCCATTTTGGATGTACTGGATTCAGGTAAAATGACGGTCGAAGATGATCAGGAGATCCTGTTGGAAGAACAGAATCGGAATATCCTGAAAGGCTTCTATTCGGTCTTCAAAGGGGCTGATGCCCACTTGCAGTTTGTCCTCCTGACGGGTGTCACCAAGTTCTCGCAGGTGAGTGTCTTCAGTGGATTCAACCAGCCAGATGACATCAGTATGGTAAGAGATTACGAGTCTTTGTGTGGAATTACCAAAGATGAACTGTTGTCTGTATTTGGTGATTCCATTCACCTTTTGGCTGACGAATTGAATTTGAATGAAGAGCAAACCATTCAGGTACTGAAAGACCGATATGACGGTTATCATTTTGGCAAACGGATGACCGATATCTTCAATCCCTTCAGTATCCTGAAATGTTTCCGTCATTTGAGCGTAGAGGATTACTGGTTCGCATCGGGTACGCCTACCTATCTCGTTCGTCTGTTGAACCATTCTGGTGAACAACTCAATGAAATGATAGGTCAATACTATTTCCCAGAAGAGTTTATCGATTATAAGGCTACGGTGGAACAACCCCTACCGATGATCTATCAGAGCGGTTACTTGACGATCAAGAGGTATAATCGGGACCTGAATACCTATTTGTTGGATTTCCCGAATAATGAGGTGAAAAAAGGATTCTTGGCCTTGGTTGCTTCTAACTATCTGCAATCCAAGGAACGAGTAACCTCTTGGATACAGCAGGCTGTCATGGCTCTTCAGCGAGGTCGGTTGGAACAGTTCCGTGACCAACTGACAGCTTTCTTGGCCAGTGTGCCTTACTCCATGCGTCGGAAGCAAGACGAACGGGAATACGAACGCTATTTCCAGTACACATTCTACCTGTTGTTGCGTCTCTTGAGTGTCTATACGGTCTATAACGAAATGGAGCAAAGCCGAGGTCGTGTTGATTGCATTGTGGAGACACCTGATTACGTCTATATCTTCGAGTTTAAGTTGGATGGTTCTGCCGAACAGGCTTTGCAGCAGATCAAGGACAAGGGTTATGCCCGTCCCTATCTGACCGATCCCAGGAAGCTCTATCAGATAGGCGTGAACTTCTCGTCGGAGACAGGAACCATTGAGGGGTTTAACTATGAATAGGGGCTTTTAAAAAGTATCAAAATGATATCATTCTATGAGGTGCGCACAAGGAGGATATCGGAGTTATTAACAAGTAAATAGTATAGTCATGGAAAAGAAAGAAGTTGCTTTTAATGGTTTGACTTTGAATGGGTTCTTGATGTGGTTTGTAATCATCGTGTGCTTGTTGCTCTCTATTGGGGCATTTGTCATGGGTATAGAGGATGATGACAGTCCAGGAGTTGTCATCGGTGCTTCCCTGCTTTTTGTGATCGACTTGGTGCTGATGGCCGGGTTCGTGATGCTCGAACCGGGCGAAGCTCGTGTGATGATGTTCTTCGGGGCCTATCGGGGAACATTTACCAAGACCGGTTATTATTGGGTCAATCCTTTCATCACGACGAAAAAACTCTCTTTGCGTGCGCGTAATCTGGATGCAGAACCAATCAAGGTGAACGACCAAGTGGGTAATCCGGTGATGATCGGTTTGGTGCTGGTTTGGAAATTGAGCGATACCTACAAAGCGATGTTTGAGATTGATGCACAAACCATGGCTCAGAAGGATGCGAATGTCATTGGTGCGGATGTGAAAAGCATTATGAATGCCTTTGAGCAATTTGTCAAGACACAAAGCGATGCGGCCTTGCGTCAAGTGGCCGGACAATATGCCTACGACGATGTGGATGGAAAGACCAGTGAACTGACCTTGCGAGGCGGAGGCGAAGAGATCAATCAGCAATTGGAACAGAAACTGAATGAGCGATTGGCCATTGCCGGTATTGAGGTGGTCGAGGCACGTATCAACTATTTGGCCTATGCACCGGAGATTGCCGCTGTCATGTTGCGTCGCCAGCAGGCATCGGCTGTTATTTCGGCTCGTGAGAAGATAGTGGAAGGTGCCGTTTCGATGGTCAAGATGGCCTTGGACCGCCTGGCCGAGGAACAGGTGGTCGAGTTGGATGACGACAAGAAAGCAGCTATGGTCAGCAACCTGATGGTCGTTCTTTGTGGGGAGGATTCTGCACAACCCGTCTTGAATACTGGAACGTTGAACCATTGATCCGTGACAGATACGTATGGTGAAGACGAAAAGTTTTATTTTGCGTATCGACTCCGAGATGATGGATGCGATTGAGGCGTGGGCAGCGGATGAGTTCCGTTCGACCAACGGACAATTGCAATGGATCATCTCGGAGGCGCTGAAAAGGGCGAAACGTATGCCCAAGAAAACAAAAAAGCCTGCCGACGAGGCGTGAATCTCTGTCGGCAGGCTAAATCTTTATTCAACTGAAACTTCAATTACTGAATGCCCAATTTCGCTTTGATTGCTTTCGGCAGAGCATTCTTGTGTACCACGATGTTCATGGTCTTGTATTGAACGAACGCCTCGGAAGCATACCAAGTACCTTTGTATTTATTGTCAGTACCCCAGGAGTTCTTCACCATGTAGTACTTCTTGCCAGTCTGGTCCTTGGCAATACCGTAGATGTGCATACCATGGTCATCGGTTGTCTGGTAATTGTCGTAAGCCTCTTGACGCATCTCTTGCGTGATCTTCAGTTCCGGACAGGGCTTGTTCATCATCTTCTGGATCTCGGCATCCTTTTCGCTCTTGGAGAGACCTAACCAATGGTCCTGATCTGAACCGCTACGTTCCATGCTCTCAACATCGGGCACAATGGCGATACCGTTGCGGGTGAAGCCCTTTTCGCTCACGTCTGAAGCCCATGCAATGGAGTAGCCTGTGTTGATGGCATTCTCCATCACCTGCATCAGCTCATCCATCGGCAAATTGTAGGAGAGAGCCCACAACCAGTTGTCCTGTACTTCGATGGCAAACTGCTCGTAGAAGGGATGGTGGGTGAAGGAGGTCAACGATACGTAGTCATCCGGATTCAAGCCCAGTTCGGCTGCATAGGATTTCGGGGTGTATTCCTTACCTTGATAAGTGAATTTGGCAGGAGCTTCGCCCAGATAGGCATCGATGATACCGTCAAAGCCACGTTTCCAAGCCGTTGACAACTTGCGGTTCGGATTCTTAATGATAGCTCCCAGATAGGCGGCAGCAGCCGATTCCATCTCACTATGGGCGTGCATGTCCTCTCCGTAGTTCAAGCCCTTCATGACCTCTTCAGGTACTATACCATATTTCTTCCAGACATACAACGGGTCGATGAACGAACCGCCCTGTGCAAAGTTCAGATCGCCATGCAGACGAACATATTTGTCGGCTTTGTCCTTGTAGCATTGGCTTACGACAAACATTTCAGAAAGATCCTGTTCGCCTTTGCCCATGCGGATCAGTTCGGATTCCAAGAAACTCAGGGTTGAGAAGCACCAGCAGGTACCTGTCCGATTCTGGTTCTTGACAGAAGTGACTTTCAATTCCTTGACCGGAGTAAATACATACCCCTCCTCTTTGTTGTCTTGCGCGAATAAGTTGGCAGACATGGCCAGCAGCAAACTGGCCGCTACAATCGTTTTTTTCATGCTTTATCCTTTTTAAATTCGTATTTGGAGGCAAACATAACGAAAAATCTGCAATTTACGCTTCTCTTATACGTTGTTTTTGCAGGAAGTTTATAACTTTGTACCAATCTGAACTAAAATTATCGCATGCTGTATGATACAAGAGAACTTCATTAAAATATATGAGAAGAGTTTCCAGGAGAATTGGGACTTGCCCGCATTGACCGATTATGGAAAAGATACCAGTTTCACGTTCGGCCAAATGGCGGAGGAGATTGCCCGCATCCATCTGCTCTTTCGGGAGTGTCAGGTGCGTCGGGGGGATAAGGTGGCCTTGATCGGCAAAGACAGTGCACGTTGGTGCATCGCCTATATGGCGGTCATCACCTATGGTGCGATCATTGTCCCGATCCTGCAGGACTTCAACCCGAATGATGTGCATCATATCATCAATCATTCCGAATCGGTCTTCCTGTTTGTGAGCGACCGGATCTGGGACTCCATGGAGGAGGATCGGATTGAAGAGGTGCGAGGTGTCTTTTCGTTGTCCGACTTCCGTTGTCTGCACCAGCGGGATGGCGAGAATATCCAGAAGATCCTGAAAACGATGGATGAACTGATGGCTGAAACCTATCCGAATGGTTTCCGGAAAGAGGACATCGTGTATGCCGAATTGGAGAATGACAAGGTGATCGAATTGAACTATACCTCCGGTACGACCGGCTTCAGTAAGGGTGTCATGCTGACGGGAAACAACCTGGCGGGCAATGTGACCTATGCTCGGACGCTCGATCTGCTGTTCCGGGGTGAGCGTGAGATCTGTTTCCTGCCCTTGGCCCATGCCTACAGTTGTGCTTTCAACCTGTTGGTGCCGATGGCTTTTGGCGTGCATGTCTATTTGTTGGGAAAGATTCCTTCGCCCAAAATTCTGATGAAGGCTTTTGAAGAGGTCAAGCCCAACCTGATCCTGATGGTGCCCTTGATCCTGGAGAAGATCTACAAGAAGATGATCCAGCCGCAGTTGAGCAAGACGACCATGCGTGTGGCTCTCAATATCCCGTTGCTGGATTCCCGCATCTATGCCCAGATCCGCAAGCGGTTGGTCGATGCGTTGGGCGGTCGCTTCCGGGAGGTGATTGTCGGAGGAGCTGCCATGAACGAAGAGGTGGCCGAGTTCCTGCACAAGATCAAGTTTCCCTATACGGTCGGTTATGGCATGACCGAATGCGGACCGTTGATCAGCTATGAGAATCATGAACAGTATGTGCCGGGATCATGTGGCAAGATACTGAAAGGCATCATGCAGGTACGTATCGATTCGGACGATCCTTATAATAAGGTAGGCGAGATTCAGGTCTATGGCGAAAACGTGATGCGTGGGTATTATAAGAACGAAGAGGCAACGGCCAATGTCTTTACGGAAGATGGCTGGTTGCGGACGGGCGATTTGGGTACGATCGATACGGAAAAACGTATTTATATCCGAGGCCGAAGCAAGACCATGATTCTCGGACCGAGCGGACAGAACATCTATCCGGAGGAGATCGAGTCGAAACTGAACAACCTGCCTTTCGTGATGGAGAGTGTGGTCATCGAAAAGGAGGGCAAACTGATCGGTCTGGTTTATCCTGATTATGATACGGTCGATAGTACAGGTGTTTCGCATGATGATCTGCCGGTCATCATGGAGCAGAACCGGATCGCACTCAATAAATTGTTGGCTCCCTACGAGGCCGTCTCGCAATTGCAACTCTATCCGACAGAGTTTGAGAAGACCCCGAAGAAGAGCATCAAACGTTACTTATACAGTAACTATTGACTTCTGATGGTTTAAACGGCTCTTGTTTCTGACTTGTGTCAAGAATGTAACATATTTCCAATAAAACACGAAATATGTTGTACAACATGTTTGAATAATGCATACATTTGCGACGTTTTAGAAAAAGAAATGATAGACCGTTTAAATTGAAGAAGAAAATGAAAAAGTTAGTTGCATTCGCTGCTGTTGTTGCAGCTGTATCATTCGCATCATGCAGCAATAAGGCTGCTGAGAACACGGAAGCTGTTGCTGAAACAGAACCGGTAGTAGAAGAAGCTGTTGCTCCTGTTGAAGAGGCAGCCGTTGCTGATTCTACAGCTACTGAAGTAGCTCCGGCCGATTCTGCAGCTGTGGAAGCTGCTCCTGCTGAGTAATCTCAGAAGTGAGTCGAATTAGGTAAGGACAGTCTGTATGCGTTTCACATACAGACTTTTTTTTGTTTATAATCTTTCAAAACACAAGTGATATGAAAAGACAATACTGGATTTTGGGGTGGGGCTTGCTTCTGCCATTGGTGCTGTCAGCACAGGCTCCTGCCGATACAACGTTGCAGATACGCAACATTGACGTACAGGGTTTTCGTCTTTCCGGATTGGCGGATCAGGGCAGCCGGAAGTTCCTGCAAGTGGATAACAACTTGTCGAGTCTTACCTCCACAACCTCGGAGGCCTTTCGACAGATTCCCTCTGTGATGACCGATATCGAAGGAACGGTCTTTTTCCGGGGATCGAGTCAGGTGGGGCTTCTGCTGAATGGTGTGCCTTATGGCCTGTTGGAGGAG
Organism: Parabacteroides distasonis; assembly: GCA_021531775.1. Classification (GTDB taxonomy): domain Bacteria; phylum Bacteroidota; class Bacteroidia; order Bacteroidales; family Tannerellaceae; genus Parabacteroides. The sequence continues at coordinate 26,010 of JAFBIU010000008.1, read as the reverse complement.
AACCGGGGAGATGTGCTGATTCAGTTGCCGGCACTTTTCTACAATCAGATCTCGGTCTCTTCGTTTACCCCCATTGAACGGGTGCCCGATGGTGATGCGGGTGTGATCTCGTTGGATAGCCGTCGTTATACGGAAACCGACTCTCCCTGGACTGTTACCTTGGGTGGTGGCTGGCACGAACGGTACAATGTGGGAACTGTCCTGAACCTGCATTCAGGTCGTTTTCATATTACGGCCAAGTATGATTACCGGAAAGAGTATCGGGCTCGTACCTTCACGAAATCGACGGTCACTCCCAAGAACCGGACTGAGATGAACAACAATGCGTCGGCACGTCCGGACACGCATGTGGCCGATTTGTCGATCGGCTATGATGTGACCGATCGTGATCTGCTGACCGTAGGCGGTATGTTCTACTCCATGGAATATGATCGCTTGGGACGGATCAACAATCAGGTGTTCAACCCGAAGGGAGAGCAGATGAAGCATGTGATCCGTAACCGGTACAATGTGCAGGATCAACACGCCTATGGGGCAGATGTGGCCTGGACCCATCGCTTTTCCGAGTCGCAACAGTTGCAGGTGCGTTTCAACTACAACAGTTTCACCTACGATGAGGACAATGACTTTCAAAACGAGAATCCGCAGAATGGTAATATCGTTGCCCAGGACAATCAATACATCGACCAGAACAAGCATTCCTACTACTGGACAGCTGCTTATCGCCAGCAGCAGGCAGATTGGGGCTATGCCTTTGTCTATACGGGCCGGGCTCGGGTAGAGGACTATACAACCACGGTTGCTGCCTTGAAGGATGGCCAGTTTGTCCTGACGGAAAGTAAGTCCTATGCGTATGATTATGACCGCTATCTGAATACGTGGGCCGCCTCTGTCAACAAGCGTTGGGGCCATTTGCAGGCGGATCTGGCGGTTCAGGCCGAATTGAGTCATGCCAAGATGAACTTCCAGACCGAGGCCTCCAATACCCGTTTCCATCTCTATCCGACCGCTCAAGTGAGCTATGGTCTCAATCGTTGGAATCAGTTGCAAGTAGGCTATCAACAACGGGTGATCCGTCCGTTGGGTACCTATCTTTGTCCCTTTGTGAACAGTAGCGATGCGACCCATATCACCCAGGGTAATCCGGACTTGAAGGATGAACAGATCCATCAGGTGGAGTTGGGCTATCAGTACGAACAGCCTGCTTTCCGTTTGAGTAGTGCCCTTTTCTATCGCAACCGGCAGAACCGGATCATGGAGACCGCTTCCCAACAGGGGGATCAGACCTTGTGGACACGTACGAACATTGGTCATAGCCAGTCGGTCGGCTGGGAGGTATCGACCCGTTGGCAGCCGGTACGCTTCTTGGCTGTCGGTCTGTCCGGTGAGGTGTATCGGGACGAGATCGATGGACGGAACATCGGGTATGAGGAGAAGAAATCCTTGGTATGTGGTGATGTGAAGGCGAATCTGCAGGTACAGATTACCCCAACAACGGAATTGCAGGTGGATGGTTTCTATCAGTCAGACCAGCTGACACCCCAGGGTAAGATTTTGGATCGTTATTGTGTGAATGCCGGTATCTCACAATACCTGTTGCAACGCAAGCTCCGGCTCAACCTGAGTCTCAATAACCTGTTTGACAGTTTGGGTGAGACAACCTTGATTGATACCGAAGCGTTGCAAATGCGCCAAGAACGAAACCGAGATGCTCGTGTGGCTTGGCTGACGTTGACCTATCAGTTGTAACCGGTTCGGTTGAACGGGTCAACGGTTACTGGATCACTTGACGCACCTTTTCCAGGAGCGGATCGACAGAAAGAGGTTTGCCTGTCGCCTGTTGGATCCAGGCATTGGGAGTGAGCCGTCCCTGTTTGAATATACGGCTTACTTCCGTTGCAAAATCCTTTCCGGCCAGGTAATCTTCGATCTGATGCTGGATGATCTGACCGAACGCATAGGAGGAGAGGTAGAGCGGATAGGCGATCATGTGCGAATAGGCGGCCAATAGGGTGACATCCTGCATGCCATAGACGGGCGCATAATAACGGTTCCAGACCTCTTTCGCCAAGGTCAAGACAGCCTCTTTCAGTTCGGGAGCCGTTGCTTCCGGATGGGCATACATCCATTTCCACACGGCTATGTCGAGCATGGAGACACCACAAATCTCATAGAGCGACCAGACCTTGTCCAACGTGCTCAATTGGGCGGCCTCTTTCTGGGGATTGTCAATGCCTAAGACCTCCAGATCCCGACTTTGGAAGATGAAGGCAAGAGCCTCGGTAAAAGCATTGTTGGGCACACCACTCAACATGTAATAATCTACATCATAAAGTGAAATGGTCTCTTCGATGTTATGGCCAAACTCATGAATGGCAATGTTGTAGCCTTTGTAGTCCATCCCTTGTTCACCAATGCGGGTAAACAGTAACGACTGTTGTCCCTTCATGGCTGCCGGCCAGGCAAAACCGGATCCACGGGCATTGCGTACACCCACCTTATCGGCCAGATAGGAGGCACGATCAGCCGGAAATCCCAACTTCTGCAGGATCTCGGGCAGTTTCTCTTTCAATACGTCCGCATTGGGATAGCGTTCGCGCGTCATCTCGCTCAATTTGTCCTCATCCAGTGTACTGCGGCTCTTGAAACCATCATACCAGATGTCAAACGGTTCCAGCTTGCGTCCCAACCGTTTGCTGACGATCTGTCCTACCTTCTTCAGTTCGGGAGCAGACAGATAGCTGTCGAACAACCGTTCCGCATCTTCCATGGCGATCTCCATCGAACCATTGAAATGGCGGTCGATATAGGTGTTTTGGGTGTAGCTGTCCACCAACTGTTGGGCATGGAAAATGTCCAGCATCTTCTGATAGCGTACGGTTGATTCGGGTTGGAAGTCGATGGGTTTCCCCTCCTTATACAAGGTGTTCTGGTAGGGATTCCAGGTATAGGCTTCCGAATTAATGAACTCCTGAGGGATCTCCTGGGCAATGATCCGTTTCATCACCTCATAGGTCATCCGTTGTTTCTGCAGACCCTCTTTCCCCTTGGCATAATTCGACTTGATTTCGTCCCGCAGGTTCCAGTGGTTCAACAGACGCAAACCATTGGGAAACAACTGTTGTCCCTTGTTGTCACGCAACTGGGCCATGTAGATGTTGTAATTGGCCACATAAATGTCAATCTCTCCGGAGATACGAGCCTCCTGCTGTTGCAGGTCTGCCGGAATCCGTTGGGTAAAACGGTCACCCAAGCGGGCATAGGCCCATGCCAGCCGGTCGGTTCCCAACTGCTCCTTTTCGGCCAACGAACGTTCCGGGAAGTTCAAGGCCACCATGAAGGCAATCTTGTTGTCATACAGATCCTCCGAAGAGTGAGAGGCCGGATTGTAGGCCGAGAACACCTCATCAATGGGCAGTATGTCGCCTCGGTTTTCTGACACATTCCGTTTCAAAGCCAACGACATGCCGTTGTAGCAGCCACTCAGATTCTCCAAATAGAAACTGATGCGTTGGAACATCTCCTCCTTTTGGGCGGCATCCCCCACAAAGTTGTTCAGACAGAACTGCTTGAAGGTGGCATCATCGCCATCTTTCGGGCCCCATAAATGAGCCACTTGACTGACACCTCGTTCAATGTCCGCTTTGCAGTTTCCATACTTGACGGTCAACGCGTCAATGGTCGATTGCTTCACCTGCTCATCGACATCTGCATAGGCGGGACTCGCGCCTGCCAATCCCGCTAACCACATGCAAGCCATTACTAATTCTCTTTTCATATACGTAAAAGTTTGATAAGTGTGTAAATATAATTAGAAGTGTATTTGTTGCCGCTTAATAGCCCCACTCTTCTCCCACCAGAATGACCGTATGGCGTCCGGCCGGATAGGAGTTGCGCATCACATGGAGGTAGTTGCAGATACATTCTGTCGAATGGCAACTATGGCAGATGCCATCCACCTGACAAGGGGTCTTGCATCCGATACGGGTGGCATTGACAGGGGCAGCCAGATGGCGTGCACGACTCATGGCAGCTTCCAGATCATGACATACTTTGTTCATGCCCACTACAAAGATGACATGTTCCGGTCCCCAGGTGATGGCGGCCACGCGATTACCCGAACCGTCGATGTTGACGATCAGTCCATCTTCCGTGATGGCATTGGCACTGGTCAGGTAATAGTCGCACGAGAAGGCCTTGCGGTAGATCTCCACCTTCTCGGCCTGGGTCTTGATCTCGTCCCGATCGAACACTTGATAGTTACCAGCCTTGAGGGCAGCCGTCAGTCCCATCTCCCGGATGGTCAGAGAGCCTCCCCACGTGATACTGCTCCCTTCGGGAATCAGTTCCTGAACCTGTTTGATCGCATCGGCCGAATTGGCACAATAATAGGCATTGATGTGGCGACGTTTCATCTGCTGGATGACAACCTCGGCCAATCTTTCATTTCTGATCGCTTGAACATTCATGTTGTGTATCCTTTCTTATTTAGTTATTATTCGTTTATCTGTCAGGATGATATCCATCGGCTGGTCGAAGGGCTCTGTCGGAATGTCCGGCAACAGCTGGAAGTCGAAACAGATACCCATTTTGGGAGCTTGAATCGAGCGCAACAGCCGGTCATAGAAACCTCGGCCTCGCCCCAAACGGTTGCCCTGTCGGTCGAAAGCGACTCCAGGCACCAAAAGCAGATCGATCTGTTCCGGCTGGATGATTCGGCAAGTCGGTTTGGGCTCCCAAATGCCGAAGGCTCCCCGTTCCACACTCTCCGGACCCTCATATTGTAGTAACAGCAGGTCGTCCCCCTGTACCAAGGGGAGTGCCAACTGTTTGCTCTGGTACCAACGATTCAGGATGGAAACCGTCTGCACCTCATCCGGCAAGGCGTGATAGAGTAAAACGCAAGAAGCCTGTTGAAACAGCGGATGCTGCTCCAGCAGGCTTCTGATCTCTTCGGAGAGACTATGCCGTATAGTCTCCGAATATTCTTTCTTTCGCAAGACCATGTCTTTTCGGATGGCCTGCTTGACTTTGCATATTTCCATTTGATGTCGCATTTTCTAAGGTGGGGACAGACTTGCCCTGTTTCATCACTTCGACAGCCCGCTTGAGCGTCACGTCATCCTTCAGGAAGATGGGGTAGAAGCCCTCATCATCGAAGAAATTACGAACGATATAGGCGTGCAGCTGGTTCTCGATCAGCTTGCCGGAGATGTTGATCAAAGTCGGACGCTTCTTGATCCCTTTGGAGGCGGCAAACTCGACAAACTGTTCCAGAATCGGCTGTTGCTGCAGATGCGCATACAACTCCTTCCAATTCTTGAAAGCGGCCAGCTGGTCGTGCTGCTTGTCGGAATAGTCCAGGGCAAACAGGTAGAGCACATTGCTGTTGACTACATTTGTATAATAGGAGGTGATGCCACTGGTGTCGCGCGGGATGAAGATATCCGGCATGATGCCTCCTCCGCCATAGACGGTACGGCCGATGGAGGTATGGAACTTGAGGTTATCATCCACCTTGATGCTGTCGGCCGAATCAAACTCCCCATGCATGTAGCGGTTGTAGATATCCTGATCATACTCTTCGTTCTTGCCCAATTCGTAACTCTTCTGGATGCAACGGCCCGAAGGGGTGTAGTAGCGGGCGATGGTCAGCCGGAGGGCCGATCCGTCACTCATGGCAATTTGGGTCTGTACCAGTCCCTTGCCGTAGGTCCGTCGGCCGATGATGAGGCCCCGGTCGTTGTCCTGAATAGCTCCTGAGAAGATCTCACTGGCCGAGGCCGAAATCTCGTCGGTCAGCACGACAATCGGATTCTCCTTGCAGGTACCCGTACCGTTGGCATAAATATCGGCCCGCGGGAACGATTTGCCTTCCGTATAGACGATCAAGCGTCCTTCGGGCATGAATTCATTGATCATGTTGTTGGCCGCATCCATGTAGCCACCCGTATTGTTCCGGAGGTCGATGATGAAGGATTCGCAACCCGCCTGTTTTAACTTGGCGATGGCCGTAATGAATTCGTTATAGGTGGTCCGGGCAAACTTGCTCACCTTGATGTAGCCGATTCCGTTGTCCACGGCATAGGCGGCATCCACGGTATGAACCGGCACATCTCCACGTGTCACGTCGAAGTAGAGCAGATCCGGCTCGTTATTACGTTTCACACCCAACCGGACGGTACTGTTTTTGGCTCCACGGAGGGTCTTGATGACCTTCTCCTGACTGGTCTTCTTGCCGGTATAGATGGAGTCGTTGATGGTCATGATCCGGTCGAAGGGTTGCAGACCTGCCTTTTCGGCCGGACCGCCACTGATGACGGAAATGATCAGGATCGTGTCGGTCTGCATGTTGAACGAGACCCCAATGCCACTGAACGATCCCTCCAGCTCTTCGTTGACCATCGAGGCATCTTCGGCCGAGATATAGACCGAATGCGGATCCAGCTCGCTAAAGATTTTCGGAATCGTTCCCTCAATCAATTGGTTCATATTGACCGTATCTACATATTGATCGTCGATAATGTCAAGAATGGCATTGATTTTGTTGTTGCTGGTGATCGGCCGGTTCTTCCCTTGATATTGGAAATTATAGGTATTGCCGACAAACACACCCAATGCAATGCTGCACGCGATGATCACAGGCAACCAGACGGCCAGTCTTTTGTTTTTGTCCATTTTATTCTTCTGCTTCTTTCTTTAGTTCGATAAAATCCACTTGAATACCTGCTCGCTTCAACAGATTGCACCCATCCTCCATCCGGTACTTTTCCGAATAGACCACCCGTCGGATACCCGATTGGATGATCAACTTCGCACACTCGATGCAAGGTGCTGAGGTGACATAGATGGTCGCACCCTTGCTGCTGTTGGAAGAAGCGGCCACTTTGGTGATCGCATTCGCCTCTGCATGGAGCACATATGGCTTTGTCACGTTATGCTCGTCTTCGCACACATTCTCAAATCCGGAAGGCGTACCATTGTAACCGTCCGAAATGATCATCTGCTCCTTGACGATCAATGCGCCCACTTGCCGACGCTTGCAATAGGAGTTTTCCGCCCAAACAGCTGCCATCCGCAGATAACGCTTGTCTATTTCAAATTGTTTATCTGTATGTTCATTCATGACTTAACAGCATTTGTTTTGAAATACAAAAGTAGTGATTAATCGGATAGGATGACAGCCGTTTAGCCAGATATTTTACTTTTTGATGCCATTTCGCCGGAGAAGAGCATCAATCGTAGGCTCCTGACCGCGGAATCGCTTGTACAGGAGGGCCGGATGTTCGCTTCCTCCGCGCGACAGAACCTGCTCGCGGAACGACTGGGCCGTCTGCCGGTTGAAGATGCCCTCCTGCTGGAAACGGGAGAAGGCATCCGCATCCAGCACCTCTGCCCACTTGTAGCCATAGTAGCCGGCCGCATACCCGCCGGAGAAGATGTGTCCGAAATGGGTACTCATCAAGGCTCCCTCCACATCGGGCAGGACCACGACCGACTGCCAAGCCGCTTGCTCGAAGGGGGCCACCTCGCCCGTGAAGGGTTCGGTTTGTGTATGCCAAGCCATGTCCAGCAGTCCGAAACTCAACTGACGGCAACACAGGTACCCCACATTGAAGTTGGCTGCATCCAGCAACTTCTGGATCAGCTCGTCCGGCATAGGCTCGCCCGTTTCGTAATGGATGGCGATCTGATGGAGAAACGCCTTTTCAGTCAGCCAGTTTTCCATCAGTTGGGAGGGCAGCTCCACAAAGTCGCGATAGACATTGGTGCCGGTCAAGCTGGCATAGGTGCCTCGGGCAAAGAGGCCATGCAGGGCATGACCGAACTCGTGCAGAAGCGTATTGACCTCATCATACGTCAACAAGGAGGGCTTGTTGGCCGTCGGACGACTGAAATTCATGACAATGATGATCTGAGGCCGTTCGTCCCTTCCCTCGGCCGTCTTGTATTGCGGCTTGATGTTGTTCATCCAGGCTCCCGACTGCTTGCCGTCGCGCGGGAAGAAGTCCGTATAGAGAATGGCCAAGAAGGGGCCGTCCTGATCATACACTTCGTAGGCCTCCACCTCCGGATGATAGACCGGAATCTGCTCGTTGCGTCGGAAGGTGATGCCATACAGTTGAGTGGCCAATCCGAACACACACTGGCGGACATGATTCAGCTCGAAGTAGGGGCGGGTCATCTCGTCATTGAGCTGGAAAGTACGGTCCTTCAGCTGCTCGGCATAATAGTTCCAGTCCCACGGCATCAGCTCGACAGGTGCGCCCTCCTGCTCCTCGGCAAAGGTCGAGACCGCCTGATACTCCTGCAAGGCCACCGGCCGGTAGGCTTCGCGCAACTGATTCAACAACTGATAGACACGGGCAGGCGTTTGGGCCATGGTGTGTGCCAACTGATAATCGGCAAAGGTCGGATAACCCATCAGGCGGGCGATCTCCAGCCGGATGTTGACAATCTTCCGCACGATCTCCTTGTTGTCATATTCGTCATCCTTGTTGCCGATCGACATGAACGCCCGATACAGCTGTTCGCGTAAAGCACGCGAGCGGGCATACTTCATGAAGGGACCATAGCTCGGAGCCGACAGGTCGAACAGCCAGCCCGTTTTCCCCTTCTCCTTCGCACGCGCCTCGGAGGCCTCCCGAATGGTTGCCGGCAGACCGGCCAACTGTTCCGGCTCGGTCAGCAACAGTTCAAACCGGTTCTTGTCCTTGAGTGCAAGCTGGTCGAACTGGAGCGTCAGCAGGCTCAACTGCTGGCTCAACACCCGATAGCGTTCTTTGTCTGATGCGGAGAGTGTAGCCCCCTGCTCCTGAAAGGCGATATAGGTCTCTTCGAGCAACTTCTTTGCTTCGTCGGAAAGGGCCAGCTGCTCCCGTTGCCGATAGAGCTGTTGCACCCGTTCGAAGAGCGGTTGGTTCAGGTAGATGGCATTGGACTGTTCCGACAATTTCGGAGAGATCCGTTGCGAGATCTCCATCAGTTCATCATCCGCCTCGGCACTCAACACGTTGAAGAACGTATAGCTGACCCGATTCAAGAGTTCGCCACTTCGTTCAAGTGCCTCGATGGTGTTGGAGAACGTTGGCGGTTCGGGATTGTGGGCAATAGCTTCGATCTCCTGTTGCTGCTGCCGGATGCCCTCTTCGAAAGCAGGTTCGTAGTGTTCCGTACGGATCCGGTCAAAAGGAGGCGTCCCGAACGGAGTGTCAAAAGCCGACAAAAACGGATTCTCATTCATTTGTATCATGATTATGCTGTTTTATACATTATATTATATATAGCTATCTACGGGATACAAAAGTAAAATTTACCCCTGTTTTGGGAATCATAAAAAGAAGGACTTAACAAAATTTTGTATGTTTGATAACATGATTGTACAACCTTAATTTGGTGTAAATAATTGATAATCAATAGCTGAAAAATGCAGGAAAAGTGCCGGTTCTGAACAAATTTTAAAGAGGCATTTGTTTGTTTGAGAATTAAATAATACATTTGATACTCAAATAGATGTAATTTATTGAATTAGGATAATAACTTAAAACCCAAATATAAAGTATGAGTTATCTTAAATTTGACAAAACAGTAATGATTAACCTGGAAGAGTCATTGACTCGTGAAGTGCTCCGTACAAACAGGTTAGGAGCCTACCACTGCACTACTGTTGTTGATTGTAATACCAGAAAATATCACGGGTTGCTCGTGATGCCGGTACCAGCAATTGACGATGATAACCATGTCTTGCTGTCTTCCCTGGATGAAACAGTCATACAACATGGTGCAGAGTTCAATCTGGGTTTGCACAAGTATCAAGGTAATAACTTCAGCCCGAAGGGCCACAAGTATATCCGTGAATACAGTTCTGAAACCGTACCCCGTACCTTGTATCGTGTCGGTGGCGTGATCTTCTCGAAAGAGAAAGTGTTCTCGCTCTTCGATAACCGGATCATGATCAAGTACACGTTGGAGGACTGCCATTCGGCAACTACCTTGCGTTTCCGTCCGTTCATGGCATTCCGCAATGTGAACGAGTTGACCCATGCCAATGGCAATGTCAACCAGACTTATACCGAAATCACCAATGGTATCAAGACCTGTATGTATCCGGGCTATCCCGATCTGTACATGCAGTTCAGCAAGAAGGTGAAGTTCGTCTATGAGCCCTATTGGTATAACGGCATTGAGTATCCGAAAGAACAAGAACGCGGGTATCCGTATCAGGAGGATTTGTATGTACCGGGCTATTTTGAGGTCTCTATCAAGAAGGGCGAATCCATTATTTTCAGTGCGGGCGATTCGCAAGTGGCAACCACCCGTCTGAAGAGTCTGTACGAATCGGAAGTGGCAGCCCGTACGCCACGTACCAATTTCTACAACTGTCTGAAGAACTCGGCCCAGCAGTTCTATTTCCGTCCGAAAGAACAGGATGCCTATCTGTTGGCCGGTTATCCTTGGTTCAAGGTGCGTGCACGCGACCTGTTCATCGCACTTCCCGGCTGTTCATTGCATATCGAAGATCCGGTCCGTTTCGAAAAGATTATGGACACGGCCGAACCCGCTTTGCGTGCCTATATGGAAAATGGAGCACCCGATCCCGTCATCCGGGAGGTTGAACATCCCGACGTAGGCTTGTGGGCTATTTGGGCTATCCAGCAATATGCCAAGGAGGTAGGTGTTCAGAAAGCTGCCCAACGCTATGGCGACTTGGTAGGTGAGGTCATTACCTACATCATGGCTCAGAAGCATCCGGATATGAAGATGATGGACAACGGACTGTTGTTTGCCAACGGTCGTGACAAGGCGATCACCTGGATGAACTCCACGGTCAACGGTCGTCCAGTTGTTCCGCGTTCCGGTTATATTGTTGAGTTCAACGCTTTGTGGTACAATGCACTCTGTTTCTACAATGAGTTGTTGGGTGCAGAACCCAATGCCGAGGTGAGCCGTGTGATTGCGTTGGTGGAGAAATCCTTCCCGCAGACATTCATCAACGGATTCAACTACCTGTTCGATTACGTCAATGGTTCGTATGTCGATTGGAGCGTACGTCCGAACATGATCTTTGCCGTTTCGTTGCCCTATTCACCTTTGACAAGAATGCAGAAACGTGCCGTACTGGATGTCGTGACGAAAGAGTTGCTGACTCCGAAGGGCATCCGTTCGTTGAGCCCGAAGAGCGAAGGCTACCGTCCCTACTATGTCGGTCCGCAATATGAACGCGACTTGGCTTACCACCAGGGAACCGTTTGGCCTTGGTTGTTGGGAGCCTATCTGGAGGCCTACCTGAAAGTCTTCGGAAAGAGTGGTGCCGCTTTTGCCGAGCGTATGCTGATCAGTATGGAAGAGGAGATGTACAACCATTGCATCGGTACTATTCCCGAATTGTTCGATGGTAATCCTCCCTTCGTAGGCCGTGGTGCTGTCTCGTTTGCCATGAATGTGGCTGCTATCTTGAGAATCGTAGATTTGTTGAAGAAATATAACGCCGAATAAAACGATACATTTATGAAAGCATTAATGTTTGGATGGGAATTCCCTCCTCATATTTTAGGAGGTTTGGGTACTGCCAGTTTCGGTCTGACAAGAGGTATGGCCATGCAACCCGATATGGACATCACCTTCTGCATTCCGAAGCCTTGGGGTGATGAGGACCAGAGCTTCCTGAAGATTATAGGTATGAACAATGTACCTATTGTCTGGCGCGACGTGACCATGGATACAGTCAAAGAGCGCCTGGGCAAATTTATGGATCCGCAGAAGTATTTCGATTTTCGTGACCATATATATGCTGATTTCAGTTATCGCTATGTGAATGACTTGGGATGTATGGAGTTTTCCGGACGTTATCCCGACAACCTGTTGGAAGAGATCAACAACTACTCCATCGTGGCAGGTGTGGTAGCCCGTACTGAAGAGTATGACGTGATCCACGCACACGACTGGCTGACCTATCCGGCGGGTATCCATGCGAAGAACATCAGTGGCAAGCCGTTGGTGATCCATGTGCATGCAACCGATTACGACCGTAGCCGTGGCAATGTCAATCCGGATGTCTATGCCATCGAGAAGAACGGTATGGACAATGCAGACCATATCATTACGGTAAGTAACCTGACACGTCAGACCGTTATCGAGAAGTATCATCAGGATCCTGCCAAGGTAACGACCGTACACAATGCCGTTGAACCGTTGAGCCCGGACATTCTGGCCATCCAGGACAAGAAGGGTGTTAAGGACAAAGTGATCACCTTCTTGGGCCGTATCACGATGCAGAAGGGACCGGAATACTTCGTTGAGGCAGCTGCCAAGGTGTTGAAGAAGGCACCCTACGCACGCTTTATCATGGCAGGTAGTGGCGATATGATGAACCAGATGATTCGTCTGGCTGCTGCACGCAACATTTCCGACCGTTTCCACTTTACCGGTTTCATGCGTGGACGTCAGGTATATGAAGTGCTGAAGGCCAGTGATGTGTATGTCATGCCTTCCGTTTCGGAACCGTTCGGTATCTCTCCCTTGGAGGCCATGCAATGTGGTGTGCCGTCGATCATTTCCAAACAGTCCGGTTGTGCCGAGATTCTGGATTATGCTGTCAAGGTGGATTATTGGGACATCGAGGCCTTGGCCGATGCGATGTACGCCATCATCTCCTACCCGGCTATGCATGAGTTCCTGAAAGTCGAGGGAAAGAACGAGGTGGATAATATCAAGTGGGAATATGCCGGACAGAAGGTTCGTCGTATCTATGACATGGTGATTGCTAACAGATAATTAACGACAAGACAAAATTAAAACAACAATTATAGTATGAAAACGATCTGCTTTTATTTTCAAATACATCAGCCGTTCCGTTTAAAAAGATATCGTTTCTTCGACATCGGTAACGACCATTACTACTATGATGATTTCCAGAACGAGGAGATCATTCGCCGCATTGCCGAAAACTGCTACCTGCCGGCCAACAAGACTTTGTTGGAGATGATCAAGACCAGCGGAGGCAAGTTCAAGGCTGCCTTCTCTATCTCAGGTGTCGCTTTGGAACAGATGGAAATCTATACACCCGAAGTGATCGACAGCTTCAAGGAATTGGCTGCCACGGGTAATGTGGAATTCTTGTCTGAGACCTACGCTCACTCACTCTCTTCATTGGGCGATCCGGACGAATTCAAACATCAGATCGAAAAGCAGGAAGACAAGATCAAGACACTCTTTGGCGTGAAGCCGAAAGTGTTCCGCAATACCGAGTTGATCTATTCAGATGAGATCTCTACGATGGTCTATGACATGGGCTACCGGGGCATGATTACCGAAGGTGCAAAGCACATCCTGGGTTGGAAGAGCCCGAACTATGTCTATGCTTCCAGCTTGTATCCGAAGCTGAGCCTCTTGTTGAAGAACGACCGTTTCAGTGAAGACCTCTCCATCCGCTTCAACGACTACAGCTGGAGCGAATATCCGTTGACAGCCGACAAGTTCATCAGCTGGATTGCCGAGACTCCGGAATCAGAACAAGTCATCAACCTGTTCATGAATTACGAAGTATTGGGTTCTTTGAATACAGCTGAAACAGGTATCTTCGAGTTCTTCAAGGCTTTGCCTCGCTTTGCAGCCGAGAAGGGTGTCAGCTTCTCTACACCATCCGAAGTGTTGAAGTTGATGAAGCCGGTTGACTCCATCTCTGTTCCCTATCCGATGTCTTGGGTAGATGAGGAGCGCGACTGCAGCTCTTGGTTGGGTAATGTCCTGCAGCAGGAGGCCTTCCGCAAGATCAACGAGATTGGCCCACGTGTTCGTTTGAGCCAGACTCGTCGTATCCGTCAGGACTGGTATTATCTGCAGAGCAGTGACCACTTCTACTACATGAACACCAAGCACATGGGTGGCGGTGGCTTCAGCCCGTACGACAATCCGTATGATGCTTTCAACAACTACATGAACGTGTTGTCTGACTTCATCCTGCGTGTTCAGGCCGAATTCCCCTCTTCCATCGAGAACGAAGAGTTGAACTCGTTGCTGACGACCATCAAGAACCAGGGTGAGGAAATCGAAAGCCTGCAGAAGGAGATTGACAAATTGAAGAAGAAAGCTGCTAAAAAAGCAGAAAAATAGCATGATAATCTATAGATAGTATGAGTCATGACTCCCACTGGCTTGCGGAAAGTCGGTGGGAGTTTTTTTTCAATCCAAGGAAGGATGTAAACAATTCAAAGGAGAATAAAACCATGAAATGGCAAATGATATGGGTAGGGACATGGATGAGTGCCCTCACTTTGGCGGCAGACCGCCTTGTAACAGTAAATCCGTCCGAACGGTTTCAGACCATCGACCATTTTACCGCTTCAGACGCTTGGAGTGGAGCCCTGGTAGGCCGCTACTGGTCGGATGCAGAACGCAAACAGATTGCTACCTGGCTCTTTAGTCAAGAGGTGGACGGGCAGGGGACACCCCAAGGTATCGGACTCTCCCTGTGGCGGGTCAATACGGGTGCCGGAACGTGGGAACAGCCCGATTGTGACATCCGGCCGATCCAACGTCGGGTCGAATCCTTCAAGACGACCGATGCCGCCCATTACGATTGGGGCAAATGTGCCGGCCAACGCTACTTCATGGAGCAGGCTGTAGCCTTGGGCTGCAACAACTTCCTCCTCTTCTCCAATTCCCCCTTGATCCAATGGACCCGCAATGGCAAGGGCTATTCCGATGTGTCCGACCGGGCCAATATCCAGCCGGATGGTTATGACCGCTATGGTGACTACTTGGCTACCGTGGCCGACCACTTCATCCAAGAGGGCTTCCACATTCGCTTCATCAGTCCGATCAACGAACCGCAGGTCGATTGGGTGCGCCCGACACAAGAGGGTACTCCTTGGCGCGTAGGCGAGATGAAACAGATGTATGTCGCCCTGGATCAAGCCATGCAGACCTACCCTTCGTTGAATGATGTGCAGATTCTGGTGGGCGAAGCCAGTAATGTGCCCCAGATGTACCGCACGGATGCGAGCCTCACGAAACGGTTTGGAAGCGAGACAGAAGCTCCCCATCGGTTGATACAGGCCTTCTTCGACGAGCAGTCGCCCTATAGCCTGTGCCAGCTGCCGCATGTGCCCCGGCTGATCGCAGGCCATACCTACCACATGCATACCACCAACGAGGAGATACGGACCACCCGCAGCCCGATGCGCGACACCTGTGCCCGTTACGATGTCCATTATTATCAGACCGAATGGTGCCTCTTGCCCTTTGGAGAGAATCAGATCCGTCGTTTCGACGGCTTCACGTCCGACTGGAAGGCCGGCAACCATACCGACATACAGGTCGCTCTCTTGATGGGCCGGCTGATCTATGCCGACTTGGTGCTCTCCGGAGCCGAAGCCTGGGGCTATTGGAAGGGCATGGAGCTGAATGGAGATCACGCCTTGATCAACCTGCAGGCCACCGAAAACAACCTGCTGAAGGGCGGTCATGCCGTACCCAACAAGCTGCTTTGGGCGTTGGGAAACTACAGTCGATTCATCCGTCCGGGCTATCAACGGGTCGCTTTGGAAGGTGCAGAGACGATGGACACGCTTTGCGGATCCGCTTTTTGTTCGCCCGACGGTCAGCAGATCGTCCTCGTGTTTGTCAATTCCGGATTCGAGCCGGAACCGATCCAACTGAATCTCCCGAAATCAGTCCGTCGAAGCGTTCGGCAATTATCTATGTATCAAACTGATGCAGAAAACGACCTTCGTCTCGTCGAACACGCGGACCGTTTACCCGCCTCCTTGACCATTTCCCCCCGCTCCCTCGTGACCCTGCATCTCACCTGTAGTGGACCTTCCCACTAAACCAACATGTGGGGTAACCGGAGTAACCGGGGTAACCGAATTGCGAAATAATGTCAAAAGAGATGGATTCCATAGGGGGTAGGATGGATTCTCAGAAATAATTTGTAGCTTTGATGTGGATTGTGGGCTGATCGCTCCCACAGCTTACGTGCGACCATGGGTACATATATCAATAGAGGCAACATAGAATTCCGCGACATCGTCCAAAACGAGTATGTTGACAAGTCGTCAATCATACCGTTAATCAACTACACGCTCAACTCTGAGAACCGTTACAGTTGCGTCACCCGCTGCCGCCGCTTCGGCAAGTCGATGGCAGCCAAGATGTTGTGTGCCTATTACGACAAGTCGTGCGACTCGCGCGAACTGTTTGCCGGATTGAAGGCTGCAGCGGACAAGTCGTTTGATACGTACCTGAACAAATATAGCGTGATCTATCTGGACGTGACCTCGTTCACGGCCCGGCCCGAACTGAGGACGACTATCGTGAGGGCCATACAGCAAGAGATTATGTATGAGTTGAAGGAGACGTTTCCCGATGTGAGATACAAGGAAAACTCCGACCTGATGGATGTCCTTGCATCCATCCACAATGCCACGGGGGAGAAGTTTTTCTTCATCATCGACGAATGGGATGCCATCTGCCGCGAGTTTCCCGGACGGCAGAAGCTGAAAGGCGATCCGTCAACCATCACGCCTACCATCCTGGACGAGTATGTCATGTTGCTTTGCCGGCTGTTCAAGACGCAGGATTCAGACAGAATCTTCGCCGGAGCCTACCTGACGGGCATTCTTCCGATCAAGAAATACAATACCGAGTCGGCTTTGAACAACTTCTGCGAGTATTCCATGATCGACCCGGCCTTTTTGGCCTCGTGCTACGGATTTACAGAAGAGGAAGTGCAGACATTGGCCAAGCGATACCATGTATCTATGGAGAGCCTGAAGATGTGGTATGACGGATATAAGGTAGGTAGGGCGAAATCCATCTATAATCCCTATTCTGTGATGAAGGCCCTGCAACGTGGTACATGCAAGAGCTACTGGACCACCACAGGAGCCTACGACTCAGTCATCACCTACATCCAGATGAATTACGACGGACTGAAGGACGATATCATCCGCATGCTGGCGGGAGAGCGTGTGTATGTCAACACCTCCAAATTTCAGAATGACATGCATATCGTGAGAAGCAAGAATGACGTCTTCACGGTACTGATTCATCTGGGCTACTTGGCCTACGATGATGACCAAAGGCAATGTTATGTACCCAACAAGGAGGTTGCCGATGAATTCCTCAATGCCGTGGAAGATACCTCATGGACCAGGCTTGTAGATACGATAACCGCATCCCAACGACTGCTTGACGCCACCCTGGCGCGCAACGAGCAGGCCGTGGCGCAAGCGATCGACCTGGTGCACGACGAGCAGACCAGCATCCTCTCCTACAACGACGAAAACTCGCTGGCCTGCGTGCTCACGGTGGCCTATATATGGGCCCGAAACGAGTACATCATCCATCGCGAGTATGCCACCGGCAAGGGGTATGCCGACCTGGTGATGATCCCCCGTAGCAACGTGTCCAAGCCCGCACTTGTTATCGAGCTGAAATTCAACCATTCTGCCGATACGGCCATCGATCAGATCAAGCGCAAGGAGTATCCCTCCAAGATAGCCGAATACACAGGCGACATCCTGCTCGTAGGCATCAATTACGACAAAGAGACCAAGCAGCATACCTGTCAGATCGAACAAGCCGTTATAGGCGGATGAGGTGCAACCTATCTTCGCTGTTTTGAGGCAAAGATACAACCGCCAAACAAATAACACAAACTTGTGTCACACAAACCTGTGTTAGGCATAATTAACGAAAACACACCAACAGATCTACCAACCTGTGCGGTAACCGGAGTAACCGGGGTAACCGGTGGACGGGGATGCGGTTACCTTTTGAGTCCGTCAACCAAATATTTTGGGAGATTTATAGGATGTTGTCTTGTACCAACCTGTATCATGTTTATAGCGGGTAATGGCGATGGATGGACTGATACCAATCCGTTGCGCTTCAGCTGCAATGGTTTTCACAATGTGAAAAGGAACCAGACTCTTACAGCCGACACCAACAATTTGGCTCCATACCTTATCCGGTATAAGCATCTGTAGAGCAAATAGATGGGCTTCTTTTTCCCTCGGATTATTGGAACATTCATTACCCTCCATGGAGATAAATACGTTGTGCTCATTCGAAAGATGTCTATCGATATGACATAATTCGTGTAAGATGTCAAATGCCAGTTTGTCCATGTCGTTTTGAAGGTACGTAACAGTCAGGCAGGGATGACCATTGGCTATTGTGGAACAGCTATCTATGGGTGCTTTCTCAATCGGCTGCACCTCCAGATAGGAGATCCCATAATGTTCAAGACAGGTCTTGATACGCTCGATAGTCATCGTTCGGCTATTAGCCATCTGGGCTATTTCTTGAGCAGCTTCAAGTGCATTTCCTGCCGTGTAGGGGTATGTAACGACCGATTTCGATGTCTCCAGCCAATTCAACACGATCCATGTTCGTATGTTTTTCTCATCGGTCTGAACTTTCTCTCCATATTTGCACAATCCTGATACATGCGACAGAAGTTCGGTACAGGCAAACAAGTCAAAAGGAAACAGTTCCTTTAGTTTCCTAACCCGTTCTTGACAACTCAACTTTGTCAGACTAAGACGTTTGTACAAGCATTTCAGATTGATGACCTCCGCACATGCAGATTCATAGTCCATTGCCTGCTGTTCTTCCTCGCATCTTGCTGCAATAGCTTTGCAGTCATACATGTAGCCGTGATGCAGATTCATCCATGTTTGGTAGGAAATACCCAAATGACGTTCCAGCTTTATCGCCAAGTCATCATTCAAGTTCCGTTTACCTTTGATGAAGGAATTCAGATGTGACGGTTGCATCCCGATCTGTTGGGCAAAATCTTTCTGTTTTATGCCACGTTCAAGCAACTCTTCACGCAAGATTTCTCCCGGGTGAATTGCCCGTGCTGGAACTGATCTGTTATTTTTTGTTGCCATAATGAGTACTGTCTATTTCTATAAGTTCTACTTCGATGCCATTTTGGGTTTCTGTGAAAATCAAGCGTTCCACCATGCCGTTTGCCAAACGTATCGAACTCTTAGGTTCTCTATCTTGATACTTTAACTTCTCATAATGCAGAAAACTGAAGACTCTCAAATCGTCTGTGGATTCAACATTATACATAATACTTACAGCTCTTTGAAATCCCTCAACCAGTTTCTTTTTCTTGCATACGATCTTATACTTACGTTCTTGAGTTTTGCCCGATTCATACAGTTCCCTCAACGCATCTTCTTTAAATGTTACTTTCATGCGGTGAAAATACTGAATATGATGTGGCAAAGATAGAAATAAATTACCGATTTTGGTAATTTCTTATAGGGAAAATAATAATGCAGAAGCAAATCAACAGATCTACCAACCTGTGCGGTAACCGGAGTAACCGGGGTAACCGGTGGGCGGGGATGCGGAAAAGAAAAAGGGAAAGAGAGAGGGAAAGAAAAAGGAAAAAGGCCCTCCCGCAAAGCGGAAGTGCCCTATATGGAGAGGAACCTTGATAAGCTGGCGGAAGTGCCCTATATGGAGAGGAACCTTGATGAGCTGGCAGAAGTGCCCCTATGGAGGAACCTTGATGAGCTGGCGGATCACCTGCCGACGGTTCGGACGGTCGCGACAGCAACTGACATGAATCCAAAAGGTGGGGGAGGTGCGGGTGGCACGCTCCTGGATCAATTGGTCGAAGGGAAGGTGACGCTCCATCCAGCTGAACCATTGGTTCCCGGTGGTCGGATCGGGCACACGGATGTCGGCCGCTTCACCCTTCAGATGTTGCGAGTTGGGGGAACCACCTACCGCCCGATTGAGGGGCGGACAACGGTAGCCGCTGGAGATGACGACCGGCTGGCCGAAATGGCTCCGGAGCGGTTCGAGCACCTCCGTACAGAGATGCCGCAGGTTCCGGATCACCTCCTTGGATGGTTCGTTCGGGATGCCTCTACGGATGGCTGTTTCGGAACGCACCAACTCTTCTAAACAGAAATGGGGGGTTAACATCATATATCAAATATCAAAAGAGATTCAGAATCATCAAAAAACTTCAGCAAAACCATAAACTGATCGGTTTTTCAATCAGCAGGTTAATCAATCAACAGGTAAATCGCTCAGTAAATCAATCGCTCAGCAGGTTAATCAATCTGCAAATTAATCAATCAGTAGGTTGATCGATCAATCGACCAACAGCCTGTTAGCAAAGCGATGGAGTGATGGAAGCATTACCTGAACCGTCTCCAAAGTCGGACAGCCAAGAGGGTCATGCCGCATCCTCCAATCCAGGCAAGCAGGCGGACAGGCCAAGGAACCTGTTTCACCTCCCGAATCACCTCCACCTCCCGGACGACCGGTAGGGAATCCGTCTGATGGATCCGGACCGTATCGTGAAGCAAACGATACCGATGCTCGATGGTGACCGTTTGGATCACGAGCGTGTCGGGCGGAGGAGTCCCCGGAGAGCCGTTGCCCGATCCCGGAGCGGGCTGAGCCCCCTTCCGGAAGTCGGTCGTACGGTTTTCATAGACATACAGGCTGTCATACAGAAACCTGTTGATACGCAAGGTATCGGTCGTGTGGCGGGTCACCACCTGTACCGCCCGCCGGCTGCTGCACCCACCGAAGAGGGTGCAACAAAGTGTGATGCGAATCAGCTGTTTCATACGTGCGTACCTGATCACGAAACAGACTTGATTGTCAGGTGAATCTCTTTGTACTGCCGTACCGCCTTGTCCAACCGGTCAATCAGCCGGTTGAAGTGGCGGCTCGGATGCCGGATCACTCCCGGATGGAGCCGCTCCCCTACAATGATGCTGCCGTCCGTCCGGTTGTGCACACCATTCCCCGGCTTGATCTGCGGACAATAGCGAGGCGTGAGCGTGTTCAGTCCGATGAAATCGGGCTGGTGGCAATGCTGGCAATAGGCATTGAAACAGATCATCTGACGCTTGTAAAACGGGCAATGGATCAGATGAAGCGTATAGGAACCCGGTGTAAGGGCGGTAGCGGCCTGTTCGCAACAGTCGCACACCCGCTTGCCTTTGATGGAGAGATGACCGTCGATGGCATCTGCTCCCTGGTGGTATCGTACCAATTGGAGATAAATCGATTTAGACATATTCAATCCGTTAAAAAAAGAAGACATTCATGTCCCGTTGAAAGCGGGACAAGTTAAACAGAATCAGCCTTTCCCCCGGTCGGGTCAGTTCATCAGCTTGACGAACGTGTCGCCCTGCTTCTCGATGATACGGTTTTCCGTCCAGCGGAAGATGATGTTTTTCAGAGGCGAATGGATACTCTGTGCATGAGCCGCCTTTTGCAGGTCGCCCAACGTGAAGACATCCCCCATCGCCTCGAAGAGCGACGGATAACGACGGGCCACCGGAATCTCATACTGCATCGCCTGCTCGTTCACCTTGGGCGCATACCGTCCGTGGAGCGTGTTGAGGATGAGGTCGGCCGTCCAAAGTGCGAACTCGATGACATACCCCTTCCGTTCCGCATTCAGCTTGCCCCAAAGGACAGCCGCCACCATGCCTGCCCGGAACCCGATCTGAGCCGCCCGACGCATGAACTGGTCACGCGCATGATCGTCGTCCCGCACGGAACGCAACCGTTGCTGTTCGATCCACCCCTCGATCCCCTCGTTGAGCCAGGAGAGATTGAGCTGATACTCCGGCAACACGTTGCCCGCCTCGTCCTGCGAGAGAGCCATGAGTGCCTGAATACGATCCTGGATGACGCGCATCTGCCGTCCCGTGAAGGGCTTGCGAATCGGCATGGGCTTGCCGAATTGCGAAGGCAGCTCGACCATGATGCAACGGGTGATGAGTCCATCCTCCACATCGGGATAGGCCCGGGCGATTGCCCCCGGTGTGCCCAACGTCAGCAGGTTGTAGCGCATCTTGCAGGTAGCCGAGAAGGAGATGTCGCTCTTGTAGTCCTGTCCGTAGCGACCTCCATCGCCATCCTGTGCGATGCGGTAGATGTCCGACTTTTGCGCCCACACGCCCGACTTGTTCGAGTTGGTGAGCGTGTCCGCCTCGGCCGAGACACTGATCAGATGCAGTCCGCGCGCCTGCACCATCCGCTTGAGCAGCTGGGCCACCGAGACCTTGGCCGGGATGTCGCGCACGATCGGTTGCGGCTCTTCGACCTGCTGCTTCTGATTCTTTTTCAGACGCATCTGCCGCTGGTACTCCGCCTCCTCCTGCCGTCCGATGTCATCCTGCGCCCGTATCTGCTCCAGGCAGATGTCCGCAATGCGGAGGAGCGAACCCTTGCCGCTGGCCGCCGGAGCGATGACGTTCACGATGAACGAAGGAGCCTGCAGTTCGCCATCGAGGTAGTAGGCCCGCACCCGGCTGGCGAGGAAGCCGCAGATCGGCAGACAGCTCATGGCCGTCGCCACCTTGAAATCCTCCGGAGCCGTCTGCATGAACTCCCGGATGAGGGGCGGGTAGTGGCTCTCCGGCAACAGGCAGATGACCGGACGGGCGATGGGCGTACTATCCACTTCGAGGAGGTCCCTTGCTTCGAGCGATGCTTCGTCGTCTGCAGCCTCTCCGGAGAAGGCATCGCGAGAGGCTGTCCGAGAACCGCCCGTTGAACCCGACCGCTTCGGTTTACCCTCCCGCACATTGTTCCCGTTGGGGTCGATGCCGAGGTCGCGGAGCACCTTGTAGAGCACGAAGGGCAGCTTCTCCGTGCGGGCGGACTTGCAGGCCGACTCGCAACAGGAGAGTACCTCCTGTTCGCTCAATCCGAAGCGTGGACAGATCTGGAAGATGCGGTTGGGCTGACGGTCTGTGATGTTGGCCAACAGTCGGCAGATGAGGTAGAGCCGGTTGTTGCGTTCCCCTTCGTAGGGCTCTCCGCCCGTCCGTTGGATCAGTTCCGTGACGATCTCCGAGTAGGGGATGCCGCGGAAGCTGAGGGGAGGCTGGCTGATGGTTCCCCCTTTGACGGTCGATGCCATCCCGTTAGCCTCTTTGATGGTTTGTCCGGCAACCGTTCCAGTCTGTCCACTGCCGGCTGTGGGAGCCTGTCCGTTTTCCGAAGCAGCCTGTCCGGCAACCGTGCCAGTCTGTCCGTTACCAGCTGTAGCAGCCTGTCCGTCACCTGCTGTAGATGTTCGTCCATTACCGGTTGTTCCAGCCTGTCCGCTGCCGGCTGTTCCAGTCTGTCCGTTTTCAGAAGACTGCTGTCCGTCGGTGGCATCCGAAGCTGTTGGAGTCGTGTAGGAGGCCTCTTCCCCCACCCAGTCCTTATTCTGCAAGACAAAAGTGGGACGATCCGAAAAGATGGCCGGATTGTAGTAATAGAAATAGGACTCCGGAACGAGGAACGAGAGGCGGGCAAAGTCCCGCGTACAGGCATCATGCTCCACATGAATCTCATCTGCCAACCAAGCCTGATTCTCACCAATGCTTCCGAACTCCGGCCGGCAACGGGCCACCAGGCGCAGGCCACGGGTCGAGGGAGTCTTGTGAACCACATAAATACCCAGTTCGTCGATCCGGTCTTCCAATGCCCGGAAGATCGCCTCCGGATGATCCACATGATCGACATCCAGCGCAAAGAGACCCGACGGAAGGGCATACTGGTTGCTTCGTTTCTTGCCGTCGAAAGCAGCCTGCCAGCAGACTGCCGGCAGGTCACGTTTACGTTCGAGACGGCCAGCGGCAATCTCATCACACAGGGCACGCACCCAAGGAGAACGGATGAGCTTCTCGAACAATTCCCGCGAGATCGAGTTCGGGTACGAGGTACAGTTGTTACAATAATCAAATCGCATACGTAACAGTTATTAATGGATGATGGAAAAGGCTTGAATCAGTTCACAATACACCTCGGAGGCCAGTCCCAGCGGATCCGGCAGGTTGGAGGCATCGATCGTCTTCATGTGCACCTGATAGCGTCCGCTTTGCATGTGGACGAGGCTGCAATACCGGCCGTCGAAGAGCTTCGGGTTACGCCTCGGAGTGGCACTTTGCTTGACGGCCTGTTCAAACTTGAAGCCTTTGGGGGTCGTTGACATGACGCCATGGAGGCACTTCTGTTCGAAGATGTTCTCCTCGTTCTGCATGAGGAGGTCGATGTGTACGTTTTGAAAGGAAATACGTTTCATATAGATATACTGAATAAAATGGGTGGAATATGATTAATGTTGGGTGAAGGGGATGACCTCCTGAAGCGTGATCTCTTGATAGATGCTGCCGTTCCATTCGCGCGTTGCGAACCGGAGGACAGCCCACACGAGGTCGCCCGGATAGAGTTGGACCTGATTGCCGAAGAGCGAAGCCACATAGGAGTCGGCAAATTTGTCGCCTGTCTCTTGCAGGACAACGGTTGACTTCTGTTTGGGGCCGTTCTTCGTGTCGATCGTGACGGCCGCGGACTGTGAAACTACTTTGAAAAGACTTTGCATACGGATGAAGTATTTTGAAATGAATAATAGATGGTTGACTATATGAATGAAGGCATGACTCATCCGTTGATCTCCTGCATGGGACGGATGTCTGTCGGATTCGGACGGATGTCTGTCTCCTGCATGGGACGGATATCTGTCGGATTCGGAGGAACGAGGCCGTAGCCCGTCAGCTTGACGAAGGTGGCCGCATAGAGGAACTCCGCTTCGGAGAAGTCGGGCAGAATCCCCTCCTCGATATAGTCGATCAACGCTTCGGCAATTGCCACTTGCGCATGATTCTTCAGGTGACGGAAATGGCTGGCCACTATGGCCTGTTGTTCCCGGTTCAGCATTCGCCAAAGCTCTCGCTGGACGGAACGATACGGGGAATCGTATTGCATCATCGGATTGCGGAACGCTCTTGTTCGGCGGTCGAACTGTCCTGTCCGATCGTGGGGCTGAACTGAACCTTCGTTGGAACATCCCGCCAGATCGTTGGGCTGAACTGAACCTTCATTGGAACGTCCCGCCCGATCGTGGGGCTGAGGCAAACCTTCGTTGGAAAGCCCTGTCTGACCGTTGGGCTGAACTGAGCCTTCGTTGGAACGTCCCGCCCGATTGTTGGGCTGAACTGAACCTTCGTTGGAGGGTTGGAAATGGGTGTTGTTCTCTCTTGAAATGTTGTTCTCTCTTGAAATGTTGTTCTGTCTCAAAATGTCATTCAATTGTTCCATACTGAAATAAAATTAAAAATGAATACTCAAGTTTTTTGCGATCCCCTTCGGAGCCGGCTCCCCTTGCAGAGAGCCGAGCCCCTTGAATTGGATCACGATGCAAAAGTAGATCGGTGGAATCGCGTAAACGGAGGAGTCTCGGTTTACAGTCCGAAAAGCCTTGTCTATGGTCTGAATTGTCTCAGAATCTGCTGAATCCGTTTGGACTGCTCCCGTTCGAGCAGGTATCGGCTCATACCCGTATAGCGTGCGTTCCGACGTTTCGTCTCTTCGAGGCAGCAATGCAGTTTCTCAGCCGACAGCTCCTGCCGATAGACCCCCTGCTCATACAGCTGGCACATCACGACCGTCACCCGATACCAGTTGATCCGTCCGCGGCTCTTCGCATACCGTGTCAAGCGGAAGAGGGGAAACAGCTCCTCGTCTTGCAGGATGGTTTGCCAGATGGCCCGCACCTTGGCACAGGTCGCATAGGGGCTGATGCGTTCCACATAATCGAGAATCTTTTCCCTCACCTGTTCGGGAGAGAGCTGGCACTCTTCCACAGCCGCCTGCTCAATGGATGGCTGTTCCGCTTCCGAATTCGTCACTGGCCCCTCCAAACGATGGGACATTGCGTTGGCCACCCAAGAGGTAGCCTTACTCTTGATTGTTGAAATAGACTGATATTCAGCCCTTTTCTCATGATTCATAATCGTTAAAAATTATGAACAGTGAAAAAGGCTCCGGAGCACCCGATGCGGACAGATCCAGGTCGCGACTACCCGTCCCCATCGGGCTTATTTCCTTCTGTTCGTGTTTGACGAAGGCGAAGGTAGGCACCTGTTCGCTATCCATAATGGACATTCCCCCACTCGTGTAAAAAATGACGGGTCGCTTTGGGAGCGTTGGGGACACGTAGGGGGCAAAAGG
>JAFBIU010000089.1 GCA_021531775.1 Parabacteroides distasonis | reverse complement strand
CAAATTGTATTTCGAACACAAATCTCCCAGCCAGCGATTAGCTGTTCTGTCCGCAATATGTTGCTCCTTAGCAATCCGTATGGCATCACCCGATGAGAAGGTTTGATCCGGCAGAGCTTGATAGAATGCACGGACCGCCTCTTTCAATTTGCTGAGATCCTGCTGAAAAGGATCCTGCTCCTCTTGACCAAGCACGGCATATACACGCGCAGTATGATTGGCCAAGCAGTTCATGACCGTCATCATGGTCCGGAAATCCCGATCATCGCAAATCAAAGCCTTCTCATGCGGGTCGAAATAGTTTTCCCGATCCTCTGTTAAACGACGTAGCAGCGTGAGTATCATGGCATACCGGAAGCCGGATAGAGCCACACGATAGATGAATCCCTGCATCTCGTCACCAGACAACCGGCATTGCTCCTTCACCATAGCATCGAATGTGGCTATGAACTCTTCCTGTTGAGCCTGACTCAAGACAAACTGAATGGAGCGGGGCTTACGTGCGGCCAGAGCATGGTACAAAGGCAACAGCTGTTCCCCCATCTCCCGATAGACCTGCTTGAGGGATTTTTCATTTCCGGCAAAAACATTGCGGAACTTGATCTCACTTCTCGCCAACTCGTAAAACAGAATACGCGAAGCCAATCCATTCGAGATGTTTGCGGAAGGCAACAATAACACCAGTTGATTGCCGGTACAGGTCATGAACACAGCCAAACGAGGCTCTTCGATTTCAATGTTCACCTGATCGGTTACACGCACCATAGAAATCGTCTCATGGTGAAAGGCTCGACGGAGCAGATCACTATAATTGCCATATTCCTTGTTCGAAATCATGTTGGTCAGCGTATCGGCTTCCGTTTCAAAGATCATCCCGGAACCGCCATTGGCTTCCAATGCGCGATAGACGGCCGAGGATGAACTGTTGGCCGAAATGAAGGGTGAACACATTACAGGTTCTTCCGGTTTCGGGCCCTGTTTGGCCTTGCCCTGAGACTCCCACGCCGCCAATTCGAGTTTATAGGCGGCCATCGCTTG
>JAFBIU010000088.1 GCA_021531775.1 Parabacteroides distasonis | reverse complement strand
AAGTAGGAATATAGATTAACTGCTTGGCCTCTACATAGCCCAAAATCGTTGTACCATGTACCCCTTTGCGATGGCCCAACACCGGCCCATGCTTGCGCACCGTCCGCTTCAGCTGCTTCATGGTGGTATTGGCAAAGAGCGACAGATCCACATCTTCTTGCGCAAACACCTTCAGTCCTTGCCAAATCCCCTCCACCGAGGCAGCGGTATAGCCCTCGCTGAAAGGCACCGGTATATCCCCATGCGGGTAGAAGGGACTCAACTTCACCAACCCATCCGTCGCCTGACTGGTCACATCGGCGATAATGGCTCCGGGAAATCGCTTGAGCAAGTTCTCCCGCTTACATCGTTTAGACGCTATCTGTATCATTCTTCTACTAACTTGTGGATTAAATATCTATCTTTAAGTAAACCTTTGAATTTTTTCATGGATCCTTTGGGTATGTAAATCGATTTCAGGTATTTACAGTGGTAGAATGCACAACCCCCAATCGACTTGACGGCCTCTGGCAACTGAATCGATGTCAAGGATGTACAACCCCAGAAAGCCGAATTTCCAATCGAGGTGACGGATTCGGGAAGCTGAATCGAGGTCAAGGATTTACAGCCATAGAAAGCCACATTTCCAATCGAGGTGACGGATTCGGGAAGATGAATCGACGTCAAAGATTTACAATCTGAGAAAGCCTCATTTCCAATCGAGGTGACGGATTCGGGAAGATGAATCGACGTCAAGGATTTACAACCCGAGAAAGCCGAATCTCCAATCGAATTGACGGACTCTGGCAACTGAATCGATTTCAAGGATTTACAATCTGAGAAAGCTTTATCACAAATCACCTTCGTCCCATCTTTAATTCTATAGGTATTTAGATATTGATAAGCCTTAATCAACCTCAATCCATCCGGACTATACAAAACACCATACTCATCCTTAATGGCTTGTTTTCTATCCCCATCCTTAATGGCTTGTTTTCTATCCCCATCCGTCACATCCGTTCGCCACACCTCCACTTTTGGTTTCTCCTGTTCTTGTAACAAGAACAGGCGGAAAGAAATCATGCCAAGACTATTTTTGG
>JAFBIU010000087.1 GCA_021531775.1 Parabacteroides distasonis | reverse complement strand
AGAACTATCCATCGAAGATAGCCGAATACACGGGCGACATCCTCCTCGTAGGTATCAACTACGACAAGGAGACCAAACAGCATACGTGTCACATAGAGCGTTCAATCAAGTAAAAGTAAGGAGGCAAGAGAATGGGTACATACATCAATAGAGGTAATAGTGAGTTCCGTGACATCGTGACTCACGAATATGTCGATAAGACATCGTTGATCCCGCTGATTAACGCAACGCTCAACTCCGAGCGTCGTTATAGTTGCGTGACCCGCTGCCGCCGATTTGGCAAGTCTATGGCAGCCAGAATGTTGTGTGCTTATTACGACAAGTCGTGCGACTCGCGGGAGCTATTCGTGGGGTTGAATGCCGCAAAAGACAAATCGTTCGAGCAATATTTGAACAGGTACTATGTCATCAGCATTGACATGACTGACTTCACAACGAAATACAGAAATGAGAGGGATATTGTGAATTTTATTCAGCATGATGTAATGGAGGAGGTTTTAGACGTTTTCCCCGATATAAAAGCAAAGGAACGGGATGACCTAATGGATATCCTCTATCACATCAGTGAGCGTACGGGTGACCGTTTTGTGATGATCATCGACGAGTGGGATGCCATCCTGCGTGAGATGGGAACAGACGAATATATTACCACGGCATACGTCGATTTACTTCGCCGACTCTTTAAGGGTTCCGGTTCAAATACCGTCTTTGCCGGTGCATACCTCACGGGCATCTTGCCCATCAAGAGGTACAATACGGAGTCAGCATTGAATAATTTCCGTGAGTATTCGATGATTAACCCTGGCAGGTTAGCAACCTCTCTTGGATTCACGCATGGTGAGGTAGCGGCATTATGCCATAAATACGGTATGGATATTAGGGAGATGGAACGGTGGTATGACGGTTATCGAATTGGCGATGAATCGCATGTTTTCAATCCCTATTCGGTCATGAGAGCGATTGATGACAATCGTTATCGAAGCTATTGGTCCACTACGGGAGCCTACGATTCCGTGAAGACCTACATCCAGATGAACTTCGAGGGGCTGAAGGACGACATCATCCGGATGCTTGCGGGCGAACATGTGTATGTGGATACGACCGAGTTTCAGAATGACATGCGTGTCGTGAACAGCAAGAATGATGTGCTGACGGTATTGA
>JAFBIU010000086.1 GCA_021531775.1 Parabacteroides distasonis | reverse complement strand
GCGTTAGTCATAAAGACCGTACGTTATGTTCTGCCCCCACACTTTTACATCAGAAACCGGATAGTTCAATGGGCTTTTGACCCCGCATTTGCAATGATGGCTCACGATGTATAGATGTTGTTTCAATATAATTTTTTAAGACTATGACTTACGTTGGAATTGATGTCAGTAAGGCTACTTTTGTTGTCGCTTATTCGTCTGCCAAGGCTGGAAAGACAAAAACATTCAAGAACACTACTAAAGGTGTTCATGAGTTTATCCAAACCCTTTCGGTAACGGAACATCATTGTGTTCTGGAGGCTACCGGCAACTACAGTGCATTGCTTGTTTACCTGCTTTCTAAAGCCGGTATCACCGTCAGCCTTGAGAACCCGTTGAAGATAAAGAACTTCGCGCGCGTGATGCTTTCCGTCAATAAAACGGATGAGACTGATGCCCGCCTGATCGCTCTCTATGGTGAGAGGATGCAGCCATCGCCTTACAAGCTCCGCAGCAAGTCCATTCTTATCCTCAAGCAGAAACGGACAGTACTACGCCAGCTTAAAAAACAACTTGTGGCTACACGGAACCTCAAAGGCTCGATGGAAGTCCTTCCTCTTTTTGACGCTAAATGTAAGCAAACGATTGAAAAAACAATCACTTTCCTTGAAAAACAGATAAAGGGTATGGAAGAGGAGCTGGCATCCTTGGCAGAAGACGAGTACAAGAAACAGATGGACCTGCTCACCTCCATCAAAGGTATCGGCATCACGTTGGCAACCGCACTTATTGTGGCCACTGGCGGGTTCACTTATTTCGATAACGCCAAGCAACTGACCCGTTATCTGGGATTGTCGCCTACCTATCAACTATCTGGTACGTCTGTACACGTCAAAGGTCACATCAACCGCAACGGAGATCCAGGCCTTAGAAGCCAGCTTTATATGGCGGCATTCTCCTCACTCAGATGTAATACTGAATGTAAGGCCTGTTTCGACCGTCTCAGGTCTAACGGTAAGCCAGGTAAAGTGGCGGTCATTGCGGTCGCCAACAAACTGATAAGGCAAGCCTTCGCTGTGGTCACGCAAGGAAAACCATATGTCGATGGATTCAAGTCTGCAAAACCATGACAGCTCCTGCGGAGGGAACGCCATGCGGCAAGGGGCTGAGCAGTCAGCCCCGACGAGCTTTCTTTGT
>JAFBIU010000085.1 GCA_021531775.1 Parabacteroides distasonis | reverse complement strand
GTAAGCAGTCATTTTGGGCCGTATAGTCAGGTGTTCATAAAAGCCATAGCTTTACTGCGAAATTAAAAAATCGTAGTGAAGTATGAATTTAAAAAACAAGGAAGGGAGCTATTATGCTTCGAAAGTCCGTCTGTTCTTAAACGAATACGGCGGTATCGACTTGCAGGAATTCTGCAAGGCAGAGAAAGTGAGTTATACGAAAATGTGTCATTGCCTGGGGCGCCCGTCCTATCGGAAGCCTAAGGAACATCCAAGTTCAGAAGAGTGCTATGGGAAACAGGAATCGGATTCAGTTTTGCCAGTCATCGACTTGCAGCCATTGGTGATAGACAAGCCGGATGACTCGTCCAGGTCTCATCGGGAGGTTTCCACCGTGACCAAGGATCGACAGAAGCAGGAACCGGGAAGTAGGGGAATCCTGTCAGATGTCACGCTCACGCTTAGCGGAAGACTGGACGTAAGGATAGGCTCGTGTGAAGTAAGGACATTGGTCACCCTAATGAAAGAGATGGAGGTGACCTTATGCTGAACCTGTCTGCCACGTACCGTTATTACATTTGCACGGATGAAGTCACATTGCGTTATAGACACAGAGGCCTTCGAGGCTATATCCGGGAAAAGCTCCAGAGGGATCCCTCCAATGGGGATGTGTTCATATTCTTTTCTCGTGACTTCCGTCGCGTTCGGATCTATTACCATTACCGCAACAGCGAAGTCCTTACAGACCGTATCCTGTTTGACGACAGCTTTGTTGTCCCCATTTTTGCAGATCCGGACAAGCATGTATATCATATCTCATGGGAAAGCTTTGTCTATCTGATGGAGGCCTTGCGTCGCCTTACCAAGGAGGAGGAATTTGATGAGATTGAAGATGAAGATCCATTAGAAGATATATCGGATGAAGAAGCGTATCCGTCTGATTCCAATGTTAGCAATAATTAACTTATATATCTAATAATCAAATAGATAACTCTTGTGTATATGACTAAAAATGAGTATATTTGTAGTATGTTAAAGTCAGAGGAACATAGTCATCAGATACTCGTTTCACAGTTGAATGCGGAGAAACGTGCGCGTCGTGCAGCCGAGAAGAAGGTGCACGATGCGGACCTTCGTATCTCTGACTTGACGATGAGGAATTCGGATCTGGAATCACGATTGGAGTCCCAACTCAATAAAGTCACGGAGATGGTGCAGCAAATAGCCACGATGCTGATGGGCGGTGGGGCACTGTCGTTACCGGAATCCTTGAAAGAGGAACTGGTAGG
>JAFBIU010000084.1 GCA_021531775.1 Parabacteroides distasonis | reverse complement strand
AAAGAAGATTTACACAAGCTTCTTCCAGAAGAGTGGGAAGATGCCTAAAGAATAACCTCTGATTTTTAATAATGTGGTGATTCCATGCGGCCTTAATCCAGACTGAAAGGCTACTGATCGTATTGCTTATGTTCAAAAAAGGCGGAATACCCCACTAAGGTACTCATGAAGTCTGAGATAGGCAATACACGGATCACCGAATACTTACTCCGGAAGGATCGAAGCTGATCAAACGGAAGGATAAGGAAAGCGGTGAGGACGTGTGGTACATCAAGTTGTTCTTCCACAAGAAGGACCAGGTGATCTGCCGCGAGTATAAGATAGGTCGTTTTAATGTACCTGGATCTGATCCGTCGAACAGCAAGTATCCCGACCGCATATTGGAAAACAACCCGGTCATGCCCAGTTTTGCCCGCTTTTACTTTGAGTCCAAGTTTGCGTATGGTCTGAGCGAGAACCGGATAATCGGGATACTCAAGTCGATGAAGACAAGCATCCCGCAGTCGTCCTTGAACCTGTGGATGCATCAGATCATGGCTCACTTGCGCGATCGTCTTGAACCGCTGATACTGGCAGCCATCAGAGAGTCCAAGTTTACGAACAACGACGGTACTCGTTTGTTGGTGCGTAGCGGTGATGCGGAGACGGGTGCTGTGTCCTATAAAATAGAGTATATCCAGGCCGCCCTTTCGTTGGAGAAGCAACTGGTGGTCATGCTTTACAAGGAGGGCTCAAGAGGTCATGAATTGCAGGAAGAGAAGATCTTCAAGGGTTCCTCCATCGAGTGTTTTGTAGCCGACCGCCTGTCAGTCTATCAGACGATAGTCGAAGATCTGGAAGATCAGCATCTCCAGCGTCAGGCCTGCTGGTTCCACGGCCTTCATTATCTGGTGGATGCGTACATGGTTGACCATCGGGTTGAAGATGTGATCAAGCTGATCAATCTGCTGTTTTACATAGAGCGGGTGTTACAGGGTGAAGACGATACAAGTCCGGAAGCAAGGTTGGCGTTCCGGAAGAGGTGGAGCAAGCGAATAGTAGACCGGATCATGAACAGATTGGAGAAGATCCATAAAGCGGGTTCCGAGTATGGAACGATGGTACATAGAGCAGTCAATTACATCCTGGATGACAGAGAAGCTTTCGAAAGATTCCTTTCCGATGGCCGCATTGACATGCACAATAACGCCATCGAGCGTTGCTTCCGTCATGTAACGATAGGCCGTCGTAACTGGTTGCATACCGGTAGTCATGAATCGGCCCAGAACATAGCATTTATGTTCGGTCT
>JAFBIU010000083.1 GCA_021531775.1 Parabacteroides distasonis | reverse complement strand
GGGTAGGCAACAAGGCACCATATGATGCCTTGTCCACCCAAACCCAATCTCCAACACACAAAGTTGGCTCCATGCTCCCCGATGGAATATAACATGGTTCACCAATAAGTAATCTGATAATGACACAAATGCTTAGCGCAATTAACATAACAAATATATATTTCATAAAATCGATCACTTATGCTTATTCTTTCCATTTATATAATACGAGAACCGGATTGTCATCCTCATTGATAGAATTCAGGATCGGAATCTTATTGACCAATTCAGAAAAGGACTCCCTCAGTAAAGAGGGTGATATTTCTTCCAAAAGATAATCTTCATTCCCCCACCTGGGAAAGAACCGATAATGAGGAACAAGATCATTCTGAATGATTCCAGTTTCAACATGATTTTGAGTCCGATCCCACACACATGAAATCCTTACCTGATGCGAAAAATAATCAAGCAACCCAAAACGTTCCGACAAGAAACAGTTATTCTTCACCAAGTAGGGAAAATCAGGACTGAAGATAGATTCCTCTTCTATATTCCGGTCGTTGGGGAATGACTTTCCTGTAAAGTGGACCTGATAGACGGGCTCGATCGAGTCACATGCATAGATCAGATTTCCGTAAACCGGGGATAGATAAAGTTGGGATCCCGTCTTGATAAAAACAGAACATTCATTATAGTTTTGCAAATTGGCATGATCAGGCCGTTCCACATAATCTCCTACTTTTTCGCCTGATGAATCATAGACTGAGAATTTGTGATCAACCCCTTTCTTGGACTTCAGATTATAAAGGTAAATCCGATCATGATAAGCCGCCAATTGGGTTGAAAACATTTTATACTTGAACTCCTTTATATACTGAAACTGAAGATCGTACATCAAAACCCGCTGAGAAGCGAAGTCTAATACATAGAGAGTATCACCTTCAATATCAAAATCCATCAATTGAAAGTATTCTCCGGGACCGTTGCCCACCTGAAACAGGGTACGATGATGTTTCCCATCCATGCTAAACACACATATCATGTTATTGGATCGGTCTAAAACGTACAATTCCCCGTTCTTCTGTTCGATTTTATCAATTTCACCCAACATACAATCCTCTTGGGTCTCTAAGGGTATGAATTGACAAGATGATATAAATCGGGAAAGTGGTATCTCTTGATCCTGATCCGATGGATTAATCGTAATTGTTCTTGTATCACTTGTCTGATGGAAGTTACAAGAAAACAAACCCAATAATATATATAAACAAACAATCAAACTTGTAATTCTTTTCATATTAAATATATTTAGATTTGCGGCAAATGTAGCGTGAATGAGAAACTCAAAC
>JAFBIU010000082.1 GCA_021531775.1 Parabacteroides distasonis | reverse complement strand
GCAACACGACCAACCCGCGTACGGTCGTAGCAACCGCCGACAAGACCTACACCGCCACCTTTGTAGCTGACGATACCTCCGGAGGCGATGAAGGCAACGGAGAAGAGACACCGCCCTTCTCCTAAACAGCCAGACTCAGGGCAGAAGCCCTGAGTTCGGTTAGGACAACTTCTAACCTCTTCTGTGAAGCGAACCAACCCTTTCGGGTGTCTGATTCATGGAGCTGGTTTAGAAGTACATCGGAAACAGCTTCCTACACGAACCCCAGCAGGTTCCAACCATCTGCCTAACCAATGAGCGATCTTTGATCTGATTGATTTAAAATTGTTTAGCTACTCAATAGGCCGATTGATAGGGCTGATTGACCCGAAAGAGACGAGCTAACAGATTTACTAACCCTGCAAACGTGAGGTAGGTGAGCGTCTGCCGTGGAACCGCAACATCGTCCGGACGGCCACCCATCATGGCAGACATGAACCGACCTACGTCACTGCAACAAAATGAGACAACTATGACGAGTGAAAGCAAATCCAAATGGTCGGTGGTGATCAACATTCTCCTGACGACCCTCACGGCTCTCCTGTCCGCCCTCGGCTTCTCGGTAGGGTAGCCACCGGAGCGACAGCCCACCCATCGGGTAAAGCTGCCTTTCTCGAGCAACAACCCCACCGGGAAGAATTGCACACCTCGAGCGACAGCTACCCCCACCGGGTAGAGCCACACTGACTTGAACCGTTCCCGGAAGCCACGGATTCCCTTCACGGATCTTTCCGACAATTTCGCCAAGGAATTCTCGCACAGGATTTTACCAGATGGAGTACGTGGATTTTCCCCAAAGCAAGAGCCACTTGGAGCAGTAGCCGAAGCACCCTCCAAGTGGCCCTTTTATGTAAATAATCGTTCAACCAGCTCCCACGACGAACCCGCACCCTGTCAGAATGTCAAAATGTCAAAGTGTCAAAATGAAAAAGGGGGAGGTGATCACAACTTTGCAATCTCATCTGCCGTTAGAGCAGTAGCTTTCATGATTTGCTCGGTGGACAATCCCATCTGCTTCAAATTACGAGCCGTTTGCATAATACCTTTCCTCTCACCTTCCTGAAAAGACTCCTCTTGAGCACTCTTCATACAATTATAGTTATCAAGATAATGCCGCAGACTACGCTCGTAGATCTTATGCTCTTCGTGTGTCAGCGAGAGACGTTTCATCACCCGATCCAGCTTTTGGAAGGCTGCATTTGTTGCCTGATAAGGCATCTTTTCCATCGTTTCCATATTCTTTAAAATATAAATCCAACGTTCAAAATTCGTCCTACAATCCGCTGCCTCCTTGATGGGGAACAACGGCAAATAGAGATAGATAAACCGCAGTTTATCATTGACCAATTCCGGGCATTCCCGATCCGTCAGCACCAAATCTGTCCGGAACTTCGTCGGTTTTT
>JAFBIU010000081.1 GCA_021531775.1 Parabacteroides distasonis | reverse complement strand
TCTGCATGGCTGTTGTAAAATTGTTGTAAAGTGAAGCGGGTTTGTATGGATTATGAGCTGGTTACTTGGACGGTATACGCCCTTCTAAGGCGTGGGTCGAGCGATTCGCAAGTATTTCATACAGGTTCTTCCACATGGAAAGGTCATGTTCTGATGTTTACAAACTTTTTTGAGAGTATTCATAGCTAATTTAAAAAGGAATACGTATTTTTGCTGCCATAAACAATACGTGGATTATGAACAGTCTTGGAGTTACATCGAACAAAGCAAAAGTGGGTGCACTATTGGCCTACCTATGTTACCGTATGCCCAATGTGCAACTTCGCAAATTACTAAAGGTGCTCTATCTCATCGATGAAGCATCTGTTAGATCGCGTGCAATTCCTATGACTTGGCTGGACTACTATGTTTGGGAAAAAGGACCGGTAGCCCCCGAAGTATATCAGATCAAGAATAAAGCATTTTCTGATTATGTAACGTGTCATCTGGAGAATGATGACAAATGGCATGTTTCTTCCGTTAAACAGGAACCCTATCTGATCGAAAAAGATATGCGTCTTGTAAGCCAATGGGAGCAAGAACTGATAGATAAAGTCATTGAAAAATGTAAAGACAAATCGGCAGATACCTTGACAGATGAATCTCACACAGCTGATTCCCTGTGGAGTAAAATCGTTGAGGAACATAACATTGATTTCAGCAAGGGATCCCAAACAGACTATCTCATAGATTTGAATCTGTTGAACGGAGATAATGAGGTTGCCAAAGACAAATATCAAGATGCAAAGGAATGCATGCAAATGCAAGCCTTGCTTAATGGATTTAACTGATGTTCAGCCCCGGTGAAATTGTATATGGTTTTGTGAAGCATATAGGCAAGTCCAAATATGCTATCTGTATCTATAGAGATGAAGATCTGAATATTTTGCTGCATTTTACAACCAGTCAAGCGAGAGCTGGTGTTGCCTCCGATGAAGTCCGTCATGGAGCAATTTATAAGGAAGGAGAGTGCCTATCATACGTGTTTGAAGCAGGTCATGATATAGGGGAGAACCCTTCCACTGGAGTATCGTTTCATTTCCCGTTACGCACGACTATGGCTTTTGATTATGGGTATTTGAAAGCTGGAACCCAACAGTTATTCTCTCTTTTTGAGGATCCAAAAGTAGTGTGTAAACTCGATGACAAAGAATACATCGATTTGATCTATGCCATGTATCGTAGCAAGCGTACACCGTTGGAGTATAAACCATATTTGGATGCGATACTATCAGATTATTATCAGAATCACTAACAGTATTGATACCATAGCGTTTTGTGGCTGATGCAAATCAACCGCACTACATCTTAATCATTCCTGAGTTATGGAACAGTATCATGATAAGCATGTCACTTTGCCGCAAGACATAACCCGGATAAAGCAACTGTATCCGGTGGCAATTGTCCTAAATTGAAGATAGCACTTTACATTCTGC
>JAFBIU010000080.1 GCA_021531775.1 Parabacteroides distasonis | reverse complement strand
CTGCTGCATGTGAATGCCCGGATCAACATTGCCCTGATCTCGGATTTCCTGGCCAAACTGACCCGTCTGCCCTTGCGCTTCTTCGACACCAAGATGGTGGGCGACCTGATGCAGCGCATCGGGGATCACAACCGGGTGGAGACTTTCCTGACGGGCACATCGCTCAACACGCTCTTCTCGCTGCTGAACTTCGCCGTGTTCGGGGTGGTACTGGCCTATTACGACCTCAGGGTGCTGGTGCTTTTCCTGACAGGCAATGGCCTCTATGTCGCCTGGGTGTCGGCCTTCATGCGCTGGAGGCGCGAGCTGGACATAAAACGGTTTGCACAGGCGGCAGGCGAGCAGAGCAACCTGTTCCAGCTGATCACCGGCATGCAGGAGATCAAGCTGAACAACTGTGAGACACAGATGCGCTGGAAATGGGAACGGATCCAGGCGAAACTGTTCCGTATCCAGGTGAAGGGGCTGGCCTTGCAGCAGTACCAGCAGTTAGGTGCGCTTTTCTTCAGCCAGGCCACGAACATCCTCATCACCTTTCTGGCAGCCCGTGCCGTGGTGTCGGGAGAGATGACGCTGGGCATGATGATGTCCGTCTCCTACATCATCGGGCAGCTTTCGGCTCCCATCGAGCAGTGGATTGACTTCGTACGGGCTTTTCAGGATGCAAAGATCAGTCTGGAGCGGTTAGGCGAGATCCACGGACAGCCGGACGAGGAACAGGGAGACGACGGGCGTGTCCGGGAACTGCCTTCCGACCGATCCTTGCAGTTGGACGGAGTCTGCTTCAGCTATGACGGATCCGACCGGGAGTATGTGCTGGAAGACATCCGGCTGACCATTCCCGAGAACCGGGTGACGGCTATCGTGGGGGCGAGCGGCAGTGGCAAGACTACGTTGCTGAAACTGCTGTTGGGCTTCTACCGTCCGAACCGGGGTGAGGTCAAGGTGGGGAATACACCCATAGACCGGCTGAACCCGCACGTGTGGCGCGAGAAGACCGGAGCCGTCATGCAGGAGGGCTTCCTCTTTTCTGACACAATAGCCCACAATATTGCCCCCGGTACGGAGAATATTGACCGGGATCGGTTGCAGTTGGCTGCACGGACGGCCAATCTGGAGGAGTTCATCGAACGTCTGCCGTTGGGCTACAATACCCGTGTGGGGATGGAGGGGAACGGTGTGAGCCAGGGACAGCGGCAACGGCTGCTGATCGCACGGGCTGTCTATAAAGATCCGGATTTCCTGTTTCTGGATGAGGCCACCAATGCGTTGGATGCCCGGAATGAACGGGAAATCATGGAACGTTTACATACATTCTACCGGGGACGCACCGTGGTTGTCGTCGCCCACCGGCTGAGTACGGTGTGTGATGCGGACAAGATCGTGGTGCTGGACCGGGGACACCTTGTAGAGGAGGGTACGCACACCGAGCTGACGGCCAGACGGGGTACCTATTATCGCTTAGTGAAGAACCAACTGGAACTGGGCCAATGAAAAG
>JAFBIU010000007.1 GCA_021531775.1 Parabacteroides distasonis | reverse complement strand
ACCGGCAATGGGCAACCAGATGATCAATTATTCCGTTTACATGCTGAGCAATCAGATGAACAAGGACGAAGCCCCCAAGGCGTATGCCAAGGCACAGGTGAAACAGGTGATGTCGTTCCGCCAGTTTGTGGATCACATTGCCGAACATGGAGGCCACAAGCGGGGTCAGGTGAAGGGAGTCCTCTCCGACATGTGCAGCTGTCTGGTCGAGCAGTTGTTGGAAGGCAAGAAGATCCTGCTCGACGAATTGGGTGACTTCTGGCTCTCGTTGAGCAGCACCGGTGCCGATAGTTGCGATGCCTTCACGGCGAAGAACATCACCGGCGTGAACATCCTCTTCACCCCCGGCGAGGACTTCCAGAACCTCATCGGACGGGCCGAGTTCAACCTCGTGGCCAGCCGTACGGCACAGGCTGCTACGCTGAAGGCTGAAAAGGCTGGAGAGAGCACCGTCGATCTGGCAGCTGCCAAGAACAAGGGAACCTCCAGTACGCCAACCGATCCGACTGATCCAAGCGATCCGACCTCTCCTGATGGTGGAGGCAGCTCCACGGATGATGAAAACCCGGATAGCGGATCTGACAGCGGATCTGGCAGTGGTACCGACAACACGGGTGGCAGTGGCACAGACGATCCCGACAACACCGATACGCCTCCGTTCAGTTGATCTGACGGAGGGGTATCCTCCTAAACATCACGTATTATGCAACTCATTTTATTCATTTTCTTAAAAACAAGTCGTATGAAAACAAATTGGAAAAATATTGCGCTTTATGTCATTCGTGTGATTGAAATGATTCTGACCGGTGCTGCCGGTGGTGCTGCTACTCAACTGTTGTAGGCGATGAGAACCATTTCACTGATTGTGGTACACTGCTCGGCCAACCGGTCGGGCAGTGAAAAGACAAATACAAATTATTTCCTTAACTTTGTTGCCAGAAGATATTATATATTCTAAAGTATGGAAAAGAAGCAACTGAAGAGACTGCCCGTTGGCATACAAACATTTTTTTGATCCGTCCAAGACGGTTTGGGAAGTCTCTCCTTGTCTATACCCTTCAGGCTTACTTCAAGGGGAGACAGGATCTGTTCAAAGGGTTCTTCAAATCAAGACTACGCTTTATTTCTTCGAACTGAAATTGGATAAAAGTGCTCAGGTGGCCATGAAACAGATAGATCTCAAGGACTACAAATCGAAGTTTGCCCTCTGCGGACTGCCGATCGTGAAAGTAGACATCAACTTCGACTCTGAAAAGCGTACGATTGGGGAGTGGAAAATAGAAGGTTAAAGAAGAACATTGTGTAAAAATCGGGCTTATTCCGCTCAATGAACGGTATTTTGATGTGTTTATTTGGATACGATGAATCGGTTTGAAATTTCCCATTTGTTTAACGCATTGAACACTTTTATGGGAAATCTGTTCAGTGCATTGAACGATTTTTGTTGGAATCTGTTCAAAGCATTGAACAAATGGCTTATCTTTGTGTCATAAACAGAAACAATAGAGCTTCATGGATAAACTTATCAATAAATGTCGTCGGCTATTGGCCTTGACAAAAACGGACATGGTACGTGAGATCATGCACCAGATCAATTGGAATCAACGTCTGATTTCCATCCGAGGTGCCAGGGGGGTGGGTAAGACGACACTCATGCTCCAGTATCTGAAACTGAACGGGTGTGATTGTAAGCAGTCGCTCTACATCAGTATGGATAGTGTCTATTTCGCTAACCATACTTTATTGGATTTTGTGGAGCAGTTTTATCTGTTGGGAGGAAAACAATTGCTTATTGATGAGGTGCACAAATATCCTTCGTGGAGCCGGGAGATCAAAGAAATTTACGATAGCTATCCTGATTTGCGGGTCGTGGTTAGTGGCAGTTCGTTGTTGAATATTTTGAATGCTGATGCGGATCTGTCCCGCCGTTGCATCCCTTACGATATGCAGGGGTTATCCTATCGGGAATATCTATGGATGGTGAAAGGTATTCAGTTTCCTTCGGTAACTTTGAACGACTTGCTGACTGATCCCGATGGCTTTTGCGAGCGTGTCAATGCTCAATGTCGTCCTTTGGCCTATTTCAGCGAGTATTTGCAGGAAGGATATTATCCTTTTATTTTGGAGGGGCAGGCAGAATATCACCTGCGGTTGGAAAATGTTGTGAACTTTATTCTGGATGTCGAGCTTCCGCAGTCCTGTGGCGTGGAGGTCGGGAATATCCGGAAGATGAAGAGTCTGTTGGCTGTGTTGGCTTCCAAGGTTCCTATGCAGGTGGATATGACAAAGATCGCCACTGCAGCCGGGTTATCGCGCAATACGTTGCATGCTTATCTGCAGTACCTGAGCCGTGCCCGGTTATTGAATTTACTGTATTCGGGAGATGATTCCGTGAAGAAGATGCAGAAACCGGATAAGATCTATTTGGAGAATCCCAACCTGATTGAGACCTTGTCTTTGGATAAGCCGAATATCGGTACTGTGCGGGAGACATTTTTAGTGGGTCAGTTAGGGTATCATCATCAGGTGGAATATACCAAAACGGGTGATTTGTTCATTGATCGGTGTTATACTATTGAGATTGGAGGCAAGAGTAAGGATGGCAAACAGATTGCCTCCCTTGACCATGCTTTCATTGCGTCAGATGACATCGAATATGCGGCAGGAAACAAGATCCCGCTTTGGGCTTTCGGATTCCTCTATTAGGAATTTTTCCTTATCTTTAGCCCCGTAAACAACTAACAGTAGGAAGTATGAAAGGATGGAAGAATCAGAAACGGTGGTTGATCGGGGTGCTGTGTGCCCTGATGAGCTGGCAGGCTTCAGCCCAGTTGCTACGTACGACGGTGGCACAGGGGGAACTGGAAGGCGTAGAAGAACAGGGAATGGGACATTTCAAGGGAATCCCCTTTGCACAGCCTCCGGTGGGTGACCTGCGTTGGAAAGCACCTGTGCCGGTGGCACCTTGGCAGGGTGTCTATCAAGCCAAGCAGTTTAAGGACAAGCCCTATCAGCAGTCACAAGGGCAGACACGTTTGGGACAGCCGGGCATGAGCGAGGATTGTCTCTACCTGAATGTACTCACTCCTGCCAAGCAGGCGAACGAGAAGCGGCCTGTATTGGTCTGGATTCATGGAGGCGGTTTTGCGACGGGTGCCTCTTGGTATGACGATGGCATCCATTTTGCCAAAGCGGGTCTTGTCTATTGTGCCATTACCTACCGGTTGAATGTGTTTGGCTTCTTGGCCTTGCCGGAACTGAGTGCCGAGAGCGAGCGGGAGACAGGCCGTGCCATCAGTGGTAACTATGGTTTGATGGATCAGCTGATGGCCTTGCGATGGATTCGGGAGAATATCGCGGCCTTTGGAGGCGATCCGGAGAAGATCACTATCATGGGGGAGAGTGCCGGCGGTATTTCTGTTGCCATGTTGTGCCAAAGCCCTTTGGCGAAGGGATTGTTTCGGGGAGCCATCAGTGAGAGTGGCGGTAACATGACACCGGTGTCAGACCGACGTATCGACAACAATACTATGCGGAATGTGAAGGGTAGCGAAGCGTATGGCCGGGCGATGATGGAGCGATTGGGACTGGGTAAGAAGAGTCTGAAGGCCTTGCGGAAGGTGGATCCGGAGGTGTTCATGCGCGATTCGGCAGCCTTCAGTGTAGGCGGTTCGCTTTGGCCCTGCTACGATGATTACGTGATCACGACAGATGCCTATCGGCAGTATGAGGCAGGCAATTATAACGATGTCAATGTGCTGATGGGTATCAATTCGGACGAGGGATCCATGTTTGCCGGTTTCCTGGGTCGCTTTACACCTGAACAGTATGCGGAACAGATGAACCAGTCGTTTCCTGATCCGGTTTGGCACCAACGCTTTTTGGAGATGTACCCTGGCCAGACGGAACAAGAGGTGTTTGATTCCTATTCAGATATTTTCCGGGAATCGGTCTTTGCCTGGCCTTCCTATGTGTGGGGCAATATCCAGAGTGCCCGTACGGCAGCAGGCCAGGGACAAGGCAAGGTGTATATGTACTTCTTCGATCAGTTGCGGGACAATTATTTCCGGAGGGGACAAAAGACGGACCGTCGATACCTGACCACCCATGCAGCTGAGTTGGCCTTCACCTTTGGCCACGAAGCGTATCGGCAGACCGATCCTCGTCATGCAGCCGTTTCCCGGATGATGTTCCAATACTGGGTGAATTTTGTCCGAACTGGCGATCCCAATGGTGATGGATCGGAGAACCAACCTTTACCGGCTTGGATGCCCTATCAACAGGGGACGGAGAGCGTACTCTATTTCCGGGATGGAGCCTACTTGGCTCCGATGCCGAACCAGCCGCAATTGGATCTTTGGGATGCCTATTTTAAGGCAGTTAGAGGTAAATAGGAATCATTTGTATGGTGAATTGGAATTTTTGTTTGCATAATTGCTGTATTAAACCTATTTTTGGCATCGAAATTTTGAAAATTGATGGTTTAATCTAACAAAAGTAACAAATTCTACAATGAACACCTTCGAAACGATTACGGCTGAAGTGAGTTCCCTGTTGTGGGGCTGGCCGATGATTATCCTGCTGTTGGGTACACACCTTTTTCTCACCATCCGTTTGCGTTTTCCACAACGGAAAATTTTCACGGCCATCCGTCTCTCGGTCAAACGGGATGATGGGGCTGAAGGGGATGTCAGTCAGTTTGGGGCATTGGCCACCTCGTTGGCGGCTACCATCGGTACGGGTAACATCATAGGTGTGGCCACAGCTGTGGCCTGTGGTGGACCAGGAGCCGTTTTCTGGTGTTGGCTGACAGGTGTGTTTGGGATTTCAACCAAATTTGCCGAAGGATTGTTGGCCATCAAATATCGGGTAAAGAAT
The DNA here is from genome assembly GCA_021531775.1 of Parabacteroides distasonis. Taxonomy (GTDB): domain Bacteria; phylum Bacteroidota; class Bacteroidia; order Bacteroidales; family Tannerellaceae; genus Parabacteroides. Next base: position 112,226 of record JAFBIU010000007.1, on the reverse strand, counting down.
GCCGATGGGGAGATGCAGGGCGGACCGATGTATGCGTTGGAACGTGGGTTGAAGATGAAATGGTTGGGTGTGCTCTTCTGTATCTTTACAGCCTTGGCTGCTTTTGGTATCGGGGGCACAGTGCAGGCCAATTCCATCTCCATGCTGTTGAATGAATCTTACGGTATCAGCGAACATCTCACGGGATTTGTGGTGGCTGTGGGTGTTGCTTTGGTCATCTTCTTTGGTGTCAAGGGAATCTCACGTGTCTGCATGGCCTTAGTTCCTGTGATGGCACTCTTTTACATTGTAGGTTGTTTCTACATCCTGTTTGTCAATCGGGCCTTCTTAGGAGAGGCGGTGCAGCTGATTGTCAGTTCGGCCTTTTCTCCGCAGGCGGCAGGAGGCGGTTTCTTGGGCAGTAGTGTGATGTTGGCAGCCCGGTATGGTATTGCACGCGGACTCTTCTCCAATGAATCGGGATTGGGGTCGGCTCCTATTGTAGCCGCTGCTGCCCAGACACGCAATCCGGTGCGTCAGGCATTGGTCTCTTCGACCGGTACATTTTGGGATACGGTCATTATTTGTGCTTTGACTGGTTTGGTGCTGGTCAGTAGCGTGTTGGCCTATCCGGATATTGACTATACGTATGGAGGTGCCTTGACGAAAGCAGCCTTTGGGAAGATTCCGTATGTAGGTACTTTGATCTTGAGTTTCGGTATTACCACCTTCGCCTTTTCAACCATCTTGGGATGGGGCTACTATTCAGGGAAAGCCATGGAGTATTTGGGTGGCAAGAAATGGTTACGGGCCTATCGGGTGATTTGGATTGTCTCGCTCTATTTCGGTTCGACCATGGATCTGACGGCCGTCTGGAATATTGCGGATAGCATGAATGCCTTGATGGCGATCCCGAATCTGGTGTCGTTGTTGTTGCTGTCGGGTGTGGCGGCCCGGGAGACCCAAAAATATCTCTGGAGTGGTCAATTGGAAGATCAAGAAGAACCCCAATCCTTGTAAGGAGGATCGGGGTTCTTCCTTTTAATATTCATACCAATGTAGCTGGACCGGTCCCATCAATCCGGTGGGTCGCAAAGGAGCTTGGGCATCAGGCCAGCGCAATACCCACGTCTTGCGAGCGGTTTCCGGTTGTCCGGCATCATAGACTAAGCGGTTGTACCAGCTGCTGGTGACACGGATGGTGAGGGTATTGACACCTGCTTTGACCCAAGGTGTGATGTCCGCTTCGTAGGGTGCAGACCAAAGGAGAGTGGCCGACTGACCGTTAACTTGCACTTCTGCCATCATATCTACCTTGCCCAAGTCGATCCGGCAATGTTGTCCTGCCGGTAGGGCATCCAATGTAAAGGTAGTCTGATATTCGACTGTACCGGAGAAGGCCTTGGCTTCTTCCGACAGCGGCAGTTCACACCAGGGTTTCAGCTGTTGGAGCTGCAAGGTGTCGGGGGCTCCCCATCCTGCCGGATAATGAAGTGTCCACGGATTCGTTAGTGCCACTTTACTACTCCAAACAGGATTGTTCGGTTGGGCAGACTGACCGGTGATGTCCTTTCGGAAGACGACAAAGCAGGAACTGGCTTCCGGCAAAGATAGCCAGACAACGGTGCGTTCTTGATCCTTCCGATAGACCGCATCCCGAACCTCGCCTGTTTGGGGATCCCAAATCTGTACATGACCCTGGTTTCGGAAACTCCAGGCACCCTCAACCGATTTACCGGCTGGAGCAGCTACCATATACCAATCAGCCTTGGCTGTCTGACGGTGTGACCAAAGTAGTTCCGGTCCGGTTACATCGGGCTGATAGGCCAGTTGTTGCAATGCCTCATCCAAGGTATAGCCGGTTACCAAGCGTCCTTGGCCGATGGTGCGGATGGAGGGTTCTGTAGTCCCTTCTCCCCAGAGTTGTCGGATGGCTTTTTGGAAGCGCGTCTCTTGGGCACTGCCGCCCGTCAAGGTGGCCAGTTCACGGGGTGGATTGGCCAAGACAGTGGCTCCTTGTTGAATCAAGGTATAGAGTCGTTCCAAGGTTTCGGGATACATCCGGGTTGTTTCCGGCATCCATAACAAGGCATATCGGACTCCTTCGGGTGTAACGATGTCTCCTTGATCGACAGCCAGCCGATGAACCAAGACATCCCGATTGGCATAATCGTAACGGAAACCGGTCGGGAAGGGGGCATTCTGGTCGGGCTTATGATCCATCTCATCTCCCAAATACCACAAGACATCGTTGACCGGTTTGCCTCGTTCCAGCAGGTAACTGCAACGGGCCAGGTAACCGGTAAAGGCTGGCATATATTTCCACCAGGTCTGTCCACGGAGGAAAGGTGTTCCGATATTGGCTCCAGAAAAGGAGGTACCCGGCTGGAGGAAGTTCACCTGCGGATTGTGGGTATAGGTGTGGAAGATCAGGTGTGAGATACCATCAATACTCTTCAGGTTAGCCACCTCTTTCAACATCTGCCAATGTTCATCCCACGTATGTTCGAATGAGGTGAAGGCCTCGGCGGCAACCCTGGGCTTCCCGTAGATGTGGGCGGCTGATACGGTGGGTTTGATCGGTTTGAAGTTAGTTGAACCGACGAAATGGTCGGAGAGGGGTTGCCAAAACTCACACATGGGCACATCGGCATATTTGAAATACTCCAAAATATCAGCCGGAAAGACATCACCGGAGGCTGTCTCATAACTGATGGGCAATCCTTGTGCATGTGCCAACTGGCTCATGCGACCGAAGAAATTGTGTACCAACAGATCGTTGATGGTTTGACGCCAGTCGTTCAGGAAACGGGCCGTCTTTTCAGGAGATTCCACCACATAGCCGAAGAGTGCCGGCATCCAATGGCGCAAGTCATAACCGGTTGCTTTCCGGAAATCCTGTTCCATGGCCGGTGTCCAGGTCTGGGTCATACATTCCCAGCTGTCGAACAACACTCCCTGGAGCAGCTGTTGCTGTAAGGGACCTGAGGCCAGTCGTCCGATGTAATGATTATATTGACTTTCGGCACCTGCAGGGGCGAGTTTGTCGCACTCCCAGCCGGTGGCCTCATCGGGAGCCGGACCATTCTTGGCACCCGTATTCACATGGCCGATCCGTAAGATTGTCCACTTGCCGTCCGGAGCCTTCCAGGTGAGGGTTCCATCTGCCTGCATCTTACGAGTCAGATCGACCACCTGGTTTGTCTGCAGATAGGTGTGGGTTGCATGTTGGATGGTATCGCCTGTACGCACCCGAGCCCGGAGTGTCCAGCCTGCTTCTGCCTCCCAATTGTTCTTGCGGGCTGCCTCCCACAACCGAATGGAGCCTAATGTGATGGCATGACGGTTCCGGATGCCGATGCGGTAGTGTCGGGTGGGGGCTGATTCGCAGCAGGAGAGGGAGACCGGCTGGTTATCTTGCCAGTTGCCTTGCGGTAGTTCCGTTTCCAGAATCGGTTGTGCTACCCCTTCGGAGTCACAGGCTTCGACCCGTACACGCACTTGGGGGTCGAAACACCAGGGATGGCTCATGCTGTTGATAGAGGGGAGCTCGATGGTACGGACAACAGAGGGTGTTGTCAATTCCACGTCGATCCAATGCCAGTCTGTTTCCGAAGTAGCCGCCAATGGAATGGGCGATTTCAAGTTGCCGGATAGACAATCGAGCCAAGGTGCCTCTGTTTGGCTGGTGACGTTCTTCGGTTGAAGTGCCTGTCCAGTATCCCCTTCGGGGGTGGGAAAGGCCAAGACGGTCACATCGCGATAATCACGCCAAGGTTCTTGATTCGATACTTGGATAGGCAGGGTGAGGGTGACCTTGGATCCGCCGGTGATGTCGGTACGGGTATAGGTCAGATGACGCATGGCATTGGCTGGTTCAATCCAAGGACCTCCCGCCATGGCCCATCCGGGACAACCTTGCATGGTAAAGCGCAATCCCAAGCGTCGGCACTCTTCTGCCGTATGCTTGACCAGTTGGTCCCATTTGGGACTGAGGCAGAGGATTTGTTCATGATTCCCCGGCCAAATGCTACCGAATTTACCGTGGAAAAGTTGGATTCCGGAGAAACCAGCCTTCGAGATGGCTTCGAGATCAGCCGTGATTCCTTCGTAGGAGACGTTGCCTCCAATGTAGTGGAACCAGGTCTCCGGATAGAACACGCGATCAGGCTGGGCGAATGCACGAACATCCTGCTCGCTGAAGGGGGCAAAGAGCCGGCTGCTGTCGGGAATGATCGGGACTTGCGCGGTGACCGGTTCAGACCACTCCATACCTGTCATGAGGAGGAGGGCCGATGTAAATAGTTGTATTTTCATGATCTTCAAGAATGGATATATCCAAAAAGTGTTTGTTAGATGAATGGCTGGTCAATCCGTTCGTAGGTTGAATTCCGATTGGAGCTTGCCTAAGGCCGGATTGATAGCTAACAGATGGTTGTATTTCTCTGTAGAGGTATAGGCCAAATGCTTTTCATTGCTCTCATCCACTGTGACACGCATTTGGATCTTGCTGTTCTGCAACTGCTGGCGCAGGTAGGGCAAGATCTCGACCGCCGCATTAAAGAGCGTTTCCTGTTGTCCTGGATTGAGTACCTTGACCTCTAAGATGAAGTCTGCTGTCAGCTTGGGCAGACAGTTAAGCAGGGTATTCTTCAGATAGACCCGTTTGTCCAACTTCTCTGCAAAACTCTTCCAAGCGTTAACCAAGGCCTCTTCCGTAAAGGGGGTTGCGAGGTTACGCAGGGATTGGGTCGGAGCCGATGCGGAGTTGGTTGATGCCTTGGCTTGTCCCATATTCTTGAGGGAGCCTAACGTAGGCGGACGATTGCTCTTGGGAGCTCCAGCCGGAGGAGTTGGTGCAGCCGGCTTGGTAACAGGCGTGGAGGGGGGCACCTGAATGAGCCTGCTTTGGGGAGCCGATGTAACCGGCCGGTTGGGCGTTGGTGTCGGAGCCGTTGTGTTGGTTGCTGCCGTTGTCGGCTGATCCGACAACGATTCAATCCCTACTTTTTTTTTATCAGCGGATTCTACCGGACGGGTTAACTGACAAAGTTGGATCAGGGTCAGTTCGAGCAATAACCGTTTGTTGCGACTGGTGCGATAGTTGAGGTCGCACGTATTCGCCAATTCGATGGCTTTGAAGAGTAATCCTTCCGGACAACGCTTGGCCATCTCTTTGTAGCGTTCGCGGATAGAGGCTCCCACTTCGAAGAGCACCAACGTAGCTTCATCCTTGCAGACCAACAGATCCCGGAAGTGGGCCGCCAGTCCGGTAATGATGTTCTGCCCGTCAAACCCTTTGGCCAGGATATCATTCAAGATGAGCAGGGAGGAGCGGACACTCCCTTGCAGGATGGCCTCGGTCAGCCGGAAGTAATACTCGTAATCGAGGACGTTCAGGTTGTTGATGACGGCCTGATAGGTGATATTTCCGTTGGTGAAGCTGACCACTTGATCGAATATCGAGAGCGCATCACGCATACCGCCATCGGCTTTTTGGGCAATGACATTCAAGGCTTCCGGTTCGGCAGTAACCGATTCGCAGGAGGCTACGTAGGTCAGATGCTCTACTATGTCGGCAATGGAGATGCGGGAAAAATCGTAGATCTGACAACGCGACAGGATGGTCGGCAATACTTTATGCTTCTCGGTCGTGGCCAAGATAAACAAAGCGTGATGGGGCGGCTCCTCCAACGTCTTGAGGAAAGCATTGAAAGCTGCCGATGAGAGCATGTGTACCTCGTCGATAATGAACACCTTGTATTTGCCGATGGGAGGCGGAATACGCACCTGATCGATGAGTGAACGAATGTCATCCACTGAGTTGTTGGAGGCGGCATCCAGTTCGTGAATGTTGTAGGAGCGCTGTTCATTGAATGCTTGGCATGATTCGCAGGCATTGCAGGCCTCTCCATCAGCCGTCGGATGGAGGCAGTTGATGGTCTTTGCAAAGATACGGGCACAGGAGGTCTTACCCACACCTCGCGGTCCGCAGAACAGGTAGGCATGTGCCAGCTTGTTGCTTTGGATGGCATTCTTCAATGTGGTGGTCAAAGCCTTTTGTCCGACAACACTTTGAAAGGTTGTGGGGCGATACTTACGTGCCGATACGATATAGTTATCCATACTGCTCATCATATATTTATCAGTTGATGAACAAAGGTACACAAAAATATGTATCTTTGCGACAAATTCGATAGGATGATGCTTCAGTTTATCAAAAATATTTACACGCGTTATTTGTCGCGGATCAATGTCTATTGGTTGGTGACGATCGGCTTCGTGTTGCTGACCTTTACGGCGGGTGACAGTAATCTCTACAAGCGTTACACGTACGATGAGAAAATCCGTAGTTTAGAGAAGGAGATCAAGCATTATGAGGAGGAGATTGCCATCAACAGCCAGAAGTTGCAGAATCTTCGCACCGATAAGGAGGGCTTGGAACGTTTCGCCCGCGAAGAGTACTACATGAAGCGTCCTAACGAAGATGTATTCATCATCAAAGAACGATAAATGAACACACGTACACGATCACTGTTATTTGCTGTGGCTGGCCTGCTCGTATTGGCAGGTGCCCTGCTTTACCTGTCACATTGGGCAGTTGCCCCCTATCTGTTTGCTGTAGGAACAGCCGGTGTGGCGGTTTCCTATTTGACAATTCCGACGAAAGAGATGTCTTTCCGGGTACGTCGGTTACATCGGTTCAATATGTGGGCCTCCCTGTTGATGATCTTTTCCTCGGGTTTGATGTTTGCAGGCCGGAAAGAGTGGGTGTTGGCCCTGTTTATTGCCGCCCTGTTTCAACTCTACACTGCTTTTGTGCAACCCAAGTCTTGAGTGTAGCTGTAATATATAAGGTATAGGAATTAAAAAAGGCTGTCTCTTCGGAAAGGGACAGCCTTTTTTGAATACATCGGGATGTATTCTTTTATTTAGCCGGAGATACATAATTCTTGTTGAGGTATTCGATCAGTTCGGCAGTGATGTCATACACATCTTCAGCCAACAGGATGTTGTCGCCTACGGTATTGCTGAATACTACCTGGAAGCCGTGATCCTTGTTGAAAGTCTTCAGTTGGGCAACTACGGTATCACGCAACTGTTCGTTCAACTTCTGTTGCTCCTGCATCAGTTCGTTGGCCAATTGGTTGTCGAGATTCTGCAACTCCTCCTGCTTGGTCAGCAAACGACGTTGTTCCTGTTCAGCCCGTTCGCGAGTCAAGAAAGCATTGTTTTCGACTTTCCGTTGGAAATCTTGCATTTCACTTTGTAAAGCACGTGCTTTTTGTGTAATGTTAGCGCGGGAATCCTCCTGTCGTTTAAGAATCCGCTCATTCAGATCTTTGGAATAATTGTAATTCAACAACAGTGAATCTACATTCACGTAAGCAATGGGTAATACACCGGTGCTGGTGCTGTCGGTTGTGAAAGTTCTGGAGACGTTGGTCTCTTTCTTGTTGGAAAATTGCATGACGAACAGAATGACAACTGCTACAGCCAGCACACCGTTAATAACGTAATTAACATTCTTCATAAAGTGAAAATTAAATCCTTATTTATTTTTTGTTTCTTCTAATCGTTCATAGAGATTGCGTCGTCTTCCTTCCAGTCTATCCATTGTTTTGGCACAATAGATACCCTTCTTTCCGAGTGCCCGATTCCCCTCAATATGGGTGTTGGGGAACCTTCCATTCTTCAAAAAGATCACCTTTACGCTCATTAGCAAAAGGCAAATAACAAGAATTATGACTGTCAGCAATAAGATCTTTAGCATTTTCTCTATATTTGTGGACGCAAATATAAGAGTTTAAGTGATTAAAAAGTATCTTTTGGGTAGATAATTCTATTTTTTTTCAATCCTTGCTCATTCAATTCGCAGAATATTAACTTTTTAGTTAGATCTATAATATTTGGTAACATTATGAAGATTACTGATTTAAAACCGGAGATTGTATGGAAGTTTTTCCATGAAGTGACTCAAGTGCCTCGTCCATCAAAAAAGGAGGGCAAAATGATTGCGTTTTTGGAATCATTCGCAAAAGAGTATCAAGTCGCCATCAAGAAGGATGCGGCAGGCAACATCTTGATGTCGAAACCGGCTACACCGGGTTATGAGGATCGTCCGGTCGTTGTACTGCAGTCTCACATGGATATGGTGTGTGAGAAGAACAATGCGACGGTACACGATTTCGAAAATGATCCGATCGAAACCATTGTCGATGGTGAGTGGTTGCGTGCCAATGGAACGACATTGGGAGCTGATAATGGTATCGGTGTAGCTGCTGAATTGGCTTTGTTGGCTTCGAACGATATTGAACATGGACCGATCGAGTGTCTGTTTACCGTAGATGAAGAGACGGGCTTGACAGGTGCCAAGGCTTTGCAGGCTGGATTCATGACAGGCAACATCCTGTTGAATCTGGACAGTGAGGATGAGGGGCAGATCTTTATGGGTTGTGCAGGTGGTAAAGACACCCAGGGAACGTTCCATTATACACCGGTTCCGACTGATCCGGAACGTTTCTATATCCGTATTGACGTGACAGGGCTGAATGGCGGTCACTCGGGAGGTGAAATCCACAAAGGATTGGGTAATGCCAATAAGATTCTGGTACGTTATCTGTATCTGTTGCAACAGCAGTGTCCGGTGCAGCTCTGCTCGATTGATGGTGGAAACTTGCGTAATGCGATTGCTCGTGAAGCACATGCAGTCATCGGAATTCCGACAGCTCAAAAGGAACCAGCCCGTGTCTTGTTGAACCAGTATGCTGCTGCTGTCGAGTTTGAGTTGAAACACGTTGATCCGAAGGTACATCTGTCGATGCAATCTGTCGATCGTCCGGAGGTGGCTGTGGATGATGATACAGCTCGCCGGTTGATTTTGGCCATGCATAGCTGTCCGCATGGTGTCATGGGTATGAGCCACGACTTGGAAGGTCTGGTAGAGACTTCGACCAACTTGGCCTCTGTCAAGATGAAGGAAAACAATACCATCGTAGTGGGTACAAGCCAGCGTAGCTCCATCGAATCCTGCAAAGAGGCGATTGCCAATACCGTGAAGGCCTGCTTCGAACTGGCCGGTGCTGAGGTGGCACAGGGCGATGGTTATCCGGGTTGGGCTCCGAATCCCAATTCGAAGGTGTTGAAGGTGGCACAGGAAACTTATCAGCGTCTCTTCGGTAAAGAGCCTCAGATCATGGCCATTCATGCCGGTCTGGAGTGCGGTCTGTTCTTGGAGAAGTATCCGCAATTGGACATGATTTCGTTCGGTCCGACGTTGCGTGATGTGCATTCGCCCAACGAGCGTATTGAGATCAAGACTGTTGCGTTGTGGTGGAGTCATCTGCTCGAACTGTTGAAGAGTCTGTAATATAGGACGCATGAACAGCAACCGGAACAAGATTAATTCACAAGGGGAGCGTACATGGTGGGCTCCCCTTCTTTGCCTGCTTATCGGATGTGCAAGCCTGTTTCCTGCGTGTGATCAACTGGAGGAGCACTATTCGACCAACCCGAATTTGCGGCTCGACTTCTCGACCGATACCTTGGCTTTTGATACGGTATTTACCACGGTGGGTTCAGCTACGCGCCAATTCATGATCTACAACCGGAACCAGGAGCCGTTGGACATTGAGTCTGTCTTGTTGGCCAGTGGTGGGGAGACCGGTTTCCGGATCAATGTAGATGGCCGGAAAGGGGTCGCATTTGATCATGTGGGGATTCTGGATCAGGATAGTCTCTATGTTTTTGTGGAGGTGACAGTCAATCCGACTCATCAGAATCAGCCGTTACTGATCCAGGATTCGATCATTTTTCAGGTGAATGGTATCCGGCAGCATGTGCTGCTGGAGGCGTGTGGACAGGATGTGCATCTATGTAAAGGAGGAGTCCGTTTGGAACGGGATACGCTGTTGGCAGCTGACCGACCCTATTTGGTGTATGACAGTTTAGTGGTTGCTCCGGATGTACGTGTGACGATTGAACCGGGGGCAACCTTCTATATGCATGATCAGGCATCGATGGTGGTGTACGGTTCCATGCAGGCGAAAGGTACACGGGAGGCTCCCATAACCATTCGGGGAGACCGGTTGGACAATCTGTTGACAGACTTGCCTTACGACCGGACACCGGGATTGTGGGGTGGCATTTTCTTTCAATCGACCAGTTTTGATAATCTTTGGGAACATGTGATCGTCCGGAACGGAACCTCAGGCGTAACCTTGGCTGCTTCTACACCGGAACAGTCCAAAATACAGATTCGCCAATCCCAAATCACCCACATGAAAGGCAATGTCTTGACGGCTGTCAACTGTCGGATGGAGGTATCGGACAGTGAACTTTCCAATGCCAGTGGGGCGGTGTTGCTCTTGGCAGGAGGTAAGTATGACTTGACCCATTGCACGATGGCCAATTATATGCGTTTGGCTTTGGTCGATACGTTGGAGAAGGTGAGTGTTGCCTTGCTGAATGTCTTGTCGGATCGGGAAATGTATCCGTTGGAGGCGCGTTTCCGGAATTGCATCATTGACGGAGGCAATAGCAATGAATTGCTGATCCAAACGACTGATCAAGTGGCAGCCGACTATCAGTTTGATCATTGTATGGTGAAGTTGCGCAATCCGGAGACGGCTACTGCTACTCATTTTACCGATTGTCTGGTGCGGGGCTGGAGTCCTACCTATCGTTCAACGGGAGACAGTGATACAGATTATGTGTATGATTTCCGTTTGGCATCGGATACAACCCTGTGTGTGGGAGGCGCAGATGTGGAAGTGAGTCGGGAATATCCCATCGATCGATTGGGAATTGATCGTCTGCATAGTGAAAAAGGCCCCAGTATCGGAGCCTACGAATATGTGACCATCGAGGATGATGAGCAGTAACGGATGGCCAAGGTGCTACCGGCGATGTTTGTTGCTGGGTATGGGAATCGGGTGGATGCTGACCGTATCAGCCATTCAGATTCCTTTCCGGGTGATGAGCTACAATGTGGAAAATCTGTTCGATACGGTGGATGATCCGGAACGGGCTGATGAGGATTTCCTGCCGGAGGGTACCTACCATTGGCATCCGAAACGCTATTATCACAAACTCCGTCAGGTGGCAAAGGTAATCTTGGCTGCCGGCGAGTGGGATACGCCAGCCCTTGTGGGACTCTGTGAGGTGGAGAATGATACGGTATTGCATCATCTCACGACGCGTACCCCTTTGCGTAGTCAACAATATCGCTATTGTCGGGCGGACCGTTCGGATCGGCGAGGAATCAATGTGGCTCTGCTTTATCAGCCGGACAAGTTCCGCTATCTGTCCCATCAATCGTGGGAGGTTCGTTTTTCGCGTGCCAAGCACAAACAGACCCGCCAGATTTTACAGGTAAGCGGATTGATTGCATCGGGAGACACGTTGGATGTGTTTGTCTGCCATTTTCCATCCCGTTCGGGTGGGGAGAAGGAGACCGAACCAGATCGGTTGGATGCTGCTTGGACAGTCCGGCAGTTGGCCGATTCCTTGCAATCCGTCCGTCAGCATCCGCTTCTATTGGTGATGGGTGATTTCAATGATACGCCAGCTGACCGTAGCATAGCCCAGGTCCTGACATCCCATACGTTACAACCGCTCTTGGATGTGACGAAAGTTCATCCCATCCATGGAACGCATAAGTATCAAGGGACTTGGAGTCAGTTGGATCATCTGTTTGTCCATCCAAGTATGCTGGATAAATCTGCCTCCATGCAATTGGTGGAGGCGTCACCTCGCCTGTTTGCGCCTGCTTTCCTGTTGAAAAAGGAGACAAACGGGTCGGGTATGCGTCCGTTTCGTACCTATATGGGGTATCGGTATGAAGGTGGTTTCAGTGATCATTTGCCGATCTTGGCTGATTTTGTGATAGATGCTGTAATTCGTGAATCAGAAGATAAAGAAGAATAGAAATGAAAAAGAAGAAGACCATATTCTTGACTGGTGCAACCGGAACCATGGGAGGCGCCGGTCTCAAGGAGATAGCCAAACGGTTCGATCGTTTCAAAGTGACGCTATTGGCGCGTCCCTCTCAAGCGAATCAGACCAAATTGGCTGCCTACAAAGATTGTGAGGATGTACGGATTGTCTGGGGCGATCTGACTCGTTACGAAGATGTGCTGAAAGGGGTTGAAGGGGCAGACTATGTGCTCCATGTGGGTGGCATGGTTTCGCCTGCTGCGGATTATTATCCCAAGAAGACACGTCGTGTCAATACCTTAGCCGCCCAAAACATTGTTTCAGCTGTCAAGGCCCAACCGAATGCCGATCAGATCAAGGTGGTGTATATCGGTTCGGTAGCCCAGTTGGGGCATCGTCCCTCCCCGGTTCATTGGGGACGAACAGGTGACCCGATCTGTGCCAGCATCTATGACCATTATGCGCTCTCGAAGACCCAAGCGGAGCGAATTATCGTGGAGTCGGGAATCGCACACTGGGCCTGTTTACGCCAGACAGGAATTCTCTGTCCCGAATTATTGTTTAAGGGTTCTGATCCCATTACGTTTCATGTACCGATCCAAAGCGTATTGGAATGGGTGACTGCAGAAGATTCCGGTCGTCTGTTGGCCAATATCTGTGAGGAAGAGGTGCCGGATCATTTCTGGAACCGATTCTACAACATCAGTAGTGGACCCTCTTACCGATTGACCAACTATGAGTTTGAGTGTAAACTCTTGCAGGCGCTCTCTTGTCCCGGTCCCGATCGTATTTTCGAACCGAATTGGTTTGCCTTACGGAATTTTCATGGCCACTGGTACACCGACTCAGACGAGTTGGACCAGTACCTGCATTTCCGCAGTGGCATGAGCTGTGATGACTATTTTCGGTGGATGGCGAAACAGGTGCCTTGGTATTTCCGGTTGGCCCCGTTGGCTCCGGCCTGGTGCATCAAGATGGGCATGAAACAGATCGCCTCTTCGAAGGGATTGGGTACTTTGAACTGGATTCGTACACAAAACCAGGATCGCATCTCGGCCTATTTCGGTACGATGGCCGATTACGAAGCCATTCCTGGATGGGATCGGTTCGATACTTCCCGTCCTTCGGAACAACCCACACGGTTGGATCATGGCTTTGATGAATCGAAACCGGTACGAGATCTGGATATTGAGGATATGCGGCAGGCAGCTACATTCCGAGGCGGTAAATGTCTTTCTACCGAGATGAAGCGGGGTGATCTGACAACACCTCTGGAATGGGAATGTGCATTGGGTCATCGTTTCCAAGCCTCTCCCAATCTGATTCTGATGGGTGGACATTGGTGTCCAACGTGTGAACCCACTCCGTGGAATTACGATGTGATTGCCCGTCGGAATCCCTTTTTGGCTCAGGTGTGGTATGCTTCGCACAGTAAAGAGGAGGAGAATTGCTATACAGAAGCGATTTTTAAGGATATGAACGAGTAATCTGAGCGAGTTTTATAAAGATTCGTTGCATTTGCAAAACACTTTTTATACATTTGCAGTCGAATTTAAAAAGAGTATGTCTTATGGGAATGCTGAAAGAGTTTAAAGAGTTTGCTATGCGTGGCAACGTTGTGGATATGGCTGTCGGTGTCATCATCGGTGGTGCTTTTGGTAAGATTGTAACTTCAGTAGTGGGTGATTTGATCATGCCGGCCGTCGGTTTGTTGGTGGGTGGCGTTAATTTCACCGATCTGAAGTTGGTCTTGAAAGCTGCCGAAATGAATGGTGATGAGGTCGTGACTCCTGCCGTTACCTTGAATTATGGCAATTTCATGCAAGTGACACTGGACTTCTTGATCGTGGCATTTGCGGTCTTCATGTTGGTGAAGGGAATCAATAAGTTGACAGAGTCATTGCAGCGGAAGAAGAAAGAGGAAGAAGCAAAACCGGCTACACCGCCTGCTCCTCCTGCAGATATCCAGTTATTGACAGAAATTCGCGATTTGTTGAAAAAACAGGCGTAATGCAAAAAGCCCCGAGAACTGCATCTCGGGGCTTTTTTTCGATTAGCGCACTACTTTGGTGACCCATGTTTTTCGGTCTGTGCTACAGAGCAAAATCAGGTAGGTACCTGTTGACCAAGTAGCTCCATCGATCCGTAGTTCTGGGCCATTGACGGATCCTTCCGTGATACGTCTTCCTTGGATGTCATATACCTGATAGTGATCCAAGGGAACGGCACATTGAATGAGGAACGTGGAACCTTGTCGTGAAAGGGTGGTTTCCGGTATCTCTCCAGTTTCGACTGCAGAAGATCGTAGCACAAACTGCACGGGCCTTTCGAAAGGCTCTCCTGTCTGCAGAGCCAAAGGCCAGGTCTGGTCTTGTGCGACAAACAGATCAGCCGACAGTGTAGCAGAACTTTGAATGCCCCCTGTATAAAGGATCTCTTCTTGGATAGCGATGGTGGCATCTTGCGCCCGGATATAGCTGGTAGTACCGTCTTGTTCCTTGACCCCCGTGTGTAACTGCCCCTTAAAATCCTTGGTACCGACATTTTTCACCTGAAAGACAAATACATTGTTTTCTCCCACGTAGAGGGTATTGGGAATCTCGGGCACTTGTGTCAGTACCAATTCGGGTCCCCGGCCGAGTGTGACGGTGACCGTATCACTTTCCATGACCGTATTATTCTCAATATAGAGTTGATAGGTTGCCTGCAGATCGGCTTCGTCCGGTACCCGAATCGCTAACGATACTTGCTCCTGTTCTTCACTGATCAGTTGGGTAATCGCGTCGAGTTTGAACGTATCTTGGGCGTTGAACAGGATCGGGGTAAACACAACCGGTTGCATACCGGTCAGGTAGCTTGTGACGTTTAGTGTGACTGCATTGTTCATCCGCTTGTAGAGGACGGATGGAGGCTCGGCAAAAGAGAGATCAACGGCTGCCGGTAACCAACCCACCCAGTAGGAATTGTCCTCTTTGACTAAGTAGGTGTCATATTCAATCATACTGAAAGGCTTCATCTGCTGCAACTGCTGGTCGATGACCTGCCAGAAGGAGAGAAGATAGACCTTGTCGTTAAACCGTGACAATTGAGGGATGGAGAAGGAGATTGTGTCTGATTCATACGCTTTCGGGGTAAACGAGTAGGAGATGGGATCGGACAACACCTGTTGCTTGCCATTCAGGTCGTGAATGGCATAACAGAATTTTCCCTGTTGCAAGGCTGGATTCAACGATGCGAATACGACTTGCATCGTATAAGATACACCCTTTTTTTGAATGACGGCATCACTGAGCAGGAGAGGTTCTTGATGGATGGGCTCCATCGTGGAGGGGCAGCAGTCAAAGATACCTACTTGATAGAGCTGCATCTCTTCTTCGTTTCGGAGAGCGGTCAGCAGATAGTAACCAATCCCGTAATTACCCCATCCCCAGTTGAAATGGAAATAGCCTTCCCCATCATAGCCATCCAACAGGAAGATGTGGCCTCCCCCCATACTGGCGTAGGGTAATGGACGTTTGGCAGCCAATTGTTCATAAATCATCTCATGCCAGTCATAGAGACTGTGTTGCCAGGCTTGCACATAGGAGGCGTATTTGCCATAACCGGCAACCCGATCCAGGTGCAACAGGACGTCCCAGGCATTGATGCCGGATGCACTGGCTCCGTAGTTGTTATGCATGGCAGCTCCTGCGTAGTTCATCAGTTTGGCTATTTCATTCGCTTCTTCAGGGGTATAAGCCTCTGTCTCGTAATTACGTTTCAAAAGCGACCAATTGACTGTATCCTTGAATTGGACGGTGATGGATTGGTTCAAGTAGCCGGATTGGTCCATATCCCCCGACCGCCATGTCTCCCGATCTACTTTCCAGTTCTGATAGCGATAGTAATCCATCAATTGTCCGAACATCGTCGCTGGACACCCCGTCAGGCAACGTTTCCCCAGCTGTAGGGGCATCTGGTTGTTGTAGGGGGTGGATTGGTTCCATTCCGAGGTGATCAGGGGGGCTATTTTAGACCACGAGGGATCGTAGGTGGTCGAGGATGAACCACTGCGCAGCTTTTCTGAAGTCGCTACTGTTGGGGTATCCAGGTGGGCGATCTCTACCGCATATTGGCGTAATAGTTTTCGCAACCCTTCCGGTAGATTGTTTCTATCCAAGGTACCTGTCGTGCTGTATCCCACAATGGTGGAGGCACGACGGTCTCCGGTGGTAATGACAAAACCTCCCTGCGGATCACCGAATGCATAAAGGAGGGCCTCATCGGTTGATGATGCCCGTAGAGAACGGCTTGCATCGGCATCCAATTGGGTGGTGTCCGTCACGGTAAAAAGCGTCTGGAGTGAGGTTGCACTGCGCAAATCCTGTTTCTGTCGAAGGAACGTTGAGGCCTGTTCTCGTGCCTCGGCCATACTGATCTGTTGCGCTTGAGTTGTCCCTTCATGTGCACATAGGCTACATACTACTATCAGCAAAAGTCGTTTTATCATTACTGTACAATTTGAGTTGATTTCCCCCGGCACCCATCTGATCTATTGTGCCAATGAGAAACGTAGGCTGATGCCATAGTTTGAATTGGTGGTCGGGAAGGAGGCTGATGAAACCAACGGGTTATTGATCTGAATATCATAGAATGCACGTACCGTTAAGGCTCGACTCAACCCATAATCGGCTGAGAAGGAAATCGTCTTGGCGAGATTTCCACTGGTAGCCTGCGTCAGCTGCTCTTCGATTTTACGAATCAGCGATTGTGTCTTTCGGAATGAAATATCCATCTTGACGGTCAAGTCATTGCTGAAGTTCTGTGTCTTCTTGGTCTTCAGTACCTTGTTGAACTCCGCATACTTATATCCCAATCCGATAACGATCTCGTTGGAGAGTGATTCGACAATCTGTACCGAAGAAACATTCAGGTTCAGGTTGCGTGAGGTCCGATACTCTAATTTACCCGTGATGTTGTTGAGCATGACTGCATCTACCCCGAATAGCGGACTGAAGGCTTCTGTCAGAGAGACAGCTGAAATGTCATACATCGACGAGGGTACCGGTGATCCTTGTGCATCTTCCGTGAATCCCAAACTATTGCCAGCATCTACCCAATTCATAAAGGAGGAGTAGTTGCCCACACTATAGGTACAACGATATTGGTGGTTCAACGTCATGCTCTTGAAGTATTTCTTGACGAGCGGTATGCGGGTCAGTCCGTCGTAGGTGATCTTCCAGTTCGGGAAGAGACTCTTCAAAGCCGGGAAGGGCGAGAAGGAAACCCTCTTCGGATCCTGTCCGGTATAAGCCGACAAGAAGGCAGGAATGAGCACATCGGCCGAGTTGCGACTGACTGAACCTAACTCCTGGTTATAGGCCATTCCGGCAATTGAGCTATTCTCCAAGAAACCACTGTTGGGATAGGAGGCATTGTTGTAGGCACTCTGGAGGCGGTTGGCGATGATATCCCGGTGCTCCAAGAATTTGTCGAATGACTTGGAGGCATAACCATTTTGGGCATTGCCACTGCCCGATAGACTTCCCAAAGCAACCATGGTCATGGAGTAGCTACCAGTCTGCTGTTCGGGCATTCCACTATACATATATTGTATTTCTGTAGCTTGCGTGACAACACGATTACCCGTTAAGTCAATCTTCAATCCAGGAAGTGGCTCCAGACTGGCTCGCAGATTCAAGGTGGTCGATTGGTCCATCATGGCGGGGGTCACGTTGTCTGTTCCGTTGACCAACCATCCCTTTTCCCAAGCTTCATCAATGAAGTCGCGACTGACTGAACCGAAGGCAAAGCCCAATCCGGGAGCCAAATTACCCGTTCGTTTCTGTCCGAAGATATCACCCACTTCCGGCAGATAACCCGGCAACATCATACCGTCACTCTTGGAATATTGTACATTCACCCGACGCAACATCATCAGGAAACGGGTCGTATATTCCAACGCTTGGGATAAGCGTTGTTCGGTGCCGATAGGTCCCGGATAGATGGTCAATTTCAAGTGGGCTGTATCCTGGTTGAGGATGAGGATCTGTGCATAGTTTAATGGCTTGAACTTGATGGCATAGCTCTTGCCGTCGGCACCAACCGCACGGACACGAACCTTCTTGCTGAACATGCCGTGTTGAACCACAGTTCCACTATCCGTATTCAGCTGGATCTCTTTCTCTACCTTGACCTCTTTCTTCTGTTTCTTCTGCTGATCACGTTTGTTGGTCTGATTCTGGCGAGAAGAGGTCGCAAACTTTTGGTTGATCTTCTTCAGATACTTGTTCTTGTTGTAGAGTGTCTGCAGATTGAAGCTACCTTGCCAGTCGATCATGCGCTGGTTCTTGATGGTGTTACCGATCACCTTGGAGGTGTCGGCAACGACTGCACCCCGATCCCAGTTGTAGGTAGCATTGTAGGAGACGGAACTGTTGACCCAATCCAATACCGGAATGTATTGGAAAGGCATGTTCCAGGTCACCTGGAAGGTCTGATCGTAGGCCATCGGTGTACCCAAATCCCGGATGCTTTGACGGACTGAATCTTTCCAGATCGCATACTCATCCGGATTTTCCCGCTTGTTGACACGCACATGCGGCTCCTCGATACGCGCCTGTGTACCGGATGTGAAGTTCATACTTAAATTGTTGGTGAAGTCCCAACGCAGGCTAAAGGCACGATCCCACAGGAAGTTCTGGCTGATCGATGGCTTTAGACGACTCTCCGTTGAGGTGGAATTGGTCAAGTCGCGCAACAGCAACTCATAATAGTTCCGTACCATAGAGGTTTGGAAACTGATGTTCGACGGTACGTAATTCAGACCAAACTGCTTGATGAACTTTGTATAGCCATTGTTCTGCTTGATCTTCTCGAATGGACGGAAGGGACGCACGTAAGGCGTATAGTTGTAAGCAAAGTTACCCCGATAGTCCTTGGTAGTCTCATATTCCGTGTCCGGATTGTGTTTGCTATTCTCACTGTAGGAATAGCCCATCGAGAAGTTAGCCGGGTCGTACGGCATCGGATTCTTGCTGCGGATATCCACCTTCACATTGTTGAAGGCAATACTCTTGATGATGGTACGCTCCTGGGCATAATCTTTGATGGAGTCTTTTTCAGCCTGTGTCTCTACTGATTCGAGGGCATCCGCCAGTTTGATATCTTTGTTGAGCGGATCATAGTCGGGGCTGATCACCTCTTTCGAGTAGGCATAATAGAACGGGATGCTTACTTTAGCCTTGTCGGGGAAGAATTTGCCCAATTCGATCGAGGTCGAGACACTGTATTGGGAGTAGTCCTCCATCCGTCGTTCAGACAGGGACTGATCCAGCGCACCGAATCCGGCCGTCTCGATACGACCGGTCAGGTTGACGGTTCCTAAATCGGAAAGTGCCACATTCAGGCTACCGTTGGCTGCCCAACCACCCGATTCATTGAAATCGGTCAGACGCAACTCGTTGATCCAGATTTCGGCACTCTTGGTCTCTTTGGCATTATTACGCACACCAATCATGATGGTCTTGACCTCGGCCAGACTCGGATTACCAACAATCGTAATCTGGTTACGTGGATTGTCTTCGTCATTGATCGAATAGGGGGTAGCATAGGTGACACCTCCTTCACCACTCCGTTTCTTTTTGTTGCGTTCCAGTTTCAGATCCGTCAACCGTTCAAACGAAAAGTTCAACATGTTCTCTTCCGGCCAAACGGCTTCCCGATCGGCTGTATTGTATTGATCGTAGTTGTTACCTTTCGAACGCCAAGGTGTTTTCTTCAACGGTACGGAGTATTCGTAGTAGTTGTTCTTATAGTCCGATCCCAACCGGATGAAGATTTCCATCTCGCCATTGGACAGATAGCTGTCATCATCCACTGCTTCCGCATGTACAAAGAGCTGCATCCGTTTGTATTGGCGCAGGTCGTAATTGCTGTTCTTGTAGATGGCGCGTGCATCTTGCGAAGCCAGATTCTCTACCTTCAGGGAGAGAGCCTGTTCATTCTGCTGGCGCAACTGCGGCTGGCTGGGGTCTGTCACACGGCTGACACCCGGAGGCAACACGTAAGCCACCGGCACACGATCCCCATTCTCTTCAATGTTGATGGTCGAGACGGTCAGCACACCTGTTTGTGCCGGATTGGCATTGGCAGCAGCCAGGTTCTTTTCGTAAGCACGCCATTCGCCACGTACCAGTTTCAACGTACCAAAACGCAAGATGGTCCGTTCCTTGAATCCGGTCATGTACATACGCATGAAACGAATGGTCTTGAAGTCGCTGATCGAACCGATTTTTCGGTTGTATTTTTTCACCGGGATCTTGAACAGATACCATTTGACCGATTCCGGGCTGGGCTTTCCATTGGCCAACTTCGGTGTTGATTCGCGCACGTCGGCAATGAAGCCATCCTTGTTGGAGGCTAAATCTTCCGGACGTAACGATATCTTGTATTCAAAATATTTCTCTGTCTCATTCAGGGTGTTATCCTGATTGATGTCTTCTACGTCAGGCAGGGTCTTGGAGGCCGAAGAGTAGCGACCCGTCGATTCGTTGGAGTTGCCTTCTGTGCCATTGTAGCGTTTGTAACGGGTCAAGATATCCGCCTCAGCTTCATCCCAAGCCTCGTTCCGGAAATAGCGGAACTTGTCGGTGGCCGGGTCATTGAAGGGTGAGAGCGGATCATTGATCATTTGGGCATAGGTCTCTCCCGAGAGTTTGGCCTGCAACTTCTCCAAAAATTCGGCATAGGCAGGGAAGGTCTTTTCCTCTTCGGAGGAGAGACCGTTCAGACCGACATCTTGCAATTCTCGGGCACCTTCCGTGTTGTCGAATGCATAGACCGTGCTCTGTTGGGTCGGTACCTTACCCCATACGGTTGTGGTCTCTTTACTCTCGTCCCCATCGACCGGCAGTCCATTTTCGAAGAACTTCTTCTCATCCTTCAAGATATCTTCCGAGATCTCTCCGAGGTTGAAATAGAGATCACCACCTTGCGAGGTTGGATTGTAGATATAAGGATCCATTACCCAGAACTCGATGTATTCGATGTTGGCTGTCTCGAAGTCGCTCTGCTCGATACGTCGCATCATACCACCCCAACGCTTTTCCGGTTCTTGCAACGTACCATCCTGGTTCACCCGATCTGCATCTAAGTTGTAGGGACCGCGTTCGTTGGGATAGTAGGCCATGTTGAGCACCTGTACCAAATTGGATTCATTGTAGCTCTGTTCCCGATTGGGATACAACTCTTCGTACTTGACCGCACGTACATAATGGTTGGACAGGTCGTCCTTCGTGATGTACTTGGGCAACAGGGAGGAGTTCTGACGGGTGAACATACCATCGATGTAGTACCAGGCCAAGAGAGCACGGTTCTTGCCGTAGTCGATATCATTTACTTTGCTGGCTTCGGGAAACAGTGGCGAGACTCCGTCGTCGTAAGGTGTACTGGCCAATTGCCATGAATAGGGATTGGTCAGGTCGAAACTGCTTTGGGTCGATTCGAAATCGTCCAAGTAGGAGTAACCCCCCGAATACTTATTCTCGTAGTGACCCGCAATCAGGTTGGCGAACTCAGCATTCAAGGAGATCTGGCTCGGCTTGGTCAGGGTCAGCAACGGCAGTTTGTCGAACAGGTTGGTGAGCCATTGGCTTTCCGTCTTGTAGGAGGCATTCAAACCCCACAAGGTGTTCTTGACCGATTCGTCTCCCATCACGGTCTTGGTCGTAATGGGCATTTCAGAGAGGTGCATGATGGTTCCACCCAAGGTGAAGTCTTTGCTGAACTGGTAATTCAAGTCCAGTCCCATCATGGTCTTCCGCTGCATACTGTACATCGACTGGTTTTCCAACGAGACACTGACCGGGGTACCGGCATTGATGATACTCTCGTTCAAGATGGTCACGACCCCCGAGGTGTAATCGACGGTATAATCGACATTCTCTGTCAAGGTTGCTCCGGCAGCCGTCACCCGAACGGAACCACGGGCCACATTGCTGGCTCCCAGTTGGATCTCAGCCCCGGATGAGGCCTTGTATTCACCGGTCAGCATGAACTTGTTCTTTTCGGCAACCTGTTGGGCTGCGGTACGTGTCGTATCGTACAATTCCTGATAGACATACTTCTCCGCCAAGGCACCATTGCCTAACTTGTTTCGCAAGTAGGAGCCAAACGGTTCAACAGCCGGGAAGATGATGCGACCTGTCTCACTCTGAACGGTTGATCCTTCCACAAAGTCGAAGAAGCCATCGGGATAGGGTTCACTTTTCGAATCTAAGTTATCCAAGTTAAGGATGGTCAGGAAGGTCTCGTTCTTCAATGTCCCTTCCGGCATATAATTAATATAGGTACCCGTCGTATCACTCTGGTAGGAAATGTCCAGCTTGAATTTCTCTTTCTGCACGTTGTAGGCTCCCAAAGAATAGATGTTCTTCATCATCAATTTCCAGAAAGGCATACTGGGCGACACCGTTGTACCCTTCAGCAATTTGATGTAGAGACAGGAGGCCGGAGAGGAGGAGTTGTCGGTAGAGAACTCACCTACTTGGTAGGTCTTGCCGCCATAGGTATAGCTGAATGCCACACCCAAGACCTCATCGGGCTGTAATTGGGACTTCAACGAGATATACCCCAACTGTTTATTCAAGGTGTATTCTGATTCGTTCAAGAGACGGGCACTCTCCACTTTTTCGAAATCGACACTTCCTTCGAATTGTCCGCTACTGCCCAATACCTGCGTGACCCGACTGATGTCACGAGCCTCGGCATACTGCTGAACCAAGGTGGTGTATAGAGAGTTGGCTGTATTGTAAGGAATACCATTCGGATTGGCACCCGTAGTCATGATCGAATTGTTGTGGATGGTCTGTGGTTCAGCCAAGTCGGAGAAGGCCACAATGTTGCGTGCCTGATCATAATTGCTCTGTTTGTTGGTGACCCACACCTCAATGCGGGTGATCAATACCGGCGTGGAGATATAGGTCAGATTCTTCATCGACTCATCGAAATGGTCGTAGAAGTAGTGCGACAAGAAGAAGTGACGGTTTTCATCGTATGAATCGACCGATATTTCAAAAGGCTTGGTCTGCACACCACCTTTTGAACTGACCGTCTTGGATTCCGAATTCTGTTGGGCAAAGAGGGCATTGACCCGCAACTTACCGAATTGCAGATCCGCTTTCATACCGAACAGGGCCGCTCCACCATTGATCAACGAGTTACTGGTCGTCATGCTGACATTACCGGCTTCCAACGATTTGATGATCTCGTCCTCTTCTCCCGTATAGGCCAGTTTCAACTGTTTCGAGTCGAAGTCGAAAGAGGTCTCGGTATTGTAGTTCATGCCGAAGTTGACTTTCGTGCCGACAGAAGCCTGCATGTTCAACTGCACGCTCTCGTCAAAGTTGAAGAAGGCCCGTTTACGTTGACTTTCGGGGAGGGAAGGATTCTTCTGGTTGGTCATTTTCATGCCCATGGTGAGTTCGGCTGATCCTTGCGTCTTGACCCGTACGCCACCCGGTCCGAAGATCCGTTCTGCCGGGCCCAAATCGAATTGCATATCGGTCAGGTTGAACTCTTTATTAGTCGCTTTCTGATACTCCTCCTCATTCTTCTGACGGAAATAGGAACGCAAGGATTGTTGCAAACTGTAGTCTTGATACTCTTCAGGCGTAAGTGTCATGGGCGTACCGATCACCATATCGCCCAATTTGGTTTTGACCACATAGGTGTTGGTTCGCAGGTCATATTCGATGGTCGTCTGCACGTTCTCCGGATCCTTCAAATCGGCTGGCGATTGCTTGACGATGTCTTGGTACTCTTCCGGTTGCGTTTTCGAGACTTCATAGCGAGGGCGCGTGCGTACCGTATCCTGTGGAACCGCTTCCAGCGCCTCCAGGATAGGCAATGCAGCCGTGTAGCTCAGGTAGTCGGCATTCATGGAATAGAAAGCCATGACCAAGAGACACACGATTCCCCACCAGCTATATTTGATCTTCGTTTTCTTCATTGTTACAATTCTCTCCCTCCGGCTCTACTGATCCGGATGGTTTACAGCATCCGAAGTGCTGCCTTGATTACCTGTTCGACGGTACTACCCGGATTCGCTTTCAAGATAGAGGCAACGGCCTTTTGGGAAGCATTCTTTTGAAAACCTAACATGACTAAAGCCGCTACCGCCTCTTCGACAACGGTTTCGTTAGCCACGACTGCCTGGTTCGTACCTGATAGGGTAGCACTGGCTCCTTCCAACGTGCCTACCTTATTCTTCAGATCTACCAAAATGCGTTGAGCTGTCTTTTGTCCGATTCCCTTTACAGCCGTCAATGCGGTCTCATTTTTCTGTCCGATCACCTGGATCAGTTCGCTCGGTGGAAACGAGGAGAGAATCATACGTGCCGTATTCGGGCCTACACCCGAAACAGAGGTCAGCAAGAGAAACAATTCACGCTCAATCTTTTCGGCAAATCCATACAGGAGATGCGCATCTTCACGGATGACTTCATAAACATATAATTTGCCACTCGGCTTGCCATTGAAAGCCGTGAAGGTATTCAAAGAGATGTTCAACGCATAACCAATCCCGCCACACTCTAAAATCATAAGCGCAGGGGTCAATTCTGTAATATCACCTTTTATATATTCAATCATCAGCTCAATTTCTTTGAATCCTAACTACTATAACGGAAAATAAACGGGAAACGTATGTGGCTTCCCGAAAAAAATCATCGTTTCCAGAATCCTGGCAACAAAATGGTCAATACGGTGAATACTTCCAGACGTCCCGTCATCATCAGGAAGCTGAGGAACCATTTGGAAATGACAGGCACTTCGGCAAAGTTGTCTGCCGGCCCCAAATTACCTAATCCCGGCCCTACGTTACTGAGGGCTGTCAAGGTCGCACTGATGGCATCCATGAATTCCATCCCATCAACGGTCAGGATGAAGCAGCTGGCCACCATGAGGGTCAGGTAGGCAAAGACGAAAGCCAGTACGCGGTGTACGACACTGTCCGGTAGGGTGTGACCATTGATCCGGACGGGAATGATTGCATTGGGATGGACCTGTTTCTTGAATTCGTTCGACAGGTTCTTGGCTAAGATGACGAATCGTCCCATTTTCAAACCGCCACTGGTCGAACCGGCACAACCACAGACAAACATCAGCATCATGACCGTCAGCCAGACAAAAGGTCCCCATAGCGTATAGTCGTCAGTCCCAAATCCACAGGTGGAAATGAGTGTCACCACTTGGAAAACCGAAGTTCGTATAGCATAGGTCGGATCGGTCACGTAACCTTGGAAATAGATCCAGCAGCCGATGAAAAGCGAAGCCACGACCACGAAACCGGCAAACCAGTGTGCCTCCTCATCCTTCCAGAGTCGTTCGGGATGGCCATTGAAACTAATGTATAGCAATGACATGTTGAGCGAACCGATGAACATGAATGCAATGGCTACCCACTCAATGTAGGCCGAGTCGAAATGGCCGATACTATCGTTGTAGGTGGAAAACCCACCTGTGGAGATCGTGGTCAGCCCATGACATACCGCATCAAACAGATTCATGGGACCTAATGCGTAAAGTCCGATGTTGCAGAGTGTCAGAAAGACATAGACACCCCATAATCGCTTGGCTACCTGGGTTACACGTGGACGGAACCGTTCGTGGGTAAAGCCGGAGGTCTCCTCTTCGAACATGATGACGGCATTACCTCCCAAGATCGGCATCAAAGCGACCGTAAAGACGACGACGCCAATACCCCCTTCCCATTGTATGAGACTCCGCCAAAAGAGAATACCATGTGGCAATGATTCAATGTCGGTAAGTATGGTGGATCCGGTGGTCGTGAATCCGGACATGGCTTCGAAATAGGCATCCGTCACGTTGTCGATATAGCCTCCCCAATAGAAAGGCAACATGCCAAAGAAGGAGAGGACGATCCAGATGAAAGCCACTGTGAGCATCCCTTCGCGTCGTCCTGCCGAAAATTCGTTGGCATTGATACCGGCTAAATAGGCAATGACACCTGCGCTACACATGGTTCCGCTGGCAAGCAACAGGGGGAAAAAGTCACCTTCTCCATAATAGAAGGCAACCCCGGTCGCCACCAGCATGAATAGTGTTTCGAGAATGAGCATCAAGCCCAGCATCTTGACGATAAATCGTACATTCAGCATAACGATCAATTAAAATAATCTTCTAGTTTACGCATGGCCGTGTCCAAACAGAAGACCACCACATGGTCATAGGCTTGGATCTGGGTGTCACCCTTGATCATCATCGGTTCTCCATCGCGAATCAGACCACCTAACGTCATGTCGTGTGGCAATCGTAAATCTTTGACTTGCTTACGGGTAATCTTCGAATTGGGTCGAGCCACCAATTCCGCTACATCGGCATTGGCAAAGGTCAGACACTTCACGTTCGATACGTCCGCATCCAACAGGAACTGATAGATGTGGCTGGCCGCAATCAGTTTTTTGTTGATCACCGAACCGATATCCATGCTTTCGGCCAATGAGATGTAGTCGATGTTCTCGATCTTGGCCACGGTCTTGAACACGCCAAACCGTTTGGCAGCCAAGCAGGCCAAGATGTTGGTGCTGGAGTTGTCGGTCAAGGCGATGAAGGCCTGTGCATCTTTGATCCCCTCTTGCATCAACAGATCGGTGTCACGTCCGTCCCCATTGATGATCAGTACATTGCTGGGAACACGCTCGGCAATGCGATGGCTCTTTTCCTTGTCCAGCTCAATGACTTTGATCCGGATATTGTTGGGCAAATATTGGCATGTACGGAGGGCGATTCGACTGCCGCCCATGATGAAAACCTTTTTCACTTCCGGATTGTTTTTGCCGGCATGAAGCCGTACATCCTCAATGTGGGAACGAGTTGTCGTGAAAAAGAGAATGTCGCCCGACTCGATGTGGTCACTACCCCGGGGAATGATGGTGTTGTTCTGTCGTTTGATCGCCACGATGTGATAGAGTTTCTGCTCGCTGAGCAGTTCGCTCAATTGACAGTTCACCAAGCGGGAATTGTCACGTACCTTGACACCCAGCAGAATCAAGGATCCGCCGAACAACTCCCAGTACTGGCGCGTCCAGGGACGACGGATGGCCGTCACAATCTCCTTGGCTGCCAACATTTCCGGGTAGATCATGGAGCTGATGCCCAATTTCTCGAACAGCTCCTTATTCTTGGGTAGTAAATATTCGTAGTTGTTGATACGTGCCAACGTCCGGTGGGCCCCCAGGTTGTGTGCCAGGAGGCAGGCAGCGATGTTGGTCGTCTCTTCCGGTGTGACACTCACAAACAGATCTGTTTTTCGGATACCCGCCTCTTCCAGGTCTTTCAGCGAAGTGGGGTTACCCACCATCGGCAAGATCTCCATGGAAGGGTTGGAGAAATTCAGACGCTCTTCGTTGGGATCCATCAAGATGATGTCTTGATTCTCCTGCGACAACATCTTGGCCAAATGGGTACCCACTTCACCAGCTCCGGCTATTACGATTTTCATAATACTTATTTATAACTTCATTAATTCGTTGTATATACTATCCGCATCGATGCCACATAACTTGTACAGGGCCGGGACGGGACCATGTTCGATGAAGCGGTCGGGAATACCCAGTCGCTTGACCTGGGGCGTATAGCCTTGATCGGCCATAAACTCCAAGACGGCACTACCCAAGCCTCCGAGGATGGTTCCGTTTTCGATGGTAACAATCCGTTTGAACCGACGTCCCACCTCATGCAGCAACGCTTCGTCCAACGGTTTCAGGTAGATCATGTCGTAATGGGCGATCGATTTGCCTTCAGCCTCTGCCCGCTCAATCGCTTTCATGGCCTCGTTGCCAATCGGACCGATCGTGAGTACGGCTATGTCGTCTCCATCTTTCAGCATCCGTCCTTTGCCAATCGGCAGGAGCTCCATTGGATTGTGCCAGTCTGCTTTCTCTCCCTTGCCGCGGGGGTAACGAATGACAAAGGGTGCATCCGCCTCCTTGTAACCGGTGTACATCAGGTTGCGCAGATCCCATTCATTCAAAGGAGAGGAGATGATCAGGTTGGGAATGGGCCGCAGGTAGGCCAAGTCGAAAACGCCATGATGTGTGGCGCCATCTTCACCCACCAGTCCGGCTCTGTCCAGACAAATCACCATGTGCAAGCGTTGTAAGGCCACGTCATGGATCACCATGTCATAGGCGCGTTGCATGAACGACGAGTAGATGTTGCAGAAGGGAACCAACCCCTCTTTGGCCAATCCGGCCGAGAAGGTGACTGCATGACCTTCGGCTATGCCCACGTCAAAGGCCCGTTTGGGGAACTGTTTCATCAGATAGGTCATCGAACAGCCGGTCGGCATGGCCGGTGTCACCCCGACAATGCGCTCATCCTGTTCTGCCAATTCGACCAAAGTGTGTCCGAACACATCTTGATAGAGCTGTGGCTCGTTCAGCTTATGGACGATGATCCGTTCGCCGGTTTCCTTGTTGAACTTGCCCGGAGCATGCCATTCTGTGGCTGATTCTTCGGCAGGCTTGAAACCCTTCCCTTTGGTGGTTTTGATGTGCAACAGCTTCGGACCATTCAGATCCTTGATGTCATGCAATACCTTTATTAAATAGTTCACATCATGTCCATCGACGGGACCGAAATAACGGATACTAAATCCTTCAAAGAGGTTATGCTGTTGGGTGAGCAGTGCCTTCAGACTGTTATTGAAACGTAAGATATTTCCGCGACGGCTTTCATCGATCAGCTTGATCTTCCGCAATCCGCGATAGACATCATAACGCATCTTGTTGTAGGTCTGACTGGTCGTAATATCCACGAGATACTGGCTGAGCCCTCCGACGCTGTGGTCGATGGCCATATCATTGTCATTCAAGATGATCAGCAGGTTGTTGGGGTTGGCTGATGCATTGTTGAGTCCTTCAAAAGCCAATCCGCCTGTCATGGCACCATCTCCGATCACGGCAATCACATGCTGCTCCTTTTCCCCTTTCAGGGCTGAAGCGACCGACATACCCATGGCCGCCGAGATCGAATTGGAGGCATGTCCGGCAATGAAGGCATCATACTCGCTCTCCATCGGATTGGGAAATCCACTGATACCACCCAGCTTTCGGAGTGTATGGAAAGCCTCTCGTCTGCCTGTCAGGATCTTATGTCCATAGGCTTGATGCCCCACATCCCAAACGATGCGGTCATAAGGTGTGTTAAAGACATAATGAAGCGCCACAGTCAGTTCAACCGTACCTAAACTGGCACCGAGATGACCGGGGTTCTCAGATAATACATCAATAATATATTGTCGGATTTCGGCACAAACCTCTTCCAGCTGCTCCTGGGGCAACTGTCGCAAATCGTCCGGATAGGAGATGCTTTCCAAGATGTGCTGGTCCTTACCTACTGCCATAACTATTCTTTTTTGTGGCAAATGTAAAGAATAAAAGGCAGATTCTAATAGTTTCCTGGGTATTTATTAGTCATCTTGTTAAAAAAATCATTTGTAACACAAATGTAACATCTTTGTCACTTCGTTTTCATGTGATTTGTTTTACTTTGCAAAAAAAGATAAAAGTTATGAGTATGAAGCGAAAATGTTTATGGTTCCTCTTGGCAGGTCAACTTTGGATCGGCTCCATGTTGTCAGCTCAAAATCGATTGACGGAGGTGTTTGTGCCGGATACGGCAGTAGAGACAAGCGGATTGCAAGATCCTCAACTCTTGGAGCGTTTGCGCAATATGCCGAACATTGAGGTCGGTAAGGGTATCACGTTCGAGCCTCAAAATAAGTTGTACAAGATGACGATGCGTTTTCGGATGCAGAATCTATTGGCACTCTCGTTTGATGACGATTTTTCACTGACAGAGACCCAAGCACAGGTGAAACGTCTTCGCTTACGTTTTGATGGCTATATCTTCTCGCCGAAACTGCTTTACTCCATTCAATTGGGCTTTACGTCCTATGATACCAAAGTGCTCCCGAACGGTAACAACAACTTTGTACGGGACGCTATGGTCTATTACATGCCTTCTTCTACTTGGAACATCGGTTTCGGACAGACCAAGATCAAGGCGAACCGGGCACGTGTGAACTCCTCCAGTGCGTTGCAGTTCGTAGATCGAAGCATTGTGAATTCCGAATTCAATCCGGATCGTGACTTTGGTTTCTTCGGTGAGTATTACAAGGCATTGGCCGGTGACTTCAATCTGGCAGCCAAAGGTTCTATCACATTAGGAGAGGGACGTAACTTTGGTGCATCTAAGAATGGTGGATTTGCCTACACGGGTCGTTTGGAGTTGTATCCCTTTGGACGGTTCAAGTCGTTGGGTGAAGTGGCCGAGGGCGACTTCCAACGTGAACAAACTGTCAAGGTCCTGTTGGCAGGTGCCTTCTCGTATAACGATCAGGCTACCCGTCTGCAAGGACAGAACGGCTCATTGATGCCGACAGGTGAGACACGTAATCTGAAGCAGTATTATGTCGATTTTATTCTGAAGTATCAAGGCTTTGCCTTCTATACCGATTTTATGGGACGCGCTTGCAGCAATCCGCTTTTCCAAGGGCATGACGATCTGTATGTCTATACCGGTAATGGCTTGAATCTGCAGACCAGCTACCTCTTCCCGAGCAACTGGGAGATAGCAGCCCGTAACTCGACGCTTTTCCCATCCGAAAAGGTACGTCCGTTGGTAGGTTACAAGAGTTATAACCAGACCTCATTGGCTGTCACGAAATATTTGATCGGCCACAATTTGAAACTTCAAGCCGATGTCTCTTATAACCATCGGCGTGAAGCCCTGAATGATTCCTACAATCGTTGGCAGATCCGTTTTCAAGTAGAATTGGGGTTGTAGAGCCCCAATTCAGATCTGTACGAAAGACCAGAAGTTGCAGTGATGCCTGATGGTCGCCATAAGTAATGGCTGATGGACATCATAAGTAGCTGTACCTCTAAAAAATAGCCAACACACAAGGGCGTGTGTTGGCTATTTTTATGATAGAGAGATCAGCAACTATCGTTTGTTCTCTTCAATCCACTTGCGGGCATTGACGAATGCTTCGATCCACGGGGTCACTTCGTCTTGTCCACGGCGATCGGCTGGATAATAACCGCATTGCCACGGGAAGATGGCACGTTCCGGGTGCGGCATCATGGCCAAGTGGCGACCGTCATGTGAGCAGACACCGGCTACAGACCAGGGTGAACCGTTCGGGTTGGCCGGATAACCTTCGTAGTTGTACTTCGCTACGATATGGTACTCCTTCTCCTCGTACGGGAATTCGAACTTGCCCTCTCCGTGAGCTACCCAAACACCCAACTTCGATCCGCTCAACGGACCAAACATGATGGAGTGGTTCTTCGGGATCTCCAACGTAACGAAGTTTGACTCGAACTTGTGCGAATCGTTGTGTACCATCTTGTGCTTCTGTTCGTGTTCCGGATAGATGACACCCAATTCGGCCATCAACTGGCAACCGTTGCAGATACCCATACTCATCGTGTCAGGACGTGCGTAGAAGTTGTCCAGCGCTTTCTTGGCCTTTTCGTTGTAGAAGAAGCCACCGGCCCAACCTTTGGCTGAACCCAAGACATCGGAGTTGGAGAAACCACCACAGTAAACGACCATGTTGACATCTTCCAATGTCTCGCGACCCGAAGCCAAGTCGGTCATGTGCACATCCTTCACATCGAATCCTGCCAAATACAATGCGTAGGCTGTCTCGCGCTCACACTGACTACCCTTTTCACGGATCACAGCTGCCTTGATACCGCTTTCACCCTGACGGTCGAAGCTCAAGCCCATATCGGCCAACTTACCGGTAAAGTGTTTCGGATACTTGAATTCCAGCGGCTGCATCTTGTAGTTCTCGAAGCGATTACCGGCACAGACGTTACCGCTCTGTTTGATATCCAACTTGTAAGACGACTCGTACCAAACATCACGCATATAATCGATACCGAAGTGGTACTGGATGCCCTCCTTGGAAACCAGGATGTGACGCTCGTCGGTCGGACGGGCAATGATGGCGCAACTGATACCCGCTTCGCGCATCAACTGTTCGAAAGCCTTGCGCTCCTTCACCTGTACCAAGACACCCGGATTCTCGGCGAAGAGAATCTTCACGATGTCCTGTTCTGCCAACGGATCGAGATTGACTTCCAAACCACCCTCTACGTTGGCGAAGCACATCTCCAACATAGTCGTGATCATACCACCTGCCGAGATGTCGTGACCTGCCAGAATCAAGCCCTGTTCAATAGCCTCCTGCAACGCATTGAAAGCCGCTTTGAAATAGTCCGGATCCTGCACGGTCGGAACCTCGTCACCCAACTTGTTCAACGCCTGTGCAAAGGCAGATCCGCCCAACTTCATGGTGTCGAATGAGAAGTCGATATAATAAATGTAAGAATTCTTTTCGTGAGCCAGTACCGGAGATACGATCTTCTTCACGTCACTTACCTCCGCACCTGCCGAGATGATTACAGTACCTGGTGCAATGACCTTGTCGTCGCCATACTTCTGGGTCATGGAGAGTGAGTCTTTACCTGTCGGGATATTGATGCCCAACGCAATGGCAAAGTCGGATGCTGCTTGAACGGCCTTGTAGAGACGGGCATCTTCGCCTTCGTTGCGGCAAGGCCACATCCAGTTGGCACTCAGCGAAACGCTGGTCAGCTTATCGGCCAAGGGAGCAAAGACAATGTTGGTCAACGATTCGGCAATGGCCATCACTGAGCCGGCAGCCGGATCAACCAAGGCAACCTGTGGTGCATGACCGATGGAGGTGGCAATACCCGCCTTACCCCGGTAGTCCAATGAAACGGCACCCAAGTCGCTTAACGGCAATTGCAATTCACCTTGACACTGCTGGCGTGCTACTTTACCCGTCACAGAACGATCGACCTTGTTGGTCAGCCAGTCCTTACAAGCGACAGCTTCCAACTGGAGTACATTCTCCAAGTAGTGGTGCAATTCCGATTCTTTGTAAGTGACTGTCTGATACTTGTTCTCAACTGTATGGTCTGTCATGATGGTTCTGGGCGGTTTACCGAACATGTATTCCAACTTGATGTCAATCGGTTTTACGCCATCTGCCTGTTCGAAGACGAACTTCATATCGTCAGTCGTTTCACCGACCACATACATCGGAGCCCGTTCACGCTCTGCGATACGACGTACGCGTGCTACATCCTCCTCTTTCATCAAAAGACCCATGCGCTCCTGGCTCTCGTTACCAATGATCTCTTTGGCAGAAAGGGTTGGGTCGCCAATCGGCAACTGGCCCATATCTATGTGTCCACCGGTAGCCTCTACCAACTCGGAGAGACAGTTGAGGTGACCACCTGCACCGTGGTCGTGGATTGATACAATGGGGTTGTCATCGCTTTCAGCAATGGTACGGATCACGTTAGCTGCACGCTTCTGCATTTCCGGATTGGCACGCTGTACGGCATTCAGTTCGATACCGCTGTTGTACTGGCCCGTATTGACCGATGAAACGGCTCCACCGCCCATACCGATGCGGTAGTTGTCGCCACCGATGACAACCACTTTCTCAGCCGGTTGCGGATCACCTTTCAACGCATCGCGCTTGTTGGCAAAGCCGACACCACCTGCCAGCATGATCACTTTGTCGTAAGCATATTTCTTTTCATTCTCAGCATGTTCGAATGTCAACAAGGAACCGCAGATCAGCGGCTGACCGAACTTGTTACCGAAATCGGAAGCACCATTGGAGGCCTTGATCAGGATCTGTTCCGGTGTCTGATAGAGCCAGGGACGCGGATCCAAAATCTTTTCCCAAGCACGTGCACCCTCTGTACGCGGGTAGGCCGTCATATAGACCGCTGTTCCGGCAATCGGCAAAGAGGCTTTACCACCACCCAGACGGTCACGGATTTCACCACCTGTACCGGTAGCAGCACCGTTGAAGGGCTCAACCGTTGTCGGGAAGTTGTGTGTCTCGGCTTTCAACGAGATGACGGTCGGAATCTCCTTCACCTGATAGAAGTCGGGCTTGTCACCACTCTTCGGTGCGAACTGTTCCACGGTCGGACCCTCGTTAAAGGCTACGTTATCTTTGTAGGCAGAAACCAACTTGTTCGGGTTTTCAGCCGATGTTTTCTTGATCAAACCGAAGAGCGAACTCTCTTTCTCTTCGCCGTCGATGACGAACAGACCTCCAAAGATCTTGTGGCGGCAGTGTTCGGAGTTTACCTGTGAGAAACCGAACACCTCGCTGTCAGTCAACTTACGACCCAACTTTTCACTGACCTCCTTCAGATAGGCGATCTCTTCTGCACTCAGTGCCAATCCCTCTTGCAGGTTGTATGCTTCCAGATCCTCGATATAGACAATGGGATCCGGCTGTTTGCTGATGGTGAAGATAGCTTGATCCAAGCCGTTGTAGATGCGTTGAAGCATCGGGTCATGCTCGGCCTCGCCAGAGGAAACGGGGAAATACTCTTCGATGCGGGCAATCCCGCTAATACCCATGTTTTGGGTGATTTCTACGGCATTCGTACTCCAGGGCGTGATCATCTCACGACGCGGACCTACGAACCAGCCCTTCAATGTGTCAGACTCAACCGGCGTGGCACCACTGAACAGCCAGACCAGTTTCTGAATCTCTTCGGAAGAGAAGGCTTGTGCGACCTCTACAGCCAGCACACTCTTGGTTGAAGATTGAAAGAATTGAATCATATCGTTGATATATTAGTTGAATCCTACTATATATAATATAATGTATAGGGAGACCAGCTCCCAACGGATTCGCAAAGATACAAATCAATCTGCAGAT
Organism: Parabacteroides distasonis; assembly: GCA_021531775.1. Taxonomy (GTDB): domain Bacteria; phylum Bacteroidota; class Bacteroidia; order Bacteroidales; family Tannerellaceae; genus Parabacteroides. The sequence goes on along the minus strand of JAFBIU010000007.1, from coordinate 77,509 downwards.
AATTTGCATTTCTGGGTGCTTGTGATTGCTTTTTTTATGAACTGTTTATCTTGAAGAAATTAATAAACAAAATGTAAGAAAAAAAGGTTATGAATGCTTGTTCCCTACGAAATAATGTGTACTTTTGTCATGAATGTATCTGTTTTGAGTGCGATGCCGATTTCTAAACTTGTTTATTTGAAGTTTGCCTACTGTTAGTTGTGTAGTATCTTTTATAACTGGCGTGAGAGTGGTTATTGCCTCAATATGTTAAATTTAAATCTTTTTATGCTCATGAGAAGAGTTTATGCAATTCTTTGCTTGGTTTTCCTATGCGGGCAATTGTTGTTGGCACAAGAGAAAACGGTGACAGGTCTCGTCGTCTCTTCGGAGGACGGGTTGCCTATGATTGGTGTAGCTATCATGGACAAACAGACCATGAACGGTACGACAACCGATGTGAATGGAGAGTTCTCTTTGTTGGTCTCTCCGCGTACAAAATCATTACATGTTTCCTATTTGGGCTATAAGACCAAGGAGGTGGCGATAGTCGGTAACAGTCTGAAAGTTGAGCTGGATCCCGATGTGGTGGCTATCGACGAGGTGATGGTGGTTGCTTACGGTACGGGTAAGAAATCGACCTTTACCGGTTCGGCCAGCGTTGTCAAGAAGGAATCGTTGGAAAAGGTAAAGGCGTCCAACGTAACGCAGGCCCTGCAAGGACAGAGTAGTGGTGTGCAGGTGTTGAACAACTCGGGCGAACCGGGGGCTGATGCTACCATCATGATTCGTGGTATTGGCTCTATGAATGCCTCCAGTTCTCCGCTGTATGTGGTGGATGGTACTGCATACGATGGTTATTTGAACTCCATCAATCCCAATGATATTGAATCAATGACCATTTTGAAGGATGCATCGGCAACCGCTTTGTATGGTTCGCGTGCAGCCAATGGTGTCGTGATGATCACAACCCGAAAGGGATCCAGCGAGAAGGGACAGATCAATTTCCGTTCAACTTGGGGTTTCTCTTCGTTGGCTGTGGATATGCCCCGTGCCTTGACACCCGAAGAGTTTACGACGATGACGTGGACAGCTATGCGAAACGGTTACATGGATGGCGGTTACTCCGCTCAGGAGGCTGCCCAGATGGCAACGGATGGTTTGGCCAATGAGTTGAAGATCAATCCGTGGGGTACTGACAAGCCGGTCGATGTCAACGGACAGATGGCTTCGGATGCCCGTTTGCTCTATTCCGGTGACTGGCGTGGCGAATTGTTGAAGTCACGTCTGCGTCAGGAATATACCATCGATTTTAGTGGTAAGTCGCAAAAGGCCGATTATTACATTGCGGGAGGTTACTTGAATGACAAAGGTGTTTTCTCGACCCAGAAATTCGAACGCTTCTCGGCTCGTACCAATTTGAACTATGAGGTCAAGAAATGGCTGAAAGTGGGTATGAACATGAACTTGTCGCATAGTGTACGCGAGATGTCGGCTTCCAGCAGCATGGTTTGGTTCTTGCGTACGATTCCGACCATTTATCCGATTTATGAATATGATGCGGCTACAGGTGACTATCGTCGTGATGCCAAGGGAAACTTGATTTATGACTATGGTCCAAACCGTCAGAGTTGGATGCAATGGAACCCGCTGGCTGATGCCGAGTACAATGTCTCTCCCTGGATGCATGATGATGCTTCGTTCCGTACCTATATGGAGATCAAGATCCTGCCGGAATTGACTTGGCGCACGAACCTGAGTGTCGATTACTATCAATACACGTATGACGGTTATACCAACAGTGAATATGGTTATGCAGCCGGTTATGGTGGTGAGGCTTACAAGGAAAGTGACCGCAATTTCGCTTATACGGTGAACAACTTGTTGACCTACAACAAATCGTTCGGTGAACATACCTTGACCGTCCTGTTGGGTCAGGAGGCCTATTCAACCCATTATAAGAATTTGTCTGCTTCGAAACGTGGCTTTGCGTTCAACGGTCTGACCGAAATCAACTCGGCTTCCGAGATGAACAGCATGTCCTCTTACTATACACAATATCGTTTGCTGAGCTGGTTGAGCCGTGTGGAATATGATTTCAACGATCGTTATTATGTGTCAGCCAGTTTCCGTACCGACGGTTCATCCCGTTTCCATCCGGACAACCGTTGGGGTAATTTCTGGTCAGTAGGTGCCTCTTGGCGTCTCTCGAACGAAGAGTTCATGAAACCGTACAGTACGTGGTTGGATAACTTGAAATTGAAAGCCAGCTATGGTGCTGTGGGTAATGATAACTTGGGAACCTACTATGCGTATCAAGGACTCTATGCAACAGGCAACAACAACTATAACGATGCCGGTGTTTTCATCAGCCGTTTGCCGAACAAGACGCTGAAGTGGGAGAGCAACCTGCAGTTCAACGTAGGTGTTGACTTTGCCATGTTCAATAAACTGAGCGGTTCGTTCGAATGGTTTAACCGTAAATCCAAGGATCTGCTCTTTACCATGCCGATGGCTCCTTCTACCGGTTTCAGTGGTATCGACCGAAACATAGGTGACGTGAAGAACTATGGTTTGGAGTTCTCGTTGAATTATGCAGCTATTGCCAACAAGAACTTCAAATGGACCATCGATCTGAATGGTACACATTACAAGAACCGGATCACGAAGTTGCCGCAAAAGGAGATGAACTCCGGCTACTTCAAGTGGCGCGAGGGTGAATCCCGCTACAATTTCTGGGGTGTCGAGTATGCCGGTGTGAATCCGGAAACCGGTAATGACCAGTATTGGAAGAATATCTACGAAACGGATGCCAGTGGTAACAAAGTGCTGAAAGGCCGTGAGAAGACGGAAAATTACAACGAGTTGACCAGTGACAACCAGAAAACCTATTTGGGCGATGCAATTCCGAAGCTGTTCGGTGGTTTCACCAACAATTTTGTCTTCAAAGACATTGATTTCTCTTTCATGATCTATTATAGCATCGGTGGTAAGTTGTATGATGGCGATTATGCTCAGTCGATGGCTTATCGTACAGGTTATAGTCTGCATCCGGATATGCTGGAGGCTTGGACACCGGAAAATACAGGAGCCAAGTATCCGCGTATCTCGACAGCCTATGCCAACACGATGGGTTCCTACTCATCGAAGTATCTGTATGATAACACCTTTGCACGTTTGCGTAATGTGACGTTGGGTTATACACTTCCGAAGGTGTTGACCTCACGTTTCCAGGTCAATTCGTTGCGCTTCTTCGTACAGGGTGACAACCTGCTGACTGTCGGCAGTGCTGCCGGTCGTGGTACCGATCCGGAACAGAGCGTATCGGGTACGACGGGCAACCGCTTCCCGACCACAAAATCCGTTTCGTTCGGTTTGCAGTTGAATTTGTAATAGTATGGGTTATGGTTTAATGAAAAGAAATGATGAATATGAAAGCTTTCAAATATAATATAGTGGCTTTGGCTTCTTTGTTGTTAGCCGGAGTCTCAACCAGTTGTAATGACTTTTTGGATACCAATCCATCGACTTCGGTAGCCGATTCGGAGGTGTTCCAAACGGTTGCTGGTGCACAGGCCGCCTTGAATGGCTGTTATTATCACATGCGTGCTTACGATAGTGGTGGTGCTAACCGGTCTGACGATTATGGTATTCCATCCATCATGCATATCTCGGATATGTGTGGTGAGGACATTATTGCTTGGGGTGGCTGGTACACCTATGTGTACAATTATTGGGGTGAAACCCGTGCCGATATTTTCCGTTCCAGTCAGTTGTGGACTTTCCACTATCGCTTGATCAACAATGCCAACTCGATCATTGCCTACGTGGATGCCTGTGATGGTGACGATCAGGAGAAGCAGTACATCAAGGGACAGGCATTGGCTATGCGTGGTTGGGCCTATTTCAACTTGGCTCGTTTGTTCCAGCAGACCTATGCGATTGCCAAAGATATGCCGGGTGTTCCTATCTATACGGAACCTACTACGGAGGCGACCGAAGGTAAACCGCGTGGCACCTTACAGCAGACCTATGATCAGGTATTGGCCGACTTGACGCAGGCTGAAACGCTGTTGGCTGGATTTTCCCGTTCGGAGATGAACCTGTTTGACCAGTCTGTCGTACAGGCCGTATTGGCACAAGTCTATTTGGTAATGAATAATTGGCCGAAGGCTGAGCAATACGCCAAGACGGTGATGGACCAGTATCCGTTGACGACCAACGAAGAGTATTTGGCAGGTTTTAACGATGAGCGTGTTCCCTCCACGATTTGGGGTATGAAACAGACCGAAGAGCAGAACATGGGGGATTATTCACAGTTTGCCATGTGGGCCTACGACACCCGTCCCTGCTTCTCCTTTGTCGGCTGGTTCTTGGCAACAGACTTTGTAAATCTGTTTGAAGAGAATGATATCCGTGCCTCTCAGTTTGAGTGGTGGTGGGATCAGATTTATGTAACCTATAAATTCCGCGATAATGAAGAGTGCAGAGGCTCCTACATTTTCATGCGTACGGAAGAGATGTTGTTGGATGCCGCCGAGGCTTGTGCACATCAAGGCAAAGAGACGGAAGCCAAGGAACTCTTATGGCAGTTACAGGACATGCGTGGCGCATCCCGAACTGAGTCGTCTGGTCAGGATCTGATTGAGGCTATCTTGCTGGAGCGTCGGAAGGAAATGTATGGAGAGGGTTATGCGCTGTTTGACATTGTCCGCAACCAGAAACCCTTGTTGCGTACAGGCAACCACATGTATTACAATGGTGGTGGTGTGCAATTGCCGGCTCGTTCATGGCGTTTCATCTTCCAGTTGCCGAGCAACGAAATGAAGAACAACAAGGCGTTGGTAGATGACATCTGGCCCAATGGTGACCAGAACCCGTTCAGTGGCGAATACAATCCTTGATGGAGGAGATTCGATATTCAATAAAAAAGGGAGGCAATTGCCAGTTGCCTCCCTTTTGTTTCTTATCCTACCTCAATCACTAAATACTTACCAATGCTCCAGAAGTTTTTTTCGTCGGTAATCTTCAACGTCAGATTGCCATCTTCGTCCTTGACAAACTCATACGAACCTTCGGGATGGTTTGACCGCAATTTGGCTTTGGCTGCAAAAAGCGGGATCTCCTTGACTTCGCGGATATCGATGGTGATGAAATAATCCTTGTTGAAACCCGACTGCAAGGCCTTCGACTTGGAGAATAGTCCTCCACCCGAGAGAATCTTTTGCTCCTTCAACTCTTTGGAGGTACCGAAACAGTAATAAGCTGTATGCAGTATTTTATCCTGTTTATCGATCTTTTCTGCTTGAGCGGCTGAAGTTGTGGCCAGGTTCTCTACATCCTCATTGAGGGTGGTCACCATCTGATCCAACTCTTGAATCCGCACATTCTTCTTGGCCAAATCCTCTTGCAGCGTCACGATCATGTTCGCTTTCTGGTCCAACTCCGATTGCAGACGGTTGATGGTCTTCCGAAGTGCGGCCGACTGGATCCCGCTCTTCTTCAATTTTTCCTCCAGTTGGGCAATCTGTTCCTTGTTTTTCTTCAAGGTTTCGGCTACCATCTGGATGTTCTGCTTCATCTGTTCCCGTTGGCTCAGATTCAGATCTCCGCTGTTTTGTTGGATCGTCAAATAGTTTTCCGCATCCCGAATGGATTGAAAGTCGGCCTCGATTTCATTCAGGGTTGCCAACATTTCGTTCATGGCTTCCGTCCCCTTGGTGTTTTCGATCCGGAGGGAATCGATTTCTGCCCTCAATCGTTTGTTCTCATCCGACTGTTGGTTACACGAAGCCAACACGGTTACACAGATACATGCCAATAATACCTTTTTCATATTTCTTCCTTGTTTAATTATTATTCTCTTTTGTCTCTTCTTCATCTTTCTCATCTTTATCTCGTCTCTCTTTCAGACCCGATACAATGATAACAATTTCACCCTTGGGTTCGTTCACGGTAAAATGTTGGATCAGCTCATCCAAGGTACCACGGACCGTCTCTTCATGGATCTTCGAGATCTCGCGTGAAACAGATGCCAGCCGATCGGCTCCGAAAAACTCCTTGAATTGCGTCAATGCCTTGACCAGTCGGAAGGGCGATTCGTAGAATATCATCGTACGAGGTTCGCTTGCCAACTCTTTCAGGCGGGTTTGCCTTCCCTTTTTCTGTGGCAGAAAACCTTCGAAGCAGAATTTCTCATTGGGCAACCCCGATGCGACCAAGGCCGGTACGAAGGCGGTTGCCCCTGGCAGACATTCAACGGTAATGCCTTGACGCACACATTCGCGTACTAACATGAAGCCTGGATCAGAGATGGCCGGTGTACCAGCATCCGATACTAAAGCGATGTTCTCACCCGCCAGAATACGTTGGGCAATCTGCTCGACCGTCTTGTGCTCATTGAATTTGTGATGGGATTGCATCTTGTTTTGAATCTCAAAATGTTTGAGCAGAATGCCGGTTGTCCGTGTATCTTCTGCCAAGATCAGGTCTGCCTCATTCAAAGTCCGGATGGCGCGGAATGTCATATCTTCCAAATTCCCGACCGGAGTGGGAACTACTGTCAGTTTTGCCATAATCTGTCCGTTGGGTTATAAAAAACGTTTCTCGAGTAAATGAATGAAATCTGCCACAGCGGCTTCATCCGGGTTCCACTGCAAATGATTCTGCAGGTAAGCCAATGATTCATTCAGACTATGCAACCCGTTCAGATCTGAGATAACCTGGTTCATCTGCTCTTCATTACCACCAAACAGTTCACGGCGGAAGCGGAACCGGTCATTCAAACTGAAAGCTTTGCGGAAGTCTGCCAGATTCTTTCGTTCGATCACCTCATTTAACGAGATACCGGCTGAAGACTCCTTAGGCTCTTTCAACGAAGTACCAGCAGCTGGTTCACTAACCGGCTGTTGACAGCTAAGGGGTTCTGCAACGATTGGTTCAACGTCTGGATGGGAGTCCTCAGCAGGGATTGGCTCTGCCGATTGAACGGGTAGGGTGGGTGATACGGATGGCACCGAAGTTGGCTGTTCAGTTGGGACAGTGGGCTCATTCCCTTGATTCGGTTGGGGCAATGAATTGATCAGCCGCTGATGCTCCTCCATCTGTTTCTGCAGCAATTCGATCTGCATCGCTTCCAACTGATGGAGGGAAGTGATGATGTGATGGGATAAGTCAAAAGTCTGGCTGAAGAAGGAGGCTGGAAATTGCTCCTGTTGCTTCATCGCAGACACGCTGTTCTCCAAAGCCCGAATGTCGGCCAAGAGTGTATCGATCATTTCTGTTGTTGTCATATTTCAAGTCCTTGATATTGCGTGCAAAAATAACGATTTCTCATCATGATTCAAAGTCTGGCGGCAAATTGACCAGAAAGAGCCGATGTGTAGCCCGCGTGAATGCGGTGTAAAGCCATCGGTAGAAGTCTTCACCCAACATCTCTTCGGTGATGTAGCCAAAATCTAAAAAGACATTCATCCACTGTCCACCTTGCGCTTTGTGGCAGGTGACGGCATAGGCATATTTCACCTGTACGACATTGTAGTGGGGATCCTGCTTCATCTTTTTCATTTTGGCTGCCTTCGTCGGGATATCGGCATAATCCTCCAATACCGTGTAGAAAAGTTGGTCGTTCCGTTCCTGAGGCAGTGCAGGTGTATCTGTCTGTAAGGTGTCCAGTAGAATTTTCAATTCCAATTCCAGGTCATAGTCGGGAAAGCGTGCCCAGACATCGGCGAAACGAAACCCATAGAGTTCGTAGGTACGACGTACCCGGATCACCTGGATGATTTCTCCATTGGCGATAAAATCCATCTCCTTGCATCCTTGTGTCCAGTAGTAATTGTTGCGTGCGACCATCAGCCGGTCACCGGTCGATAGCTCCTCCTCGCGGTACAGAATTCGATTCCTTATACCATTATTATATATAGTAGCCCGTTTGTTGGAGCGGGAGATCACCATAGTCTCTTCGACACCATCCCGACTGTAGGCCGAGGCCAATTCTTCGATCAGTTCTTCGCCTGTCACCTTCCGGCAGTCTGCAAACCCTTTCAGTTGCAACTTCGGGAAGATTTCGACACAAGCATTGCGGAGTGCATCCCGCAGGAGTGTCGCATTGGTGAGTATGCCAGAGTTACGTTCCTGGCGGACCACTTGGGTGAGGGAGGCTTCGATCACGTGCAATTGGTAGCCTCGAAGTGTCTCCACTTGCAGAGCCGGACTCTCCGATTGCATGACCGGAGGAAGCTGGGCATCGTCGCCAACCAGCATCAATCGGCAGTTTTGACCCCCGTAAACATAGTGAATAAGGTCGTCCAAAAGCCTTCCACTCCCAAAAAAAATTGAATCTACGCTATTATTTGCGATCATTGATGCTTCATCTACGATAAATAGTGTATCTTTGTGGAGATTATCAGCGGGCAGGAATCCGGAGGGTTCGTTCGAGAAGGCTTTCTGCCGGTAGATTTTCTTGTGGATGGTGTAAGCCTTCTGTCCGGCATAGCCGGAAAAGACCTTGGCGGCACGACCTGTAGGAGCCAGCAACACCGACTTCTGCTTCAGTTCGGCCATCGTTTTTACCAGAGCACCGATTAACGATGTCTTACCTGTCCCGGCATAGCCTTTAAGCAAGAACAGGAGATCCGACTCTTGCGAAAGCAGGAAATCGGCCAGTTTTTGGAGTGCCAAATGCTGCTCATCCGTGGGTTGATGCGGAAAATTCCGGGTGATTTGGCTGTACAAATAGTTATTTAGCATTTTGTCGATAATAATTTTGGCGATAAAGGTAGTGCATTAAATATTCTTTTTTAAATTTGCCGAACGAAATAAATTTAAAATACATACAAACCATGAAAGTAATTTTGAAGATTTTGTTGGCTGCAGCAGTGGTTCTGCTTGCTTACATGTGTTACATGAGTATTATGAAACCGATCGAGTTCCAGGATGAGAAGGAAGCACGTGAAAAAGCGATCATCGCTCGATTGATTGAGATTCGTAAGGCTCAGATTGAGTACAAGAACATCCACAAGGCTCACGCTGGTAGCTTTGCTGACCTGGCGAAGTTCTTGAAAGAGGAAAAACTTCCGTTCCTGGTAAAGGAGGGCGTTTTGACGGATGAACAGTTGGAGAAGGGTATGACCGAACAGAAGGCCGTTGCCTTGATCCAGAAAGCTAAGAAATCAGGTAACTGGAAAGAGGTTGAAGATGCCGGTTTGAAGGGCTTCAAGCGTGATACAGTTTGGATCTTGGCTGTTGACACATTGTTAGGCAAGGGTTACAACGTAGATGACATGGCATTTGTGCCGGCTGTACCGGGTGAAAAACTGAAATTCGAGATGGATACAACAACGTTGAAGTCTGGTTCAGGATATGAAATCAAGGTGTTCCAGTGCCAGGTGCCGACAGCAAGTTATCTGCGTGACTTGGATGCACAGTTGACTTACAACTTGATCGACAAGGCTACCAAGCAGGGTAAATATGCTGGTTTGCGTGTTGGTTCGTTGGAAGAGATCAACAACAACGCCGGAAACTGGGAGTAATCGCACTTGTATGATTATACAGATTCCAGATGCGTTGACGCAACATCATTCAGAGGAATATAGGATATCCATTCGGCTTCGGCCGGATGGATTTTCTTTTTCCGGCTATTCCCCTCTGCAGGCAGAGTCCTTTTTTCATGCGGTGGTCCCGTTTGTGTCTGGGGTTTCCCGTGTAGAGGCGATGCAGCAGTTGTGGAACGAGAATCCTTGTCTGCAGTGGCGTTATCAGCAGTTGTTCGTACAAGGGGGTGCCTCTCATTACACTTGGGTTCCGGATGAGGATTTGGACGATGAGGAAAAGGCTGCTTGGTTTGCTTTCAGTTTTGCAGATCCGGATAGCTGTTGCCTTTCGGACACCTCCGTCCCAGGCCGTCATGCCCTGTTGTATGGTGCAGACCAGGCATTGTACACCTGGTGCTGCAAGCAGCTGACGAAGCCTATTTTCCGTCACTATCTCTCGTCTGTACTGACACTTTGGCAAAAACAGAATCAGGCAGTTTCCACGGCTGCTCTGTATGTACTTTTTCACGATGGATGGATAGATGTGGTAGCTTTCCGCTTCGGACGACTCCTCTTTTGTAACTCTTTCGCCTTGCGTGCGTCAGAGAATGCGGTCTATTATATATTATATGTATGGCAACAGTTGGGACTACAGGTTGAGAAGGATGATCTGTGGATAGGCGGTAAAGATGTACCGGAGATCATCTCTTTCTTGTCGGCTTATGTACGTCACGTCCGGGAGCTGGCGGTCCCATCTGAGGCTTATTTGATCAGTTCCCAGTGGAACGAGGTGCCATTGGAAATCATTTCATTGTTTTTATGCGAATCATAAGTGGAATTTATGGACGTCGTCGTTTCGATGTGCCCTCTTCGTTCAGTGCCCGACCGACGACCGATTTTGCCAAGGAGAATCTCTTCAACGTCTTGAATAACCTGATTGATTGGGAGGGGTTGGATGCCTTGGATTTATTTGCCGGAACAGGCAGTATCTCGTTTGAGTTGGTTTCGCGTGGTTGCCGGCGTGTGACTGCCGTTGAAAAGAACAATGCCCACGCTTCGTTCATTGCGAAGGTGGCCAAAGAATTGAAGACAGAAGCCCTGCAGTTGATTCGGGGGGATGTATTCCGTTACCTGCATACGGCCCCTCTGGAGGGATTTGACTTCATTTTTGCTGATCCTCCCTATGCATTGCCCGAATTGCCCGATGTGCCTCGGTTGGTATTGGAGGGAAATCTGTTGCGCGATGGCGGTCTTTTTGTGATGGAGCATCCTAAAACCAACGATTTTTCCGATCTGCCCTATTTTTATCAGCATCGGGTATATGGATCGGTCAATTTCAGCATTTTCGTTAAAGAAGGGGAGAAAACAGACGCATAAAGGACTCCGACAACCGCTGTTTGAGTGGTCGCTTCAGCCAGACTGAGGGAATGAGTCGATCACATTGTAGCATATCGTGCTGGAACACCTTTTTCATTTGCTTGGCAAAACTGGCTTGATAGACAAAGGCATTGATCTCAAAATTGTGTTCGAAGCTGCGGAAATCCATGTTGGCCGATCCGATGCTACAGAGCTGGTCATCGATGATCAGCACCTTGGCATGGAGGAATCCCGGTTTGTAGAAATAGACCTTCGCCCCGGCTTTCACCATATCATCGATGAAGGAGTGGCTGGCCATGTTGACACTCCGGGTGTCTGAACGCAACGGCAACATGAGCCGTACATCTACACCTCCTAATGCCGCCGTTTGCAAGGTCTGATTCAATCCTTCGGTGGGTAGGAAGTAGGGCGTTTGGATATAGATCGAGTGTTTGGCATTGGCTATGGCAAAGATAGTGGCCTGCAAGAGCGTACGCCAGGGACCTACGGGTCCACTGGTGGCTATTTGCAGGATGTTGTCGCTATGGACTGCTGTTTTCGGATAATAGACCGGATCTTTCAACAGCTGCTTGCTGGCCACGTACCAGTCAATCAGGAAGGAGGATTGTAATCCCAAGACTCCTCGCCCTTCCAATCGGAAGTGCGAGTCCCGCCAAGTTCCCCAACCAATGCCCTTGTCGTACCGATCTGCAATGTTCATGCCGCCCATGAAACCGATCTTGCCATCGATGACGACAATTTTCCGGTGATTCCGGTAGTTCACCTTGCTGGTGAAGATCGGAAAAGCCACCTTCAGGAAGGCATAGACTTCAATGCCCGCCTGACGCATTTCGTTAAAGAACCGATCGGGTACATTCCAGCATCCCACATCGTCATAGAGCACACGCACCTGCACACCGGCCAATGCTTTGGCGATGAGTGCCGCTTGTACCTGTTGGCCAATCTCGTCTTCGCAGAAGATATAATACTGTAAGTGGATGTGATGCTGTGCCTGTTCGATGGCTGCCAACAGATCTTTGAATTTGTCGGCTCCATTCGTGTATATTTTGATTTCCGTTCCGTAGAGCAATGAAGAATGGTTACTGTTGCTCAATAGCGTAGCCAATGGTTTATAGGTAGGCGGCACCTCGCAATAGTCGGGTGGCAATTGCCCGATCTTCGGACGTTTCATGATGCGTCGATAGGTACGATGGGAAATGATGCGTTGTTTGCGGTTGTCTTGTCCGAAAAAGAAATAGAAAATCAGTCCGACACCAGGTGTCAACAACAACACAATCACCCACGGTATTGTTTTTAGCGGGTTGCGATTCTCCAAGATGATCACGGCCACCAAACCCAATATCGTTATCGTGTAGAGTAGCATGAAGAGGCTACTGACGATGGTCCCTATCTCCAGATAAGTCGGCAGCATGATTGGTCAGATAACTTTCGATGTGACGTTTCTTTTTTTCTTCCAAAATTTCATCAATGGCTATCAGAATGCCAGTCTCTTCAACCTCACCAAACTCGTGGTTGATGGCTGTACCAAACACGCGCATTTTGGGTGAGAGACTCATATAGGCATTGACTAAGGGAGGCACATTGATCCCCAATTTACGCACCTCTTGGTTCAATACCTTGTAGTTCTCCTTAAATGTGTCGTAGGGAAAGAGTTGCTGCATCTGTTCCAAGTCGATATCGATACAAAGCGGTTCAATGGGCGTCACCAAGTTTTGCTTATCTGCAAAATGACGTTGCAGAAAATAGAGAATCAGGTTGCGGGCTGCCTGATTGTAGGTGTTGTACATGGTGACTTTACCAAAGTAATATTTCAAGGTCGGATCCACGACAGAGAGTGCTCCCAAACCATCCCATAAATTGTCCAGTACGAACAGTCCACGACTGCTGGAGCGCGTTGCCTGATACTCCAGTGTCACGAAAGAGCGGCCCAACTCGACTGTAAAGGGCAGGTAATCCCGAATGAAAGTGGGGGAGTAGTTGAATAGATGGGCAGTCGCCAATACCGGCTTTTGGTTGGCATCGAAACGTATATCGGATCCACAGAGAAATCGATAGCCCCCTAAGATCTGTTCTTCTTCCGGATCCCAAACCAGCAGTTGCCGGTAGGGATTTTCCATCGTGTCATATTCGTCAATGTCCATAGCCAAGCCGGTACCTCCGCCATAGTAGCGGAAAGCCACTTCCCGCAGACGACCGATCTCGCGCATTACCTGCGGAGCATCGTGAGCCGTTACGATGTAGATTTCGTTGTTCGACTTATTGGTACGACGCAAAAGCTTCTCTTTCGTCAGTTCCGCTTTCAAGAGGGAACGCGCTATCGGTTGAATGATTTCTTCCATGTTTTGTCAGTTATTATTTGAGATTGTAAACAGTCTTTCGTACCCATGCTGCCCATTCGAGTGGCGTCTGTCGTTGGTCGAACGTTTGCCAGGGAATGGGTTCCCCGATATGGATTTGAAAAGACTGGTGTTTGCAACGAAACATTTCATCAGGCAGTAGCAACATTTCGTAGTTCATACGAATTCCTAACTTTTCACGCCAGTGGGCTATCTGGTAGAAACGGGATGAATTGTGGGCGGCAAAAAAGATCGGAACCACATCACGTTGATATTGGATTGCCTTTTTGATGAACGACTTGTGCCAATACAGATCCTGTACCCGCCCCTCAATCAGACGTGAACAGAGTCCGGCTGGAAAGGTGATTACCTGATCATCGGAAGCATATGCCGCTTCTAACATCGACACGTTCCGTTTGCTTTGTGCACCATGTTTGTTGATCGGCACAAAGATGGATGTCAAGTTGGGAATGTGCATCAGTATGTCGTTGACCAAATACTGGACCTTCTTGTCGTAATGCGATCCGATGAGGGCAGCCAGACAGATACCGTCCAGACCTCCTAACGGATGGTTGGAGACGAAGATATGGCGTCCTGTTTGGGGCAAACGCTCTTTGTGAACTACCTCTAACTGGATGTCGAAATAGCGGATCAGTTGCTGCATGAAATCGACTCCCTGCAGGTGGTGGTAACGTCGTAATACCTCATTTAGTTCCTCTTGATGAATGAGACGAGCCAACCAATTGACCACGAAACCGGGAATCTTGCCTGCAACCGATGGTGCCTTCTGCCGCAAGACCTCTTTCACATTTATCTGTTTAATCGCTTCTTCTGCCATTTTGTTTCATCTATTCGAGGAACAAAGATAGGGCTATTTGTGAAATCCCCAAGTATATTCCCATTCGAAGTGCAAATCTTCGTATATTTCTCGTAATTCCGGTTGATCGGATTGGCGTAAGTAAGCCAGTTCAAGCAACACCCGACGTGCCTGCTCTTCCGATTGACGTTCATACTGTTTCAAGGCTTTGAGGGCCGCTTGTTTCTCATTCCACGATGCCTGAAAAGAGGCACTGGTCAGGCTACGGATCGATTCGATCCAAAAAGCATTGAACAAGTTGTGTTGGATGGTTTCACCAGCAGCCATTCGGTGCATCAGTGCCAAGAAGGCTACACTGCGGGCAAAGGGAGCCTTCCGGTTATAGAGCAAACGGAACAGGGCCTCGTCCGATTCCGGCATTCGGGCATAGAGGAATCGAGCTGCCTGTTCGGCTACCTCCATATAGGGAATTTCAGTGATCCAGCATTGGGCCGTGATCAGTCGGAATTGGGAGGCCGGATAGAGCATGGTTGCCAATAACTTCAACTCGCGTACATCCGCTTGCCACAAAGCCTCCGCCAAGTCAGCATCCGGTTCAAAACCGGATGCGATTTGACGAATCTCAGGAAAAGGTACACCAAAGATGAGTTTGTATTGCATTCCCTTCTCACGCATACTGCTGGCAATGACGCCGTTCATGGCGAGACGAAGCCGTTTGCGGATGGCTTGCAACGTCTCTTGTACCTTGATTTCTTCCATGACTTATTCGTTATAGGTGGGCAGGAAAGAATAATCTCGGCTGTAACGTAACATCTGTTCCACGTAACCTTCGGTATAGTCCAAGGTGATATCGCTTACTTCGCCTGCTGCATTCTTCACCTCTTTCATGACCGGATTGACAAAACCTTTGTAGGGAGCCAGGTTCAAGTGGGCATAACGCTCCAGGATCTCTTGATGCAGTGTCGGATCCACTTTGACGCCATAGTTTTCAACCAACTGCTTACCGGCAGCAAAGTCCCCTTCGCTCTTGATACGTTGCACCTCAGCTAACAGTTGTCCAAACAGGTCGCGTAATTTGGCATAATCGTTGATGACGACATAGGTCTTGTCATCGCGTTTTTTCAGTTCGACTACCTGTTCTGCTTGTCCCTTCTCGTAGGCCCAGCGAGCAATCAGCTGACGGTTACGCATGTGTGCCTCTTCCACATTCTTGCCCGGTTCAATGCGCACCAATTGGGTCATCAAGCCGTTCATCATGAAGTTGTAGTATTCTGCCTTGAAAGCCTCTGCATCAGGTACCAGTCCTAACTCGACCATCTTGTTGTCTGCCATGTAGTATAGACCGAACAGGTCGGCACGAGCCTCTTCGAGTGTTGAACTGTACGCTTTCAGAGCATCCGGGTCGGTGTTCGGCAGAAGCTGTCCGGATCCATGTCCCAGACATTCGTGCAGGTCTGTATGCAAGTTGCTGGTCAAGAAACCATAGCGTTTTGCCTGTTCACGTTCAGCATCGCTCCACATGAATTCTTCGTTGAAACCATTTCCTAAGGAGGCATTTGAGTAGGCCTCCGTGATGTTCTCAATGGTAACCGATTTGGATCCATGATCGCGACGGATCCAGTCGGCATTCGGCAGGTTGATACCGATCGGGGTAGCCGGATAACAGTCTCCACCCAACATGGCTACTGTAATCACCTTGGCACTTACACCCTTTACTTCGGCCTTCTTGAAACGGTCATCAACCGGCGAATGGTCCTCAAACCATTGGGCATTTTGGCTGATGATCTTGGTACGTTCCGTTGCCTCCTTGTTGATGAAGTTCACGGTCGATTCCCAGCTGGCTTTCATACCCACCGGATCACCATAGGTTTCAATGAATCCGTTGACGAAGTCCACCTCCGACTCTGTATCTTCTACCCACAGGATCGAATAGGCGTCGAAGGTCTTCAAGTCCCCGGTTTGATAGTACTCAATCAGTTTGTTGATGATGCCCTTTTGCGCCTCGTTATCTGCAAAGGGGAGTGCCTGTTGCAACTGATCAACAATGCGCTCAATGGCTGCGGAGTAGAGGCCACCCACTTTCCAGACCTTCTCGACCAGTGCTCCCTGTTCTTTCACTAAGCGGCTGTTGAGGCCATAGGAGATGGGATGCAGGGTGTCTCCTTCGGCTTTCATCTTGCCATAAAACTGTTCTGCCTCTTGCAAGGTTACGCCAGCTCCATAGTAGTTGTTGGCTGATGCTTCGATCCAGTCGCCATCGCCACTTTGGACCGTCCGTTTGGCCATGAGCGTCGGATTGAAGATAATGGGGAATATCTCAGCCATGAACTGGTCCACTGTCTGGTTCGGCCGGAGCGGCAACTGTGCTGCAGACAACTGGTGTACACAATTCATCAGAAATTCGGGTGAGAAACCGGGTTGGAACTTGTCTTCTGCATAATGGTGATGGATGCCGTTGGCAAACCAAACCCGTTTCAGGTAGATCTCCAAGGCTTGGAAGTCTGCACTGTTCCGGTCTCCTTTATACGATTGATAAATCGCTTCCAAGGTGCGTCGGATGGCCAAGTTGTAACGGCAATTCTGGTCGAAGAGAATATCACGACCCATCAAGGCCGCCTCAGAGAGGTGATACAACAACTGCTTCTGACGCAAAGGTAATTGTTCGAAAGCGGGTACTTGATAACGCAGGATTTGCAGGTCTGCAAATTGATCAACTACATAGTTGAACGGTTCTGTCGCTGTGTGGCTGCTCTGCGGAGTCTGGTTTGTACAGGCAGTTACAGCGGCTGCTGTCATGATCGAGAACATAATTCGTTTCATGAAAATGGAAGATTTATGATGTTTGATTTATGAATTCTGAACGATACATTATATATTTGCTGCAAATATAACGATATTTATGGAAATAGCAGCATTGGTATCCGGAGGCGTTGACAGCTCCGTAGTGGTTTATAAGTTGAAGGAGGCCGGTTACGATCCGACCATTTTCTATATCCGCATTGGCATGGAGGATAAGGATGGTTACATCGATTGCCCGGCCGAAGAGGACATTGAGATCACATCCTATATCGCCAAGAAATATGGGTGTCGTTTCGAACAGGTCTCGTTGCATGACGAATACTGGGATAAGGTGGTCAGCTACACCATCCAGTCGGTCAAACGGGGACTGACACCCAACCCGGACATGATGTGCAACAAGTTCATCAAGTTTGGCTGTTTCGAAGAAAAGTGGGGAAAGGATTTTGACAAGATCGCGACCGGTCATTATGCTACAACGACAGAGATCGACGGGAAGGTATGGCTTTCAACGGCCAAGGATCCGGTCAAGGACCAAACCGATTTCTTGGGACAGATCACCCGTTTGCAGATCCAGAAACTGATGTTCCCCATTGGTCATCTGATGAAGAGCGAAGTACGTGCCATTGCGGAAGAGCAACGGTTACCGAGTGCCAAACGGAAAGACAGTCAAGGCATCTGCTTCTTGGGAAAGATCAATTACAACGATTTCATCGAGCGCTATTTAGGTCGTCGTCCGGGTAAGATTGTCGAATTGGAGACAGGCAAGGTGTTGGGCAAGCACAATGGCTATTGGTTCCATACGATCGGACAACGCAAGGGATTGGGTCTGAGTGGTGGCCCTTGGTTTGTGATTCAGAAAGACATCCGACGCAATATCATCTATGTCTCGAACGGTTATGATCCGGAGACGCAATATGGCAAGATCATCAACATGCAGGGATTCGATTTCATCACGGAAGATCCTTGGGGAGCCTTTGAGGATGAGAAGGAGATCACCTTCAAGATTCGTCATACGCCCGAGTTTACCCATGGACGCATCCGCCGGATTGGAGACCTCTATCGGATTGAGTCGGACGATAAGATCCAGGGCATAGCCCCGGGACAATATGGCGTTGTGTACGATAAGGAGCATCACCTCTGTTTAGGTAGTGGTATGATCATTGATGAGAATAAATAAAAAACGAAGTATATCATGAAAAAAGTATGGATGAGCCTGCTGGCTCTTTGCACATGGACGCTGGCTGCACAGACGGCTCCCCGGCCGGAAACAGCACAGGTCGATCCGACTGTACGTTATCAACAGTTGGAAGGTTGGGGTGCCTCCCTTTGCTGGTGGGCAGCTCAGGTAGGAAATTGGGCTGAGAAGGATGTGGATCGGATTGTCGATCTCATCACGTCGCCCGATGGTTTGAACATGAATATCTTCCGCTACAACATTGGTGGTGGTGACGATCCAGCCCATGCCGATGGACACATGGTAAAGGGTAAAGGCAAGCGGGCCGAAATGGAGGGATTCAAAGCCTCTCCGACCGCCCCCTGTGATTGGACAGCAGACCAGGCTCAACGAACCATCTTGCTGAAGATTCGGGACAAACGACCAGATGCCATCTTTGAGGCCTTCTCCAATTCAGCTCCCTATTGGATGACGGTCAGCGGGTGTGCTGCTGGTCATCAGGATCCTCTGAAAGACAATCTGAAACCGGAATACCACGAGGCGTTTTGCGACTATTTAGTGGAGGTGTGCAAGCACTACAAACAGGCCTATCAATTGGAGTTCAAGACACTGGAACCGTTCAACGAGTCCTATTCCAATTACTGGTATGCCGAGGGAAGCCAGGAGGGTTGCCACTTTGAACCGGCTACCCAGATTCAGATTCTTCGGATGTTACAACCCAAGTTGAAGGCATCGGGATTGAAGACGGTTCTCTCAGCCTCGGATGAGACCAATCTCGAGCAGTTCCTGAAGGTGCAGCAGGTCTATGAGCAGGCGGGCGATGTATGGCCCTTAGTGGGTCAGCTTAATACGCACACCTACTCGGCTACGGATGAACAACGTGTTGAGGTTCGTGAGATGATTCGCCGTTCCGGTAAACCCTTCTGGCAGTCAGAGACAGGTCCCAGTGGTGGTGGCAAAGGATTGGACAGCAACTTGCGTTTGGCTCAGAAGTTGTTTGACGATATGCGTATCATGCGTCCGCAAGCCTGGTTGGACTGGCAGTTGGTGGAGGAGAACAACGATGAGTGGTGCGTGATCCGGGGCAACTTCCGGACAGGGGAGTACCATTTCAATAAGAATCTGTATGTTCGAATGCAGGTGACTCGCTTCTTCCGCCAAGGCTATACCTTCATCGAATCGGGCAATGCACACACCTTGGCTGCCATATCACCGGCTGGAGACCAGTTGGTCGTGGCCCTGCTGAATACGGAATCGGAAGATCGTTTGTTTGACATCGATTTGAGCCGTTTCTCGGCTGATCCAGTGGCTGTTTCCAACTGGCGCACCAGTGCCACGGAAGATTGCCACTCTTTCCCGGATTGCCCGATTTCCAATAAGCATTTGGTCTATACCAGTCCAGGGCGTTCTATTACGACTTTCGTGATCTCTTTGAAATAAGATGGAGTACTTAAAAAAAGGGCGGATGAAAGTCCGCCCTTTTTCTTTTAGTTGGAGAGCCAGTGTTTGGCCAACCATTTGCGAAGTGGTTCATCATACCATTTCAGACAGAGGTAAGCAAACAAGATGCATCCGACATACAGGCAGAGAACGATGGGCCATGTTTCTCCCAGCGTATAAATCTGCTCATCAATCATCCAGGCATAGAACAGATACATGAAGGGATAATGAATCATATAGACTGGGTAGGAGATGTCGCCCAAGAATTTGCATACTTGCGAAGAACGTATGTCTGTGGTGGTACCTGATGCACCTATCCACACGATCAGGGGGAATAGGATTGTGACACACAGCCCCTCGAAGATGCCGTTCAGACAAACGGGTGAACTGCCTTCGACATAGGGGACAGCAAACAGCAAGACCAAAGCCAAACTACACCACCAGAATGCACCCCGGATGGCGATGGGTTTGAAATGGCGGGAGAGGAGCATTCCCAAAGAGAAGGGGAACAGCATCCGCAACAGACCACCTCCCATGTTTACACTATCGAATGTCCAGCCCACTCCGAAACTTCCGTAACCGGAGGGATCTCCTAAGGCAAACAACCACCAGCCGATGCCCAGAAGGAGTGTCCAAACGGCCAATATACCTTTGGAAAAACGGCGGATCAGGAGGGCATACAAGATGTTGCCGATATATTCGAAAAAGAGCGACCAAGAGGGACCATTCAGGGGAAACACCTCCCCATTACCTCGTACCTCATAGCTCAGACCGGGCAGAGCCGGAATGAACAGCATGGCGCATAAGATGGCCAACAGGATCTGTGGAGAGGAGATGGCCGTTCCATCCCATTGTACGGCTCCTTGCAGGCAGAAGGTGATGGCTCCCACTGCAGCCCCCATCAAAACCATCGGATGCAGACGGATGAGTCGTCGTTGGAAAAAACGTCCGATGTTCAGATTCCTCTTCCATCGGTCATCGTAAGCATAACTGATTACGAAGCCCGAAAGCATGAAAAAGAAATCGACTGCCAAATAGCCGTGGTTAAACGTCTCTATCATACCTCCTCCGGCAAAAGCAAAGCCTTCGAAGACATGATACCAGATTACCATCAGGGCTGCGACTCCTCGCAATCCGTCCAGTAGATCGTAATGCGCTTTTGTATCTGCAAAAGCTGCCGATGAAATGATCGTCATTGTTTGTTGTTTATTTTATGATTAGATAAAATAGTTGATTCATTCGTTCCATACATCAGGCACGCCTCCATGTCCACGAGCGTTGCGCGGCTGTCGGTCTGTCGGTGCTGTATGTCCGCGATGGATGTCATACAGATGTTTGGCTGTCTCCATCATCGCCTTGACCTGCTGCGGATAGGGACGGTCTGTTTCATCCACCAGACCACAATTGTAGTTTTCTCCATCGAAACGTCCCAGCATATCCTGATCACACCATTGGAAATAGGCTGTTCCGATCAATCCCGGATGGCTATAAGCCTGTTCGGTATAATATCGGTAAGCTACTCCTCGTTCCGTTTGCGACTCCACTTGCCACAGTGATTGGGCCTGTCCACGATCGACGGAACCGAAGTGATACTCACCAATGATCATCGGTAGCCGGGACTTCTCCAACGCGTAATCCATCATCTTCGGGTCGGGACGCAGATCGTAACAGTTGAAACTCAATACATCAAAATACTTGCCACAAGAGGCCAGAATGGTTGTCTCCAGCTCCATCGGATTACCGAAGCGGATACCCAAATTGAGGTGATGCGGGTCATGCTTTTTCAGCAATCGGTTTGTACTCTCCAAGAAACGGTCGAAACTCTCCCAGATAAACTGTTTCCGTACTTCCGGTGTATCTCCATGTGCTTGTAGATAGGCTTGCAGTGCCTGTTGGATCGGACGCTCTTTACCTTGTAGAATCAGTTCACAGAGACGCACCTCCTGTCCTAACCAGGCCGGTTCATTACCGATGAAGTAGCCCAACACCCAGGGATTGTCTTTCAAAGGATCAACGGTTTTTTGGATGGATGCTTCGACAGCCTCCTCATAATCCTTGGCATAGACATCGGCCAATCCCATCAACTCGCCATCCATGCGGATGCCATAGAGAGGCACCTGGAAAGCCTTCCGGTTCATCAGCATGACTTCCATGTCAGACCAGTTTCCGATGGTATTCAATCCCCATTTGTCCATCCGTTTAAAGATCAACTCTTTGGATTTGGTCGGAAACGCTTCTCCAAAACGTCGGTATTGATTCCACAGGCTGAAAGAGGGCAGTTTACCCTGCTTGCCGTTGGAACCATAACGGTCTGTCAATTCCTGCGGAGGCAAAGCGTCAAACATCCCTTGTCGTTTCTCCACATCGCGAACGGTTCCGCCACCACCGGCATGCACACAATCCACACCAACCGACAGGAAGAGATACCCCTCCGGATCGACAAACCACCAGCGACCATCAATCTGTTCGGTTCGGAAGAAACCGGTCGCTTTCACCTGTTTCTGCTTGTAACCACCATACTTGGCATAGTGGAACGGTTCGGTCGAGACTGTCTCCTGTTCTTCAGCGTGCCACTCTTCCTGAAGTTGGTGCAGGCTGTAGATCTTTTCCGGGTAGTCGATATGTTTCGATTGTCCGAATGAGTCAATGGCGGCTGTCTGTTCCAGATAGGCATCTCCCGGATCCTCTTTGGACAGGGTGACGGAACGGATCTCCAGCGTCGGATTGCCAATGGCCCGTCGCATCCGGAAACCGATCGAATCTACACCTACCATGGGACCGCGTTTGCCACCCAAATTGATCCATCCTGTGTAGCGAGGCTGATTGTAGGTGGCTGCCAAGTCAATGCGAGGATCGGGCAGTGAGGTGAAGAAGCGGATGGGGATGGCCAACCGGTTCCAGGCATTGGGTACGTATGACATGATGCGCAACTCGTTGTAGCCACTTTGCGTCGTGAAACCCAGCTGGAAACGTTGTGCCGAAGAAATCTTGTATTCCAACACCACGTACTGGTAGTCCTCCCAGTTGGTGGGAAGATCCGGATTGATCGTGTGAAGTGCCAATTTCTGACCGGACATCTCTTTCGATCCGTCAAAACGGATGACCTGAGCCGGTTTTTCAGTCTGGCAAGCGAGGAGTCCCGTACAAGCCAATGTCAGGATCCAATGGAATGTTGAAGTGTATTTCATTGTATGTCTATTTGTTTGAAATGTGCAATATTCGGCATTATTGGGCAGTTATGCAAACATACAGCTATAAAAAAAGCGAATCCCGATCCAGAGATTCGCTTAAGAAGGTGCGGAAAGACAGGGATTCGAACCCTGGGAACAGTTACCCGTTCACCGCATTTCGAGTGCGGCCCGATCGACCACTCCGGCATCTTTCCAACTAAACCGGTCATTTTTGACGCTGCAAATGTACGAATATTTTAGAATCGCGGTAGCATTTCGGAAAAAATTTTTGCGACAGCAGGAGTGACTACCGGGATGAGGGATGCTTCGATTGGTAATACCGACGGAACAGATGGTCGGCTCCCAAGAGGAGGAGCGACAGAAAACCAATGTAGCTGTAAAAGACCAGACCGTTTAAGGAGACCTTCGGCCATTTGGGCAACTGAAAATCTACATACAGGAGGGTCACGATAGAGAGCGCGATGAGAAAGAGAACAGCCAGCGTGAGGGCTATAATCTCCATCCAGAAGACGCGTCTCTGACGTCGGGTCTCTGCTTTCATCACCCGGTCCATGACATTGGAGCGGAAAGTGACCGGCAACTCCTCTTCCGGCAGCTGCTGGAAAAGATGGCCTAACCAATCGGATTCGTTATGCTGATTCATTTGTTCATTCCTCCCATTTTTTGATTTGTACATATAGTTTTTTGCGGATGCGAAACAGACGTATCTTCACATTGGCTTCGCTAAGTCCACTGATCTGTGCGATCTCTTCGACCGATTTGCCTTGCCAGTAGAACAGCAGAATCACGGCACGCTCTTCCGGAGGCAATAGGGCCAATGCCTGTTCCAAGAGGCGAACCCGTTCTGAATTATCTACCTGGTTCAGGAGACGAGCTGCATCCTCTTCGGAGACCTGATCGATCAGATGCTCGTCAATGGCCAACCATTCATGCTTGGTTTTGCGCATGGCCGAAATGGCTGCATTGTAGGCGATCCGATAGAGCCAGGTCGAGAAGCTGCAATCCCCTTTGAAACGCGACAGATTTTCAAAAGCCTTGACGAACACATCCTGGGCCAACTCTTCCGCATCCTCCCGATTATGCACGATCTTGCAAATAAGCGCGTGCACCGGTCGGCTGTAACGGTCGAGGAGACAGGCGAAGCAGCGGGTATCTCCCGCTTGGATCCGGCTAATGTAATATGTGTCGCTGTATAGTTCCATGTTTACCCTTTAGACGCATCCTCTTTCGTCTGGTTACAACTTTTCAGGTACAAAAATAAGCAGAAAAAAAATCTTTCCCAAACCTGTAACCAAATGACTCTAGTTGCGTCCAATCAGCAAACGAATCATCAAACAATTTAAAACATACGCATTATGATGGAGTTTATTTCGATTCCGTTGGTAGTTGGAATCATTTGTGCCAGCCTCTATGGCTTATTTGAGTTGATCTTACGACGCAAGGAGCGTTTGGCCATTATCGAAAAGATTGATGGTAAGATCGATGCGTCTTCGTTCGAAGGACGCTTGGGGTTACCCTCGTATAAGGGTAGCAAGATTACATTCAGTGCTTTGAAACTGGGATCCCTGTTGGCGGGTATCGGTTTGGGGTTGCTGATTGCCTTCTTTATTCATATAGGTTTCAAGATGTCTCCTGTCTATTATCAAGGCGACTACTTTGTACGTGAAATGGTGAGTGTACTCTACGGATCTTTGGTATTGTTGGGCGGTGGTGCCGGCTTGATTGTTGCTTTTATCATTGAACTGAAAATGGGCAAGAAGGCAGAAGACCGAGCTTAACGGATGGCTATTTTGCGGACCGTTTCTCCGATACGGATGATGTAATACCCTTTGGCGATGTTGACTACATATTCGCCAGAGGGTGTTTTCATATCAATCTCTTTCACTTTGATGCCAACCACACTGTAGATTTCCAACTTGCTGCCTACCGGAGCATTGGCGACGATGATTCGGTTTTCTGAAGCTGAGATCGTAACGGCAGAGGTAGTGACCGTTTCCTGTTGGAGCAGGTGCATACCAAACTTGTCGCTTCCCGTTTGGGCGGAGAGCGACAGACTGCCCATCAAGGCGAGTCCCATGAATATGCGATTGAATTTGCTCATGCTTCTGTTAAATCGTTACAAAGGTAGCCACTTTCTTTGAATCGGGGAACAGCTTGCGCTCTTTTTTTCTGTGGAAAGAACCAAAGGGTGGTCAGAGCGAGAGCCGTAGTCCCTCTTGTGCCAAGATTGTACCGGGAAAAATGGCATCTGCCTCCTGCTTGAGTGCATCCAAAGTCTCGTAACGGGCCGAATAATGACCAATGAGCAATCGCTTCACGTGTGCCTGCCGGGCGATCTCGGCTGCCTGTAGGGCCGTGGAGTGAAAGGTCTCTTTGGCACGGGCAACCTCACAGTGGAGGAAGGTGGCCTCGTGATACAACAGATCAACCCCTTCAATGAAAGGAATGATCTCTGGCCGAAAGAGGGTATCGGAGCAATAGGCATAACGTTTGGGAGGATCGGCTGGTCGTGTCAGGCGACAGTTGGGCACTACCTCACCATCCGGTGTTACAAAATCAGCACCCGCTTTGATGGCACGCATCTGACTGACCGGTACCTGATAGAAGTCGGTCATTTCCCGGATGATGTGTGCCTCTTTGGGCTTTTCGGCAAACAGATAGCCACAACAGGGAATCCGGTGTTTCAGCGGGATGGAATAGACACAAAGCGAACGATCCTCCATGACCAAGGCATGTTGCCTCGGATCTACGGCATTGAATCGTACCGGATAGGGCATCCCTTTGCAGAACAGATCGAGAATGGGTGTCAAGTAGCTCTCCACCTCATGCGGACCATGAATCACCAATTCTCCTCTCCGGCCCAACAATCCTAAGGTGGAAATCAGTCCGGGCAATCCGAAACAATGGTCACCATGCAGGTGGGAGATGAAGATGTGGTTCAAACGACTGAATTTAATGTGGCTCCGACGCATTTGCACCTGAGCAGCCTCACCACAATCAATCATATACAGTTTGTCACGCAAGTCAATGATTTGGGAACTCGCCCAGTGACGAGTGGTCGGCAAGGCGGATCCACATCCCAAAACAGTCAAGTCAAAATCAGCCATATCAGCTCGTTTAATAATTGGTATTGCAAAGATAATACAAAAGTATTACTTCTCTGTGAAAAATCATAAAAAAACCGGAGAGGAATATGGCTGATTGAAGGATTGTTCCTATATTTGTTTGCTGTCCAAATGGACAGCATTCCATAGGAAATTTTACGATTAGTCCCATGCCTTAACTAACTTTTTCTTTTTGTTTAAAACGGTTAAATGTTGAGACGGCCCAGCGTGAGCTTCGCCGTTTCCTTTTTTTTAGGAGTTTCCTTTTTTTCATGGAATAATGTGTATCTTTGAACCAGTTATTTTTTTAACATCAACCGTCTAATAATTGAACAAGATGAATTGGAAGAAAAGATTCGGATGGCTAAGTTTGTCCCTGTTCGTAGGGGGGCTCTTGGCCAGTTGCTCTCACCCGAGTGAACCGACGACAGAGAAGCCGGTCAGCAGTGATTACATTGTAGCGGCCTATATTTGGCCCTCTTGCCACGATGATTCGTTGGCACACACCTATTTGTGGGACCAGGGAGAAGGTGAATGGGAGATCATCAAGAAGGGTACTCCTCGTTTTGAAGGGCATTATCAACCCAAACAGCCTTTGTGGGGCTACGAACCGGACAATGATCCGCAGGTCGTAGAACGTTGGATCCAGACAGCCCTGGCACATGGCGTCAACACCTTTGTCTATGACTGGTATTGGTTCAAGAATGGTCCCTATCTGGAGAGCGCGTTGAACGATGGTTTCCTAAAGGCTCCGAGCAATCAGCAAATGAATTTCTACATCATGTGGGCCAACCATACGGTGGTCTATAACTATTGGAACTGTCACAAATATGGGGATGACCGGTCGGTCTTGTTCGATCCGAAGGTGGATTGGGACAATTTCAAGAAGGTGGTGGACCGTGTCATCAGCCAATACTTCAAGCAACCGAACTACCTGAAGTTTGAGGGTTGTCCGGTCATGGCTATCTTTGATTATAAACAATTGGTCGATAGTTTCGGTTCTATCGAGGAGACCCGCAAGGCACTCGACTATTTCCGTGAGAAGGCAAAAGAGGCAGGTTTCCCGGGTATCCATTTCCAGATGAATCCGGGTGGTGGCTATTTTCTGAATGCCGACAATACAAAACAGCTGAAAGAACTGTTCGACGGACTGGGTGTCAACAGCGTGGCCTTCTACAACATGGGTAGTTTCAGTACTGATTATTTGGTACATTGTGCCGATGCTGTGGAGATTCGCAAACAATGGGATGAGGCATTCGATATTCCCATCTTCCCGACGGTGTCGATCGGATGGGATGATACACCTCGTTTCCCGGCGAAGGGAGCCAATGATGTGACACGCTATCACAACACACCGACCTCTTTCGCTACCTACTTGGCCGTTGCCAAGGCTTTCGTGGATACGCATCCCGACCAGCCGAAGATGATGATGATCAATGCCTGGAACGAGTGGGTAGAGGGTAGCTATCTGTTGCCGGATCATCTGAATGGTTTCGGTTATCTGGAGGCTGTTCGCGATGTCATGCAGGGCAAATACGACAAGTGATTTTTCAACTATCTATATAATATAATGTATGGAGTCTAAGCGACCTCTTATTTTATTGACCAACGATGATGGCGTGCAGGCCAAAGGCATCCGGGAATTAGCCGGATGCCTGCGTGAACTGGGCGACATTGTGGTGTTTGCTCCCGACGGTCCCCGTTCGGGAATGTCCAGTGCCATTACCTCTACGATTCCGCTCAAGTGTGCTTTGATCGAGCAGGAGGAGGGCTGGAAAGTCTATCGCTGTACCGGTACGCCGGTCGATTGTGTGAAGTTGGCTATCAACGAGATCTTGGATCGTCAGCCGGATTTGTTGGTATCGGGTATCAATCATGGTGGCAACATGGCCATCTGTGTGAACTATTCCGGTACGATGGGTGCTGCTGCCGAAGGATGTATCTTTGATGTGCCCTCCATTGGAGTCTCGCTGTTGGATGAACGTCCCGATGCCGACTTTTCGGAGTGTTGCCGTTTGCTCTTGCCTTTGGCCCGGCGGATCCTGCAGGAGGGATTGCCGCATGGCACCTACCTGAACTTGAATGTACCGGCTATTCCGCAGGTAAAGGGGGTGAAGCTTTGTCGTCAGACCGACGGGCGTTGGGTGAATGAATTCATGCGTTCGGAGAATGCAGTGGGCCAGCCCGTCTATTGGTTGACGGGAAACTTTGCCTGTCGTGAACCACGCCACCCCGAAGACGACATGATCGCCTTGGAGTCGGGTTACGCCTCGTTGGTACCCTGTAAGGTGGATGTGACCGATTATGAATTTTTGAAGCAGTTTACTTTATGAAGTATTACCTCATTGCCGGTGAAGCATCCGGCGACTTGCATGCCTCCAATCTGATGGTTGCCTTGAAACAGCAGGATGCAGCCGCTGAGTTTCGTTTCTTTGGGGGCGACTTGATGCAGGCCGTGGGAGGAACCTTGGTGAAGCACTATCGGGAGATGGCCTACATGGGGTTCATCCCGGTGCTGCTTCATGCACGTACCATTCTCCGGAACCTTCGGGACTGTAAGGAGGATATACGAGCCTATCAACCCGATCGGGTGATTCTCATCGACTTCCCCGGTTTCAATCTGAAGATAGCCCAGTATGTCAAGACGGTTTTGCATCGTCCTGTCTCCTACTATATCTCACCCAAGATCTGGGCCTGGAAACAGTATCGGATCCGATCCATTCGTCGGTATGTCGATCAGATGCTGTGTATTTTGCCTTTCGAGCGGGAGTTCTATGCCGGTTTGCACTACCCCATTACCTATGTGGGGAATCCATCGGTTGATTCGGTTGCCCAGTTCCGTACCACGTATCGGGATAGTTTAGAGCAGTTTCGGCAGCAGGCCCAGTTAGCATCCGATCGGCCGATTGTAGCCATCTTGGCCGGTAGTCGTCGGCAAGAGATCCGATCCAACCTGCCTTTGATGTTGCAGGTGGCTGCCGATCCGCGCTGGTCTTCCCGTTATCAGTGGGTCATAGCTGGAGCTCCGGGCATTGAACCAGCCTTCTATCAACCCTATTTGCCTTCGGGAACCCCCGTTCAGATTCTCTTTGGGCAGACCTATCCCTTGTTACAGCACAGTCAGTTGGCATTGGTCACTTCCGGAACTGCCACATTGGAGACCGCACTCTTCCGTGTACCTCAGGTGGTTTGCTATGCCGTGGGAGGCGGATCGTTGGCCAATTTCGTGTTCCGTCATTTCTTCCACACACCTTTCATCTCGCTGGTGAATCTCATTGCCGGACGGGAAGTGGTGCAGGAACTGTTCGGAGGACGCTTCACCCTGTCCGAAGTAAGCGCAGAGTTTGCCCGGTTGAACCAACCGGACTACCGTTGTCGCATGGAGCAGGGATATGACGAGATGATGGAGCGTCTGGGTGATCCGGGAGCGGCACAACGAGCTGCAGCTGCTATTGTGTCACTTCAAACTTAACATTCTTTATCAAGTTTCTTTGCAGCATTTGACGGACAGACTGCATCTTCTCAGTAAATAGCAAATAATAAAAGTGTGTTATCTATGAAGATGTGGAAAAGTTTTTCGTGGGTTTTAGGCCTGTGTTTGACGTTGTCGTTGTTTACCTCCTGTTTGGACGACGATGATTATTCTTTGGGAAATTTCTCGATGGGCGTAGCGTCCGTCAAGGCTCCCAATGGGAGTGCTCCCTATTTCCGGTTGGACGACGGAACTACCTTATGGCCGGCAGCCGGCTATCTG
Organism: Parabacteroides distasonis; assembly: GCA_021531775.1. Lineage (GTDB taxonomy): Bacteria > Bacteroidota > Bacteroidia > Bacteroidales > Tannerellaceae > Parabacteroides. Next base: position 48,005 of record JAFBIU010000007.1, on the reverse strand, counting down.
CCAGGTTCTTTGAAAGACAATCAACGGGTATGGATGAACTTCACGTTGTTGGGGGATTCGGCCATGGGAGCTGTGGGGTATGATTATTACATCCGTGTCAATCGCTTGGATGAGGTATTGACGAAAACCCCGGTCGAGCATTTGGGCGCAGCTGCTAACGATTCCATTTACGGAACCGATCCGGTGAAGATTTTGGGTATGTGGACAGGCAATGGTTTCCTGACTATTCACTTCGGAGCAAACTTTGGTGGACAGGAGCGTCATTGGATCAATTTGGTGAATAGTGCAGATCAGGATAAGCCTTACGAACTGGAGTTCCGGCAGAATGCTTACAATGATTCGCCCATGTACAGTTCGCAGAGTCTGGTCTGCTTCGATCTGCGATCGTTGCCGTCAGCGGATGAAAAGGTGACATTGAGCATACGTGTACATACATTTGAGGGTGAGAAGGTTTATGAAGTAGCTTATGATACCAAAGGCTTGGAAGCCGGCGGTGAAATGAAATTGAATGAAACTGAAATCTCTTCCAATCAAGTGAAATGAACCCCTTTTTCATGATAGAAATGTTCATTTAGTTCACTCAGAGGGCGGAGCATCGTGAGATGCCCCGCTTTTTTATTGCTTGCCTTTTTACAATCTCATTAGATAGAAACCGATTATTATATGAACCTGATTTGAGAAAGTAATCCTGCGCTGTCCCAGTTAACTGACACTGCGGTTTAACATAGCTGAAACTGCAGTACCAGCTTACTGAAACTGCAGTACCAGTTGATATGTACAAAAAGTGGTACTGATTTAATTCGGCAATTTGCTTGAGGTCGTTCTTCCTCAGACTGGGTTACTGACCGAAATGAAACCGAGGTGAAACCTAAAAATGTCGGATTTTGCAAAGGAAAGGACCGGTTCAGTCAATTATCCCTGTGGGCTTTTCTCTATTTTTGCAACCGAACAGTAAGAGCATTTATCTTTTAGCTAAAGCATCATGATACCAGTAATTCGTTGTTTCTCGATCGCAAAAATAGTCTTTTTTCTCTTTCTGTCACTCATTATCAGAAGATATGTTAATCTTTCGCTGAGACTTCGAGGTGTTTCCGAAAATCCGTTATATTTGTGCTGATAGTATGTAACTACCCTAATGAAGAAAAACGTATGGCGGAATACAAGATAGACATATATAAGTTACCGGACAGTGCGAAAAGTATTGCGATCGATTCAAAGAATATCACTTCGAAGACGGTCCCTCTCTGTCCCAAAGAGACCTTTTCCTCCCTTACTTCGGATTTGATTCTCTCCGTGAGTATCGGCAAGCAGAGTCAGACAGGAACGTTGAAGTTTGTGAAAGACAAGACGGTTACAGTCACTTTACTCTCGGTCGATTATCTCAAAAAGATGTATGAACCAGGCTGGATGCAGATTGAGTTGCAGCTGGATGTTCAATGTTCATCTTCTGTGCTGAAGACAGGCTTCTCCGATTGCATCGTGAATCTGAGTGTTGGTGACTACAAGGTAGCCCAAAATTATCATATTTTTCAAGTTCGGCCGGAATACAAGAAGGAGTCTGAAAGCACCTCCTACCATGTGTTCCTGACGGCCTATAGTCCGGACAAGTTCCTGACGTTGGACACCTACAGCCGTGCCTATACCTGTAAACGGCCATTTGAAGATATACTGGGTAATACGCTGGTGAACTTTAAAGACAAAAACTCTTTTGCCCGATTCATAAGCTTGACAGATAAGGCTACAAACAACTTACAGCACATGAAAGTTGATGCAGGAGCGTTCATCTTGCCTTATAGTGTGCAATACGACGAGAGTTTTTACGATTTCTTGGTCCGGTTGGCCAATCGTAACGGTGAGTTCCTCTATTGGGATCAGGGTCAGTTGCAAATTGGGTTACCCTCCAGTACTACTTCCACGGTCATATCTGACTATGCAGGGGTGACTTTCGAGAATCCGACATTCGAGGTGGGAGACAATACGACGCCTATCCGATCCATTGCAACAGATAAGGACTTAACCGATGAAAAAAATGAAACCTCTATGCTCAATCCTTCGGAAGTTGCCAATGAAGAGTATTGGGCACCGCTAAGCAAAGATGGGTATGTGGGTTTTGATGATTTGATGACAGCTCCCGTTATCGTGAGTTCATTGATCGGAATCCTGAGCGAACCGGATTTGGTTTCTGTGATAGCCTCTGCTGCCCTAAAAACCGCTTTGCTTTTAGCAAAAAATGGAGCTAAAGCGGATAGTAACAAGTCAACTTGGGAGTCATCTTATTTTACGCTATCCTCGGATGCAACTACGAAAGCCCTTCAAGAGAAACATTATGATTCTGCACAGGAACACTATAGTCCTTTCAGTCATTATGTGAAACCCGAAGAATTGGTTAAACAGGTCGGAAGGAGTTTCTATCAAGATATCCGGAAAGGAGAACAAAAGATGGATGCCTCCCGTATGCAGGTGAAATGTACGGGTGCCTTCTATGACATCGCTTTGGGAGATCGTTTTACCATTGATAGCGATACGACTAAGTATGTATCGATTCAGATAGAGGGGCATGTTTCCACGGGTAAGGAAACATTAGTCTTGACGGGTATTCCCGATGAGGGATATCCCATCACCTCTCAGAAAGGGTGGGTGCGGAAGAGCGAACCGCAGACGGCTTTTGTGGTTAGTACTGACGATCCCCTGCGTATGGGACGCATCCGCATCAAGTATTTGTGGCAGACGAATGCCCAGACAAAGAAGGATGGCAAATATGACATGACCGATGCCTCTCCGTGGATTCGGATGTCCACTCCGATGGCTTCGGAAAAGAGCGGTTTCTTCTTTTTGCCATCTAAGGGGGATGAGGTGTTGATCAGTTTCGAAAACGGGAATGTGGAACGTCCCTACATGACGGGTGCTTTGCACAACAAACGGACGATGCCCTACAATGGTTCAGCGAATCGGACGATCACCTCGCTGAATGGGCATCAGATAGCCTTCCGTGATGGATCACCTACGGGGTTGGTTGGAGGAAGTGGTCTAAAAATCCTATCGACCCTTTCAGACATGATTCCTTCGTTAGCCAAGGCATTGAATGTTCCAGGAGGTGATGCACGTATCATGGCAGGTGGTATCACGATCACTGATCCTCTACATTTCTATACCATCACTACCTCCACGGAAAACCGGAGTGTTTCAATCAGCAGCCCTCTTGGAATGGTTAGTTTGAGTGCTTTTACCGGTATCAAAATCTCTGCTCCGAATGGAGACATTATCCTGAAAGGGAAGAACATCACCTTGGATGCCGGGAATAAAGTGACCATCAAGTCGGGTTCGAATATCTCATCTGACGGGGCAGATTATTTGAAATCCAAACTTTTGGGGTGGGCTAAGTTACGCATCAAGGAATATGTTGTAGATTTAACGTTATTCCGTACGTTGGTAGAGGCACTGATCAAGCCGATAGATGGCACCTTGCGTATCAAATCCCAACGTTATCTCTGCTTGGACGCTGGTGAGGGAAGCGCAAAGGTATTGGATCATGGCAGATTTAGAGGACATGTAGGAAAGAATTTGGGACGACTGTTGTTGGGAATAGGGAATAAGAGTGAGGATTATGTGCAGAGAATCAAGAAATTTGACGGTTGCGTCCAAAGTTGTCTGACGGAATTGGCAAACAAGTCCAATGCGATTATAGTAGCTCGGGAAGTTTATCATAACGCTTGGAATAGTTGGCCTTCTAAAGATGTATTTACGGAAAACAATTGGAAAACGGATGTCAACAATATAGTAACAGCTGGGAGAGATAAGCGATCTTTGCCTGAATTGGCGCATGCTGATAATTACTTTGCTGTCGATCAGCACCCACTTGTTTCGCAAGAAGATCTGTATACATTTAGAGCAGCATTATGGATGGCGGTGTTTACTGTTGGTGATTTTGAACAGTGTTTTAAGCAGCAACTTAAAAGTATAGGATTGGAAGAGGGGCTTTATAATATATGCAACGATAATGATGGGTTTCGTGATCAGGTGTTTGTTTTCGATGTTCTGCAACACCAACAAGAAGCTTTTTTACAGGATCAATTAATAAATCCAATAACAATTCCAGTTCAATTGCGCAGAGCAATTGTCCAAGCGGCATTACCAACACTATTAGCTGGTTCTAACTTGCAATGTGCCGTTGAGCAAGCAGATTGGGATAACTTTATTGCCTCCATAAACTATGCAGATCAAAATGCTCAAGGATCTCAAGCTATGAACATAGTGGCCCAGTTATTTGGAGTGGATGGATTCCTGGATCAATATGCATGGCAAGGGGCCAATAAGGGTGATATTCTATTCTCAAGTAAAAAGGGTACAACATTCTATCTGACGAAAGACAAAACGATTGATTCATATAAAGGGTCATCATCTGTTTTGGATGATATCAAGCAAGCGTTACGAGATATCCACGAATGAAAGGAACGAATATGGAAGATAAACATAATGTACTGATATGGGAAGAGCGGCTCAACAACTTCAAGCAGGCATTGGACAAGGAGCTGCAGGAGATACAACAGTGTAAGGCTGAACTGGCAGAGATCCAGAAAGAGGTACAGGAATCTTTGTCTGGTATCCGCTACATTCGCGAGGAGGGACGTTTGGTGCTCTCTGCTCCGGAGATCGTCATCGGTGATGTCGATCCGTTAGGTGTACTTGGACCCCGCTATTCGAAAGTGATTATCCGGGGCAATGAGGTGAAGGTCGAAGGAACAAGCCGGATCCTGAACCGAGCCCCCGAGATCCATTCCTTGGCAGAACATCCGGGTAGGGACGGGCAGGAGAGCACCTTGCCCTACCATTCGGAGATTGTGCAGGTAGCCCGGAATGTACTGGTCAATGGGGTGAGCGATGCCGAAGTGATCAATCCGAACCGGGATATGGTCAGCCAACCGGGTGTGGCTATCACCTCGCGTGGCAGCATCGATGTGAATGCCTCGGTTAGTTGCGAGTATGAATCCCAGCAGTTGGATCAAGCCATCCAATCCCTCAAGAATCAGAAGTGCCAGACCGACAAGCAGATTGCAGATATTGAGAAGGAGGTCAAGGCTGCTTCGATGGAATTGGATTTGCTGCTGAAACTGCCCGATGTGAATGTTTCGGACACTTTGGTGCGGGTCAATTATCTGGACATCAGTGAACTACATGAGGAATACAACCAGAAGGTTAAGCGGATGTGCGAGAAGTGCATGGCCTACTATTCGGCCTTGGCCACGCAGGCTGATACCAATTTGCGCATTGCAGCCTTGGAAAAACAGAAAGAAACCGTTGAGGGGCGAAAAGCGAACTTCGAAGAGCAGACGACCGGATCGAGTATCTATCTGCAGTCCGAACTGATCCGTTTGGAGACACGCGATGGCGACAACCAGACGCGTACCAATCCGGAAGCCGGTTTCTTTGTCAATTCGTCCCACATCTCGCTGACCTCCTACATGGACGACTGGAAGACGATCGAGGAGAGTTACCTGTATGTCGGCACGCAGAAGGCCACGATCAGTACACAGAACTACAACTACAGTGATCCGCAGAAGGGTGAAGGTGAAGTGGTAACGGAGGGTGAGGTGAATATCCTCTCCAAGACGGTTCGTGTTCAGGCGGTAGATGCCGATCTGAAGGAGTTCGAACCGACCGAAAAGGCATTGACTCCAGAGAGTCAGCTGACGGTCCGCATGGAGCAGACCCAGGTGCAGGCAACCGATACCGGAGGCAAGGCAACCGGCCTCATCGACATGAATGCCAAGAATCTGCGCCTGAAGTCGATGGATGTTGATAAGGAATCGGGCGAAGATTCAGCATTGGCGCAAGGCAGTCAATTGCAATTGCTCTCCGAATCGATGTTTATCGGTTCGACGGAGGAGAAGCAGCAGACCTTGTTGGCTCAGGTGGCGGCTGACCGGCTCAAATTGTTTGCCAAGACGGAGAACGAGTGGCAGTTGGATGAGGACAAGGGGCTGTTGCGCTTGAAAGGTGGCACGGCCACCTTTAGCAGCAAGGGTCTGGAGTTTTGGGGCAAGACTACGTTTAATGATCAGGCCCAGTTCACGGTCGTACAGGTGGGTGATGTCAAGGTGGACAACATCGATGTCTCCAAGTCGTCGAAGACTCCGCATACCAGCGATGGTATGCCGGGCAAGACCTCGCCGAAGAGCGACCAGCAGAAGTCCGATCATCCGTTGGAGGAGCCGGCATGGAACAAATAAGTACGATCGACACCGTAGAAGCGTTCGCCCACTGTTTGCGGGGCATCACCGCACTCTTTTTCTTTTACTGGAGCTATCGGCTTTACTTATATAAAGGGCGGTTGGAGATGGTGCGACTCCTCTATTGGGCGACGCTCTATGTGGCTTGCTGCTACGTGAAAGATGGCTTGCTGATGGTGCAGGAGTGGAAGAACAGCGATTTCTTGAAAAACCTGATCACAGTGATCGACCTGCCGTATGTGCCGTTGACATGTGCCTTTTTGGTGGATGTCTGTTATCCCGGATGGATCAAGCGGCGCGTAGTAGCTGTGGTATTTGCCTTGCAGGCCTTACTGATCCCGCTCTATCTGTTCTATCCATCGGAGAAGGTTTGTTGGATCGCTTACCTCTTGGCCTTCAGCACGGCAGGATCCACCCTGTTCTTTGTCGTGGGGTATTATTTCCGGTACAGGTACGCTTCGGATGCATCTTTCGCTCAGGATCCCTTTTTTGATGTGCAGCGGGTCGTTTGGTTTTGTTTGCTGTTATTCGGCACGTTAGTCACCTATTATGGGTGTTTCGAGGAGCCGACCTGGGGAGGGGAGGTGCTGTTCAATTCCCTGAGTCTGTTTCTCTGGTTTTTCCCCTATCGGTTTACGCTTGATCTGTTGCGGTCGATGCAGTTGGATCAACTGGTGGAAGAAACCTCCGACGATGCGTCCAGTTTGGAGGATGCGGCCGGAGGGTTCGTCGATCGGTTGGTACTGCCATCACCGTCTGATGCTACGGATGAGACGGTGCCCGACGGGTTGCTGACGCAGGAACAGTTGGGCCAGATAGGTGAACTGTTGAGGCACTGTATGGAAGAGGATCGGGTTTTCCTCGATCCGAAACTATCGCTGCAGTCGTTGGCGTTACATGTGGGTCAGAATCGGACCTACGTCTCCTACTACCTCAACCATTCGCTGAAGATGACCTTCTACGAATATTTGAATCGGTATCGGGTCGAAGAGGCATGTGTCCGGATTCAGGACATGACACAGGACGAACGCAAGCCTTTGGTGGCCATCTCGCAGGAATGTGGTTTCAATTCCTTCTCCACCTTCAACCGGGCCTTCAGCAAACTGAAGGGGGTGACTCCTGGCGATTATGTGCGGCAACAGCAAGCACGACTACTCCGGGAGCAGCCTTCCGAATAAGCCTAAACAGATCGTTTAGGCTTTTTTAATGCTGATATTTGAAGTATTGATAAGTTTTGTTGCTATGATAAATAGTTTTGGCACAATGGCCTGCTCGCTTGGTATCATCGATCTGTTTGGAATGTCTATCTTTGCTTGAATAAACAACGAATTTACACAAATGAAAAAGTTATTGAAGTGGGCGTTGGCCCTTGTGGTCGTGTTATCGACCGGTTTTTTGAGCGGATGTAACGATGACGATGATCCCATTACACCGGTGGCACAGACCATCACGGATGAAGAGTTGGCCAATCTGGGTTGCTACATGGATCTGCACCTCCATTTGGATGGGTCGATCTCCGTGGAGAACTACAAACGGTTGGCTGCCATTTCGGGGATTGAGGTGACCCAGTCTGACGCAGAACTGCAGAATGCCCTGCAGGTGCCCGACAATTGTAAGGATCTCAACGAATATCTGGAACGGTTCGACTTGCCGCTGACTGTGCTGCAAACGCCTGAGAGCATCGAGGAGAGTGTCGTGCTGTTGGCAGACGAATTGAAACAGTTAGGATATATCTATGCTGAAGTCCGCTATGCTCCGCAGTTGCATCTGAATCGGGGACTGACCCAGCGCGAGGTGATCGAGGCGACGATACGGGGTGCGAAGCGGAGTGCGATCCCGGTCAATCTGATTCTCTGTTGTATGCGGGGTGATACCAATCACGAGGCAAACATGGAGACGGTGGAGCTGGCCGGTGAGTATGTCAGCCAGAATGGAGTGGTGGCCATCGATTTGGCAGGTGCCGAAGCACTCTATCCGACTCCTAACTTTACCGAACTTTTCCAGAAGGCACAGACCTTGGGCGTTCCTTTCACCATTCATGCGGGCGAAGCAGACGGTCCCGAGAGTGTCAAGGCAGCCTTGGCGTGCGGCACAAAGCGTATCGGACATGGCGTTCGCAGCAAGGAGGACAGTGAATTGGTGAAGCGGTTGGCAGCCGAAGGCATCACGCTCGAGTGTTGTCCCAAGAGCAACTTGGACACCAAGATCTTTGCCTCCATCGAGGAGTATCCGTTCCGCTACTACTTGGAGCAGGGGGTACGTATTACCATCAACTCCGACAATATGGTGGTTTCGAACACGAATGTCATCCGCGAGTTCCAGCGGCTGAATGCGGTTTTCCAACTGACCAGGGAGGAGGTCAAGACAGTTTTGCAGAATAGCGTACAGGCGACGTTCGCTTCGGAGGCGGTCAAGGCAGAATTGTTGAAACAGATCCATGCACGTTTTTAGAATGATGAAAGCCAAACATTACCTACTTGGTGCAGCCCTCAGTCTCTTGACAATGGGGCAAACGATGGCGCAGCAGCTATCGCTGGAGCAGGCGAGACGGAATGCGGAGGCCTTCCTGCAACAGAAGACGGGATTGCGCTCTGCCGGTGAGTTACAATTGAGTTTCGCTGTGAGCGACACGACGCAACTTGATGCTGGAGCCACGCTTCGTGCGGCCAGCGAGGGTGGTGATGCCCTGCTCTATGCCTTCAGCCGAAACACAGGTGGCTTCGTGATCGCTTCGGGCGATGAGCGGACGCATGCCGTGTTGGCCTATGGCACAGAGGGAACCATTGACGCCAATCACCTGCCGGATGGCGCACGTGACTTCCTGCGCCAATATGCCGTGGAGATCTCTACGCTGCGGAGCGGCGAGCTTGTGGCTACCTCAGCGGGTGAGGAGCTGAGCTACGACCCGGCTTGGCAGCCGGTGGAGCCATTAATCACGGCTATTTGGGGACAGGAGGATCCCTATAATCGTCTGACACCTATTGAGGAGGGCCAACACTGTTTAACCGGTTGCCCCGCCACGATGTTCGCACAGCTGATGGACTACTACCGTTACCAAAATTGGAAAGTGGCGGAGGAGACTTGGTTTTCCGGCTCTGGTGATCTGGGAGAGATCAACCGGAATGTGACCGTCCGTTTTGACTCGCCGGTGGATTGGTCGCTCCTCAGGCGCAACTATGGCGAGGAGGAGTTTACCGAAGCGGAGGGCAATGAAGTAGCCAAACTGATGAAATATGCAGGTGCTGCCCTGCATGTGATGTATGGAATCGACCGTAGCAGTTTTTACCCGCATCAAGCGTTGGATCGCCTTGATGCGGTGGCTGATTATGGTAAGCATGCCATTTTCAAGTATGCATGGGAATATCCCTTGCGCACCTGGAGCGAGAAGCTTTATCGCCAACTGGCGGCAGGGCGACCAATAGCCTATAGCAGTGCAGGCGGTGGTCATATTTTTCTGTTGGATGGCTATGCCGGCGACGGTATGTTTCATTTCAATTTGGGATATGGGGGTCAGTTTGATGGCTATTATCTCTTGACAGCGATATTGCCTCAGTATAACATGCATCTTTATCAAAGTGCTTTTTTCGATTGGTGTCCCTCCTACATGGAGCCGATCGAGTCGCATCGAGTGTTCTATTCCAAAAGTATCGTGCTCGACACGACTCGGATAGATGACTCTGCCTGGCAAATGCGTTTGATGGCCTTCGATCCACAGCCGCATTGCGGGACGCTGCGTTATACGCTACGCACTTCGGCAGATGCCGAGCCGATTACCTCCGAGCCCTTTGATTTCGCTTTTACCTCCAATGCCGACTATGAATCTGACATCTTGCGAGTGCCTTTCCCGGAATACAGTTCACTGGATGAGCCGATGTATGAGGTGACCTTCTGGCAAAAGCAGGGCGATGGGTGGGAGACACTCCGGGCCTATGACTCCTATGACTATTGGCGACTGCTGCTGCGACGAAGCGACAAGGGCTATGCCATTGAATGGAGTCTGCCTGATCTCAAGCTGCAATTTGAGGAGCGGTTGGTGCAGCTGCACACCTGTTATGTGGATACCTTGCATGTTTTGTTGAGCTATACGGTGGGCGACCTGCCTATTGGTATGGGGGCAGATACGATTCAGCCTGTGTTGCTCCGCCAGGGGCAGGAAATCGAGTTGCCGACGGAGTTGTACAGTTTTGAGTCGGGCACCCATGCGACGCAACTGCTCGTTACGCTACCGATCGAGGTGGAGGCAGGTGAGCGTTGCCAGCTTTTCGTAAGGTATCATTCCAAGTCTTGTTCTGACACGGTTGACGTGGAGGTGCGTCCCGGTCCTGAGTTGGTGCTATTGGAGCCACCTGTGTTGCCTGATACGGTCTCGCTTAACGAGCAATTGGAGTTTTCGTTTCGCGTTAAGAATATCGGCGAGGTACCCTATACGAACAGTTACATTTGTTTCCAAGAGTCAGGCATGACCTATACCAGAGTCAATCTTAAGAAGATTGAAGCAGGAGAGGAGTTAGAGGTAAAAATGGGTCTTTATGGTTTCATGGCTCCGGGTGAGCTACAGTTGGCGCTAACTTACTGGATTGCGAATAAACTGGCTCACGATATCTCATTCTGGAGTCTGTGCAAGGTTGATGGCGAGCCCTACACACATACCTTCTATGTTGTAGAAGATCCAACTGCCAATGAGCAGATCACCTCTATCCCGGAGACAACCGTCAGCTGGCAGGGTCGCACGCTCTGCATCGAGTCCGCTGTAGCATTGAAGAGCTACCATATATATAATGTACAAGGTAGCTTGATAGCGACCGGCCAGATCAATGGTACATCCGCCCGCATCGACGGCTCTGCATGGCCGACAGGCGTGTATGTGGTAGCGATTGAGATGGAGGATGGAAAGACAAGGGTTTATAAAATGCAAATGACTTATTAATAAACATACTCATGTTAAAGAAAACTTTTTTACTCGCCTGTCTGTGCGCACTGATGGCAATGGCTGACACGATCCAGCAGGTGAGTGGCATCGTAGTGGATGCGGACAGCGGCGAACCGATTATAGGGGCTGCCGTGATGGTGGTCAACACGACCATAGGAACGATTACTGACATAGATGGTCGCTTCACGCTGACCGACCTTCCTGCCTCAGTCAAGGAAGGTGACCTGTTAGAGATTAGTTATGTAGGCATGACACCGGTACGTGTGCCTATTCAAGCGGGCGAGATGCGTGTCACTTTGAAGGAGGATCGCCAGCAGTTGGACGAGGTAGTGGTGACAGCCATGGGTATCTCCCGTGAGAAGAAGGCGCTGGGCTATGCCATGACGGAACTGGAGGGCGAGGACATGCTGCGTACCCGTGGCGGTATGAGTAATCCGGTGAATGCGTTGCAAGGTAAGGTGGCCGGTTTGCAGATCAGCAGCATGGGCGGCTCGATGGGCGGTTCATCAAAGATCTTGATCCGGGGTGCGAATTCCATCTCGGGCAATAACCAGCCGCTCTTCGTGATTGATGGCGTGCCCATTGAGGGATCAGATTTCAACAAGGAGGGGACGGCCAACGGCTCCGGCGGTTACGACTACGGAAACTTGGTGCAGGACATTAACCCCGATGATATAGAAAGCCTCTCCGTACTGAAAGGAGCCAGTGCCTCCGCCCTCTATGGCTCGCGCGCCAACAACGGCGTGATCCTGATCACCACCAAAAAGGGCAAGCAGGAGGAGGGCTTGGGCATTTCGTTCAGCTCCACGGTCGGCCTGGAGGTAATCAGTAAGTTGCCGAAGTTCCAGAACCTCTATGGTGGAGGTAGCAACCCCGACGGTTTCGAGATGGCCACGATCAACGGTAAGCGTTATCAGCTACCTGCGTATGGCACGGACGAGAGCTGGGGTCCCCGTTTCGAGGGGCAGGAGGTGCTCTCGTGGTATGACCTCGCCAAATGGGAGGCGGGTGGCAAGGTGGGCGATCCCACCACCTCCAAGTGGCAAGCCGCGAAGCATGACGTGCGTGACTTCTACCAGACAGGGCTCTCCTTTACCAACAACGTGGCGGTCTCTCGTGCCAATGAGCTACAGGCCCTGCGCATCTCCTATACCAACACGGAGACCAAAGGCACCCTGCCCAACAGCCGCTTGCAGAAGAACCAGCTCAACGTGAGCGGCTCGCTGAAAAGCAACGACAAGAAGTTGGAGGTGTTTACCAACGTGACCTACACCAACCAGCGGGGCAAGGGACGCGATGCTACGGGCTATGATGAGCGTAACGTGTTCATGGCCATTTCGCAATGGTGGCAGCGGCAGCTCGACTTCCAGGAGATGAAGGATCTCTATGTGATGCCCGATGGCTCGCAGGCGACCTGGAACCGCACGGCATACGACCAGCCTAATCCCGCTTATCACGACAATCCCTACTGGACCCGCTACATGAACTACGAGACCGATTCCCGCAACCGCATCTATGGCAACGTGGGTCTCTCTTATCAACTCTTCCCTTGGCTGAAGGCGCAATACAAGACCAACCTCGACTTCTTTGTCGATAAGCAGCAGGAGCGCATAGCCGTGGGATCGAACGACCAGTCGAGCTACAGCGAGGTGTCGCGCCAGCAATATGAGCTGAACCATGAGTTCCTCTTACTGCTCAACAAGCAGTGGGGCGACTACTCGTTGAACGCCACCTTGGGCGCTAACTTGATGCACCGCCACTACGAATACTTAGAGGGTAAGAGCAGCGGCGGATTGGCCATCGCCGGTTTCTATAACCTGAAGAACTCCATCGAGCAACCGATCTCGGTGGATGAGCAGAGCCGTCGCTCCATTCGTTCCTTCTTTGGCAACGTCAGCGTGGGCTGGAAGAGTATGGTCTATTTGGAGGCGACCCTGCGTAACGACAAGTCGAGCACCCTGCCCAAGGATAACAATTCCTACGTCTATCCCTCTGTCACCGCCAGCTTCCTATGGGGCGACCTGCTGCGGGAACGGATGCCCTGGCTGAGCTTCGGCAAGCTGCGTGCGGGTTGGGCCAAGGTGGGTAGCGACACCGATCCCTATCGCCTTCTGACCACCTATCGCCAATATACCAACATCGGTTCCCTGCCCGGCTACCTCTTGCAGAAGGAGTTGGCCAACGCCAATCTGAAACCCGAATCGACCTATTCGTGGGAGTTGGGTCTGGAGGCCGCCTTCCTGAAGAACCGTCTGGGCTTCGACCTGACCTATTACGACAGCGAGACGCGGGATCAGATCGTCCCCTTCTCGGTCTCTGCCACATCGGGCTATACTGGTGCGTTAGTCAATGCGGGTGTCATGACTAATCGGGGTGTGGAGTTCACGCTGCATGCTACTCCGGTGTCTGCGCACCAATTCGAGTGGAATACCACATTGACCCTCTCCTCCAACCGCAGCCGGGTGGAGAAGCTGATTGATGAGGTGGATTACTACCGCATCGCCTCCGGACGTGTCGCAGGTGAGATTGGTGCCTATGTCGGGGAGCGTTATGGCGTGATCATGGGTTCCAACTTCGTCTTTGATTCAGAGGGTCGTCGGATGATCGACCCGGAGACAGGACTTTACCGCATCAGTAACGGTTCGGAGAACCTGGGTTGTGTCTATCCGGATTTCACGGGTGGCTGGAACAACAGCTTCCGCTGGGAACACGTGGATGCTTCTGTGCAGATCGACTTTCAGAAGGGCGGTCACTATCTCTCCGGTAGCTATATGTTTGGCCGGTACAGCGGACTGTTGGAGGAGACCGCTGCCAACGGTGTACGTGAGAACGGCCTGCTGTTGGAGGGCGTGATCGACGACAAGGGAACGCCCAACACCACCCGTGTGAGTGCCTACGACTACTACCACTCGTTCTACGACGGGCCTGTCGCTCAGTCGGTGTTGCGAACGGATTGTGTGCGCCTGCGTGAGGTCTCAGTTGGTTACACCTTCTCGCTGCCGGCTGCCTGCCCGTTGAAGCAGCTGCGGCTCTCGGCTTTCGGGCGCAACTTGGGTGTCTGGGGACCCGACACGAAGCATTACGATCCGGAGGTGGCGGTGACCAGCTCAGGCAACATACAGGGATTGGAGAGCGGTGCCTCTCCAGCGACGGCTAATTTCGGATTCACCCTGCAAGTGAAATTATAAGTAACGTAAATCATTCATGAAAGGAGAACAGAAAATGAAGAACAGATGGATATATCAAATGGCTTGTGGGTTGGTAGGCGGTCTGAGCCTCTGCCTCACGGCTTGCGAGGATTATGAGGCCATGAATGTGGATCCCAACAACCCCACCTTGGTGACGGCTCCCATGCTGATGAGCGGTGCGGAGAAATTGGTTTTTGACTGCATCACAGATATCTATACCGGCGGGCGTTTCTTCCGTTACTTCCCGCAGTATTGGGCTTCTCGCGCCTATGCGGATGAAGCTCTCTATTCCTATCAACAAAACATCATCAGCGATTTTTTTAATGATTGCTATTTAGGCATCTCCAATCTGCAGCAGGTGATTGAGCTGAACAGCAACCCGGCCACGGCGGCTTCCAATGCGGCCTACGGGGCGAACTGTAACCAGATCGCTGCCGCCAAGATCTTGAAGGTGTGGCTAATGGAGGCGATCACCGACCTTTGGGGCGACGTGCCCTATCGGGATGTGGCACAGTTGGAGCAGGGAGTCTATTACACCCGCTACGATCGGCAGGAGGAGATATACCAAGGGATGTTGCAAGAGTTGAAAGAGGCCGTGGCGATGATCGACCCCTCGCAGCCAGCCTTCCCGTCGGGCACGGATCAAATCTATGACGGCGATGCCGCCAAGTGGAAACGGTTCGGCAACTCCCTGCGCTGCCGGTTGGCCGTCCACCTCTCGAAGGTGGATCCCCATTGGAGGGATTACATCACGGAGGCGGTGGCGGATGGTGTGTTCGAGAGCATCGATGACAACGCCCTCTATGCCTTTTCCAGTGCAGGGTCGGAATATTCCGGATTCTACGAGATTTTCTTTGTGCGCAATCGCAACGATTTCACGCTCTCACGCCCCTTCGCTTTATTGCTGTTAGGGCAGAGCGATACGTTGAACGGCAAGCAGCATCCTTGGGAAGGGGTGGAGGATCCCCGTATCTCTATCTACACGACCTCCAACAACGGCAGTTACAAGGGGGTCGGTTATGGCCTGCCTGCTACGAAGATCGCATACGGGCGCGAGGGAACGCCTAACTGGTCGGTCAACCCGCCCTTCTTCTTGGGCAAGGATTTCTCCTATCCCTTGATGACCTATGCGGAGTTGCAGTTCATCCTCAGCGAGTATAAGGGCTTTTCGAAGGAGGAGTATCGGCAGGGTGTCCGCGCTTCGATTCGAGCGTTGGCAATTCACACCTTGACCGACCTTTCCGAGGAGCAGGTGTTTGCCTACATCGACAAGGTGTCGGAGCGGGTGGATGCAGAGGCCGTTGCTACGCAGAAGTACATCGAGCTTTACCTGAATGGCATCGAGGGATGGAATGAGTTGCGCCGCACCGGCTACCCGACGATGGTGCTCCGTCCGGGTGAGATCAGCGACCGGATTGATGGCGAGGATGTCCGTTTCGTACCGATGGTGGAGGTCAAGGGCGATGTCATCTCCCGTATGATTTATCCGGACAGTGAGAGTACGCTCAACGCTGAGTATTGGCGCGAAGCCGTCTCCCGCTTACAGGATGGCACGAACAACCATTACTCCCATGTGTATTGGGATGTCCGGAAGAGCACGTATGATCATCCGGACAATCAATGATAAACATACCCTCGGATCGTATTGTTATGGTACGATTCGAGGGTTGTTTGTTTTGTTAAAGGCTTTATTTGTAGCATTGATCAGTTTTTGTCGTTTTGATAAACGATTGTGGCACTATCAGCTACTTTTCTTGCACAAATGACCGGAATCGATTACCTACCTTTGTTTCGTTTTAGAAAATATCGTTTGAATGATGAAAGCAAAACATTATCTACTTGGCGCCGCCCTCAGTCTCTTGGCAATGGGGCAAACGATGGCGCAACATCTTTCGCCGGAGCAGGCGAGAGCGAATGCGGAGGCTTTCCTGCAACAGCAGACAGGATTACGCTCCACCAGTGAATTTCAATTGAGTTTCGCCGTGAGCGATACGATGCAGTTAGATGCAGGAGCGACTCTCCGGTCAGCAAGCGGGAGCGGTGATGCCCTGCTCTACGCGTTCAGCCGAGCCGCAGGAGGCTACGTGATTGCTGCCGGTGATGAGCGGGCTCATGCCGTCTTGGGTTACAGCACCGAGGATATGTTTGACGGGCGCAACCTGCCTGAGGGTTTACGGGCGATGTTGCGCCAATATGCCGTGGAGATCGCTACGCTGCGTGCCGAGGGCGACACGAACGACAACGAAGAGAAATTAAGTTATGATCCGGCTTGGCCGGCGGTGGAGCCGATGATCACGGCGGATTGGGGTCAGGAGGATCCCTACAACCGACAGGTTCCGGTCACGAATCACGGCGCATCTTGTGTGACTGGTTGCCCTGCCACGATGTTTGCGCAGCTGATGGATTACTACCAATACCAGAACTGGAAAGTGGAGGAGGAGACGTGGTACTCTGGCAGAGGACCGAAAGAGATCCACCGGAACGTGACCGTCCGCTTTGACTCACCGGTGGATTGGTCGTTGCTCAAACGCAATTATACAACGGAGGAATTTACGGAGGCGGAGGCCAACGAGGTGGCTAAGCTGATGAAATACACCGGTGCGGCGATGCACATAGATTATGGTTATGATGGCTCTGGTGTCGATGGAGATAATGTGCTTGACAATATGGCGCGGGTGGCAGACTATGGCCTGCAGGCCACGTATGCAAAGGCTTGGCAATACTCCTTGCGCACTTGGAGCGAGAAACTCTATAAGCAATTGGCAGCCGGTCGCCCGATGCCCTATGCCAGCTTGGGCGGTGGACACATCTTCTTGATGGATGGTTATGCCGGTAAGGGTTACTTCCACTTCAACTGGGGTTGGAATGGAGACTTTAACGGTAATTATTTGCTGAGTGCCCTCTTGACAGAGGATAACATGCAACTCTATCAATGTGGTATTTTCGATTGCATCCCCTCAACCATGCAGCCGGTCAATGAGGAGCCTGTTTTGCTGCGAAGCGTGGATATCGATCTTTCCGGCGAGATTCCCGCACTCAAATTGGTATTGGCCTCCCTTCATTCCGGCGTGCAGACGGGGCAGATGCGCCTGGCCTTGGTGGCTGAGGATGGCAGCTATTCCTTCCTCTCTGATACGATTGATTTTACCTTTACGCCGAATGCTGAGCATGCCTCTGGCACGATTAGTGTGCCTTTTCCGGAATATGCGAAACTGACGGGGAAGTTCTATGTCCTTGTGCCGGTACAACGCATGGGCGAGGATTGGCAACAGATCCTGATGAACAAAGATGAGACTCATCATCAAGTCTATCTGCTGCAAACGGATAATCAGTATCGTATCAGCTATGAAGAGGTGGGCTTGGAGGGTACGTTGGTCAATCCGCCGAGCCAGATTCCCGTGGAGGAGGAGATCAAATTGACCCTTGAAGTCACCAATCTCCTCGACGAGATGACTACGGCTACCTTCCAGGCAATGCTCTACAACGATGAGGACCGGAAGCAATACACCTTGGGCACGAAACTCTGTGCGGAGGGCCGTCAGCTGGTTGAATTGATGTTGAACGTAAGCGAATTGAAGGCTGGTAAATACAAGTTGGTGGTGACGGGTGGCGGCGTATCTACGGATCCCGTTGACGTGGAACTGGTGCGCAACGCTGTCTTGGTGATCACCGAAGTGCCCACGATCACCGACCTACAGGCTAATAAAATGCAGAAAGTTACCTATAAGGTGAAAAATGTTGGTCCGAATCCGTTCGTCGGGACGCTCTACTTTTACTTGGTTATTGATGATCCGAAGGGTACAAAAGTACCAGTTATTCATCATCAAGAGGTGGAGATTGCCGTGGAAGAGGAGAAAGAGATCAAGTGGTCATTTCCTTTGTTCGGCAAAAACTATGAGGAACCGAACACCGGTTACTTCCTGATGGACCAGAGTGGTGCTTGGCAGTTGAACTGCGAGGGCGAAACGGATCCCTACCATCATCCGGTGAACATCCTCTCCAAGGCTACTGCTAACGAGGAGATCAGTTCTGTTTCGGAGGCGACCGTCAGCTGGCAAGGCCGTACGCTCTGTGTTGAGTCTACTCTGCCGATGAAGAGCTACTATATATATAAGGTAAACGGCGAGGCTGTAGCGACCGGCTCGGTTAGCGGTACTTCCGCTCGAATCGACGGCTCCTCATGGCCCCAAGGCGTCTATATCGTGGCAATCGTGACGGAAGCAGGCAAAACGGTGGTTTACAAAATTCGGGTGTAACCGAAATATTCAGATTGAGGAGTGAGGCATAAGGACCTCACTCCTTATCTATCAGTGTGTCGGTTATAAGCGGATGGTTTTACCCTGTTTTTGTCGGTTATAAGCGGAAATGTTTCTATATTTGTCCCTCAAACAAGCGAGCAATATGGAAAAAGCATTATTGAAACGACTCATTTAAAATTCTTTGATTGTCGGATGTACGAGCCCTGCGTCCGGCAATACCATCTGCCCGTAGTAGCAATTATTACTGCCCGAGGTAACATTTGCTACCACGCGTGGTAGCAAAAAGGGTGTCAAGAAAGGATGAAAAAGTAGCCTCGTAATTGATTGGTGGATAGGCTGGTCATGACATAGTAGCGGAAATGGGTTTCCATGAGCGCGGAAATCAGACCGGACCATGATGCGGCCCGGTCTGTCATTATAAAAACGTCAGTTATTTGCCAAATAATTTCAGCTTCGATTTGGATTTCTTTTTCGTCTTGTCCGGAGAGGCAGATGCAGGCGTACCCTCTTGGGTATTGGGTGTCTTCCAGCTGCTGTTGACCTTCATGTGATCCGTCTCGATACTCTTGGAGGTCAATGTCGGGATGGAAGACTCTCCGTTTGAAGTGAATTTGCCATAGATATCCGTTGCCTCAGCATTGATCGTGAGATTTCCACCTTCCATTTCAACCAATCCCTTGTCCTCGTCCTGCTGCAATCCAATCTGTGTCTTGCCGTACAGTTTGACATTGTCCGCATTCACTTGGGCCCATTGCGTCAGCTGCTTCTCTTCCGTAGAACCGATGAATATCGATTCGGAAAGCAATTGCAACCGACTCTCTTTGGCGAGTTCAACATCCGTTAGGTTTTCTTTGTCAAGATCCATCGATCGGAGTCGTACATCCTTCGCATTCAGATGGATTAGCCCTGTGGCCTTACCTTCTGTATCGACACTCATCAGATTGATCGCACCCGTTTGTACCGTAAGACCACTGTCAGGGGTCAGTTCCTTCTCTTCCAATTCCCATTTTTTGAGATCGTAGTCGATGGAACGGATCTGGACATTCTTCGCATAGAGTTCGATTGATCCGGTGCTCTTGGAATCACCGTCTCCCTCCTCATTCGTATAATTCGGGTTGTGGGCATCCATGATGGAATGGCCTGAGTGCATAAAGATGGTGCCTTCTTCAATCAGTTTCCCGGTATCGTCCGTTGTTTCTATATTTACGTTACGGCTCTTCACATAAACACCCGACTGTGGATTGGTCCGGATGTTATGGTCCCCATCGCGGGTGGTCATGTTGATCTTCTCCGCTGTCAAATTGAGTCTGGCATTGGTCGGGTCCTCTTTAAACTGGGCCTTCCGCTCGCCAGCTTTCTTTTTCCGCTCTTCCAGCCCCTTCTTGCGCAGATTGATTTCAGCGGCAGCGGCAAGCAACTGGTAGTAGTTGGCCAACTGGCGGTACTGCGTTTCAGAGTGCGTATTGAATGCCTGGTGTTGCTCGTCCAGATCCACATAATTGGCACGGGTCAACAGATCGGTAACATTCAGGTTGGGAGCTAAGATCTTCGTCAACTCCGTATTGGTCTCCTGAATGGCCTTCTCCGCATCTGCAATCTCTTTTTTGAGATCCGTTTGTTGATTGCCCAAGTCTGCAAGGACCTCATCCAAGTCACTCTCTTCGGTCTCACAGGGCATCTCCGCCTTGATGTCTAATGCGCCATCCGAGACAATAGT
The DNA here is from genome assembly GCA_021531775.1 of Parabacteroides distasonis. Classification (GTDB taxonomy): domain Bacteria; phylum Bacteroidota; class Bacteroidia; order Bacteroidales; family Tannerellaceae; genus Parabacteroides. The sequence continues at coordinate 27,684 of JAFBIU010000007.1, read as the reverse complement.
CAGTCCCGGCTGTACCGCCAGGTCATTTTTGGGACTGAGTGTATCGGTATGGGAGATGCTGCGGAGCAACAGATTGTTGGCAATCTGCACAATTTCCGCATTGGGATGGATGGTATGCTCCGTTCCGTCGCATCCCGGATCTTCCGCAATGGAATGGATTTTCGGTGAACGATTTTCGATCCGTTCGCTGGCCTCTACTTGGATGCAATTGCCCCGCAGGATGACCTTTCCGGCCCTGCTTTCTGCGATCCCTTGCCGGTTGACATTGCCGATGATGATCTCCGGTGCCGATAGGATCAGCCGGTTCTCATCCCGTACGAAACGTCCTTTTGACAAGGCTTCCGTCACTTCATCTTTCAACTGGCGGATCTCCTGTTTACAGGTATGGATCTCGGCAAGTTCCTTATCTATGCTGTTCTTGAAATCCTGGAGTTTTTGTTCCCATATATCCAGATTTTCTTTGATCGTTTTCATGAGCTGACTCGTTTAAATGGTGATGTTTTTAAGCGCTTGTTTGATCTCATCCAGTGGCATCGGCCGCTCTTTGGAGAAGGGCTCGACGTTCTGGCCGTTGTAGTGCAGTGTCTGCTCGTCGTTGGAGAAGAGAATCTCGCCCCGGTCTGCCTGATCCCAAGCGTATTGATCGGCAAACCCTTTGAAGCCTGTCACTTCTGCCAAAAAGGCTCCTAATTGACTTGGTTCGCCACGCATTTCCGCCCATGCAGCATCCTCGTATTGGATATCATTGACCATGTTCTCCCAGTCACTCTGGAAGTTTTTCCCTTGGATGGTCTCCGTACGTTTCATTTTTACTTTCTCCAAAATAGCAGGCAGTACAGCGTCCATCGTCTCCCTGCGGATCTTTAACAGAGCCAACGGATTGAGCTTCCAGTCGCATGCTTTTGTGACGAGGTCATCGATGGGCACCTGAAACAGATCGATGGCTTTCAAGCAGTTTTTGAAGCTATCACACTCCTCCATCAACCCATAATATTCATCGTCCACCACGCATTCCTCCTGCAAGTTCTCTACTGTATTATTAACAACAGCTGCTTGAGCAGCTTTGAGAAACGCCTCACGTGCTTTATTCAAATCTTCCAGTTCGACCAGTGGCGTTGTTTGCGGAGCTAAGTTCTTGTAATAGTCCAATTCCAGTTCGGGCACTTGGGGGGTATCCTTTTGGGCCTGTATCAGCATGTCTTTCACATCTTTCTTCCAGGTGTCTGGCGCGAAGTTGGCATCAGTCAGTTTCTGCTGTACAGCCTTGTAGGCGGCTACTTGCCGCAAGGCATTGTTGTACTTTTCTGTCATGGTCGAAACCAACGTACAAATGAAACTGTCAATGTTACGGACCAGGAGTGCTCCGTTTTGGTATCCACCCGGTTTCATCATCTCCCGAATTTGGGCACTTGAGATACTTTTCAGATACTTTTTGTTGAGGATATTTGCCTGGCCGACACCGGCTTGCAGACAGAGGTAACGTTTCGATCCGATACGCATCGTACCGTCGATGGGTTTCAGGAATACCTCCAAAATGGTCCGAATCAGCGACAGGTCGCAGAGATAGCTCTTCAGCATATCTTTTCCCTTATCCAGCAACGCTTCCCCCACCATACTCAGGAATCCCTTTTTCTTTTCGAGGTCCTGAATGTTGTTGCCCGATTGGATGGTCAATTTGTTACCCGCTGAGATGGTCACATTCTTTCCCTCAATTTTTACGTTGCCGTTCGGAGCACTGATGGAGATGCCGGTAAAGGCATTGATGCCGACCTTTCCCAACGGACAGTCGATGGCAATGGAACGTTTGTTGGTGGACATGCTGATGGAGTAGAAGCCCCAGGGATCACAGAGGGTAATGCCACCGCCCAACTTCGCCGCATCTCCCTCTGTGCCGAATTTGGTGGCATCCTTGAAACCGGGAATAAACTTGCTGAACGTGCTGAATGCGGGCAATGCACCGGCCAAGAAGTCACTGCCTGAACCATCTTTGAAGGCAATCTGATGACCATTGACGGAGGTGATGGTCTGGTTGGTGCCACCGTCGTTAGGTGCTGTGCGCGAATTGTGGAGTCCGCCGACCATGTAGGGATGTTCCACGTTGCCGTTTTCGTAATTGACCAAAATCTCGTCTCCCTCTTCCGGCAAGAAGAAAATGCCACTTTCGGACGAGGCTTTGGGCAGGGAGACCCGAATCCACGGACTTCCATCTTTTGCTGCTGTCCATAGATAACGGATGCGGATACGGCCCAGTTGGAAGGGGTCGCCTGTCTTCATGACGTAGGCGGTCTGTGGACCACTGGTTCGGATCCAACCCTGCTCGGAATGGATGGGGTAACAGTCGGTCGAATCAGCTGGAATAGCGGTAAAGGACAGCTGGTCCGTGTAGGTCTTGTCGGCCTTCATCTGGACACTTCCTTCGATGACGATGGGGACGAATGTCTCTTTCTGATCATCCACATAAAAACAGTCTCCCAACCGGATCTGGTAAAAGGTACCGACGCAGTTGATCTGCATTTTGGACTGATCCATGTGGCTCTCTTTCAAATGAATGGTGTGATAAAACTCTTTCCCCACCGATTTCACATCTTTCACATACGAACTGAATTGGGAATAGTATTCCTTGGAAGGGTCGTAGTTATCTTCTTGCCCCGACTGGAACAGCTTTTCGTATTTGCTTTTGATTTTACTCGCTTTCAGGGCATTCTCAATCGCAGTTGTTGCCATCTCTTCCGCAAGGCCCAATACAATGTCCATCAGGCAGGTTTCGTTGAGATAGCCGGTAGCCGTGTTGAGCAGGAAGGGCATGGGGAAGTCTTCCCCCCAAATATCAGCTTGGGTGTCATAGTTATCCTTATGCAGGGTTGCCCAGTAGGACTCGTTCGACACTTCCGAGTTGTAGAGCATGGAGTTCTGCTCGAACTCCAGATCTTCATCCATCATAACAGTCGGATCATCCCCTTTCATCGTTTCATGGGAGGTGATCAAGGCATGGACAGGTATCGTATTCGCATCCACATCGAACAGCTCATTGTCATAGCTTCTGGATTCATAGGTCGTAATTTGAACCGGTGTTTTGCTTAATGGAGGCAAGCCAACCTGTAATACACCCTGCTCCCAATAGAGAAACTCGCCATTCCGGTTGGCGATACGCACCAGAAAATCATGGAAACTCTCGTTGTATTGGACGCTGTAGGGCAACAGATACTCTTTGAATACCTGCGTCTGATCTTTCGTTACCAGGACACCCAAATGATGCAAGTTACCTTGGGCTGATTCAGTCAGGTTGACGAAACAGTTGAACGAATTCTTGGCTTGATAGTCATTCAGGGTCTCTGCCAACTGATCCTGAAAGAACCGTTTGCAGGTGTAGGTGCGGCTGTATTTGTCCAATGTCAGGAATTTGTCCGGACTATAGGCTGTCAAGGTGACGTGGAGGGCCGTTTTTTCTCCCATCGACTTGAACTCCGGTTTCACCTGAAAGATGAAATAGTTCTTGGCTACCACAAAGGGTTGAGCTGTTTGGGTCACCTCTTCCAGATCCAGAACACAGGAACTGAACCGGGATTTGATCTCTTTGACCGTGATGGTCGCAGTCATGGTAAACTGTAGTTTCAGGCGGACCCATCCGGGCTTGTAGAGCTCTTTGCGATAGTCCAACGTCTCTACACTTACGGTTGCCTTCTTATCACCAATCTGCAGTGTAGCTGACTGGCTTTGCGCCCCATTCAACACCTGCAGATCCAGTAATCGGTTGCTGGCATTCTTTTGGAGCGTGCTACCATTCAGATTGAGCACTCCCTCTTTCACCTCAAATGTGTTTTGGGAGTCGCTTGTGGAGGGTTGGTAGGTATAAATGCAAATATGATAACTGGCCATATACAAATTATTGTTTTACGATTTGATTGGCGTCTGTTTATTTAGATTGTACGTTGGTCGTATGTCCCGGATTGGACACAGAGATGTTTCCGCCGTACATACATACTAACTTACAGTTATCCAAGAGGGCGGGCATGTTGCAGATCAACTCTTGCCCTCCCGGCATCCAGGGGGCGGAAATAACGGGCATACAGGGCATCGGGGTCAGTACACCGCAGGCTGCAGCAGTAGCGGAGGCAACGGTCGGATTGGCCATCGACTGACACATGCCGAAAGGCATGATGTTCTTCATCGGGACATTGTCCATGATGTTGGCACGCGGTTTGTTATCTACCATTGGCCGGGTCGGATCCGGCACGATAAACTGGGACGGTGCCATCCCAAAACTACATTGGAGCATAGCTCCCATACATACGAATGTTGCCATATTGAGTTGTTTTATTTTCGTTATACATTATATTATATAGGTGATCATTCAAACGAGGGTTCTTCCCAGTCGTCTTGATAAGCATCCGGTAACTCATCCGAGGGGTTGCTGTTGTTACCCGGCATACCCTCTTTGGTATTCGGGGTTTTCAATCCGTCTGATACTTCCAGCGTGCTGGTATTGATGTTGGTGGTCTCGATGTCAACGAGTGTTGCTTTACCCTTGAATTCATAGTTGCCATACAGGGTATTATCTCCACTGCCGGCCACAGCCAAATTACCATCGCTCAAACGGATCAGACTCTGGGCTCCTCCATCCTCTTGGTGGATTTCGGTATAGCTCGGCGATTTGATCTGAACAATCTTCGATCCGATCAGGAGCTTCTCCGCCTGGATATCGTCTTTCTTCGGGGATCCGATGAACATCTTGTTGGCGAGCAACTGCAATTGACTCTCTTTGGCCATTTCCTGTTCCGCACGCGACTCCTTATCGACATCCATCGATTTCAGTCGGACATTCTTCGCATTCAGGTCGATCAGACCCGTTGCCTTCCCTTCGGTATCGGTCGAATCGACTTGGATTGTCTCGGCACGCATGAAGATCTTGCTTTCGGCGGTCAATGCTTTCTCGGTGGGCTCATGCTCCTTCAGTTCATGATCGATTGCTGTCATCTGAATCTCCTTGGAGAGGATTTTAACCGTTCCTTCCGCTTTGGACTCCCCTTCACCTTTTTCCTGATCGGTCATGGAGGTATTCTGCGTGTTGAGTTCAATCGTTTCGGATCGTAATACCAACGAGCTATTCTCAATCGTAGAGAGGTCGTCATTTTGGCTACTGATGATCGTTTGCGGAGCATTCACAAAGAGTCCTGCCTCTTCATTGGTCCGTACGTTGTTGTCGCCATCGCGCGATTCCATCATGATCGTTTCCGATTGCAGGAGAATATTGGCACTGGTCGTCTCGTCTTTGAAAGAAGCCTCACGTTCACCGACAGCCTCTTTCCGTTTCTTCAGTTCACTGATACGTATGTTGATTCGGGACAAGACAGCCAATTGGTGGTAATAACCGGATAGCAACGAATAGACCTCTTCCGACTTCAGACCAAAGTCTTTTTGCACATCTTCCAGATCCATGTAGGCTGCACGCGTCAACAGGTCTGATACGGTCACTAACAAAGTCGGTTGCTTGACCGCTAATTTTAACGTAAGGAAACAATCGCTGATTTGGTCGGCAATTTCATCCAATTTCGATTGCGCCTGCTCTTTTTGCGTTTCCAATTCGGCAATGGCAGTATCCAAGGCCTCTTTTTCTTTTTCGCATGCTAATGAGGCATTGACTTCAATTCCGCCGTCGGAAGCCAAAGTGATGCCCGGTTTGGTAGCCAAGTCGAACCCGGGACAAATCGTGTTCGGCTTTGTCAGGCTCTTGACCAAGATACTGCGTCCGGCTTGTACAATCTCAGACTTTTCAGGCAGAAGCGCATTCTCTTCGCCATCAATGCCCGGACACTCGGCAATCTGGTGAATTTGCGGCGCACGTTGCTCCAACTTATCTATCCCCTCTAATTTGAGGATATGGCCACGTACCGTAACACTTGCCTCGTCACCCATCAACATACCCTGCCGGTTCACGTTCCCGATCACAATCTCCGGAGCTGAAAGGATCAGTTTCCGATCATCACGGATGTAGTTTACGGGGGAATACTTGTCTGCTGTCTCCGTACGCAACTGCGCAATGTCCGCTTTACACTGTTGAATATCTTCCAGTTCTTTGGCCAGACTCTCCTTGAGCTGATCCAATTGTTCTTTCCATTCTGTTAATTCATGAAGTATGTCTTCCATTGTCGAATCCTTTTAAAGTTTAATATTCTGTAAGGCCTTCTTCATCTCTTCCAGCGAACTGGGGCGTCGTAAATCGTATGGTTCAATGGATTTGCCATTGTAGTGGAGTGTCTCCGCATTGTTGGAGAAGAGAATCTGTCCATAATCTTCCTTATCCCAGACGTATTGGTCGGAGAACCCTTTGAAGCCCGTGACGTCTGCCAGATAATCCAAGACGGGATGATCGCCTACCGTCTCTTCCGAATGGTATTGAATACTGTCAATCATGGCTTGCCAGCTCTCTTCGACAGTCTTATGATCCCATTCAAATTTCCATTCCCAGTTCTTCGTCATGTCTTGTACGGCATAACCTATACAGATACGTCGTATTTGTAGCATGACAAATTGGTTTGGTTTCGTATTCTCGAAAGGCTGTTTTTTGAGCACGTCATCGATCGTTAGGTCTTTACTCATGATGTCCAACAACTTCAATAGATTTTGATATTCAAGTTGATTTTCAAACAACTGTGGATATTTCTTATCTACCCCATAACGTTTTTGCAGCAGTTCTATCGTACTCTTATAGGTTGAACGACGACAAAGATCCAATAGTTCCTTACGGATGGATGTGATATTGGGGATAGATCGAGGTGACAAAGCTTTGATATCCTTGATTTTCTGCTTATCAATCGGTAAATCGCTCAATTTCTCCTTTTTGTCTCGTGCATCTTGGAAGATTTTGGAAACATCCTTTTTCCAATCCTCGTTCGTAAATAAAAGTGCAAGCTCATGACCCGGAATGTCGTTTACCATTTTTTTGTAGGCAGCTATTTTAGTAACGATATCATTATGCTGTCTGGTCATTGTGGTAACCAAATCGTATAAGAGCGCATCCAATTGGCGAATCCGGGCTGCCGGACTCTCTTTCCCCTTGGATTCCCGTTTGTATTGCTCTTTGTTCATGCTCTTGTAATAGTCCGGGTTGAAAATCTGAGCATTACCCAAACCGGCTTCCATACAGAGATAACGTTTGGATTTGATACGCATGGTACCATCGATGGGTTTCAAGAATACTTCCAAGATGGTCCGGATCAGGGAAAGGTCGCACACATATTCCTTGAGCTTATCCCGAATAAGATCTTTGACTGTATCCCCCATCAACGCTTTGAAGCTTTGCCATTTGGTTCGCTCGTCCGGTCCTGCATGTTCGATATTGTTACCGGAAGTAACATTCAATTTGTTTCTGGCGATGATATCTACATTTTTTCCTTCAATCTTGATGTTCCCATTGGGAGCCATGATCTGAATACCTGTAAAAGCATTGATATTCACTTTTCCTAACGGACACTTGATGGAAATTTCACGGTTTTCAGCAGATAGATTGACTGTATAGAAACCCATCTGGTCGGTCATCTGAATACCACCACTCAACATTTTGGCCCCCTTGGTCGTATCGTCTATGAATGTGTTCAGCGGCTCCATTCCCGGACAGAAGGTTGTCAGTGTTTTCAAGGCCGGTGGGAGTACGTTTTTGACAAAGTTGGCTCCCGAAATGGCCTCTTGAAAAGTAATGGAATGGCCACAATTGGAGGTGATCGACTTGATGCTGTGATTCCCAGCATAGGTCAGGTCATAGTCGGATGGAACGGTTTGGGGAGCGTTCTGTTTATTGTAGAGTGCGCCGACCATGTAGGGACGCTCGATGTTTTCGTTCTCGAAATTGATGAGCACCTCGTCTTGCAGCGATGGGGTGAACAGGAAACCACTTCCTTCGGAAGCCATCGGGGAGGAGATACGGATCCAGGGCGTCGCATCGTCCGGCTTGAAATTTCCTTTTTCATCTTTGGTGATCGACTGCCACGGATATTTGACCCGTACGCGACCTAACTGCATCGGATCGTCGTTGGCAACCACGTAGGCTGTCTGCGGACCACTCTGCCGGATGCGGGCTTGATCTGCCGGAATGGGCCAGTAGATACGTTGAGGTTTGGAAGGATCTTCTCCAGTGGACGTTTGAACCGGCACACCGTTAACTGTCAGCGAGGAGGTATAGGCTTCGTTTTCCCATTTGGCTTCACCAATGATCTCTGTCGTGATATAGGTTTGAGTATCCGTGTCCAACTGAAAAAAATCTCCGAGCAGGATGGACTGGAAGTCACCGTCGCATTCTACCTGCATCTGCGTACGGCTCATCTGCTGTTCGGCCAACTCAATGCGTCGGAACAATTCTTTGCTCATCCCTACTAAATTGCTGTAAGGGGCAAACTGATTTTGCTTGCTGTCGTATTGTTGCATCCGTTTCTGAAAGTCCTCCTCCGATTCATTGGCTTGTTTGTCGGTGGTGAAATAGGTCTTGTTGAAATTGCTCCTCTCTGTTTGGGTTTTCGATATGTGGTGCCAAGTTTCCAGACCGTATGTGATCGCCAGAAACGTAATCAATTGTATTAATGAAGGGGCATCCAGGTATTCATAGGCTTTTCGAATCAGAATCGGGGTCGCTTTGATGGCTGCCTCTCCTGTGAGCCTCAAACCAGGTTGAGTCAATTTGAGTAATTGGATCATAGTTACCTCTTCCAGCTTGCCTATGGGAGTACATAGCTCCTCCGTACTGATTTCCGAGTTGTAGAGCATCTCTTGGTTGCTTGAGTTGACGGCATACGGATCCTGCATGGCATTGGGGTGAGTCACACTGATGTTGTCCAACGTCTGTAAAGCGTTATCGACCAGCGCATACGACTTATATTGGCTGATGGTAGTACACTGATTTGCTTTGTCGGGTAGCCCCACGTGTAGCACACCCTCCTCCATGAAGAGGTATTCGCCGTACCGATTGAGCATACGCACCAGAAAGTCGTAAAAACTCTCGTTGTACTGCACACTGTAGGGCAGGATATACTCTCCTTGGAATTGGGATTGGAAACCCTTCAGGATGGTTTGGAACGTCTCTTTTAACGCTGGATCGGTGATGGTGTTGATGATGGCCTTCAACTGCTTCTTCGTACTTTCCGCTGTCAGGAAGTTCAGATTGGCCTCAATCGTCTGCGACAACTGGATGAACTTGCGGAATGTCCCTTTCTGTACGTAACGAGTCAGCATGTTGGGAATCATCTCACCGAAGAGCCGTTTGCCAGTGAAGGCATTGCTGAACTGGTCCATTGTCAGGAACTTGTCCGGACTGTAGGCGGTCAGTTGCAGGTTGATGGAGGTTTCTTTGTCACTTTTCACCACCCGCGGTACAATCTGGAAAATGTAGTATTTCGCAGCGATAGTAACCGGTTTGTGTTGCACGTCCCATACGTCCACGACCAAACCTCGGAAATAGTTGGCCAAGGCCTGTTCCCATCGGGTGGAAAACAGGTCACTTTTTTTCAAATTGTCAGCTTTCAGTCGGATCTCCACGCATCCGGGTTGATAGACACGTTTATGATAACGCAATGTGTTAAATGTTAAGTCACAACTGGTATCTGCCCCCAGACTGATGGTGGCGGTACTCTTCTCGGACTTTGAGAAATCGAGCGTAAACAGGGATTCCAACGGAGGCTGCTCCGTCAGGGTGATCTTGTTCTCCTTGGTTAAAGAAACCGTGGGTTGTGCTTGGCTCGACTCTTCCTTGAATCGAAAGAATTGAACGCGATAGATTGCCATACGCTTGAATTTTTATTGTTTTTATTAGTAGTTTACATGAAGTACTTTATTGGCCATCTTGCCGATGTATTCGATGGATTCCACCAGGATATCCACGCACATATACATCTGCTCTTTGTCTTCCACTTCGGGAATATCTGCTCCAAACACCTCTTGTACTTCGACCACATAGCCGGTCACGACCATGGCATCGTCGTAGTCCTTCAACAGCCGGATCTCGTCGAACGTGGCATTGAAGATGAAAGAGAAGGTGTTGGACTCGTTGTCTTGCAGACGACGGTAGAAATGTTTGCTCTCATTATTGGCAAGCGATTTCAAGACAAAACGTAAGATGGTCGCATTCGTCGGTCCGTACGGACGGCCTTGCGAGTCGCGGCTACGGTAGCAACGGTAAGCGAAGTGCTGTACGGTTTGACATCCCTCTTGACGGATGGGCATTCCTAATGTCATATCGTCTAACGTCAAGAGCGCTTTCAGATAATTGGATAAATTCTCAGCCATAGTTTTCAATTATTAAATGTGACAAAAGGAACGGAATCGATGTTCAGCCGCTCGGCGACCAGTTCCAGCTTGAGCATACGCCGGCGTGCACCGTTGATGTGATAGGCTTCGGAAATGGCAAAGCAACTTGCCTCCTCGAAATAGAGGAATTTCTGCGGATTGAATTCATTGGTTGCTTGGCTGGACATGTCAAATACGATCCGACCGGAGAGGCTGATTCGCTGAATGTACCATTCGTATAGTTTCAGATTCTCTTTGCCGGGCACGATGACGGTCACTTCGATGACCCCGCAACGTGCATCGCTGTCGGGACGCCGACCGTTGTGTTTCCGTGAAAAACGATAGGAACAGCCCGCTACCAAGTATTCGTCGTTGTAGAGTCCGGTACTGTTCTCGCCGATTTGCAGTTTAGCCAATAAAGACATAAGTTCTGGGTATTAAAAGGTTGTTTGAATGATATGGGAAGAGCCAGCAGGGACATGGCCCCACTGACTCCAGTATAGAATAGGGTTATTTCCAGGGGTTCTCGAATGAAACCGGTCCATTCTGCAAAACCTGGCAGACAATCTGCAACTCTTCGAAGTGCTGCTGACCATCTTCCCATTTTTCCACGTAGTGGATGCAGTAGCAACCCTTGCCTTGCAACTCCTTCATGGTTGAGCCATCAATGGTGTTACAGAAGGTCACCTTCAGGTCGCGCGGATCGTTGGGAGCCAACATCCATTGCAGCAACTGGTTGTTACCGTCGTTCATTGCCTTCACACGGATGGTGATCTTGCCACCACGGGGAATACCGGCGAGCTGTCCCTCTCTGTCTGTTGCCTGATCGAACTTATAGTCGATCATCATCACTTCGCGTGTCTCAAAATCTTGTACCGATAACTGTACCGGTGTTATATTTTCTGCCATACTCTGTTTCTGTAATTAAAGGGTGAAATAACTAATAACTGCTTATGCCCAGTCGTTCTCGAAGGTGACTGATTCAAACTCGATCTTCTGGCATGTGATGACGATCTCTTCGAAATGGCCCTTCTTGTCTTCCCAGTGCTCATCGAAGTTCACGCAATAGCCATTGGTGAATTTGATGGTCTTCATGACCTTGCCAGTCTTGGTCTCCTGGAAGGTGATCGTACCGTTTTTCGGCAAGTTACGTTCTACCATCCATGCCAACAGGTCAGGTGTACCATCGTTCAACGCTTTCACACGGATCGTGATCTGGCCGCCACGGGGAATACCAGCCATCTGGCCTTCTACGTCTGTTGCCTGATCGAACTCGTAAGTAACCATCATTACTTCCCGTTCCTTGTATCCGTCAATCTCTAATTTTACCGGAGTCTTTGCCATAATCTATGCAAGTTTAGTTGTTTGAAAATATTGTTTCTTACTTCCAAGGATTCTCGAACGATACAGGACCATTCTTCAACTCTTGGCAGACGATTTGCATCTCCTCGAAATGCTGTTCGCCATCTTCCCATTTTTCCACATAGTGGATGCAGTAGCAACCCTTTCCTTCGATCTCTTTCATCGTAGTACCGTCGATCGTGTTGCTAAACGTCACCTTCAGGTCGCGCGGATCGTTGGGTGCCAACATCCATTGCAACAATTGGTTATTGCCGTCGTTCATCGCTTTGACACGGATCGTGATCCATCCGCCGCGCGGAATGCCGGCAATCTGTCCTTCAATATCGGTTGCCTGTGTGAATGCATAGTCAACCAAAATCACTTCTCTCGGTTCGAAATCTTGTACCGCCAATTGTACCGGTGTTACATTTGCTGCCATTGTTCTTGTCTGTTTTGAGGGTTCAACGATACGTTTTCCTTATGCCCAGTCGTTTTCATAAGCGACAGAGCCAAACTCGATTTTCTGGCAGGTGATCTCGATCTCTTCGAAATGACCCAATTTGTCCTCCCAATGTTCATTGAAGTTGATACAATAACCATTGGTGAACTGGATGGTCTTCATGACCTTGCCTGTCTTGGTCTCCTGAAACGTGATTGTGCCGTTCTTCGGCAGGTTCCTTTCGACCATCCACGCCAACAGGTCAGGCGTTCCATCGTTCAACGCTTTTACGCGTACTGTAATTATTCCGCCACGCGGAATACCGGCCATCTGGCCTTCTACGTCAGTTGCCTGGTCAAACGCATACGTAACCATGAGCACCTCACGCTCTTTGTAACCATCGATTTCAAGTTTAACGGGTGTTTTAGCCATAAAAATAAAATTTATGTGATGAATAAATATGCAGTGGCATTATGCCATTTGTGCTTCTTTATCCTTTTTGTCAGCTGATACTTTGATGATGAAGTTCTTGGCTGAATAGAACGGAGTCAGGCTGATGTCACAAGTGATACGCTTGGTCACCGGATCCTGCGTCGGTTCTTTGATTTCGTAGTTTTGGAACAGGTTGCCGTAGCCCTTGTAGTCGTTCAGGAAGGCCTGGATTTTCGACTTCAGGTTCTTCGGTGAGTTGTACGGATCCCAGTTTTCCAACGCTACCTCATGCACGTAGTTCATCAGGACCTTCTTGACCCAGTCGAACACGCGGACAATCGGATACTCCTTCATGGCTGCATTGTCGCCATTGTAAAGCGTCGTGTTGTTGAATGCCATGACGCGACCCTCTGAATAGACCATCGGAATCACCTGGTTATCCATCAACGAGGCGATCTCAGATTTCAGCAGGTCCAGACGTACGCCCTTCACACCGTCCAGTGTACCATATTTCTTACCGCCGGCACCCTGCGCCATGTTGGCACTTTCGTCATACAGCTTGCCTGCCAAGGCTCCTGAGGGGGCAATGAAGAAAGCGGGCATGTCTTTTTCGTCTTCCGAGAGCTTTTCCGATTCGCGGCCGACAATCCAGTTGGAGGTCATGATTACATTCTGCAACTCCATGTCGCTGTCGCGATAACCCTCTGTATTGGCAAACAGATCATCGTATGAATATTCGTCAGCATGGTCGGTGATCAACATGACCTTATATTTAAAGGCGATCTTGGCCCACTGCAAAAGTGTCACCTTGTCCTGGAACACGTTGCCCGGAATGACCAACAGACTGTAGCAGTCCTTCAGACTCAACCGGTCGAAACCACCGCGCAACAGGTTTTCAACCTCCTGTGCAAAGCCAGAGTCATTGTCTGCAATGTCATCCTTATAGACATTGATGAGGCGCAGGTTCTTTACCTTATCCGTGTTGGCTGTCTTGAAGAAGGAATCCAATTCACGATATGAACGCTCCAGATTCTGAGTTGCATAGAGGGCATCCGTAATACCTTGGCTCAATACCTGTGCATACTTTTGCTCTTTGGCCTTGCAGGCATCGGCAAACTCTGTTGCTGATCCGTGACCTTCGTCCAGTACTTCCAACCAGCCCTTGATGTCGTTGATCAGGTTCTCGCGTTTGTCCTTGAATCGTTTGTCAGATAGGAAAACGGCCTTCGCTGCTTTACGAGCCGGGTTCAAGTTGTCTGCATCGGGCAAGAATCCACGGATGGCATTAAAACCACCGAAGGATGACAACAATTTCGTTACGTCAACAGCCTCTTGTTTTTGGGGGCGAGATTCGCCGGCCGCTGCAGGCTGTCCAGCGGCTATGTTACTTTTCTGTAATTCTGCTTCTGCCATTTTTTCTACTTTTTGTCAGTTTACGTTGGATTTATTTCGCTCCTTCCAGTTCAGCCAACATGGCTTGCAACATGGCTTTCAGTTCGTCGCGAGACTTGCCCTCTTTCAGGATGTCACGCAATTTACGGTTCTGCTCTATGCTCTTGCGGATCTTTGCGTTGGTGTCCATTTTCTGTTTGACACCCGACAGGAACTGGCTGTTTTCCACCAAGCGTCCCTTGCCACCTTGTGCCTCGAAGTCACGCAACTCGTTGAAGTGCAACTTCTCGTTGACAGAGCCACCCTCTTCGTCGATGAAATCGACTTCTACGGTCGGTTTGAAATGAGCGAAAGCATCGTTGATGTTGTGAATGTCTTCTACAAATTCCGGATTACCGGGTTCTGCGTCAGACGTGTATTGATCGATCATCAATGTCTTGTTGTTGTCAATCGGGGAGACTTTCGCATTAGACTCTTCATCCGGAGCCATCGAAATAAAATTCTCTTTCAGTGCCATGGTTCGTACTGTTTATTTAGATGTTTATACTTATATTCTATGATTTCTTTTCGGTTTCGAACAGGATCTGCCCCTCTTCGTTTACCTTGACGACAACCGTGTCGCCCGACTTGACCTGTCCGGAAATGATCAGTTTGGAGAGCGGGTGACGCAACTCCTTGCGGATGATTCCCAAGACGGGACGTGCTCCATACTGCGGATTGTAACCCTTCATGGCGATGGTTCGTTTGACTTCGTCGTCCATCTGGAGCGTGATCTCCTGCTCGGCCAACAACTTGAGCAGACCCTTGAGATGGATCTCAAAGATGCGGGTAACGGTCTTTTCCGTGATCGGAGAGAAGGGTACGATCTCGGTGAGACGGCCCAAGAATTCCGGACGGAAATAGTTCTGCATGATGTCCATCAAATCGTTGTTCTGCGGGATCTTGCCTTGGTTGAACGAATCGACGATGAACTGGCTACCAATGTTGGAGGTGAACAGAATCAGTGCGTTGGAGAAGTCGCCTACACGGCCCAGACGGTCGTGCAACTTACCTTCGTCCAGGATCTGCAGGAAGAGGTCGAAGACCGACTTGTGCGCTTTCTCGATCTCGTCAAACAGCACAACGGAGTAGGGCTTCTGGCGGATCTTGTTGACCAACAGACCTCCCTCTTCGTATCCAACATATCCCGGAGGCGCACCGTAGAGCAGTGCCACAGAGTGCTCTTCCTTGAACTCGGACATGTCGAAACGAATCAAGGCAGACTCATCTTCAAAGAGGAAAGCCGCCAATGCTTTCGACAACTCAGTCTTACCGGTACCGGTCGGTCCGAGGAAGAAGAAGGAGCCCATCGGCTGTCCCTTCTTGTTGAGGCCGGAACGAGATTCAAATACGGCATCCAGGACAATCTTCACCGCGTGGTCCTGTCCGACAACCCGTTTCTTCAAGGTGCCCTCAGCATTGACTAAACGGTCGCGCTCTTTCGATTGTACCTTACCCAATGGAATACCGGTCTGCTTGGCCACAACGGCATAGAGGTCGGCACTCTCGACAGAGGTTCGTTTCTCAGCTGCCAGACCTGCCAACTGTTGCAGGCTCTTCTGCAGGTAGCTGACCCGTTTCTCGACGGTCGGTAGCTTGCTGAAGTCGGTGTCTGTGTCCAACTGAGCCAGTAGGATGCAACTGGTCTTGTGGAGCATCTCATAGTTTAGCCATTCCAATTCTTTCATCTGCTCCTCTTCGGTCATCTTTGGATCGGCAGATTGTAAGCTGTTCAGTTTTTCTTCCATCGCAGCCAGATCGGTAGCAGACATGTCGTTCATGGTCTTTAACAACGCCATGGTATGGTCGATCAGGTCAAATGCCGAGTCAGGCAACGCCTTTTCCGTCAGATAACGCTTAGCCAGACGAATGGCATCGGCCATGACCGGTTCGGCAATGGAGAGATGATGGAAGTTTTCGTATGTGGGGAGAGCTCCTTTCAAGATACGGAGGCAAAGGTCAGCATTGGGTTCTTCGAGGCTGATCTTTTCCAATTTGGTGACGAACTCTTTGTCCGTCTCGATATTTTTGGTGTAACCATCGATGGAGGAGGTGCAGAGCAGAAGGAGATTACCTTTACCCAACTCCTGTTTCAGCATGGTGGCTGCTCCATAGAGGCTGCCTTGTTTGTCAAACAGTTTGTCAATACTTTCGATGACCAAAATGGCATTTTCGGTCTCGCGGATCTCGGCCAATACCTTTTTGAAGCGGTCTTCGATTTCGCCCTTGTAGGAGGCATCGGCACTGAGGGCTGCCAAATCCAACTCATACAACTTGGCATTGTTGAGGAATGACGGCATCCGACCTTGTGCTAACTGGGTAGCAAAGCCGTTGATCAGTGAAGTTTTACCTACACCCGACTCACCGGTGATCAACAGGTTGGATTTTGTCTTACGGCCTAAGATTTCAAAAATGGTCGAAATCTCGTTCTCAAAACCAACCACCGGAGCGATCTTGCCAGCTTGCACTTCCTCGATCTTGTTGATGCAGTACTGCTGGACAACCCCTTTACCGGTAACCGACTTGGCTGTTGGTGTGGTGGCACTGGCCACAACCGTTCCATCTGCTGAGGTCTTGATACCGATTTTATTACAGATTTCTGTCGCATTGAGAGGAAGGGTCTTTAACTGGTCGAACGTAAACCCGACACCCGGAGTGACCAAAGAGGCAAGCACACAGATAGGCTCACAAGAACTCATTCCGAACTTTTCCTGATAGGAGAACGCTTCGTCCATGACGGCCTGTCCTTCATCCGACAGCTCCAGATCGCTGGATGGACGGGTAGCGCGGGGCGAAAGCTGCATCTGAATGTCTGCCCAGTCTTGCAAGTAAAAATAGTCTTTGTCCAGTTCTGTTTCCAAGAAATGAACTAAGCCCATGTCTTTGTGAAGCACAGCCTTGAACAGATGCGATGGGTAGATCGCATCACTGCAAAACTCTTCTGCATAAGAGTTGGCAATTCTTTTTATCTCACTGTTCATCATGTCTTATATCGGTATTTTTTTAGATTCTACTTTTAAACGTTCCGGTGATTTGAACAATTCCACATTTAACAGTGAACTACTCGGTTAAAGTTGCCGTTCATCTCTTTTGAAACTCTGCAAATCTACGAAAATTCCCAAATAGACAAGGATGATTTGAATAAAAAATATACCTTTGGGCCTATATTTAAATGAGATTAAGATGAATTGGGAAGGATTGTTAATTGGAATAGCAACTTTTTTGATTATTGGATTGTTTCATCCAGTCGTTGTGAAAGCTGAGTATTATTGGGGGACACGTTGTTGGTGGGTGTTCTTATTGTTAGGGCTGGTAGGTGTCGTAGCCTCGTTGTTGCTGGAGAGCCTCTTTGGGGCTTCGCTCTGTGGTGTGTTTGCCTTTTCCTCGTTTTGGACCATCAAGGAGTTGTTTGAACAGGAAGAGCGAGTGCGTAAGGGGTGGTTCCCGAAGAATCCACATCGTAAGTATGAGTGAGGCTCTCTTTCTTTCGAACGCTTCTCGAAGGCATCTCGAAGAATTAACCAATAAAAAAGGGAAACAAACCAATTAGATTGTTTCCCTTTTCTTAGAGCGGAAGACGGGGCTCAAACCCGCGACCCTCAGCTTGGAAGGCTAATGCTCTATCAACTGAGCTACTTCCGCATTCTTCATTTGTGGGCAGTGATGGATTCGAACCACCGAAGGCGTAAGCCAGCTGAGTTACAGTCAGCCCCATTTGGCCACTCTGGTAACTGCCCCTCTTGTTTTATTTTGCGCTGCAAAGGTAAGTATTACTTTTGTAACTTGCAAGAAAAATCGATCATTTTTATTGCAGTCACGGCAGCCTCGTCTCCTTTATTCCCATATTTACCGCCTGCACGGTCTTCCGATTGCTGCATGTTGTCGGTCGTCAACAATCCGAAAATGAATGGAATATCATACTTTACATTCAACTCGGTGATACCTTGCGTAACGCCTGAACAGACATAATCAAAATGGGGTGTATCGCCTCTGACCACACAACCCAACACGATGACTGCATCCACATCCAGTTTCTCCGCCATCATCTTGGCTCCGTAGGTCAATTCGAAACTGCCCGGTACCCGTTGGACGTAGATCTTCTCCGGTTTCATGCCGTGACGTTCCAACGTGTTGCAGGCACCCTCCAGGAGCTTTTCCGTAATGTTCCGATTCCATTCAGCCACCACGATACCTACGCTCATTCCCGAAGCATCGGGCACACTGTTAAAATCGTATTCCGATAAATTCTGATAGGCTGTTGCCATATTATTTTGCTAATTCAGTTGCACGTGTGATGTATTTGTCGATGTCGGCAGCCTCCATGGAGTTCATGTAGTTCTCCTTGATCTGGGTGTAAGCCTTGGCTGCATCGGCATATTGTTTCAAGCTCTCGTAAGCGATGCCCGCCTTTTTCAGATAAACCGGACTGATCACTTCGTTGTTGGCCTGCTTGGCAGCTTTTTCAAAGTAGCTGATGCCCTCTTTGACATTACCCATGTTTACGTAGCAGTCACCAATCAGACCTGTAATGGCCGGTGAAACCAGCTGATCGCCACCGTCAAATGATTTCAAGTGATTCAACGCCTTTTCGTTGTCACCCATCTTGAAACAGCAAATACCTGCGTAGGCCTTTGCCAAATTACCAGCGTCGGTGCTACCCCATTGGTCAATGATGGCCTCAAAACCCATGTAGTCTGCACCATTGCCATTCAATGCCAAAGCAAAGGAGTCTTTTGCAAAATACTGTTCACCGGCAAAAAGAGCGGCTGAGGCCTTCTTCTCACGCGGAATCAAATAACCATACTTGATACCCAAAACGGCTCCGATTACGACGGCTACGGCAATAATTCCGTAAATAATGGTCTTTTTATTTTCTTCAATGAACAGCTCCGTTCTGGATACTAACTCTTCTACTTCTGCGTCAAATTCTTCGTTGGTGTACTTACCTTCTGTAGCCATAATTTGTTTTATCGTTATTTATTAATTATCTATCTATCGATTGCTTACCGCAATTCAGAGCGCAAAAGTAGTTTTTTTTGCCGATATAATCTATATTCCTAACTATATTTTTTATTTTTGTCCATTCAATTGTAGAGAAATGATACTGGAAAAGCTTTCTGTGCTCAATTATAAGAATATCTTGCAGGCGGAATTGTCCTTTTCGCCGAAGGTGAACTGTTTCTTTGGCAACAACGGAATGGGTAAGACCAATCTGTTGGATTCCATTCATTACCTTTCATTCTGCAAGAGTCATGCCTATACGCCCGACACGCAGATTATCCGATCGGGCGAGGATTTGTGTGTCATCCAGGGTTCCTATGCGTATGAAGGGCATGCGGAGGAGATCTTCTGTGCCCTCCGTCGTCGTCAGCGGAAACAGTTTAAACGCAACAAGAAGGAATATGAGAAGTTGTCGGATCATATCGGACTCTTGCCCCTGGTGATTGTCTCGCCCGACGATTCGGAACTGATTAAAGGGGGTAGCGAGGAACGCAGGCGTTTCATCGACCTTATTATCTCGCAACAGGACAAGCATTACCTCTATGCTTTGATCCAATACAACAAAGCGTTGACCCAGCGCAATGTGTTGCTGAAGGAGCAGTCGTCCGATGTGGGGCTCTTCGAGGTGCTGGAGATCCAGCTGCAGCTGTATGGGCAACAGGTCTATGAGAAGCGTCAGGCCCTGATTCAGGATTTTCTGCCGATTTTCAACGAATACTATCAAATTATTTCGGGTGCGGTAGAACAAGTGGGACTGCGGTATGTTTCTCATTTAGAAACGAACAATTTAGAAGAGGTTTTGCGGGCGAACCGTGATCGCGAGCGTGTGTTGGGTTACACCTCGATGGGGGTTCATAAAGATGAATTGGAGATGACTTTAGAGGGAGCTTTGATCCGACGGATCGGTTCGCAGGGGCAGAATAAGAGCTATTTGATCGCTTTGAAGTTGGCCCAGTTTGCCTTCCTGAAGCGTCGGGGCTTGACCACTCCCATTCTCTTGTTGGACGACATCTTCGACAAGTTGGATGCCGATCGGGTGGCTCAGATCATTCATTTGGTGAATGGCGATCAGTTTGGACAGATATTCATTACGGATACAAACCGAAAGTATTTGGATGAGATCTTGGCAGCCATGCCCCATGATTATCGGTTGTTTGAAGTGGAAAGGGGTGAGGTTCGCTTGATGGAGGAATAGGAAGATGCAACGGAAGAATACACAGAAGTTGGGTGAGGTCCTACGGGATTTCTTCGAAGATCGTCCGGAACTGTTTGAACGGATGTTGCAGACCCGTGCACAGCGTGGATGGGAAGCCTTGTTAGGGCCAACGGTAGTACAATATACGAATCGGGTTTACGTAAAAGATCGGGTGATGTATGTTTCCCTTTCGTCAGCTGTGTTGCGCAATGAACTGATGTTGTGCAGTGACCGGCTGTTGAAGAGTTTGAATGATTATGTGGGCTCGCGCATCATCGATAAACTCGTGATCCGTTAGTCAACTATACATTATATTATATAGGAGAAGAGACAATGAGAAAAAATGAACTGGTTTTAAGAAATGGAGGGATGATTTGTAGCGGTTTGTTTTGGCTGGGTGCGGCCTGTAGTTGTGGCCAGCCCGAACCTGAACCGATGGTAAAGCCTAATATCATTTTTATCTTGTGTGATGATATGGGCTATGGCGATTTGGGTTGTTATGGGCAACCCTATATCCATACCCCTCGCCTGGACAGCATGGCCGCTGAGGGAATGCGTTTTACACAGGCCTATGCTGGTAGCCCGGTTAGTGCTCCTTCGCGGGCCGCTTTCATGACAGGGCAACATACCGGACATTGTGAGGTGCGTGGCAATAAGGAATATTGGCGTGAGTCGCGAACGATCCAATATGGACAGAACAAGGATTTTTCCGTCTCAGGACAACATCCGTACGATCCGGGTCATGTCATTTTGCCTGAGATCCTGAAGGATCAGGGCTATACAACTGGTATGTTCGGTAAATGGGCCGGTGGTTATGAGGGTTCGGTTTCGACCCCGGACAAACGGGGCATTGATGAGTTTTATGGCTATATCTGTCAGTTCCAGGCCCATCTGTACTACCCGAATTTCCTGAACCGTTACAGCCGATCGGCTGGAGATACTTGTGTCGTACGGGAGGTATTAGAGGAGAATATCCAGTATCCCATGTTTGGTCCGGACTACCTGAAGCGTCCGCAATATTCGGCTGATATGATTCACCAGCGAGCTTTGGCTTGGCTCGACCAGCAACGTGCGGATCAGCCCTTCTTCGGTATCTTTACCTATACGTTACCGCATGCTGAATTGGTACAGCCCCAGGATTCGATTGTAGATGCCTATCGTCTTCAGTTCCAGGATGACAAGAACTTTAAAGGATCGGCCGGTTCCCGCTACAATGCCATCACACATGTCCATGCCCAATTTGCTGGCATGATTACCCGATTGGACCACTATGTGGGCGAAGTGTTGGATCATTTGAAAGCCAAAGGACTGGATGAGAATACCATCGTGGTCTTCTCGAGTGATAACGGTCCTCACGAGGAGGGAGGCGCGGATCCGACCTTCTTTGGACGCGACGGCAAGTTACGTGGTTTGAAACGTCAATGCTATGAAGGAGGCATTCGTGTGCCCTTCATTGTACGTTGGCCCGGTCATGTGAAGGCTGGTAGCGTGAGTGATCTGCCATTTGCCTTTTGGGATCTGATGCCCACCTTTGCCGAATTGGCGGGTGTGCCCGACTATGTGGAGCGTTATACCAATCCGGATAAGCTGGTCGATTACTTTGATGGCCTTTCCATTGTGCCGACATTGCTGGGTAGGGGTAAGCAGCCACAGCATGAATTCCTCTATTGGGAGTTCGATGAGACCAACCAGATTGCCGTACGTATGGGAGATTGGAAAATGGTAGTCAAGCAGGGTAAGCCCTCATTGTATAACTTGGCTAACGACCTGCACGAGGATCATGATGTTGCATCTTCCAATCCCGACATTGTCGTGAAGATGAAGTCCATCATTGCTGCTCAACATACACCGAATCCCCATTTCCGGGTGACGATGCCCGAATAAAGAAGAAAAATCCCCGACATCTCACGTAGAGAATGCCGGGGATATAGTTGTTCGTCTTCGTTTTTTCGTAAGGCTAACATATATTTTGTAGTCATGTACGCGGGTCTATAGACCTATATCAACATGCTACTAATGTAGTAGTGGATGCGTAACTTACTTCAGTATGTACAGTTGCCTGTTGAGCACCTTCCATTGAATGTACGGCAGATACACGTGCGATCAGAAAGAGAGCACTGCAGATCATCGGAAGAACGATGAAAACGAATAATGAAATAAGAAGAATTGCGTTCATGACTTTTGTTTTTTAATTGTTCGTGACTCATTTTGTTTGACACTGCAAAGATGCACACGATTCGGGTCTCGCATCTTGTAATATCGGGCAAATGATTTTCAAAAAACTGTAGAACGCTCCTCTATCACCATTTATAGCCATTTTTGAAACCTCCTATGCAGAATGTGAAAGCCTGAAAATCCTCTTTCATTCCGTTAGCTTGCCATTTGAAAAATCACTTTCAGGCTTTCAAAAATGGTTACTTTTCGACTTTTATAGACTTTCTTTCTTTCAAAAATCGCTATTAGCCTTTTAAAAATCGCTTGAAAGGTCTATTTTAGTAGGTTCCAGTCTCCATGAAGGCGACGAAGTGTTTCCAAACGGAAGGCACCTGGCCAAGCTACTAACCAAGAATTGATACGTTCGCCATGGCTGAAATTCCAGTTGGATTCGAAGTAGGCTTCGTTCTGTGAACCCACCGGACGAAGATGTCCTTCAATGACCAATGAGCCATCGGAGATGAGTTGGCAGCCATTCCGCCAGATGGCGAGGGCCTTTTCACGCCATTGTGCATCTCCAGTCAGTCGGGCCAGTTCCAACCATTCCGGTATCCAGAAGAGGGCATAGGGATCCAAGTGATGATGTTGGACGGAAACGGAGGTAGCTCCAAACGTGTGGTAACCGAATTTTGTCATCATGTCATCTGCCGGATAGACACCATCGTAGTGCCATAACCAGGTCGAGAGGTAGTAGGAAACCGTGACTGCATCACTCAGATATCGCGAATCTTGGGTCAGTTTGTAGAGACGCATGCTCGCACGCAAAAGGGAAATGGCCGACTCTTTGTCGATACACCAGGTGTCGAGTGCACCAGCCGTTGTATATCCATCACGCAACAGACCTCCCATATAATAATGGTAAGCCCGGCAAGCCGAATCATAATACCGACGATCACCTGTCAGACGGAAGGCATCGATCATGGCTGGTAAGATAAAGGCCCCTATGGTCCCTTCACGATAGAGACAGGTGCCATCCATTTTCCAACCTTTGCCATAACATCCGTCCGCTCGTTGGTCTTTCACCAAAAAATTAAGGATACGAAGGGCCACTTCACGGTAGTAAGGGCGTGTTTCACCACAACGACGGACCAACGAATCGGCTTCCAGGAAGTTGACGGCAGCCGTTCCCAAGTTACAGCCATCCACCACTCCATTCGTATTCCCATCGAGCAGGTAATCGTAGTTGGTTACGAAGAGACCGTTGGGTAGGAGACAGTCGCGACTCCAGGTATCAAGTGTGAGCAGTGCCTTCTCTTTCGATTCCTCGTTGCCATTCAGTAGATAGTCGTACAGCAATGAATTGGCAAACGAGGCATTTTGTCCGCACCAGCCGATCTCATATTTCCATCCGGGGCGTTGGATCCATTGGTTCTGATTCCATACCAGGCCGATACTGAATCCTCTGTAATTACCCTCTTCTGCCCAAAGCGATTGTTTGGCATAATCTATGCCTACTTGCCAGATTTTTTCCGGTTCGAAGATGGCAACAGACGGCTTGTCGCTCATTTGCCAGGCCTTTTGCAAGAAGGAGGCTTGAGCACGGTGATCGGGTTCTGTCGTAGTGACATGAACGTATAGGGTGAGATGGAGGGTTTCTCCTTGTTGCAATTGGACACTTTGTGTAAACCCGTTCCCGTAGGTGTCCTTGGCAATGTATGAACGAGGCTGTTCCTCTTCGGGCCAGATCAGCAGGTGACGAGTCTCCTGATCGGTGGGTGCGATACCACAGGAAAAAGCCCCCTTTTCGGATGAAGGGACGTTACTCCAGGTAGCAACAGCATATCGGGTTCCTTCTGAATAGACAGCTCCCGGAATGGGAGTACGTCGATAAGAGTAAGTACGGACGGTTCCGTCCTCGTAGGCCCCTTTGGGCTCTTGTCCACGTCCCCACGGATTACCTTGATAGGAGATGGCGGGAATCATCCACCAGTCTGCCTGTTCCTGATGGTTGAAGGCGATGGAGATCCGTTGGACTGGACCTGTTTCGGTAGCCGTGAGCCGACACGTGAGCCGAAAAGTCTTGGCATCCAATTGCTCAGATTCGAACTGACTCTGTAGGGAGGCCGGTATTTCCGTTTGGATCGTACCGATCAACGTTGTGCCATCTACCAGAGCGAGTTGCTCACCCTGCTGCTGCCATCGGTACGAAGCCGCTTGTGCTAAGGCAATTCCAAGGAATACCAGTCCAAGTGTTGTAAAGAATTTGTGCATCATAATTCGTTATTTGAAAAGTTGGTTGGGAAGATAGAAATCGAATGAATCGGAACGGTCACATTCCAATGTACCGTTTCTGAATACCAGTTCAGCACACTGAATGGAGGAACGACGATGTTGGTAAGATTGGTTCCCTATTTCATTGAGGGGGGATTCATGATGGTTTGAACGTCCGGGATGTGTGAAATAGATGATATAGGCTTTGTCTCCGACAACCACCACATCTCCATGAGCCCCACTGGGTTTATCGTCCGGGCGATTACTTGCATCACCCACCAGAATGCCTTGCTGTTCCCAATGTTCCAGGTCTTGGCTACGGTAGAGTCGGAAACCGTGCCATTCATCGGTAATCATCCAGTAATAGCCTTGGAATTGGAAAATTTTCGGACCTTCGCAGGAGGCATCCCCTAAGGAGGCTTGTTGTCCGATTGTCCAGTTCTTCAGATCTTTACTGTCTGCAAAGAAAATGTGTGCTCCTGCATTTTCATCTTTGTACCAGGCTCTCCACAGGCCATTCTTCATCTGGAAGAGGCTGATGTCGATAATTTTGTCCGAACCGACATTCAGTTTGCCTTGATAATTCCATTTCCATAAATCTTGACTGGTGTAATGGATGAGGTCCGCCTTGCCACCCCAGTGATTGCGTACACCCCGGATGTAGGCGACAAACAGGTGATACGTACCTTCGTGATAAATAATTTCGGGAGCCCAAAAGGTATTGTGTCCCGGTTCGAAAGCCAGATCGAGAGTTCCCCGGTAGTACCAGGAGGCACCATTGTCTCGCGATTCGGCAATGGCAATGCTGTTTCCATAGCAATAGGCCACATCTGCCAATTCGAGATTGGCTCTTCGTTGGGTGTAGAGCATCCACCAACATTGTTCCGGTTCATTCCAAATCATGACGGGATCAGCTGCCCCATCCGTGATGGGATCTCGATACATAGGGGCGGGAGCTTTGTGTGTTTGTGCTTCCAGGTTCCAGGTCGCCACCAGATAGAGACAAAGGCTCCACAAGGCAGCTTTCAAAAATGTTCGTTTCTTCATGTTATTCTATTTTTTTGTTTGCATTCACGCTCGGAATCAACAGGCTGGTCTCAATGGAAGAGAGCAATCTGTGGTTTCACCGTCGTTGGCGGAAAAAACGTTGCATCAGTGCGACACATTCCGTTTCGCATACACCTGCCACGACAGTGGCTTTGGGGTGCAGGGCTTGGGGAGCGAATCGTCTATAGCCCCTTTTCTCGTCTGGTGCACCAAAGACCACCTTGCTGATTTGTGACCATCCAATGGCTCCCGCACACATGATGCAGGGCTCGACCGTTACATAGAGGGTACAATTGACCAGATACTTGGCACCAAGCGTGTTGGTACCACTGGTGATGGCCAGCATTTCGGCATGAGCCGTTACGTCATTCAACCGTTCCGTTTGATTGTGGGTTCGCGCAATGATTCGATTGTTACAGATCAGAACCGCTCCAACCGGAACCTCCCCTTCGGCAGCTGCCGCTTCGGCCTCTTGCAGGGCTATCTTCATAAAGTAGGTATCATCAAAAGGATTCATCGTCTCATCTCGTTTTCGTTGAATAGGGTGGGATAGTCCTCTTCCAGCATGTGGAGTACATGTGTCAGTATTGTCTCCCGATACCAGCGGGATTTGTTGGTGATCTTGTATTTCGACAGATACCGGTTGATCACTTTATGCTCTTCGTCATTGAGCAAAATGGTGATTCGATGTTCCCGTGTTGTATGGGGTTGGGCAATACTATGTTTCTTGATGGATTTCATGACTGCAAATGTACATGTGAAAAAGCATATTTGAAAGAAAAAGATTACTTTTGTGCGTATGAAGAGGAATACTTTCCATTACAAGAAGGGGAAAGAGGGCGAGGAGATAGCTCGTGCTTTCTTAGTGCAGCAGGGTTACACCATCTTGTCTGCCAACTGGCATTGGCATCATTATGAGTTAGATATCGTGGCAACTTACGGAGATGAGTTGGTCATTGTTGAGGTGAAGACCCGCAGTGAAAATTTTCTGGTTGATCCGGAGGAGGCGATTGACAAAGGCAAGATCAGACGGTTGGTGGCTGCAGCAGATGCCTATGCCCGACTTTACAACTGGGAAGGACCTGTTCGTTTTGACATCATTTTTTTGATCGGATCAGCGGAACACTACCAGCTTGAACACCTGGAGGATGCTTTCTATCCGCCTGTCCGATATGGTAAATAGCAGATAAACAGTATGGAGACAAAAGAACAACAGCTGCAACCACGAATTATCCGGCTGAAAGAGGCGACTTCGACGAATAGCGTGTTGCATGATTGGTTAGCCAACGAACCGCTACCGGAGGGCAGTGTCGTTGTGGCAGAGGATCAGACAGCCGGCCGTGGACAAGTCGGTAACCAGTGGGAATCGGAACCCGGGCAGAATTTGACCTTTAGTTTAGTGATCTATCCCACCTGTCTGCAGGCCAAAGAGCAGTTTCTGATTTCACAGATAGCAGCCTTGAGTGTGAAGCAGACGTTGGAAGCCTATGTGCAACCCATTCGGGTCAAATGGCCCAATGATGTCTATTGGCAAGATCGCAAGATATGTGGTATGTTGATAGAGAATGATCTGTTAGGTTGCACGATCGCCAATTCCATCTTAGGGATTGGAATCAACATTAATCAGGCTCAATTTGTCAGTGATGCCCCGAATCCCGTTTCGTTACACCAGATTACCGGTCAGCTCTTTGACAAGGAGGAGCTGCTGGCCCGCTTCCTATCGGTTTTCTATACCCACTATCGCTCTCTATGGCAAGGGGAATGGGAGGCCATTCAGTCGGCCTATCGCATGGCTCTGTATCGCAACGATGGCTATTATTCCTATGAAGATGCAACGGGACGGTTTGAGGCAACGATCCATACCATCGAACCCTCCGGCCATCTACTGTTACAGTTGCGAGACGGATCGATCCGTCGCTATGCCTTTAAAGAGGTGAAGTTTGTCTGATCGGATAAAGAAGTGAAGTTTGTCTGACCTGATAAGTAAAAAGCCCCATTGTTCCGAAGAACAACAGGGCTTTTTTGGAAGCAGAGCGGAAGACGGGACTCGAACCCGCGACCCTAACCTTGGCAAGGTTATGCTCTACCAACTGAGCTACTTCCG
>JAFBIU010000079.1 GCA_021531775.1 Parabacteroides distasonis | reverse complement strand
ACGGAACGAGAGGCTCGAACTCCCGACACCTGGTTTTGGAGACCAGTGCTCTACCAACTGAGCTAGTTCCGTAAAATAGCCAGCCTCGAATGAGACTGGCTAAAGAATATCACTTACTTGATTAGTTTTCCAACTCAGTAATCTGACCTGCACCTACTGTACGTCCACCTTCGCGGATAGCGAAACGCAAACCTACGTTACATGCAACCGGATAGATCAACTCAACGTCGATTGTTACGTTATCACCCGGCATTACCATTTCAGTTCCTTCCGGCAAAGTGATCTCACCAGTTACGTCCAATGTACGGATGTAGAACTGCGGACGATAGTGGTTGTGGAACGGAGTGTGACGACCACCTTCTTCTTTCTTCAAGATATAAACCTCTGCCTTGAAGTGAGAGTGAGGCTTGATCTGACCCGGGTGGCAGATAACCATACCACGCTTAACCTCGTTCTTGTCGATACCACGGAGCAACAAACCTACGTTATCACCAGCTTCACCCTGATCCAACAACTTGCGGAACATTTCAACGCCAGTTACAACAGACTTCTTACCGTCAGCACCCAAACCGATGATCTGAACTTCGTCACCTACCTTAACAATACCAGCCTCGATACGACCTGTAGCTACAGTACCACGACCTGTGATAGAGAACACGTCCTCAACCGGCATCAAGAAAGGTTTATCAACATCACGCGGAGGCAGCGGAATCCAAGTATCAACAGCATCCATCAATTCCATTACCTTCTCTTCCCACTGCGGGTCACCGTTCAAAGCACCCAAAGCAGAACCACGGATGATCGGAGTATTGTCACCATCGAAGCCATAGAATGAAAGCAACTCTCTCATTTCCATTTCAACGAGTTCCAACATTTCCTCATCGTCAACCATATCACACTTGTTCATGAATACAACCAACTTCGGAACGTTTACCTGACGAGCCAACAGGATGTGTTCACGAGTCTGAGGCATAGGACCATCAGTTGCAGCAACCACGATGATAGCACCATCCATCTGAGCAGCACCAGTTACCATGTTCTTTACATAGTCGGCGTGACCCGGACAGTCAACGTGAGCATAGTGACGAGAAGCTGTCTGATACTCTACGTGAGCTGTGTTGATAGTGATACCTCTTTCCTTCTCTTCCGGAGCGTTATCGATAGAATCGAATGAACGCAACTCAGAAAGACCCTTCTTTGCCAATACTGTTGTGATAGCAGCAGTCAAAGTTGTTTTACCGTGGTCAACGTGACCAATCGTACCGATGTTAACATGCGGTTTCGATCTGTCAAATTTCTCTTTTGCCATAACTTATTTGTTCTTTATTTGATTAATGATCTTTATCCTTCAAAAAAAAAGAGCCTAAACCGAGACTTGAACTCGGGACCTCTTCCTTACCAAGGAAGTGCTCTACCGCTGAGCTATTTAGGCAAAATATAAGAGCGGAAGACGGGGCTCAAACCCGCGACCCTCAGCTTGGAAGGCTAATGCTCTATCAACTGAGCTACTTCC
>JAFBIU010000078.1 GCA_021531775.1 Parabacteroides distasonis | reverse complement strand
CTGGGAATCAAGATGTTGATTCGGATAATCCTTGCTTATATCACCAAATTTGTTTAATTTTGAGTGTTAAATCAATCGCGATGCAAGCTAAAAACAGTAACATAAACGATATGTTTTCGGGAACAGGTAGCTACCCATTGGATAATCTGTCCAAGGAGAACCGATGGGTCAAGCTGGCTGATGCGCTAGATTGGAAACATATCGAGGAAGAATACAACAAGAGACTTTCGAACCAGAGTCGCGGTGCGTGCAACAAGCCAGCTCGCATGGTCATAGGTGCGATGATCATCAAGCATACTCTATGCAGCAGTGATGAAGGGACCATTGTCTGTATTCAGGAGAACCCCTATATGCAGTATCTCGTTGGTCTGAAGTATTTCCAGGAGTCCCCCATCTTCAGCCCGGAATTGTTCGTGACCTTACGCAAACGAATTGACGGGAAGTTCTTTAATGACATCATGCTTTCCATGCACAAGAATTGCATCAAGAAGTCTGATTCTGAGAAGTCAGACAGGTGCGATTCGGGAATCTCCGGGAACGGTCGTCCGTCAGAAATTTCCCCGGTTACACATAAGGGCAAGATGAAGATTGATGCCACATGCACAGATGCAGAGATGAGATACCCTACGGATATCAACATTCTGGAGGATTCCAGCCGGGAGATAGAGCGTCTTATGCAAAAGATCAGTGCAAAAGCCGTTGTTGCCAAACCAAGGAGCTGTCGCGGAGAAGCACGCTCCTGCTTTGTCAGATACACCAAGAAAAAGCATAAAGGCAAGAAGCTCATACGTGAAACAAAAAAGCAGTTGCTTCACCTGTTATCCAAAGACATTCAGAGCTTTGTCAAGTTTATAGGCAGAATCGGGACGGATGTCCTGTCCTGTCTCAACCATAGGGACCTGTCCAACTTTTCGGCAATCCGGAAAGCATATGAACAACAGAAATACATGTTCGACCATGATGTCCGCTCTTGCCTTGACCGTATCGTCAGCATCTTCCAGTCCCATGTGCGTCCGATCGTAAGAGGCAAGGCAGGCCGCAAGACAGAATACGGTGCGAAAATTGGTGTCAGCGTGGTGAACGGTTTTACCTACATTGACCATCTCAGCTGGGATGCCTACAACGAGGCATCAGACCTTGTACTTCAAATCATGACCTACAAGGAACGGTTTGGCTACTACCCACAGGAGGTTCAGGCAGACAAGATCTATCTGAACAAGGGAAACCGCAAGTTACTCAAAGACTTGGGCATTGTATGTCATTGCCCGCCATTGGGACGTCCGAAGAAGAATCCAGATCCGGAAGAAGAACAGCTAAGGCGTAAGGCTTCAGGAGAGCGCAACAGCGTAGAAGCCACGTTCGGCACGGCCAAGCGCGTCTACAGGGCAAACAATATAAAAGCCAAGCTGAAGGAAACAGCACAGACATGGATTGCAGCCTGCTTTTTTGCCAAGAATTTGAAGAAGTTCTTGAGTGGACTTCTTTGTCTTCTTTTGGAAAAAGTCCTCAGATGGCAGCAATTTCACAATAATATTATTATCAGTGGCT
>JAFBIU010000077.1 GCA_021531775.1 Parabacteroides distasonis | reverse complement strand
CAGGATCCATTGCTTCGGCAGGCAGTTTATGCCCGATTATTATCCACGCCGGACTCCTCGACTAGTGAGCTGTTACGCACTCTTTAAATGAATGGCTGCTTCCAAGCCAACATCCTAGCTGTCCTTGCAGTCCGACTTCGTTAGTTCAACTTAACTGCCATTTCGGGGCCTTAGCAGATGGTCTGGATTCTTCTCCTCTCGGACGTGGACCTTAGCACCCGCGCCCTCACTCCCGCGATCATACCGTACGCATTCGGAGTTTGTCTGGACTTGATAGGCGGCGAAGCCCTCGCATCCAATCAGTCGCTCTACCTCATACGGTAAACTCACGAGGCTGCACCTAAATGCATTTCGGGGAGTACGAGCTATCTCCAAGTTTGATTAGCCTTTCACCCCTACCCTCAGTTCATTGGAACACTTTTCAACGTATAACCATCCGGACCTCCAGTTGGTGTTACCCAACCTTCATCCTGACCAAGGGTAGATCACTTGGTTTCGCGTCTACTCACGCCGACTTGACGCCCTTTTCAGACTCGCTTTCGCTTCGGCTGCGTGTCTAAGACACTTAACCTTGCCGACGTAAGTAACTCGTAGGTTCATTATGCAAAAGGCACGCCGTCACATTTTCATGCTCCGACCGCTTGTAGGCAGACGGGTTCAGGGTCTGTTTCACTCCCCTGTTCGGGGTTCTTTTCACCTTTCCCTCACGGTACTGGTTCGCTATCGGTCTCTCGGGAGTATTTAGCCTTACGGGATGGGCCCCGCTGCTTCACGCAGAATTCCTCGTGCTCCGCGCTACTCAGGATACCACTAGGCTTCGGCAGTCAGTCGTGTAAGGGACTCTCACCCGCTACGGTCAGCCTTTCCAGACTGTTCCACTTGACTGCTTGCTTGCCACGTCGTGGTCCTACTACCCCGCTGCTGCCGAAACAGCAGCGGTTTGGGCTCTTCCGCGTTCGCTCGCCACTACTTGCGGAATCACATTTTGTTTTCTCCTCCTACGGGTACTTAGATGTTTCAGTTCCCCGCGTTCGCCTCCTTGACAGGATGACAGGCCTTCCGCCTGCCGGGTTGCCCCATTCGGATATCCGCGGATCAAAGGTTATTTGCACCTCCCCACGGCTTTTCGCAGCTTATCACGTCCTTCATCGCCTCCGAGAGCCAAGGCATCCACCGTCTGCCCTTGCTTACTTTCTTCTTCCTTCACGACCTTTACAGACCGTGTCGGGTTCGATATTTCTTCAGCTTGCTCTTCTGTTTCTATTCTTTTTGGTTGTCCAACATGTCAAAGATCTTCTTGATTCCACCTTGCGGCTTCCTCTTTTTCGTGGAGAATAACGGATTCGAACCGTTGACCCTCTGCGTGCAAAGCAGATGCTCTAGCCAGCTGAGCTAATCCCCCAATTTCTCTTGAGTCTTCTCAGTAGTCCCAGGCAGAGTTGAACTGCCGACCTCTACATTATCAGTGTAGCGCTCTAACCAACTGAGCTATAGGACTGTCAACTTTGCCAAGGTCTCTTCACCTCAGCCTCATCTTTCTCGCTTGATCTATATCTAGTTTACATCACAACACAGCGTACAAGAGA
>JAFBIU010000076.1 GCA_021531775.1 Parabacteroides distasonis | reverse complement strand
CCTAAAATCCGCAAGCAATCTCAATGGCAATCTCAATTGCAGTAAAGAGCTTGAACACTATGCATCATGATAGTATGAGCGTGAATTTTGTCCGATTTGTGCATACCTTCCCCTTACCCCACAATGCGACTTGAGGCAATACGCAGATTAAAACCATAAGGAACGGACTTTATCCGAATCCAGTTTTGAAAGGTCTTGCATAAGCCCGGTTTTCAGTATAGATATTCAGCACGTATTGCCTTGCTGTCATGATCCACTTGGCAGGTACGGAGATGAAGCTGAAGACAAAAGCCTTTATGCGACTCGTTTCCTTGAGCCCGAAAGCCTTGGTGTCAAGCTTGCTAATGATGGTCTTATAGAAATTGTGTATCAATGCCGTAAGCAGAAGGAATACGGTGTTCTCTGCCATGAACGACTTGGGGAGCCTGTTCCAGCCGAATCCGTTGTTCATATCATCGAATATACGCTCTTTGCCCCCACGCTTGTTGTAAAATTCGACGATGTCTCTTGTTGATGAGTCATAATCGTTGGTAAGAATGCATCTGTAGGTGTATTCACCTTCCCACAAGTCAAGCTCTCCATCCATGCGCTTTTGTCTCTGAATGACAAGACGATAGCACTTGCCTTCCCATTTCTCAACAAGAATGGAATTGAGTTCAAACTGGATGCCGTTGATTTCCTCCGTCTTCCATCCCCTCAGTGAAAACAAGTCATCGTAGAGCGAACTGCATCTGTTGGCGCGGATGTAGAAGTGCGTGCAATGCTTCTCTATCTCACTGACAATTTCCTTCGAGCACGAACCACAGTCGGCTCTGAAGCGATTCACACGGATGCTGTTGGCTTCCAGTAGGGCAAAGAATCTCTTGTGGGTCTCAGCCTGATAAAAGCGCACATTTGTGTTGCCATCGCTGTTCTCGACATAGACAATCATGTCACCGATGACATATACGCCAGGTCTGTAGCCGAGGAACTTCTTGTATGTCGGTTTTGCATCATACTTCTCTGTTTCAAGGAACTGATGGTCGAAATCAACATCGTAGGTTTCCACCTCATTCAGTTCACCAGTGGAAACCAAGGCTTTTATAAGCAAGGCGTTGAGCTTGTCTGCCGTATTGAAATCATAGGTCTTGCCCTTATCGGAAGTATATGAGATGTTTTCCTGTGTCAGTTCCTTGATGGCTCTGAGGATGGTATCAGAGCTGCATGTGCGCAAGGTCGGATGATACGAGAGATGACGCATCAGATGCGATGTTACATCCTCCACGCATGAACCGCCACAGAAGTATACGCTCATCAGAGAACGAATAATTTCGCTGTACTGGTATCCGATGATACTGCGGCATCTCTGACCAAGTGTCTGGTCGATAATAGGTGAAAGCATGGAGTCAAATTGCTCCATGATTGAAAAAATTCCTCCAAAAGGTGTGAGTTTTTCAGATTTTATTTGTACCTTTGCCATGTCTTGTTACGATTTACGCTTGTTTTGATTTGCAACACTAAGATAAGTGAAAAATCTGACATGGCAAAATCCTGAGCAACTTTTTGTTGCTCAGGAACTTATAAATAAAGTTAAATCAAAGTGTTGCGGAATTAAGGA
>JAFBIU010000075.1 GCA_021531775.1 Parabacteroides distasonis | reverse complement strand
AGTTTTCAAACCATTATAGAGCGTGAAGGGATTACCAAGCTCTATCATTTCACCGATCGGGACAACTTGGCCTCGATTATTCAGCAGGGTGGCCTTTACTCTTGGGCCGACTGTGTGGACAAAGGTATCACGATTGCCAAACCGGGAGGAAGCGACAGTTCCCGTTCGTTGGATAAACGTGACAACTTACAACATTTCGTGCGGGTCAGTTTCGTGAAGCAGCATCCCATGATGTATGTCGCTATGAACGATGGTCGTATCTCCAATCCCGTACTCTTGGAGATTGACCCGGAGGTGATCCTTTGGAAAGAATCGCGCTATGCTGACCGGAATGCCACGAAGAATGGTGCACATGTAGGTGGATCTTTGGATGACTTTAACGCAATTCATTTCCAATCGGTGAAAGCCAATAAGCATTTTGACCTACCTGATGAGGAACAGATGTTCTTTCAAGCAGAGGTGTTGGTAAACCATTTCATCCCTTTGGCCTATATCCAAAATATCGGTAACTTTGGTATCCCGATTCCTACGCAACCGCAACAGTTGCAAAGCAAAACGGCTTATACAGCCCAGATCACCCGCAACACGCCAACTGCCTTTCTTTTCTTGGTGGACCATTCCGGCAGCATGAGCTGTAAGACCCAACTGATGGGCGAAGAGATGAGTATGGCCGAGGCTGCAGCCCGTATCGTGAATCGCCAGATCAATGAATTGGTGTTGCGTTGCATCAAGTCCAACGAGGTGCGCCACTATTACGACATTGCCGTCATCGGTTATGGGGACGATGCCTACAGTGGATGGAGTGGCGAGTTAGAGGGACGTGATTTTGTCTCTCCGGAAGAGTTGCGCGATCATCCCTACAAGAAGATTACGGTCAAGGAGGAGAAACGTACCCGAAAGGGAACGGTGGTGAAAGAGGTAGAAAAGGTGCAGTGGGTGGAGGCGAACGATGATGGAGGTTGTACCCATTGGCACAAAGCCTTTGCTCGAGCTAAGACTCTGCTGGATGAATGGATGGTGAAACACCATGACAAGGATTGCTATCCGCCAACCATTATCCATATTACGGATGGGGAGTTTAATGGAGCCTCCCAAGAGACAGTCATGCAACATGCCAACGAGCTAAAATCAATGTTCACCAACGATGGTAACGTGATCCTCTTCAACATTCACTTTACCTCCAGCAAGTCAACGGATGAAGTGGTTTGCCCTATCGACAAGCAGGAACTACATGGCAACCGGTATGCGGAAACGCTCTTTGAGATGTCCAGCCTGTTACCGATGCGCTACAATGCTGACATTGAAAAATACTTGAATGATGGACGGCAAGGACGACATGTGGCGATGGGTGTGAATGCGGATGCTACCACCCTCATCAAGTTAATGGATATAGGAACCCCTACAAACATCAGTCAGAACCCATGAAGAAGCAAGGTGCAATTACCATAGGCAAATTTGAGCCGGGCTGCATCAACGAGGATGCAGTCTTGGCTCGTCCCGGTCTCATTGCCGTTTCGGATGGAGCTGGAGGTGGAGGTCTTTTCGCCGAACGTTGGTCCCGTTATCTGTTAGACCATTTACCAGATATGCCAATCACCTCTGCCGAGGCATTGGACGGTTGGATTGAATCCATTTGGGAACCATTTTACAATCAATGTGAACAGGAAGCCCAACTGTTAGGCGGGCTTTCTTTGGATAAGTTTTATGACGAAGGTTCTTTTGCTACCTTGGTTGCAGTTTGGCAAACTGCTGAGAACCATTGTCAGTGGATGAGTTTCGGAGATAGTGTGGC
>JAFBIU010000074.1 GCA_021531775.1 Parabacteroides distasonis | reverse complement strand
CAAACTTGTAATTCTTTTCATATTAAATATATTTAGATTTGCGGCAAATGTAGCGTGAATGAGAAACTCAAACCTCCTTTTTTTGTTCACTTATGTTCATTTTCTGTTCACTGTTGTTCATTATCGGGTTAAATTAGCATTTCTTAAGATTATAGGCGGTCTTTCAGGCAACGACAAGCTACAATTGCTTCAGATAGTGATCAAAATCTTCCGGGGTTCCATCCTTCTGATAAAGTTTTAGGTATAGTTTTTTGCGGGTATTACTGATTGCAGAAGGACGTCTGCCCATGAGCAAGGCTATACCTTTCACCGGTAATTCCAGTTTAATCAAGCAGCAGACCAATAGTTCTTTCGAAGTGATGGAGGGAATCGAGGTAGATAATTGTTCGGTAAACTGCTTATACGTACTATCTACGAGCCATTTGATTTCCTCAATCCGTTCTAATGTCAAATAATCGGGAGACCAATTGATGGGGTCCGACAGTTGTTTATATAAATCTGAGCTTACCAGTTCTCTTTTGAGAACGGCACGTTCTTCCTGAAGCAGTTGGATATAATGACTCTCGGATTCCAGCCGTTTCTTTTCTATTTCCAGCAATTGACCTTTTAGCTGATTGTTGTACTGGTTAGATTGTTCAATCTTCTGTTCCAATGCGAGTATCTTTTGCCTGTTCTCTTCCAATTGTTCCATACTCCTTTGTCTGATTGCACGTTTTTGATTATTTACCAAGATCAGTTGTGCCTTTAATGACCGCTTCTTGAATAGATATAGGATAATGACAGCTAATAGTATCAACACAACGATAAACAGCAGACTGATATAATTCAGGAATTTTTGTTTATCCAACTGAAGCTGTATGTTTTTTGTTTCCGTACGTTGATAGTTATACAAAGCATGTGCTTTTGTAACTACTTCTTGCCTTTTTTGTTCCGCAATCTGGTCTTGAAAAGAAAAAGCAGTTTGCAAATGCTGATTAGCAGATTCGAAATCACGCCTCAAAAAATCCAATCGGGCTAAGGCTCGGTGGACGTCACACTTCAAATAACTGCTCTGCTCTCGTTGACCCGACTCCAATGCCTGTTGATAGTAAAAACGAGCGGAATCTGTCTGTCCTTGTTTCTCATGAAGTTGGGCGATACTTTGGAGCACGATTGCATCGTGATCTCTGTATTCTCGGGACAATTGACCGATCAATCGTTCAGCATGATGATAGGATCCACATTTGATAAGGAAGGCGGAGTACTCACTTAACAGTACCTGTAAATCTACAGATAAAGTTGGCTCTTTCAAAACATCTATAGCTTGTTGATAATAATAAGCCGCACTATCGGTCTGATGCAACATGTCGTAGGATCGGGCTATATTACGTAAAGCATAAGCATGTCCTTGTACATCATGAGCTTTCTGATAAAAGAGGGCGGCCTGACGGGTAGCAGACCTAAATTCATCCGGCAGATCCTGATAGGCAAACAGCAGTCCGATCTGATAATGGATGCGTGCCAATACTTGATAGTGGGTACTTCCTTGACCTGCTTCCGCTGCCAGCTGATAGGCATGTAACGCACGAGGGGCATCTTGCAGATCGCGATAGACACTACCAAGATAGAGATAGGAAAGCATCCGTTTATCGGCATCTCCATAGGTGTCATAGAAACGTACCACTTGCTGCATGACCGAATCGGATGTATGGGTGATGTATAGCTTATCGTTGGCCTGTGTCGTCAACAGTGCATGATACATCCGTGTCTCTTCGGGTTCGTCTGCAATGACGGAGTCCAAA
The DNA here is from genome assembly GCA_021531775.1 of Parabacteroides distasonis. GTDB lineage: Bacteria > Bacteroidota > Bacteroidia > Bacteroidales > Tannerellaceae > Parabacteroides. Next base: position 139 of record JAFBIU010000074.1, on the reverse strand, counting down.
GAGGCCAGATAGATCTTGGCACTGTCCGGATCACTCTCCATGCAGGCTATGGCCTTTTGCATGGCTTCGGGATAATCCTTGTCGGAACGGCAGGAGGTGAACAACAAACACAACATCCACACGTAATATGTCAATCGGA
>JAFBIU010000073.1 GCA_021531775.1 Parabacteroides distasonis | reverse complement strand
TTTGTGTGATAACTGCATATTATGCTAATTATGCTTAATTTGATGCAGTTTTTCTATTATAGTTCATAACGTAGAAATATCGTCAGACGAAAAAGACGCAGCAAGTTTTAAAACTGAGTCAATAGAAATCAGATGAGCACAGGTTTCATCATTCAAAATCAATGATTCTTCACTTACACCATCAGAACAAGCTGTGAAAGCGAGAATTGTAATAAAAAAAGAATAATTTTTTCATTTCAACAAATCAATTTAGTGATTAATAAAACCGATAAAATAAAGTGAGAAGTCTCCGGATGGAGAAGATGCACATCATCAACTAATAAGTTTATTTCAGTCCTTACAGATATTACAGATCACTACTGTCCCGTAAAAGTGGACTATTCGGTCTTTGAAACTATTGAAATATAGTCTATTAGAAGTAATCTTTCATGTGCGACGATTTGAATTTGTAATTTTGCAGCCCATAAAGGGACTGCTCTATGAACAAAGACAAATATGTATTCGCACAATTGGTTGAATTTCTCGATAACAACAAGTTCCGTCACTTGGTTGACAAGTATGATGGGAACAGGTATGTCAAGTCATTCACTTGTTGGAATCAGCTCATGGCACTCATGTTCGGACAACTTTGTAATCGTGAGAGTTTGCGTGATGTTGTCGTTGCATTGGAGGCTCACCAATCCAAATGCTACCACCTTGGCATGGGGCGTAATCCTATAGCAAAGACGACATTTGCCACAGCGAATCAAAATCGTGACTACCGGATCTTTGAAGACTTTGCCTTCTTCATGATGGAACAGGCTCGCAAGAAACGAGCAACCGGCATCTTCAAACTGAAGGGGAATGTTTATGCATTTGATTCAACAACGATTCCGCTTTGCTTGTCCGTGTTTTGGTGGGCAAAGTTCCGCAAGAAGAAAGGAGGCGTTAAGGCGCATGTCCTTTACGATCTGGAGTCTCAGGTCCCAGCTTTCTTCCATATTACGACTGCATCGGTACACGATTCAAAGGCAATGAAGGAGATTCCCTATGAATCAGGCTCATACTATGTATTTGACCGAGGCTACAATGCATTCAAGGAACTCTACAAGATTTGTCTGAATGAATCATACTTCGTGGTTCGGGTGAAGAAGAACTTGCAGTACAAGTGTACGAAATGGAAACGTAGATTGCCTAAGAATGTGCTTTCTGATTCCGTCATCAAACTCACGGATGTGAACACACAGAAGAAGTATCCTGAGAAGCTTCGACTTGTGAGATTTCACGATGACGAGCAAGATAGAGACTTCGCATTTTTGACGAATGCATTCCATCTTACCGCTCTCGAAATTGCCAATCTCTACAAGAACCGATGGCAGATTGAGTTGTTCTTCAAGTGGCTCAAGCAGCATCTCAAAATTAAGAAATTCTGGGGCACTACAGAAAACGCTGTCAGAATACAAATTTGCTCTGCAATCATAACTTACTGCCTTGTCGCCATCGTCCAACACGACATGCAACTAAAGCGGTCAACCTATGAGGTCCTGCAGATTTTGAGCATCTCACTAACGGATAAGACTCCACTGAGAGATCTCTTCGAAAAGACAAATTTCAACGATGTCAAAGAACTCGATTATCCCCTCTTTTAGGGACTATTTGAGTAAATATAACTTCGTCCCATTTTTAACGGGACACTAATGATTACAGATAAAAAAGACATATTCGAATAGCCCCAAACAGGTAACGGATTGTCAGAATAATTCCAAGTCTATCTATTGGCGACTTTAAAAGCCAAGGCAACCGTATCAAAAACTCAACGATTTTGATGCAGAAACCCTGAAAATATTTACGAAGACCTTGGACGAAACCAAAATAATCACTATGTTTGCATGACATTCATTTTTAAACCAAAAGAACTATGGCAACATACATGAATCCGTTTACGGACGTAG
>JAFBIU010000072.1 GCA_021531775.1 Parabacteroides distasonis | reverse complement strand
ATTTTGAACGTTGGATTTATATTTTGAAGAATATGGAAACGATGGAAAAGATGCCTTATCAGGCAACAAATGCAGCTTTCCAAAAGCTGGATCGGGTGATGAAACGTCTCTCTCTGACGCATGAGGAGCACAAGATCTACGAGCGTAGTCTGCGGCATTATCTCGATAACTACAACTGTCTGAAGAGTGCTCAAGAGGAGTCTTTTCAGGAAGGAGAGCAGAAAGGTGTTTTGAAAGGAGTTATGCAAACGGCTCGTAATATGAAGAACAAAGGGTGCTCAATGGATCTGATCATGGATGTTACCGGCCTAACGGTAGATGAGATTGCAAAGTTGTGATCACTCGTTTTATATTTTGAAGAATATGGAAAAGATGCCTTATCAGGCAACAAATGCGGCCTTCCGTAAGCTGGAGCGGGTGATGAAACGTCTCTCGCTGACACACGAAGAGCATAAGATCTACGAGCGTAGTCTGCGGCATTATCTCGATAACTATAATTGTATGAAGAGTGCTCAAGAGGAGTCTTTTCAGGAAGGTATGGAAAAGGGTGAAAAGAAAGGTGAGCAGAAAGGCATTTTGAAAGGAGTTATGCAAACGGCTCGTAATATGAAGAACAAAGGGTGCTCAATGGATCTGATCATGGATGTTACCGGCCTAACGGCAGATGAGATTGCACAGTTGTGATCACCTCCCCCTTTTCATTTTGACACTTTGACATTTTGACATTCTGACAGGGTGCGGATTCTTGTAGGAGAAGGTTGGATGATTATTTACATAAAAGGGCCACTTGGAGGGTGCTTCGGCTGCTGCTCCAAGTGGCTCTTGCTTTGGGGAAAATCCACGTACTCCATCTGGGAAAAATCCTGTGCGAGAATCCCTTGGCGAAATTGTCGGAAAGATCCGTGAAGGGAATCCGTGGCTTCCGAGAACGGTTCAAATCAGTGGGGCTCTACCCGATGGGGGTAGCTGTCGCTCGAGATGTGCAATTCTTCCCGGTGGGGTTGTTGCTCGAGAAAGGTAGCCCACCCGATGGGTGGGCTGTCGCTCCGGTGGCTACCCTACCGAGAAGCCGAGGGCGGACAGGAGAGCCGTGAGGGTCGTCAGGAGAATGTTGATCACCACCGACCATTTGGATTTGCTTTCACTCGTCATAGTCGTCTCATTTTGTTGCAGTGACGTGGGTAGGTTCATGTCTGCCATGCTGGTGGCCGTCCGGACGATGTTGCCGCTCCACGGCAGACGCTCTCCTACCTCACGTTTGCAGGGTTAGTAAATCTGTTAGTTCGTCTCTTTGGGGTCAATCAGCCCTATCAATCGGCCTATTGAACTGCTAAATACGTTTAAATCAATCGGATCAAAGATCGCTCATTGGTTAGGCAGGTGTTTGAAACCTGCCCTGAGTCTGGCTGTTTAGGAGAAGGGCGGTGTCTCTTCTCCGTTGCCTTCATCGCCTCCGGAGGTCTCGTCAGCTACAAAGGTGGCGGTGTAGGTCTTGTCGGCGGTTGCTACGACCGTACGCGGGTTGGTCGTGTTGCCGTCATCCCACTGCGAGAACTTGTAGCCGCTCTGAGGTGTTGCGGTCAGGGTGACACTGGTACCGCTATCGACCGTCGTGCTGGCTGGAGTCACACTGCCCATCGTGCTGTTGGCTGATGCACCGGTGATGGTGTACTTCGTTATGGGTGTTTCACTGCCGCTGTCCGATCCAGTGCCTCCGCTTCCTCCATTACCTCCAGTGCCGATATCGGAACCGCTGCCACTGTCGGCCGATCCGGGCAGCTGCACCACGTTGTCTGCGTCCATGTACTTGTAGATCACCTGGGTGACGTGGGACAGCCGGAAGGTGCGTTTCAGCTTCTGTGCCTGCTGGTAGAGCGGTGTGCCCTTGGGACCGTTTTCCGCATTGGGCCGGTTGGCGTTGAGCCAGGCCGTCGCTACGGCTTGCCGGTCTTTGAACTTCATCTGTTGCTCCTTCTGGGCTTCAGAGGGATCCCCTGTGTAGGGGTTGGTTACTTTTGCCA
>JAFBIU010000071.1 GCA_021531775.1 Parabacteroides distasonis | reverse complement strand
GCAGATCTGCCTCCTTCTCCTCGTTCGGATCCTCATCGGGTAAATGGCTGTCGATGTCGCAGACCGGACGCTCTGCCACCTTCCAGAAACGGCCTTTTTTGGTTCGCATCTGCTCATAGCCTAACTCGGTCAGGGCTGCACCTATCTTCGTCGGATTCAGCTTGATGTACATGGCAAACTTGGCCGCTATCTTCGTGGCTGTCATATACTTGGTCTCCGCCTCCGTCCGGGGTTTCCGGAAGAAGGTGACGATCATCTCCTGGGCCGGATCGGGAGCCAAAAAGGTACGGTTGTGGTCGTTGAGCCGACGAATGTCGTCGTCGCTGAGCCAGAACCGTTCACCGTTTCGGATGAGCGTGAGAGCCTGGGCATACATCCCCTCATAGGGAATGTCGGCCTGCCAAGGATTGTCGATCCGTTCGACCTGAAAGGGTAGCCAGCGGCGGTTGCCGGTCTGGTCGGTCAGGAAGGTGACGTTGTTGCCCGTTGCCGTCAGCGAAGCCACCCGTGGCATGAGCACCGTATGCCGTGCATAGGGAGGCCGCTCGTTGATATGGGGCATCGTCGTGAAGGCCTTGAGCTGGTTGATCTCCTTGGTCGTCATGGAGTCGATCTCCTCCAAGGAGATGATGATGTTCTGGGCGAGCATCAGGTGGTCATCCTTCGTCAGCTGGTAGCTGTTGTTTTTCGTGGTGAAATAGCCACGCAGATGGGGTGGCAGGATGTGCAGCATGAAGGAGGACTTGTAGGTGCCCTGACGACCGATGAAGGTAAGAATCTCATGGTTCACCTGACTGTCGTCTATCACCGATGCCACCATGGCCAAGAACCAGCAACGCGTGTAGAAATGGAACACCTCGTCGGTCGTGCCTGTGCAGTGCACCATCGAGAAGAACTGCCGGATGTAGTCGGTCGTTCCGTCCCAGGGTGGGAGCGACTCAATCCACTGCCGGAAGGGGTGATAGTCCTGGACATAGTCGGAACCCAAGATGCTGTTGATGGTCTGGAGATCCGCGTTGATGCCCTCCAACTGCATCCGTCGCCAGAGCGAATTGACGAAGTGGTCATCCACGATTTTCCCGTCGCTCTCCAACTTGTAGCTCAATAAGTTGCGCTTCACCTGACAATGCTCGTTCATATAGCGTTCCACCTCGCTGACCGACGCCTTGTTTGTCGCTTTGCGCGTATGGGTGGCGAGGGTGGCATGTTCGTTAGCGTGTCTTTCATAGACGCTTTGTACGATGCCCTCCACCGTTCCGGAATGTCGGGCAGCATAGTCGGCAAACTCATGGAGTGTCCAATCCAGGCAGTCGTTGAGTTGGATCCCATAACGGTTCATGAGATAGACGCAACGCGATACGTAGTCGTTGTGGTGGCCGTCGGTATAGGTGACCCCGTCTGCCTCCACCAACTGTCGCACCCGTTTGCCTAAGGAGGCCGCCTTGGCGGGCCGTCCGGTCCGTTTTCGTTTCGGCTGGCTGACGAGCGAGGTATCTAACTGGATGCATTGAGCTTCGGGTTGATAGATCGCGGCAGGGTCACAGGCCAGCCCACAGAGGCGGGTGGCATTGGAGCATTGTGTGTCGTAGTCGAGTCCCGTCAGCCGCTTGTAGTAGGCATTGACCGAAAGCCAGGCCACCCGGTAGTTCGTTTCTGTCACCGCCTCCTCCACCCGTGCGATGACCCGGAATCCGTGTCCGGAGACGGTGGTGTAGGCGAGGAAGGTGTGCGGGTCGGCAGCCACGATGTTGAATGTCGCTGCCAAACGGTCGGGCGGCACATGGTCGAAATCCACCATCAGAAAGCCGGTGTAGCCACGCAGGCAGTTCTTGTCCTTGCCCCCTTCGAGGGTGGCCTGGCAGACGATGGCAGGCAGTTGGGTACACTTCACCCGGCTCATCTGAGCCTTGATGTCAGCCGCCTGCTTTTCGTTGCCAGCCGCCGAAGCTTGGTCGAACGCGGCGAGCAGGGTCCGATATTGGTGGGTGGTTCCGTGGAGCAGGTTGCCCTGGATGAGGTTCACGATCTGTTCCCACGATTTCGACTTGGGAACCTTGTCGGTGAAAGAGTTCAAATACGTAATCTGATCCATATCCTAACAATTTATTAATTCGTATTTCAG
>JAFBIU010000070.1 GCA_021531775.1 Parabacteroides distasonis | reverse complement strand
GCCATATTCCCTCCACAGAGGCAGCAGTATAGCCCTCGCTGAAGGGTACCGGTATATCGCCATGTGGATAGAAAGGGCTCAGTTTTACCAATCCATCCGTTGCCTGGCTGGTCACATCGGCAATTATGGCTCCAGGATATCGCTTGAGCAAGTTCTCCCGCTTACATCGTTTTGAGGCTATCAGTATCATTCTTCTACTAACTTGTTGATTAAATCTGAATCTTTAAGTAATCCTTTGAATTTTTCCATGGTGCCTTTAGGTATATAAATCGATGTCAAGGATTCACACCGATAGAAAGCCCAATCTCCAATTGAGGTGAGGGACTCTGGCAGCTGAATCGAGGTCAAGGATGTACAACCCCAGAAAGCCTTATTTCCAATCGAGGTGAGGGACTCGGGCAGATGAATCGATTTCAGGGATTTACACCAATAGAAAGCCTCATTTCCAATCGAATTGACGGATTCGGGCAGCTGAATTGAGGTCAAGGATTCACAATCCGAGAAAGCCGACTTTCCAATCGACTTGACGGACTCGGGAATTGTAATATGCGTCTTGTCTGAAAGATTAGCAATCAGTTTGCCCTCTTTAGAAATCAGAAAACCATCAACCACCCGAAAATAGGGACTATCACAGATTATGGAGAGTGGTTTACACCTTGAAAAAGGATTGTTCCCAATCGACTTGACGGATTTGGGTAGCTGAATCGATGTCAAGGATGTACAACCCCAGAAAGCCTCATTTCCAATCGAATTGACGGATTTGGGTAGCTGAATCGATGTCAAGGATGTACAACCCAAGAAGGCCCTATCCCCAATCGAATTGACGGACCCAGGCAGATGAATCGATTTCAGGGATTTACAGCCATGGAAATAATAAGCACCAATTGAGGTCACGGACTCGGGCAGCTGAATCGATGTCAAGGATTCACAGCTATAGAAAGCCCTATCCCCAATCGAATTGACGGACCCAGGCAGATGAATCGAGGTCAAGGATTTACAAAACGAGAAAGCCTCATTTCCAATCGAATTGACGGACTCAGGCAGATGAATCGAGGTCAAGGATTCACAACCCCAGAAAGCCCAATCTCCAATCGAGGTGACGGACTCGGGCAGATGAATCGAGGTCAAGGATTTACAATCTGAGAAAGCCGAATTTCCAATCGAGGTGACGGATTCGGGCAGCTGAATCGAAGTCAAGGATTTACAACCCAAGAAAGCCCTATCCCCAATCGAATTGACGGAATCGGGAATTGTAATATGCGTCTTGTCTGAGAGATTAGCAATCAGTATGCCCTCTTTAGAAATCAGAAAACCATCAACCACCCGAAAATAGGGACTATCACAGGTTATGGAGAGTAGTTTGCACCTTGAAAAAGGATTGTCCCCAATCGACTTGACGGACTCTGGCAGCTGAATCGAAGTCAAGGATTCACAACCCAAGAAAGCATAATCTCCAATCGACTTGACGGACTCTGGCAGCTGAATCGATGTCAAGGATGTACAACCATAGAAAGCATGAGCACCAATTGAGGTCACGGACTCGGGCAGATGAATCGATGTCAAGGATTCACAGCTATGGAAAGCATGAGCACCAATTGAGGTCACGGACTCGGGCAGATGAATCAATGTCAAGGATTCACAATCTGAGAAAGCCTCATCACAAATCACCTTCGTCCCATCTTTAATATTATAGGTATTTAGATATCGATAAGCCTCAATCAATCTCAATCCATCCGGACTATACAAAACTCTATACTCATCTGCAATTGCTTGTTTTCTATCCCCATCCGTCACATCCGTTCGCCACACCTCCTCTTTTGGTTTCTCCGGTTCTTGTAACAAGAACAGGCGGAAAGAAATCATGCCAAGACTATTCTTTGTATGAGCCAACAAGAAGATGGAGAGGAGTACGGCCAGTTCTGCATCGGAAGTCAATGAGCAGAGGGCAGGTAGTAGTGCAGATTTGCCTAAGTCCATATAATTGGAAGCGGCGAACAGCAAGCGATCGGATGCGGCAAACTGATCGTAGAGCGAGGGTTGCAGGGCAATCGCTTTCAGAGAGAGAGCGATCGAAGCAATGGAGAAATCATCGATATGCTCGTTGAAATCGGCCGCCGTTCGCAAGGGATGACGAAAGTCAGGGC
>JAFBIU010000006.1 GCA_021531775.1 Parabacteroides distasonis | reverse complement strand
AGAACTATCCATCGAAGATAGCCGAATACACGGGCGACATCCTCCTCGTAGGTATCAACTACGACAAGGAGACTAAGCTGCATACGTGTCACATAGAGCCTTCAATCAAGTAAAAGTAAGGAGGCAATGCAATTGTAGGGATAATCATATAAAGGAGCATGGGTAGGTATTGGATCATCTATTGGGGTTGGATTATCGGACTGGTTTGGACAGCCTGTTCCGAGAAACCGGTCGCATCGGAAGCTGAGCCGGTGACGATTGAGACGTTGGCTCGGCAATTCCAGCAGCCACCGATGGACTATCGTCCCTATGTCTGGTGGCATTGGATGGGTAGCCTTTTTTCCAAGGAGGGTATCACCCGGGATCTGGAGGCGATGAAAGAGGCTGGGATCGGTGGGGCTACCATCTTTCATTTGTCCTCTGCCGTACAAGAGTCTCATACTCCGATGGAGAATAGCCCTTGGCCGGAACAGACCTATCGAAGTCCGGCCTATTGGGAGGCCATGCGTCATGCGGGTGCTGAAGCGGAACGGTTGGGCCTGAAGATCGGATTGCATAATACCCCCGGTTATTCTACGACCGGGGGACCTTGGATTACCGAAGAACGGGGCATGCAGCAATTGGTCTCGAGCATGACACGTATTCAAGGCGGTCAAGCTGTTGCGATGAAACTGGAGAAACCGGAGTTGCCGATCTATGATGGCTGGGGATCGACCCGTCAGCGAGCCACCTTTTATCGGGATGTGGCGGTCATGGCTCTGCCGGAGAAATCCGAAGTGGCTGTGGAGGAGGTCTTGGATGTAAGTGCACACATTGATACGGTGACGGGTCTCTTCAACTGGCAGGTGCCGGAAGGAACCTGGCGGATTTATCGGCTGGGACATGCACCAACCATGGCCAATCCGCATCCCCTGCCCGATGAATTGATCGGTAAGGTGCTGGAGGCGGATAAGATGTCGGAACAACAGAGCCGTTACCATTGGCAACAGGTACTGGATCCGTTGGTGGAACAATTACATGCCTATATCGGTCGATCCTTTACGCATATCTTGATTGACAGTTATGAAGCTGGATCCCAGAACTGGACTCCAGGATTTCGGGAAGCGTTCCAGCAGCAGAAAGGGTATGATCCGCTCCCCTATTGGGCCCTGCAGCAATTCCATCCGGATGATCCGGGTGTGAAACAGTTCGATGCGGATTATCGTGCCGTGATCAATCGTCTCTATATTGACAACGGTTGGAAGATGGCCCGTGACATGATTCATCAAGCGGGTCTTCAACTCTATTGGGAACCCTATGAGGGTCCCTTTGATACGGCTGAATGTACGGCCATAGCTGATCTGCCGATGGGTGAGTTCTGGACGGGTGGTGATGGAGCCATTTCAGACAAGGTGGTTACAGCTGCCTGTCGTGCAGGGAAGCGGATTGTGGGTGCCGAGGCCTTTACCGGTCGGCCTGAGATCAGTCAATATACCGAAGATCCTGCCTTCCTGAAACATAGTGCAGATGGTAGTTTTCATGCCGGAGCCAATCGCCTTTTCCTGCATCATTGGGTGCATCAGCCCTTTGATGATGCCTATCAACCCGGTATGGGGATGGGCTGGTGGGGAACCCATTTTGGACGTCATCAGACCTGGATCAAACCGGGGAAAGCCTTCTTTACCTACCTGACGCGATGCCAGATGTTGCTGCAGGAGAGTGATTTCGTGTCGAAGAACCGATTTGTATTGCATCGGACTCGACCGGATGCAGAGCTCTTTTTCGTGATCAATCCGACCGATCAGGAGCTGACCACACCTTGGGCCTTGCCGGTGAAAGGCCGTACGCCTCAGTTGTGGGATGCTGATCAAGGGGTGATTCGGGATGTGGCCGAATGGCATACGGAGGGAGATACCACCTATGTCAACTGTCCGTTGCAGCCGGATCATGCTGTATTCGTGGTTTTTCCCACGAGCGAAGCTGCTGGTTATGCCGATTGTGTACAGCCGGCTATTGTGGTGGAACAGGAGCGTTCAACCCGAATAGCAGGTGCCTGGCAGGTGCGTTTTGAACCGAAATTGGATTCAGCTTTCGAGCGAGATGTGGCTGCACTGATGGATTTCAGTCAGCAAACGGATCCAGCCCTTCGCTATTTTGCGGGTACTGCCATCTATCGGAAAGAGGTTTCCCTACCGGATACGTTGCTACAGGCGGGAAAACGGATCTTGTTGGATTTAGGCGAAATGCATGATCTTGCCACCGTTCGTGTTAATGGTCAGGCAGTGGACACGCTTTGGTATCCTCCCTATTGTACGGATATCACACGCCCGTTGAAGTCAGGAAGCAATCAGTTAGAGATTGCTGTTACCACGAATTGGGTCAATCGGTTGATTGGGGATGAGCAGTATCCGGCCGATTTTGAATGGGGACAGGATCGTGGACGATCGATGGGGCGTGCCATGAAAGCCTTTCCGGACTGGTTTATAGAAAAACGACCTCGTCCCTCGAAAGAGCGGAAAGCCTTCCTGATTTGGTATTACCATCGGGCAGATTCCCCTTTACAGCCAGCCGGTCTGATCGGTCCTGTCCGTTTGATCGAACAGCAGGTTCATTGAAACTGTTCTATGGCTATTCTCCACAATAATTGTGCAAAAAACGGCGATAACGTGCGAAAGTTGTAAAAAAAACAACACTTTCGCACGTTATCGGGCTGATATTGTACGTAGGCCACGTATGATCACTTCGATTCAAGGGACTGTACGGCCACCACTACTTTGCAGTTGACGGAATCACCGGAATAGTAGGTGATAAAATGTTTGTTCTTGTGCGCTACTGCATTGGCATTGCCAGAATCGAACGGGCGTTGTGTGCCTCCTTGGGCAATCACTTGCGCTTCAGGCCAGTCTTGTGGAGCTGAGAAAATGGTTTGTGCATCGGCTATCCTTCGTTTTAGCAATCCGGGACCACGCTGGTAATAGTAATTGTAAATCCTGTTATTTGTTTTGTCGAGAATCAAGGTAGGGGTCGATTCCAGTACATCGCTGATATTGGTACGATACTTTGTCCAGGTTTTACCCCAGTCGGTTGATGTCAGCTGAAATTGGTTTCCCGTGCCACCTTCACTCCTGGCGATGGCGAGCAATCGACCGTCACCATACACTACCACTGATGGTTCTGTGGGCCATTCGTCTATGCGTAGTCCGGATTCTATGACTTGTTGTTCCCAGGTCTGTCCATCATCCTTGCTGGTGAGAATGCCCCAGCTCTTGTTGGCATGTTCGCGGCTATAGTCGTCCGAAAACCAAAGGCAGGCCATTCCGTCCGGGGTAAGGAAGATATCCGTGATCTGCATCGGTTTGGGGTTGAGATTGGGAGTGGACAATAGCTGGAAATGCTCGCCATCCGTGGTCCGATAGAGAGCCATCCGGAATGTTGTGTCTAATCGACGGATCCAAAATAGGGCGTTCCCATGGGTATCTGTTCCTTTACCAATGGAGGAGGTCCCATAGTCGGCATGATAGTCAATGAGTTTCTTTTCTGACCAACTACGTGCCTCATCGTCTGAATACTTGGCGTATGCAGTTCGTCCCTTTTCCCACGGATTATGCGCCTTGCCGATCGTATAGATGCACACGATCCGATCGCCCACGGGTTGAATCATGGGCCAACAATTATACCCAGGTGTACCATCCACTTCGTACACTTGTTGCGCATGTAGGGAATGCATTGATTGTACAAGGATGATAAAAAGCATTAGGACCGCTTGGCCCGATTTGCGTATCAGTATCTGATTCCGTTTCATATTGTTACAAATGTAATGTTTGTTCTTGAAATGTATAACGTTCTTCTTTTTTTCCTGATTAATGTCTATTCAATATTACAGGGCTTCAACAATACTTTTCAGTACGTATGAAAATCCAAATAGATTTCATTAATAAATATGAGGGTGTACTTTCCTCATTGTAAAAGAATCAGTCAACAACAGGAGCTGCTTCTTTCGATTCGACAGGAAGACTGGCCAATTCGCGTCCTATGGAGCGAATGGTTTCGATGATTTCCCTGTAACGAATGGTGGAAGGCTTCTTGCTCCCACTGACATATTGGGCAAAAAGACTTTGGGATATGCCTAAACGACGAGCAATAGCAGAGGCATTCAATTCAGGATGAGAAGTAAATAAGCTATAAAGCGTATTGGCAGATTTCTTTTGAAAGAATCCTTCAAAGCACAAATCCTCATCCAACTCTTCCCAATGAATACCAAACTTGTCGGAAGAATAATTTGCTCGTTGTTCGGGAGTGGCATATTTCAATCTTTGATAATCATTGAAGTTTTCATGTGCCACTTTCCCATCTTCTGTTTGTATCCAAATAGCTGTTTCTGTCAGCCAAATCTTCTTCACAATAATTGTTTCCATTTCTTACACTACTTTATTTTGTTGAAAAATAGATTCCAATGCTCTGCTATCTAGCTTTCACATCACCTTTAACAACATGCACATGAATAGGTTCATGGTTATTCGCATCAAACAGAAAACGAAAACCAAAAAGTATAAATATAGTTGGCATCTCTGAACGGATTTACGGATCACTTTACAAAGTAAGGTCATATTTTCATTACCTACAAATGGAAAATGTTTTTTTGCCCTTATCAAATGAATATCTATTTTTGTGGAAGTAAAACGAATATAAATCTGATATAATGAAACAATTAGTATTACTCTCAGTTGCTTGCTGCCTATTGGGCAGTTGTGCATCACCTGAAAAGGCGGAGGAGAAGGCTCCGTTGAAAATGATCGATGCAGTCGATTTCTCTCATGTGAAGATTGAGGATGCATTCTGGTCTCCTCGTTTGGAAAAGCATATTACCGCTACGCTGCCGGTGTGTATCGATCAGATCGAGAACCAGACAGGTCGTATCCGGAACTTCGAGAATGCCGCTAAGGGCGAAGGGGAACACTCGGGTATCTTCTTCGATGACTCCGATGTGTATAAAGCCCTGGAAGGTATGGCCTATAGTTTGATCAACCATCCGGATCCCGAATTGGAGAAAAAGGCGGATGAATGGATAGATAAGTTTGCGGCAGCCCAGCAGCCGGATGGTTATATCAATACGTTCTACACCTTGACGGATATGAACAAGCGTTGGACGAATATGGACAAGCATGAGATGTATTGTGCCGGTCACATGACGGAAGCTGCTGTCGCTTACTATCAGGCTACGGGCAAACGGAAACTGCTGGATGTGGCCATCCGTATGGCGGACCACATGATGAGTGTGTTTGGTCCGGACAAACGTCACTGGGTACCGGGTCATGAAGAGATCGAGTTGGCCTTGGTCAAGCTGTATCAGGTGACGGGGGAAACCAAATATTTGGACTTCGCCAACTGGCTGTTGGAGGAGCGTGGTCATGGATACGGATCGATGGGCGATGAGGGTACGTGGAATCCGATGTATTATCAAGACGAGATGCCCGTACGCGAGATGAGCAGTATCGCCGGACATGCAGTCCGTTGTATGTATCTCTATTGCGGTATGGCCGATGTGGCAGCCTTGAAGCAGGACAGCGGTTACATTGCTGCGATGAACCGTTTGTGGGATGATGTCGTGTTGCGGAATATGTATATAACCGGTGGTATCGGATCGTCCAAACACAACGAAGGCTTCACGGTCGATTACGATCTGCCCAATCTGGAGGCCTATTGTGAGACCTGTGCATCGGTCGGCATGGTGTACTGGAACCAGCGAATGAACCAGTTCACGGGAGATTCCAAATATATTGATGTATTGGAACGTTCGATGTATAATGGTGCGTTGGCCGGCATCTCGTTGGCTGGCGACCGTTTCTTCTATGTGAACCCGTTGGAGTCGAAGGGTAATCATCATCGTCAGGCCTGGTATGGATGTGCCTGCTGTCCGAGTCAGATCTCCCGTTTCCTGCCCTCTTTAGGAAATTATCTCTATGGAACCTCGAAGCAGGCCGTATGGGTGAACCTGTATATCGGCAGTACAACCCACGTGAAGTTAGGTCAGGCCGATGTAACCTTGAAACAGGAGACAAATTATCCGTGGAATGGCGATGTAAAACTGACTGTCAGCACCTCTACCCCGTTGCAGAAGGAGATGCGCTTGCGTATTCCGGGCTGGTGTAAGCAATACACTTTGACGGTCAATGGCGAAAAGACGCAGGCTCCGGTTGAGAAGGGCTATGCCGTATTGAATCGCACGTGGAACGATGGGGATAAGATTGGTCTGACCATGGAGATGCCGGTAGAGGTGGTGGCTGCTGACCCGCGTGTGAAAGCAGACGAGGGCAAACGTGCCATCCAGCGTGGACCGTTGGTTTACTGTATGGAAGAGGTGGATAATCCGAAGGCTCAATATGATGCATCGAAATTGTCGGCTAACACTACGTTTAAGACAGCTTTTGATACCAACCTGTTGGAGGGTGTAGAGACCATCGATGCTACGACGGATGGCCAGACGTTCCGTCTGATTCCTTATTATGCGTGGGACAACCGCGAAGCGGGTCGTATGCAGATTTGGATTGACTATAAGGAGTAATCAGACAACGAAAACTGGGCGTTATGAGAAATCAACTAACGAAGATAGTGGCTGCTTGTGCTTTGACGGCAGCCACGGCCTTCACGGCTCAGGCAGCCGATGAGGGGACGTATCGCAACAACCGTTATCCGTTGTTACCGAAAGCGTATATCGAATTGCCCATTGGTGCGATTCATGCGGAGGGTTGGATGCAGGATCAGCTGAACCGGATGCGTGCGGGTATGACCGGCCATCTGGATCAGGTCTATGAGCATGTAATGGGTCCGCGCAACGGCTGGTTGGGTGGAGATGGTGATGTTTGGGAACGGGGCCCCTATTGGATCGATGGCCTGCTGCCCCTCGCCTACCTGCTCAACGACCAGGCCTTGAAAGAAAAGGTACAGCCTTGGATTGAGTGGGCATTGGCTTCCCAAAAGCCGAATGGATATTTTGGCCCTGATACAGACCGACCCTATGAACCGGGTCTGCAACGGGATAATTCGCACGACTGGTGGCCGAAGATGGTGATGCTGAAGATTATGCAGCAGTACTATTCGGCCACAGGCGATGAGCGGGTGATCCAGTTCTTGACAAACTATTTCCGTTATCAGTTGGCAGAGTTGCCGAAAACACCCTTAGGACACTGGACCTTCTGGGGTGAGCAACGTGGTGGCGACAACCTGATGGTAGTCTATTGGCTGTACAACATCACGGGTGATCAATTCCTGTTGGATTTGGGTGAACTGATCCATCAACAGTCTTTCAACTGGACGGAGGTCTTCCTGCATGGGGATGAACTGATGCGCCAGTTGAGTATGCACTGTGTCAATTTGGGACAGGGATTCAAGGAGCCGGTGGTCTATTATCAACAGAGTAAGGAACCGAAACAGTTGGCTGCCATGGATCGGGCTGTAGCGACCATCCGGCAGACGATTGGATTGCCGACGGGCCTATGGGGTGGTGATGAATTGCTACGCTATGGCGATCCGACAGCGGGTTCGGAACTCTGTACGGCTGTCGAGATGATGTATTCGTTGGAGACCATCCTGCAGGTGACGGGTGATGTCAAATGGGCTGATTACCTGGAGCGTGTAGCCTACAATGCGTTGCCGACCCAAGTGACGGATGACTATTCGGCCCGTCAGTATTATCAGCAGACCAATCAAGTCCGTATCACGCGCGAATGGCGTAGTTTCAGTACGCCCCATCGAGATACGGATATCCTGTTTGGCGAATTGACAGGCTACCCCTGTTGTACATCGAACCTGCATCAGGGTTGGCCCAAATTGGTGCAGAACTTGTGGTATGCTACGGCTGATGAGGGATTGGCAGCCTTGGTCTATGCACCTTCGCGTGTAGAGGCTTGTGTGGCAGGTGGTACACGTGTCAACGTACGGGAGGAGACTGGTTATCCGTTTGAGGAGACCATCCGTTTCCATATTTCGTTTGTTGACAAAAAGGTGAAGGAGCTCTTTTTCCCCTTCCACATCCGTATTCCAGGCTGGTGTCAGCAACCGGTGGTCAAAGTGAATGACCAAGTGGTGCCGGTTGAAATGGGTGCAGGTGCTGTGGCTCGTATCAACCGGAAATGGAAAACGGGTGATGTGATGACGGTCGAATTGCCGATGCCGTTGACCTCCAGCAGCTGGTATGGCGGTGGCCGTGTGATCGAACGAGGTCCGTTGCTGTATGCTTTGAAGATGAACGAACAGTGGACGAAGCACAACTTTGAACCCGAATGGACAACCGCTTACGGTCCGTGGTATTACGAGGTGACTTCGGATACACCTTGGAACTATGCGTTCCGTTCAGCAAGTTTGTCGTCGGCCAAGATTGATCAGACCATTACGGTGGAGAAGCGTGACTGGACAGGCAAGTATCCCTGGAATGTGGAGAATGCACCGATCCAATTGACCGCCAAAGCCTATCGGCTGAAGAACTGGACCCTGTATCGGGGATCGACAGGTCCGATCGGTTATTATGCACAAATGGATGATGAATTGGGTGAAGAGGAAACGATCCAGCTGATCCCCTACGGATGCACGACTTTGCGTCTGACGGAGTTCCCGGTACGATAACGGGTCGTTTTGTAGATCGATGGGGATGCTATAAAAGAGAAGAGGCCTGCCTCTCGGCAAGCCTCTCCCCATTGAAAAACTGTAATCTCAAACCTAAACCATCTATTAATCCTAAAACATCAAAATGCCGGATAGCCCGGATTTTGGGTGTATTGTTCTCCTTCCAATGCCTTCTCCAAACGCATCTCCGTACGCAACGCGCGGCGTGCATAGTCCTGCGTCCAGCCAGCAGCGGGATAAAGACCGATCTTATAGTTGGCGGCATCTTTGGTCGGATCGTTGAAGTCCTTTACCGTCGCACTGTTCATGGCACGCTGACGTACCTGATTGATCAGTTGACGAGCCTCTTCAAGACCATCACCGCCTATTTCAATCAACGCTTCTGCTTTGTAGAGCAACAGATCCGCATAACGGATAATGCTCCAGTTCAACTCGGATGCACCCCAAGGCCATCCCTGGAACATATCGGGTGATTCGGGTTATACCACATGCCGCAAAGGTATGCTGATCTTTCTTAACACCATTGAATACTTGTTGCTTAGGCTATTAAAAAACAATCAATGCACGATTCTTTATAGATATTGCTTTATTTTTACTCATCAAACAGCTCCTGTTTTTTCCCGAAGGTCGGTTGGCGTCTCGTGATAGGCCTCCCGATAGCAGCGGGTGAAATAGGCTGGAGCCGAGAATCCCACTTCGTAGGCAATCTCACTGACGGACTTGTCGGTGGTCAGCAGCAGTTCGCGTGCCCGCTTCAGACGTAGGTTACGGAGCAATTCCACCGGTGAGCAGTTGGTGAGCGCTTTGATTTTTCGGTAG
This sequence comes from Parabacteroides distasonis, assembly GCA_021531775.1. GTDB lineage: Bacteria > Bacteroidota > Bacteroidia > Bacteroidales > Tannerellaceae > Parabacteroides. The sequence goes on along the minus strand of JAFBIU010000006.1, from coordinate 143,286 downwards.
AACTGGGAGCGTCCGAGTCCCATGGAGGCGGCTAATTGATCCACACTCAATTCGGCATTGCCCATCTCTGCCTTGACCACTTCCAGGAAACGTGCATAGAATTGGTTCTCTACGTCGCCGGATAGGGTCGGTTTAGGTATTTCCTGCTCCTTCTGTTCCGGCAGACCGCTCTTCGTTTCCTTCCATAGAGCCTTGATACGTTTCCGGTTTTCCACCAGATTATGGCAACGTATCTTCAGCACCTGACTGTTGAAAGGCTTCGATAGATAGCCATCCGCTCCACTTTCATACCCTTGTGCCCGTTGTTCATCCAACGAACAGGCTGTCAACATCAAGACTGGAATGTGGGAAGTGGAAAGCTCCTCCTTGAGGCGACGGCAACACTCCAAGCCATCCATAACTGGCATCATGACATCGCAAATAATGAGATCGGGTACATATTTGGTTGCCAAATGTAATCCCTCCTTGCCGTCGCGAGCCCCGATCACGTTATATTCGTCTTTCATCAATACAGAAATCAAACAACGGATATCGTCATTGTCATCTATCACTAATAATAACGGATCGTCTGGACGTATGGCAGCGGGTTTCTGTTCTACCGATCCCAATTCGGTATCTACTTCACTGGCAGAAAGTACCGGAACCTCGGACTGGATCGTATTCCCTTCTTCCAAATGGCGTATGGGCAGCGTAACCGTAAAACGGCAGAAGGAACCCAACTCGCTTTCGGCTCGGATGGAACCATCATGCAGTTCCACAAAGGCTTTCACCAAGGAAAGCCCGATGCCCGACCCTTGCGGATGGATCTTATCAACCTGATAGAAACGGTCGAAGATGTGTGTCAGATCCTCCTTGCTGATTCCGGCTCCATTGTCTTCTACCGAAAATGTAAGTTGCTGGGCATCCGCTTGACAACTTAACTGGATCTTGCCATTGTTGGGCGTATATTTGAAAGCGTTTGACAAGAGATTGAAAAAGATGCGTTCCATTTTTTCCGGATCAATCGCAAAAGAGAAGTCTTCATCGATATGCAGGTCAATGGATAAGCGAATATTTTGTTTGCGAGCAATGCTTTGAAAGGCCTCTATCCATTCTCGGAGAAGCGGAACCAAACGGACTTCTTGTAAATGGAGATCCAATTTGCCATTCTCATATTTGCGAAAATCCAGGATCTGATTCAGTAAACGCTTTAGTATGTGAATGTTTTTATGGGCAATACGTACCAATAGCTGCTGGTGATCAGTCAGGTTCGTGGCTCTCTCCAGCTGTTCTATCGGTTCAGAGATCAACGTGAGCGGTGTACGTAAATCGTGCGATACATTCGTGAAGAAGGTCAGTTTTGAGTGCGTGGCCTGTTTTAATTGTTCGTTCAATACCCGTTGGGCATCCCGTTGTTGCTCTAACTGCAGATTGTGGGCCAATAACTCGTTCTGATACCGTTTCCTTTGCCAGAAGGCTTGTAACAGCAGGAACAGTACGCCGGAAAGCAACACCAAAATAATAACGATCAAATAGAAATAATAGGTTTGGGTGGCATGCCGATCCAAATAATCATCTACTTGCAACTTGAGTGCCTGAATTTTAGCAGTTTCCTCCTTCAAAGATTCGTTCTGCAATAACAATATGTCGGCATTTGACAAATCGACCACCGATGATTTGGGCAGGATTATCTTTTTGTCATACGGCCTCTTTTCTAAAATAGCCAATGCCGTCCGGATCAATCGGTAGCCTTCTGTCGGATAGAGAAATGTCGCATCAATCACACGATCGGCCACTGCCTTCAAACCGATCTCCGGAGCTGCATCAATGCCAATGATCTGTATATTCAACCCCAGTCTCTTCGCTACTTCGGAAGCAGCGATGGCCATACGGTCGTTGTGTGCATAGACCAAATCTACCTCATTTTTATATTGACGGAACAGGGAATCACACGCAACGGCAGCATCTGCATAGTTCCAATTGCCATAAGATGTAGCAAGTATTTGCAGACCAACTCCAGAGGCCTCTTCCACAAAACCGAGATGCCGTTCAATGGCCGGGGTAGAACCGGGAAGACCGTACAACTCAATTACACGACCTCCTTCTCCCACTAAATTTCGGGCATAGCGAGCAGCCGACCTACCTATACCTATATTATCTACTCCCTGATAGGCTGTATAACTCTCTCCATGAATATTCCGGTCAAAGATAACGATCGGGATACCTTTATTATATGCTTCCTCAATGATTGGGGTTATAGCATCTGCTTCGTTGGGAGCCGCAATAATGATGTCAAATCCCTGATCCATGAAATAACGGATATCTGCAATTTGCCGTTCATTGTTATCTTCCGCCGAACGAATCTCTACGGTTGCTTCAGGATGAAACATAATCTCTCGTTGGATCTCGGCATTACACTTTGCGCGCCAATCGTCCGAACTACATTGGGAGACGCCAATCCGATAGGTTTTCTTGGGTTGACATGCGGAGAAGATACATAGTATCGAAACCAGGAAGAAGATGATTGTTTTGTCCATGGCATAGAATTTTTTTAACGCAAGCAAATATAGTCATTTTGATTATGAAAAAACGACTTCTCGTATCAAAAATAGTTCTTTGCAACAGAATTAGTAGGATTTGCTCATTTTTTCATCATCAAAGCCCCCTTTACTCCATATATTTGCAGAGAAAACAGTAATAAGCCATAAATAACACATAAAATAAAATAGCATGAAAACAGTCGTAAACAAAGTATGTATGCTACTTGCATCCGCTTTTCTCAGTACATCATGGATGAGTGCTCAAACAGATAGAGGGATTCGGATAGAACACCTCGGCACAAATAATACATTTGTTCGAGTAACCGGACAAAGCAAATACTTGCTTTTGCCTGTACAGGATGCAGGAGAAGAGTCGCAAGTTCACGTTGTCGTGGATGGCAAGTTGGAACGATCCATTGTGGTGCGTCTCGCTACTTCTAAAGTGGACTATACCGTTCCCTTGGATCTGACACCCTATCAAGGCAAGCATGTTGTATTGAACGTTGTTACTCCTCAAAGTCGTTCCACTATCCGCGAAGCCAAAGAAGATGCCTGCTGGAAAGATATGAGACTCTCTGATACCTTCTCAGCAGAGAATCGTGAGAAATATCGTCCTGCCTATCACCATACGCCTCTCTACGGATGGATGAACGACCCCAACGGTATGGTCTATCATGATGGCGTTTGGCATCTCTGCTATCAATGGAATCCGTTCGGATCCAAATGGCAGAATATGACATGGGGACACTCTACCAGCCGTGACCTGATCCATTGGGAGCCTCAAGAACCTACCCTGTTGCCTGACGGTTTAGGAACGATCTTCAGTGGTAGTTCAGCCATCGACGAGGCCAACAGTGCCGGTTTCGGAAAGAATAGCATCGTAACGCTCTTCACTTCCGCTGCCAACAGCCAGGTGCAGAGTCTGGCCTACAGTAATGATGGTGGATACACCTACACCACCTATCCGGGTAACCCCGTGCTGACACTCGAAAGCGAAGCGCGTGACCCGAATATGTTCTGGAATGAGGAGACTAAACAATGGACTTTGATACTGGCTCACGCGCTTGATCATGAGATGCTCATCTTTACCTCTCCCGATTTGAAGAGTTGGACTTTACAGAGCAGCTTTGGTAAAGGTTTGGGTGCACAAGATGGTGTTTGGGAATGTCCGGACCTCTTCGAGCTTCCAGTTACCGGTACACAGGAAAAGAAATGGGTGTTGATTTGTAACATCAATCCAGGAGGTCCTTTCGGTGGAAGTGCTACTCAATATTTCACAGGATCCTTTGATGGAAAAACGTTCAAGGTCGATACAGATGCGTCAGGCAATGTTCCTACCAAGTGGCTTGACTACGGAAAAGACCATTATGCAACGGTAAGTTGGAGCGATACACCGGGACGTCGTACTGTAATCGGTTGGATGAGCAACTGGCAGTATGCAGCTGAAGTACCGACCCTGCAGTTCAGAAGTGCAAATACCCTGCCTCGCGAGATGGGTGTCTTCAAAGTGGATGATCAATACTACGTATCTTCCAAACCCTCTCCCGAACTGGATGCACTCCGTGGAAAGATCACGCACAATGCGAAACGGATCCAAGTTGGCAAGCGGGCTCATACTGTTTCCCTTCCGCAAGAGAACGATGGTATTTGCGAGATCTTGATGAATGTGGATGCAAAACGGTCTAAACAGCTGAAAATGACATTCGCCAACAAGGCTCAGGAGAAGGTGACAATCATCTATGACGTGGAAAAAGAGACCATCTCTTTCGACCGTACCCAGAGCGGAATTGTGGATTTCAGCCAAGACTTCCCGGCAGTTACGGTCACTCCGACCTACGAGAACGATGGTTCTGTGAATCTCCGTCTCTTCATTGACCGTTCAAGCATGGAGCTCTTCGAACAGGAGGGACGGTTCGTCATGACCAACCTGGTGTTCCCGACTTCTCCCTACACGACACTCTCGTTCCAAGCAGAAGAGGGTAGCGCGAAAGTCAACAATTTACAAATCTATTCCATTAAGGTCGATTAATTATCTTAGAATATGAATGCATCACGATCATTAAATAGCGGGAAGAACAGTTTTCTGATTCAGATGATTCCCGTCATGCTCTGCTTCTTTGCGATGGGGTTTGTCGATTTGGTAGGTACCGCTTCCAACTATGTGCAGAAAGACTTGGGGCTTACCGATGCGGAGGCTAATCTTTTCCCGTCGCTTGTCTTCTTCTGGTTCCTGATCTTTGCCGTGCCGACTGGTATCCTGATGAACCGGATCGGACGGAAACATACGGTTCTTGTCAGCCTTGTGGTGACAACAGCCTCCTTGATCTTGCCCATCTTTGGCGATAGTTATGGCATCATGCTGGCTGCCTTCTCGTTTCTTGGTATTGGTAATGCCATCATGCAGACCTCTCTCAACCCATTGGTCACCAACCTGATCAGTGAAGATAAGTTGGCCTCTACACTGACCTTTGGACAGTTTGTCAAGGCGATTGCTTCCTTCCTGGCCCCGATTCTGGCCGCTTGGGGTGCGACAACCAGCTTCCCAACCTTCGGTTTGGGCTGGCGTGCGCTGTTCGTCATCTATGCTGTCTTCAGTTTCCTGAGCATTTCGATGCTGGCAGCTACTCCGATTGAAGAGGAGCAATCTGACAAAGCATCCGGAGTAGGAGCCTGCTTGCAGCTGTTGCGTAAGCCCTTCATCGTACTCTGTTTCATTGGTATCATGTGTCACGTGGGTATTGACGTAGGTACCAATACGACTGCTCCGAAGATTCTGATGGAACGTCTTTCATTGCCTTTGGAAGAGGCCGGTATTGCCACCAGTGTCTATTTCATCTTCCGTACCATTGGATGTTTCACGGGTGCTTTCGTTCTGAGCAAACTCTCGGCCAGACACTTCTTCGGCTTCAGTGTGGCGTTGATGCTGGTAGCGATTGGTATGCTTTTCGTGTGCGACACGTTGTATCCGATTTATATTGCCATTGGCCTGATCGGTTTTGGTAACTCCAACATCTTCTCTATTATCCTTTCGCAAGCCTTGATGAAAGAGCCGAAAGAGCGGAATGAGGTTTCCGGACTGATGATCATGGGATTGTTCGGTGGAACCGTGTTCCCGTTGGCGATGGGATTTGCTGCTGATGCCTTGGGACAAACAGGAGCCATTGGCGTGATGAGCGCGGGTGTGGCCTACCTGCTCTATTATACATTACGAATCAAATAAAAATTCTATAAAGTCATTAGTTACCATGGATGATAAAGTCATTGTAGGAATCGGTGAAGCACTGTGGGATGTGCTCCCCGAAGGAAAGAAATTAGGAGGCGCACCAGCCAATTTCGCATATCATGTATCGCAATTCGGTTTGGAAAGTTGTGCCGTCAGTGCCGTAGGCGACGATGAACTCGGCAAAGAGATCCGGAGCAATTTTGAAGAAAAGAAATTGCAAACGTTGATCGAGACTGTCCCCTATCCGACAGGAACCGTGCAGGTTGAGATTGATAAATTGGGAGTACCTCAATACGATATCAAGGAGAATGTTGCCTGGGACAATATTCCGTTCACACCTCAGATCGAGGAGTTGGCTCATCGTACAAAGGCGATTTGCTTTGGTTCATTGGCTCAACGGAATGAGGTTTCGCGCAACACGATTGAACAGTTCATCGAAGCCATGCCCAAAACAGAGGATACGCTCATCGTCTTTGATGTGAATCTTCGTCAGAGTTTCTATAGCAGAGAAGTGTTGGATCGCTCAATGAAACGTTGCAATGTTTTGAAGATCAATGACGAGGAACTGATTACAATCAGTCGTATGCTGGGATATCAGGGCACTGACCTGCAAAGCAAATGCTGGATTCTCTTGGGACGTTATCACCTCAAGATGCTGATTTTGACCTGCGGAGTAAACGGAAGCTATGTCTTCACTCCTGGAAGCATGTCCTTTATTGCGACTCCCAAGGTAAAAGTAGCTGACACAGTAGGTGCCGGAGACTCTTTCACCGGAGCCTTTGTTGCCTGCATTCTGAAAGGTCTGTCAGTCGCTGATGCACATCAAAAGGCTGTCAACGTCTCAGCTTTTGTCTGCACACAACGTGGTGCAATGCCTACATTGCCCGCTGATTATATCGCTTGAAAAAGTCTGTTTCATTGTGAAAGGGTACATCGTTCCGGATGTACCCTTTTTTTACGTCTGTTCAAACAGTTGGAAAAGGGGGATCAGACTATTTGGTCCAATAGTCCAATACAGTAACCGCTTTTACCTTTCCGTTGATCAGTTTACCGAAAGCCTTGTGAGCCGGATGCACCAGATAGGTGTCGCGGTCCTTGTCGGAATGGAATGTCAGGAAGAAACAATGTGTCTGACCCTGTTGCAACCCTTCCGGACTGCAGTCGGTCCCCCACTCAAAACCCTTCACCTCTTCAATTTGGGACGGCAAAGCACAGAATGCCTCTTCGATCTCCTGCACCTGCTGTTCTGTCAGATTATCATTGAATCCGAACATGACAACGTGACGAAGCACTTTGTCGGATGTTGCCTTGGTAGAACAACTGTTTAACAACAAGCAAATGGCTGCCATGCAGCCCATCATTTGAAAGAATCTTTTCATGATAGTTCGTTTTATATATTTGAAATGAAACTGTGGCTAAAATTACATAGATTCTTGGTATGTCCAGCAAATAACCATAAGTATTTTATGTATTTGTATTTTTTAAGATAGATAAACGTTTTTGTTTTAGTGGATAGATCCTATATTTGCGTCTTAGCTATATGTAATGTAATATCACAATTTAAACGATCAGAGATATGAGAAAAGTACTATCCGCCCTCTTCATGGCATTTTTTGCCATCGCAACATGGGCATTGCCGAGAGCAGAGTATCCTCGTCCACAATTTGAGCGACAGGATTGGGTGAACCTCAATGGAGAATGGAGCTATGCATTCGACTTCGTCGGTTCAGGTATGGAAAAGAAGTTGTATGAGAGCAAAGGTTTCGATGGAAAGATTACGGTTCCTTTCTGTCCGGAAAGTTCGCTTTCAGGAGTAGGTTATACCGATTTTATCAACAACATCTGGTATCAGCGGACGATTCAGATGCCGGCTGAATGGGCTGGCCGCAACATCCTGTTGAATTTTGGAGCTGTTTATTACAACTCGGCCATCTATATCGACGGTAAGCTCGCTGGCCGTCATTTCGGGGGTAGTACCTCTTTCGCATTGGATATTACGCAGTTTGTAGCCGATGGCAAGCAGCATTCGCTCGTGGTACACGCTTATAGCAATACGCGTACGGGAAAGCAGCCGGCCGGAAAGCAGAATATGCGCAAGGATCAGTTTGAATGTATGTACACCCGTTGTACAGGTATCTGGCAGACAGTGTGGATGGAGCCGGTCGATAAGGCAGCCATCATGCGGTCACAGGTGATTACGGATATCGATCAGAAGCAGATCGTGATTCATCCCACTTTCTATAGCGAAACAGCTGCCACACTGACGGTCACGTTGAAGGATGGCAATAAGGTGGTTGCAACCAAGAGTGTCAAGGCACAGAACAACAGCATCGTGGTACTTCCGGTCAAGTCTCCGAAGCTGTGGAGTCCGGAAGATCCCTTCCTGTACGATTTGACGTATGAGGTGAAGGATGCACAGGGTAAGGTGATTGATCAGGTATCCTCTTATACCGGTATGCGCAAAGTGCATGTAGATGGTAACAAGGTGTACCTGAACAACGAACCCTTCTACCAGCGCTTGGTATTGGACCAGGGTTTCTATCCTGACGGTATCTGGACTGCTCCGTCTGATGAGGCATTGCGCCACGATATCGAACTCTCTATGCAGGCCGGTTTCAATGGTGCCCGTCTGCACCAAAAGGTATTTGAAGAGCGTTTCTTCTATTGGGCAGACAAGATGGGTTATATCACGTGGGGTGAAGCTCCATCGTGGGGTATGGATGCCAATGATCCGGAGGTTGCTCGTAACTTCATGACAGAGTGGAGTGAGGAGATTGTCCGTGACCGTAACCATCCCTCTATCGTTACTTGGACTCCGATGAACGAAGAATGGTGGCCGGATCGTGTTCAGTTCCCGCGTTTTGTCAGTGACGTATATGATCTGACCAAGATGTTGGACCCGACTCGTCCTGTATGCGACGTCAGCGGTGGTGTTCATATCAAGACAGACATTTGGACAACTCACAACTATGAACAGGATCCCAAGAAGTTGAAAGATATTATTTTCAATGGCGAACGTTGGTTCCAGACACCGAACCAATATCCGGGCCTTCCGCGTAGAAATACCGGTTTCAACCGTGATCAGGATAACGAGCTTTATGATTTCCCGACATATAACACAGCGGATAAACCCTATCTCTTGGATGAGTTTGGTGGTATCAAATGGGTCAAGGGTCAGGACCAGGCTACAGGCAATAGCAATGCATCGTGGGGTTATGGTGAGCCTCCTCACTCGTTGGAAGAGTTCTATACTCGTCTGGAAGGACAGATTGATGCACTGATGGAGATTTCCGAAAACGTTTGGGGTTACTGTTATACCCAGCTTACGGATGTTGAGCAGGAACAGAACGGTATCTACTTCTACGATCGTAGCTCCAAGTTTGACATGAAGCGTATTCATGCAATCTTCAGCAAACGTCCGGCCAACAGTAAGTATTAATCCATACGGATACACTTAGTTGATCAGGATCCCACACGCTCGAGGCAAGAGTGATGTGGGATCCCTTGTCTTTACCAGTAGTTTTTCAAATCTTACAATTTCTCTTATCATGAAAAGAAGAGCATTTCTAACCATGGGTGCAACAACCCTGGCCGGTCTGGCGTTTGCCAACCGGTTGCCACGTTGGGCAGCATCCGAAAATTTAAGTACCTATTCTGTCATCCTGCTGGGTGACACCCATTTTGACACGGAACCGGCCAGTGTCTATCATGCAGATTATAATGAACCGGTAGCCTGGTTGAACCGAGTACAGCGTGCCGAATTTGCCCGAAACGGGGAGATGTGGCGGGAACGGTGTCCGCAGTTACTCAAACGGGCGGCCCAATTGATTGATACGGATACGCGGATGGTGTTTCAGTTGGGCGACCTGATCCAGGGCGATTGCGGTAATCCCGAAGTCCATAAGAAAATGTTGGATGATGTGATGAATCGTTTCAAGTCGGAGCTGCAAGGCTTGCCATTTGTCACGGTGACAGGGAATCACGATATCCGTGGGACGCAGGCGAAAGAGGCTTATCATGCCTATATGCCGCCACGGATGACAGCTGAATTGGGCAAATCCATTACAACGACAAACTTCTCCTTTACGATCGGTGACGATGCGTACATTGTCTTGGATTTCAATGATCCGGAAGATGCCTTGATTGATCAACTGCTGAAGGAGAGCAGCGGTGCCCGTCACACCTTTGTGTTGACCCACGGCCCTCTCCTGCCTTATGATGCAGGAAGTTGCCGCTGGTTTTTCCATGGTGGCAAGTCGGCTGAGGAGACTGCAGCCCGTCGCCATTTCCGGGAGGTATTTGCGAAACGGAATGCGATTTGTATCTGTGGACATATCCATACAACGGAATTGGCAGATTGGCAGGGCGATGGCGGACGTATTACGCAGATGACGGTCAATAGTGTCTGGTCTCAACCGGAATTGGGCAGTTATACTGTTACGGCTGACCAGCCGCAGGATTTCGGTAAACGCCATCAGGCGGCTCTGTCCCAGAAAAAAGAGGATGGCTCCAACTATGAGGATGAGAGTGACCTGCTGAATGAATACAAGCCGGGTCTGAAACGTTATGTTCGCTCCACATCTGCCGGTTCCTATAAAATGAATGTATCTGACCGGCATGTGACTATCGATTTCTATGCAGGAAACTCCCAGGCGATCAGCAAGCGGTTTGAATTAAGATGATGGAAATTGAACAGCATGAGGGATGGTACACTATTCAGCCATGAGCTCATGCTGGATGATTGTATATTGCGCAGAAATACTGCAAGTTAGGCGTTGAAATCTCCATCACACACTGTTGAACGGACATTCAACAGTTCTGAACCGCCGTTCAATAGTGTGGAACGGACATTCAACAGTGTGGAACGGAGATTTATAGTATAGTTACGGGGATTGTTTTCCCCTTCTTCCCTATTCCATTGGCTGGTTATCGATGATGTGATTGATGATCATACCGGCAATGGCATTGCCGAAGGTGGCTGTGATATGACAGAGAGAGCCGTTGATCTGCGCCTTCACCGAGCACCATTCATGCTCTACCAGACGCTGGTCACCCGGAGCATCGTAGATGGCAGTGTCTGTCCCGCGTTCACCACTCAGGAGTTTTGCCTTGGGACATAGACAGCCGCCCGTGCCGCAGGCTTTGTTGACACCTAAATTCTTCATCGGTGTTTCCTCACTATATACACACTGGAACCTTCTGGATGGATAAACCTTCAGACGCTTGAATTTATTTCGTAGGGCCCTGGCGAGCGGATCACCCTTGATCTTCCAAAATTCTGCTTTCCTCACCAGGAAGGGATCCCGACGTAGCGCAGCCCCCATGGACGAGATAAACGTGATATGCCGAGGCAACGCTGTTGCACGCAGAATGAGGTCGGCCTTGTCTTTCAGCGAGTCGATGGCATCCACTACAAAGTCATATTCCTCCATGTGGAAACTGTCTGCTGTTTCTGCTTCATAGATTCTCTGCAGGCATACGATGTTGGCATCAGGGTTTATTTCCAGCAGGCGATCACGTAGCGCCTCTACCTTCACCTGTCCGAGGGTTTTGCTTGTTGCCATCAGCTGTCGGTTGCAGTTGGTTATACAGATACGGTCAGAATCCACAATAGTGAGATGTCTGATGCCACTACGAACCAGTGTCTCAGCGCACCATGAACCCACACCTCCAAGTCCGAAAATCAATACTTTGGTTTGTTGGATTCTCTCAAGATTCTCCTGTCCAAGGAGCAGTTCCGTCCGGCGTTGCATGCCGCGTTCCATTGTTGTTATGTTGTTGCCCATATTTAATTAATGTAGGATATGATCGTTTGTAGGGAGTATTTTTTGGGATGCGAAGATACAACAATTTGCTTATATATGCTCATCCAGTACAAGTGTCGCCTATCAATTATTTGGAGCAAAATATAGTTAATAATTGAGAGCCTTAAAAGAAAAACCCCTGTATGTATGAGGCATACAGGGGTTTTTCTTTAAGATATCGTATCCATTATTTTACTGTAAACTTGTAGATACATTCACTCTTGTAGGTTTCACCCGGACGAACCACTACACTGGGGAAAGTGGGCTGGTTGGGACTGTCGGGATAGTGTTGTGTCTCCAAGCAGAGGGCACCACGATGGGGATAAACGACACCGGCTTTGCCTTTGTCATCACCCGTCATGAAGTTACCTGTGTAGAACTGAACACCCGGTTCATTTGTATAAACCTCCAATTGAATACCTGTCTTTGCGCAATAGGCTGTACAAGCAACCTTGGTGATGTCTCCGTTGGTGTTCAACACCCAGTTGTGGTCATAACCACGGCCACGAACCAATTGCTCGAATGATTCATCAATACGTGCACCAATCGCTGTCGGTGTGCGGAAGTCCATCGGAGTACCTTCTACTTTCGCAATTTCAGAAGTCGGGATCAAGGTCTCATCTACCGGTGTGTAGCTGTCTGCACTGATCATGACCTCATGATCCAATACCTGCTGGCTGTGATCACCGGCCAGATTGAAGTAGCTGTGGTTTGTCAAGTTTACCACGGTAGGCTTGTCAGTTGTAGCCTCATACTGGATGTCGATGGCATTGTCATCAGTCCACGTATAAGTCACTTTTACATTCAGATTACCCGGGAATCCAGCTTCACCATCCGGAGACACACGTGTCAATACCAACTGATTGGCTGCCGGCTGTTCAGCATCCCATACAACTGCATGATAACCCTTCGGACCGCCATGGAGGCAGTGACCGTTGTTATTCTGGGGTAACGTATATTCAGTTCCATCGATAGAAAACTTAGCCTGTGCGATACGGTTACCATAACGGCCGATCAGACCACCGTAGTTGTTGTCTGGATTAGCTACATAGTCCTGGATGTTGTCATAACCCAATACGACGTCTGTCAGTTTGCCATTCTTGTCGGGCACCATAACAGAGACGATACGTCCACCCCAGTTGGTCATACACACCTCTGCACCCTGCTTGTTGGTCAACACATACAGGGCTGTCGGTTTACCATCCACTTCAGCTACGAAGTTTTCACTTTTCAGCCCCGACAAGGTAGTTGCTGTCTCTTCAGTTGCTGTCTGAGCCTCTTGTTCGTTTCCGCAGGCAACCAACATACAGATTGCCATCACGGCCATACAAATTTTTTTCATGTTGCTTATTTTATATATGTATTTATAGGGGACAAAAGTACAACATTATTTTTGTAACTTTGCCCGCTTAAAAGCAGAAAATGGCATGAAACAATATTTAGATTTGCTCCAGCGCGTTCTGACAGAAGGGGTCGAGAAGAGCGATCGTACCGGAACGGGGACGATCAGCGTGTTCGGCCATCAGATGCGATTCAATCTGGAAGAGGGTTTCCCTCTTTTGACAACCAAGAAGTTACATTTAAAATCCATCATTTATGAGTTGCTTTGGTTTTTGCAGGGTGACACCAATGTAAAATACCTGCAAGAGCATGGTGTACGTATTTGGAACGAATGGGCCGATTCGGATGGTGACTTGGGCCATATCTATGGCTATCAATGGCGTTCCTGGCCCGACTATCAGGGTGGAACGATCGATCAGATCACAGAGGTAGTCAATACCATTCGTCAAAATCCCGACTCCCGTCGCATCATGGTCAGTTCCTGGAATGTGGCTGATCTGGATCGGATGAATTTGCCTCCCTGTCACGTACTGTTTCAGTTTTATGTAGCCAATGGACGGCTTAGTCTGCAGCTTTACCAGCGGAGTGCCGATATTTTCTTGGGTGTGCCGTTCAACATTGCCTCCTATGCCTTGTTATTACAGATGATGGCGCAAGTCACAGGACTGAAAGCGGGTGATTTTGTGCATACGCTGGGCGATGCACACATTTATAAGAACCATCTCGAACAGGTCCGTTTGCAATTGACCCGTGATCCGCGTCCATTGCCCCGGATGGAAATCAATCCGGCTGTGAAATCTATCTTTGATTTTCAATATGAAGACTTTACGCTGGTTGGTTATGACCCCCATCCGCATATTGCGGGAGTGGTTTCTGTTTAATCCCGAAGTGTCACTGTTATAAATTCATACCTATACTTATGCGTACGATTTCCATTATTGCCGCTATTTCGGAGAATGATGCCATTGGCAAGGACCAACAGCTTTTGTGCCACATGCCCACAGACATGAAACGTTTCAAGACTTTGACGACGGGGCATGCCGTGATCATGGGGCGCAAGACCTTCGAATCCTTACCTCATCCACTGCCCAATCGCCAGAATATCATTCTGACTACGGCACCAGAGGCCGTTTATGCAGGTTGTTTTGCCTGTCCATCGATGGAAGCAGCTTTGGAACTGTGTGAACCAGGGGCTGAGGTGTTCATCATCGGAGGTGCCCAGATTTATAGTCTGGCTATCGATTTGGCCGACAAAATGTACATCACCCGGATTCATCATACCTTTGAAGATGCGACGACCTTTTTCCCGGAGGTTGATTGGAATCAGTGGGAAGAGATCGAGCGGGATGAACATCCGGCCGATGCAAAGAACCCCTATCCCTTTACCTTCTTGACTTATGTTCGGAGAAAGTAATCTTTAACGAGGTATTTACAACAATTTGCTCTTACTTTGCATCTATTGGAAAGAGAGGTTCCGTTGCATAGAATGAACATGAAGATTATGAAAGTAAGAGCATTTATTTTTTGTCTGCTGGTCGCTTGTGGTGTGACCGCTTCCCAATGGATTCCCCAGACCAATCAGGCTGTTCGGGTCAATACACCGGTATGGATCAAAGGACTCATCACCGAATTGAAAACTGCCTTGGAAAAGGATGAAGATACTTTTCCGGAACAGATTCGTCAACTGAGTGAACAAGCTGTGGCTTGTCCCGATCCGGCAGGCAAGGCCGTGTTGCACTCCATGTTGGCTGAAATGTATCACCACTATTATCAACGGAACCAATGGCAAATCCGTCAACGGACAGCGTTGTCGGATTATGTGCCTGCCGATCTGCGGGAGTGGACTTCCCAGCTTTTCCAACAGCAAATTGAACAGGAATTGCAGGCTTCGTTACTTCCGGATACCCTTTTGCAACAGATCCCCATCTCCCAGTATCGAACGCTATTGCAACAAGAGGGTGATACGGCTCTTCGTCCTACATTGTATGATTTTCTCGTGGGACGTGCTATCGAATTGCAGCCTTCTCCCTCCTATTATCAACAGTGGGAACAGTTCCGGAAAGCACAATCGCAACCGGAATTGTGGGTACAGATCCGCTTGGAGCAACTGGCCTATTTGTTGCAAGTGCATCAACTGGATGAACGGGCTTATCAACAGGAGTTGAAAAACCTGTTGACAACGTGTGAGAGTTACTCCTATAGCAATCGGGTACGTCATGCATGGGCGGAACATCTGTTACACTTGGGTTATCAACAGGCGGAATCGAAACGAAGTGGTTATTGGGAACAGGCATTGGCCTTGTGTGAAGCAGGTATTCAACAGTTCCCGAAAGCTACGGCTACTCCCGATCTTCAACATATTCAACAGCTTATTAATCAAACAAAACTTCAAATACAGTATCCGCAACAGCTGTATCCGGGTGAACCGCTCTCCTTGCAGATCCGCTATCGGAATGTTCGTCGGATATCGGTACGTATTTACCAGAGTCTCCGTACCCCGGAAAAGGCATGGAGTAACCTGTATGGAAAGGCTGGAAAAGTGCGTGGTCCCCTGTTGAAAGAGGTGTTGATAACTACGAAAGATCAGGCCCGCTATGTGGAGACAGATACCCTTTTTTCGCTTCCGAACCAATTGCCTTTGGGATTGTATGAGTGTGTCGTGACGGAGCAGGATCAAGGAATCTCCGATTCGCGTTGTTTTGCTGTGAGCCGCTTGGCCTTGTTGTTGCGCGACCGGACGGATGGTCGGAAAGAGCTGTTGGTGGCGGACAGCAAAACCGGAGCCCCGCAACCGGGTGTAACGCTTTATTACTATCGGGCAGCCCAGCGGACCGGTGAACCCTATCGGGCAGGTGCTGTACAGAGTGATCGTGAGGGCTTGGCACAGTTGCCCTTGTTACGTGACCTGCGTGCCATACGACCGGTCATGGGAAAAGATACCTGTGCCGTTTGGACCACTGCGTATAGTGGTTCGCCTTATCGTGCTTCGTTGGAAGAACCGATTGAGGTGAATCTGTTTACGGATCGAGGATTGTATCGACCCGGACAGACTCTCTTTGTGAAAGGAATAGCATACGTGCGTGCTTCCCAGCAGCCCCGAGTCCTGTCGGGCCAACGGGTGGAATTACAGTTACGGAATGCCCAACAGGAGGAGGTAAGCAAGCAGGTCTTCACGACGGATGAATGGGGGGCTTTTCAGGGAGAATTTGTCGTGCCCCAAGGGGGCTTGTCAGGCTCCTATACGTTGTGGACGGCTCATGGTGAGACGACAGTGCAGGTTGAGGAGTATCGACGTCCTACCTTTTGGTTACAGGTAGATTCGTTACAGAAAGAGGTCTCTTTTGGACAGCCTGTGCAGTTGGCAGGAACAGCTCAAACCTTCTCAGGAGCTAAGTTGACAACCGGCACGGTAGAATGGCAGATTTTGCGTCGTCCCTTCTGGATGTGTTATGGCGTCATGCCTTTCTGGCATGTTGGTTCGGAACAGGTGGCTTCCGGTACGGCCACGGTAGATTCGCAAGGCCGTTTTGCCCTGAAGTTCGTACCGGAGCGGCCGGTTACGTCGGATATGGAGTATGGTCCCCGACAGCCTTTGGCCCAAAGTTATGAGTTAAGGGCCACATTGACCGATTCGAAAGGGGAAACGCAAGCCGTGAATTATCGCTTTTCGGTGGCTGAAGTTGGGCTCTTCCCACAGGTAGATGCAGCCGATCGGATGGAGTTGTCGAAAGCAACTTTCCGTTTGACGGTACGCCATGTAAACCAGCAGGTGGTGGATACGACTGCCCGTTATGTGGTGTATCGGTTGAGTGAACATGCTTTGGAGAACGCTACGCGTCGGCCGAAAACAGAGACATACGCTGTGATCGATACGGTGTGTAGAGGTCTGTTTGATACCCGTGTCCCTTTGACAGCTGAACGTATGGGGCTTCACGTGTCTGGCCGATATCGTATTGTCGTGACGATCCAGGATCAGCAAGGACGTTCCTGTGTGGCCGAACGGGACTTTATTTTGTATCAGTCTGCTGATCGACGTCCGCCGGTGTATAGCCCAATCTGGCTGGTAGAGCAGCAGACCGAATGTCTGCCAGGCGAAGAGGCTCGTTGGATTCTGGGAACTTCCTGTGCACATACCTATCTATTATATGAACTCTTTGCTGCGGATGGCCAACGGATTCAAGGGGAATGGATCCGGTTGAACAACGAGAACCGTTCGTACAAACTCCCCTATGTGGAATCGTATGGCGAGGGGGTCACCGCTCAGTTTACGATGGTACAAGATGGACGTTGGTTGACACGTCAGATTGAGATTCGTCGTCGGCAACCGAATCGTCAATTGACACTGATTCCCCAGACATTTCGAGACCATCTGTTGCCGGGCAGTTCAGAGGAATGGAAGTTCCGGATTGTGGATGCCGATTCCATCCCGGTTGTTGCCCAACTTTTGGCTGGCATGTATGATGCCTCGTTGGATCAATTGTTGCCCTTCCGCTGGTCTTTCCAACCCCAATGGCGTCCGACCTTGTATTGTCCCTCGTTTCGGGGAGGGAGTGCCTTTGGTCGTAGTTCCGGTTATGTGGAAGAACAGGTATCTTATGCGCCAGCTCCGGTTCCACAACCGGTGATGTTGGATTGGCAACAACTGTTTGACAGGGGCTTTTCCTATCGGTTGGGAGGTGTCATGCTGAAGTCTGCTTCCAATCGCCGGGTAGCTGATGATAGCGATGCTGTTGTAATGGAAGAGGCAGCAGTGGCAGATGCGGTAGTTGTGACATCGGTTGAGGAGTCGGAAGAGTGTGATTTGTCGCAGGTGCCTGAATCGGGTGTGAAGGTGCGGAGCGACTTGGCAGAAACGGCCTTTTTCTTCCCGACCTTGCGGAGTGATTCAACGGGAGAAGCTGCTTTCCGTTTTACTTTGCCTGAGAACAATACAACTTGGAAGGTACAACTATTGGCCCATACGGCCGATCTGAAATGGGGAAGTTGGTCTGGGCAGGTGATCACCCAAAAACCGTTGATGGTGTTGCCGAATCTGCCTCGTTTCCTGCGGCAGGGTGATCTGGTGACCTTGAGTACGCAGGTGATGAACCAGTCCGATCAAGTGGTAGAAGGACGTGTCCGCTTGGAATTGTTTGATCCGGAGACGGAACAGCCGGTGGTCTGCCTGACCAAGTCACAGAAGTCGTTCCAGTTGGAAGCAGGTGCCATGACCTCTGTGGAATGGACCTTGCCGGTTCCAACTAACTGTACGTTGGTGGGCTGCCGGATTTTGGCCGAATCGGATCAGGGTAGCGATGGTGAACAGCATCTGTTGCCGGTTTTGTCGGATCAGTTGTTTGTGACGGAGAGCCAACCTTTCTACCTTTTGCAGGAGGGGGAACAACAGGTGAAACTGCCTGACTGGTCGGTTGGAACCACATTGAATTATACTTTGGAATTGAGCGAGAACCCTATATGGCAAGCGGTACAGGCATTACCTACGTTGGCCTATCAAGCTGGGGACAATCTGATCACCTGTTTCTCCCGCTATTATGCAGCGACTTTGGCTGCATCGATCGCACAACACCATCCTTCGGTTCAATCGATGATCCGGCAATGGGAGGCTGAGGGTTCTTCAACGACACGCCTCACTCCGTTGGAGCGAGATGAATCATTGAAAGCCATGTTGTTGGAAGAGACTCCATGGCTGTTGGAGGCCCGGAATGAGCAAGAACAGCAACAACAACTCTCCTTGTTGTTCAATGCCAACCGTTTAGCTTCGTGGAAACAGACTTGGATGCAGCGGTTGCAAGATGAGCAGCAACCCGATGGCGGTTGGAGCTGGTTTCCTGGCTTTCCTGTTAGCAGTCCCTATATTACCCAATACATCTTGCGCGGAATGACCCAGCTGGTCCAATTGAACGCCACCTCTTTTGATGAAGCGGAAAAGCGGATGCAAATGGATGCCTTGGCCTATATGGACCGATATGTGGCTGAACAGTATCAACATTTGTTGCGTCAAGGGAATCTCTCTGCCTGTCTGCCGGATCCGATGTTGGTCGATTTCCTCTTTGTCCGTAGTTTCTACCGTGATGTGCCGGAGGCCGGGGAGGCAAGAGAGGCCATCCGTTTCTATACCGATCAGGCAGCTCGCCAGTGGAAATCGTATGGCTACTATGAGAAAGCCGAAATAGCTTGGTTGCTCAAACGCAATGGCCGTATGGCTGAGGCAACGACAATTTGGAAATGGATTGAGAGGACGGCTACTCATTCAACCGAACAGGGTTGTTTCTGGGCCAATAACCGGCGGACGAATGGCTGGTATGCTCCCATTGAGACCCACTGTCTGTTAATGGCTTTTGCACAGGTCATGGATTGTCCTGCCACCGAGTTGGATCAGATGCGGCAGTGGCTGTTGAATCAGAAACGGACACAACAATGGGAATCGGAGACCGCAACGGCTCAGGCTATCTATGCATTGTTGCTGACGGGTAATGACTGGTTGGCTACACCGAACCATTGTCAGGTACAATGGGGAGGCTTGCCCTGGTTGGCATCGGCTGGTGAGACAGGAACCGGTTATCGGAAAGAGGTGATCGAGCCGGCACAACTTCGTGGGGATATCTCCCAGCTGTCTATTCGTAAACAGGGAACCGCTCCCGCTTGGGGGGCCGTTTATCGGCAATCGTTCCAGCCGATTCGCGCGATCAAGCAACAATCAGGTGCCATCCAAGTGGAAAAACGTTTCTTTGTAAAGCGGCAGACAGCCACGGGTCCATCCATGCAGTCCGTTACGGATCAAACAGCTGTTACTGTGGGTGACCAAGTGGTGGTCCGGTTGGTCGTACGGAACGATCGCGACATGGACTTTGTGGTGCTGAAAGATGTACGTCCGGCATGTTTTGAACCTGTGCAGATGCTGTCGGGTGTGGAGATGCGTGATGGTCTCTATTACTATCATACATCGAAAGATGCTTCGGAGCAATTCTTCTTCGATCATCTGCCCAAAGGGACCTACGTATTGGAATATACCGCCTATGTCACCCGAACAGGAGATTATGCCGGTGGTATTAGTACCCTCCAATGTATGTATGCACCCGAATTTGTGGCCCATACGGAAGGGATCCAGCTGACTGTCGAAGCGGCTTCACACGGCCGGTAGGCTCATGCCGGTAATCTTCCGGTAGAGATCCAGTGCATACACGTCGGTCATGCCGGAGATGTAGTCCAAGACACATTGGATTTTTCCGTAGGTTGTGGGAGCATGTGTATCATACTGTTCTGGAATCCGTTTCAGCAAGATGCGGCTGTAGGCATGGCTGGGGTTCATGACAGCTTCGGTGAGGCAGTCGATCAGATGGCTGAAGATGCGGTAACCGGCCAATTCGATGTCGAGTACCTCTTTGGAGGTATAGATTTTCCGGTTGGCCGTCTGTGAACAGCGTTCATACGCCTGTTTGGCCTGTTCACCGATGTGGCTGATCAACGGGCCCCGGAAGGTACCTGCAAGTAATTCAGTTTCGTGGTCGAGAAAGACCTGTACACATTCATCCACCAACCGGCCGATGATGCAGGAGCGCAAATAGGCGATCTGCTCGTTGGTGTCGGTAACCAAGTGCATCACCTCCTGGATCCGTTGGAGCCGCTTCCCGTCGAAAAAGCCCAACATCAGCTCGAAAGCCTCTTCAGTGGTCAGGATGTGTAGCTTGCAGGCATCTTCAATATCCATGATCTGATAGCAAATGTCGTCGGCTGCCTCGACCAAATAGACCAGCGGATAACGCATGAAGCGGTGGGCATCGTCCGGATCGGGACCGATGCCTAAGGCTCGGGCGATTCGGAGATAGCTCTCCTCTTCTGATTGGAAGAAGCCGAATTTACCTTTGGAACCAACCTGGGTGGAGGCGTATGGATACTTGACGATGGAGGCCAGTGTACTGTAGGTCATGACGAATCCGCCGGGACGCCGGCCAACGAACTGATGTGTCAGCAGCCGCATGGCATTGGCATTTCCCTCAAAATGGACGAAATCGTCCCAACGTCCTCCCTCCGAACGCACCTGCTCTTCCAGTTTCTTGCCGTTCCCCTCTGAGAAATAGGCCCCGATGGCCTGTTCGCCTGCATGGCCGAAAGGTGGATTACCCATATCATGTGCCAGACAGGCTGCCGATACAATGGCTCCCATTTCTGGAAAGTTGACACTGCCTTCGGGGTATTTTTGCATCAATACTTTGGCTACGTTGTTGCCCAATGAGCGTCCCACGCAGGAAACCTCTAAACTATGCGTAAGACGATTGTGCACAAAGATACTGCCCGGAAGCGGGAATACCTGTGTTTTATTTTGTAGGCGACGGAAAGGAGCGGAGAAGATCAGACGGTCATAATCGCGCTGAAAATCGGTCCGCTCGTGTTTGCGCTCTTGATAGGACTCCATCCCGAAACGCATGCCTGAAAGTAACTGAATCCAATCCATAATCACTTTTTTTGTAACAGTTTTGTAATACACAGACAAATATAGTACTAGTTTTATACATTCCTATACACAAATGTCATATTCTACGTGATTTAATACAGGCGTTAAAATTTTTGAAATAATTAGTTTTGTGAACAAAACATACGGAAGTATGACACAAAATTGTAACTTTGCGCCCAATTATTGCAAGAATCTAACGGCTTATAGTTGTCCAATTGTTAACATTAACCATTTGTACGGCTAATGTTAAATATTGAAATTAACGTTATGGTATGCAAAATTGAAATGATTAACAAACTATCCAAAATGATTTAGCTTTATGAGAAAGAGCTTAATGATGTTTGTGATTTTCCTGATAGGAAGTATCACAAGTGCGCTATGGGCACAGAAAACAGTGAAGGGCGTCGTGATGGATAAGGATTTAAATTCTCCTTTGGCAGGCGCTAATGTGGTTGTAAAGGGTACAACCAATGGTACAGTGACGGACTTTGATGGTAACTACACTATCGAAGCAAATGCAGAGGACATTCTGCAGTTCTCTTTTATCGGTATGAGCACGATTGAGGAAAAGGTGGGTGATCGTACTGAAATTAATGTAGAGTTGGGCGGTGATGCCTTGGCCATCAACGAAGTAGTGGTAACCGCTATGGGTATCGAACGTAAGGCCAAGAGTTTGACCTATGCAACACAAAAGGTCGGTGGTGACGAGTTGACCCGTGCCAAAGAGACTAACTTGATCAACAGTTTGCAAGGTAAAACAGCCGGTTTGACAATTACACCGAATTCCAGTGGTGCCGGTGGTTCTTCTAAATTGTTGATCCGTGGTAACAAGTCTGCACAGGGTAACAACCAGCCGTTGATCGTTATTGACGGTATGCCGATGTCTAACAGCACTTCTACACAGATGGAAGGTGAATATGGTGGACGTGACGGTGGTGACGCTTTGTCTAACTTGAACCCGGACGATATCGCCAGCATCAATGTCTTGAAGGGTGCTTCTGCTGCCGCTTTGTATGGTAGTATGGCTGCCAACGGTGTGGTATTGATCACCACCAAGAAGGGCTCGATGGGTTCTGTTCGTGTCGATTTCTCCAGCAACATCACAATTGAAAACCAAATGGATGCTCCGAAACTGCAGAGCCGTTATGGTGCTGCTGTAGCAGGTGACGGTTCATTGGATGCCTACAGTTGGGGCGACAAGATCTCTGGCAATGCAGCCGGTGCCAACCGTGTAAGCGATTTCTTCCGTACAGGTTCTACCTTTATTAATTCAGTAGCCATCAGTGGTGGTACAGAAAAGGTACAGTCTTACATCTCTTACGCTAACACAACAGCCAACGGTATTCTGCCGACGAACGATTTCCAGCGTCATAACATGATGGCGAAAGAGACGTTCAAGTTGTTCAACGATAAGGTGACAGTCAATGCATCTTTGAACTACATCGTTCAGAAGGGTACGAACCGTCATGAACCGGGTCAGTATCGTAATGCCTTGACCGGTTTGTACACATTCCCGGCTAACGGTAACTTCAGCCAATACAAGGACACGTATGAAATCTATGATGACGTGAAGGGTTATCCGGTACAACAGTGGTACCGTGAGGTCAATCAGGACTTCAGTGCTAACCCCTACTGGGTATTGTATCGCAACCCTCACAACGAACGCAGAAATCGTGTGATGGCATCTGGTAGCATCCGCTACGACATCACTGACTACTTGAACATCCAGGGTCGTTTGAACTATGACCGTGTAGCTGATGAATACGAGCGTACGATCTATGCTTCTACTTCTACGACCATCCACAACGTTTGGGGTGAATACATGGAAGAACAGAACAACGGTCGTCAGTTCTATGGTGACTTGATGGCAACCTTCAACAAGGAGTTTGGCAAGTGGTCTGTTAATGCCTCTGTTGGTACCAGCTTCACAGACTATCGCAATGAATATTGGAAGATCGCAGGTGGTGGTGACCGCTATATCCCGAACTACTTCGTTGTAGCCAACGGTTCCCGTAACGGTTCTTCTAACTCAATCAACCGCAAACGTTTGAACTCTATCTTCGCTACCGCACAGATCGGTTTCAAGGATATGTTGTATGTCGATGTTACTGGCCGTAACGACTGGTCTTCTACGTTGGCATTCACACCGAACGGTTCCTATTTCTATCCGTCATTCGGTTTGACAGGTGTGATCAGCGAAATGACACAGCTGCCGGAGGTATTCAACCTGTTGAAGGTTCGTGCTACTTACTCTATCGTAGGTAACGACATGCCGTATTACATCACCAACCCGATCAACTCCTTCTCGAACGGTTCTGTATCGTTCAACACAACCATGCCGTTTACCGACATGAAGCCGGAGAAGTTGCACTCTATGGAGTTCGGTTTCGATGCAACGCTGTTTGACAACCGCTTCGATATGGACTTCACCTATTACAAGTCGAACAACAAGAACCAGTACTTCAGCATGTCAGTTCCGTCTGCAACCGGTTACAGCAGCTATTACTTCAACGCTGGTGATATCCAGAACCAAGGTGTGGAAGCAACTTTCAGCTGGAACCAGCAGATCAACGATGACTGGCGTTGGAAGACCTCTTTCAACATGTCTTACAACGACAATAAGATCAAGAAGTTGGATGACCGTGAGGGTATCTCGGAAGCTGACCGTCTGCAATATGTACAGATCGGTAGTATGGCCGGTTACAACATGCGTCTCGTAGAGGGTGGTTCTTACGGTGACATCTACATCAAGAACATCCTGCGTGATGCCAATGGTGTGATCCAAGTGGATGAGAACGGTACTCCGCTCTATACAGACGAACAGGTATTGGTAGGTAATGTGAACCCGAACTGGGGCTTCGGTTGGAGCAACACGATTACATACAAGGACTTCCAGCTCTACTTCTTGATTGATGGTCGTGCCGGTGGTAACTTCATCGACGCAACACAGGGTATGTTGGATAACTATGGTGTATCTGATGATTCTGCTGATGCGCGCGACAACGGTGGTTATGACCTGGGTAACGGTACGAAGGTAGATGCTCAGAAGTGGTATCAGACAGTTGGCCAGAAGGGCCAGGGTGGTGACCTGTATGTCTATTCAGCTACCAACTTCCGTCTGCGTGAGGTCTCTTTGGGTTACACATTCCGTGACCTGTTTGGCCCGGCCAAGAACTTGAGCTTGAACTTGGTAGGTCGTAACTTGTTCTTCCTGTACAAGGATAGCCCGTCTGATCCGGATGTCTCTATGTCAACTTCAAACGGTTATGCAGGTTCTAACTACTTCGCATTGCCGGCAACTCGCAGCTTCGGTTTCAACTTAAAGGCAACATTCTAAAAACGTATTTATTGTATGAAAGCTATATATAACAATCTGAAAAAGTCCGCGTGGCTGGTGGGCGCGGCTGTGCTGATGGGCACAAGTGCTTGTTCTGATGATTTTGAACGGCTGAATACAGACCCGGTCGGTCTGCAAACGTCGCAGATTTCGATAGGCGACTTCATGAATGAGGCAATGCTCTCCATCTATTATAACCAGTCCAACGGTAACTGGGAGTATCAGTTGATTCAGAACCTGAATGCTGACCTCTATTCTGGTTATTTGGCAGTTCCGACTCCGTTTGCCGGAAACAACAACAACAGCTTGTATTATATGGTGGATGGCTGGAACAGCTGCAACCTGAACTACTACCTGCTGCATGTGATGAAACCGACCACAACTATTCTGAACACCAACAGTTCATCAGACTATCGCGCTATTGCGAAGATCTTGAAGGTGGCTGGTATGTCGAAGGCAGTTGATACGTACGGACCGATTCCTTACACACAGGCTATGCAGGGTGGTCTGTCAGTAGCTTACGATTCAGAAGAGACGGTTTATAAGTCATTCTTCCAGGATCTGAAGGAGGCTACGGATAGTTTGACGGTCTTCATTGACCAGAATGGCAATCAGGAGACTCGTCTGGACTTCGACAAGATCTGTGGCAAGAGTCATACCCGTTGGTTGCAGTTTGCCAACACCTTGCGTCTGCGTCTGGCTATGCGTGTCGTAAAGGCTGATCCGAGCTTGGCTAAGCAGGAGGCAGAAGCTGCCGTTGCCAACAAATATGGTTTGCTGAAGGATCGCAACGTAGAGGCGAAGGATGAGAATACACGTAACCCGTTGATGGTTATCTGTCGTGACTACAACGACTGCTGTATCGGTGCCTCTTTCGAATCCATCCTGAAGGGTTACAACGACCCGCGTTTAGCCAAGATGGCGTTGCCGGTTGGCTGGGGTGGCAAGGGTGACATCAAGGACCTGAACGGTAATGCGACTGGTTCTGAAGGTGAAATCCACGGTGTCCGTAACGGTTTCAGTGTACCGGGTGCTGGTGAATACAAGATGTATTCGATTCCTTACGTAAGCACGAATGGTGCAGATCCGATGTCAACAGACTATCCGCTGCCGATCATGACATGTGCTGAAGCCTCTTTCTTGCAGGCAGAAGGTGCTTTGCGTGGTTGGGCCATGGGTGGTACAGCCAAGGACTTCTACGAAGAGGGTATCCGTATCTCGTTTGCTACCTACGGTGTATCCGACGGTTACGATGCATACGTAGCTGGTACAACAGGTGCTGCTGATTATGTCGATCCGCATGATCCTGCACTGAACATCAAGGCGATGAACAATGTACCGGTGAAGTATATGGCGAACGGATCCAAGGAGGAGCAGTTGCAGCAGATCATTACACAGAAGTGGATCGCCGGCTTCCCCGAAGGTTTGAATGCTTGGTCTGAATATCGTCGTACAGGTTATCCGAAGTTGTTCCCGATCGTGGAGAACCGTAACTCGGATGATGCAGCGAAGATGACAGAAATCGGTATTCGTCGTATGACATTCTGCTTGGACGAGAAGAACAACAATGCAGAAGGTTACCAGACGGGTGTTGAAATTCTGAGTGCTCGTGGTGGTGATAAGATCTCTACCCGTCTGTGGTGGGACAAGGAAGGTGGAAACTTCTAAATCATACATGCTTTTTCAACATAACCAGACCCGGGAGGATTCGTCCTTCCGGGTTTTTTTATTGTCTCGTTTTCTGTTGCGCTTCTCATCAATAAACACTACTTTTGCGACTGACTAATTTAAAACTGCGAAATATGATGAAGCGAATCGTGTGGACCTTGCTCCTTTTGGTCGGTTGTATCTATGGCCTGCAAGCTGAAAATTATGTGTTTGCAACCTATAATATCCGGAATGCGAATCAGTCTGATTCTTTGGCCGGGAATGGTTGGGGACAACGTTATCCCTACATTGTACAACAAGTCCAGTTCTATGGATTTGATGTGTTTGGTACGCAAGAGGGGAAATATCACCAGTTGCAAGATATGAAACAGGCATTGCCCAACTATGATTACATCGGTGTGGGCCGTGATGATGGCAAACAGGCCGGTGAGCATTCGGCCATTTTCTACCGGACCGACAAGTTCGAATTGTTGGATCATGGCGATTTCTGGCTTTCGACAGAAGAGGATCATCCCAACAAGGGATGGGATGCGGTGTTGCCTCGCATTTGTAGCTGGGGTGAGTTTCGGGATAAGGCCACCGGTTTTACATTCCTATTTTATAATCTCCACATGGACCATGTCGGTGTGCAGGCTCGCTCGGAGAGTGCCAAA
Source organism: Parabacteroides distasonis (assembly GCA_021531775.1). Lineage (GTDB taxonomy): Bacteria > Bacteroidota > Bacteroidia > Bacteroidales > Tannerellaceae > Parabacteroides. Next base: position 116,289 of record JAFBIU010000006.1, on the reverse strand, counting down.
CTGATCTTGAAGAAGATCCAACAGTTCCCGGAGGGAATGCCGGCTGTTTTGACGGGAGACTTCAATGTGGATCAGACCAACGAGTCGTATGCTTTGTTGGACAATTCCGGCATCATGCGCGATGCGTATCAGGTGGCCGAATTCCGGTATGCCATGAACGGAACATTCAACGATTTCAAGACCGACGCCAAGACGGAGAGTCGTATCGACCACCTCTTCCTGACACCCAATTTCAACGTCAAGAAATATGGTATTCTGACTGATACCTATCGGGCAGAGGCTCCGGAGAAGACGGAAGCCGAACAGAGTGGTAACTTCCCCAAGGAGGTGAAGATCAAACGGTATGTGGCACGTACGCCTTCGGATCATTTCCCGGTGATGATTGTGGTAGAAACAAATAAATGAGGTTGTGATGAATTATCAGATAACAGCACCCAAGCAGTGGCTTCCCGTTTCCATTCAATTGCCAGCTTCCAAAAGTATCTGTAACCGGGCTTTAATCTTGAACGCATTGAGCCAAAGTCCGTATGAAGTAGCGAATCTTTCAGATTGCGATGATACACGTCTGATGGTGCAGGCGTTGCATTCCAACGGTTGTGATTTCAACGTGGGAGCTGCGGGTACGACCATGCGTTTCCTGACTGCTTTCCTTTCGAAGCGAATCGGTGAATGGACCATTACCGGTACGGAACGGATGAAGAACCGTCCGATCCGGGTGTTGGTTGCAGCATTGAACCAGTTGGGAGCCCACATCGAATACTTGGAAAAGGAGGGCTACCCTCCCTTACGTATTCAGGGAACAGCCTTACAGGGTGGAGAAATCTCCTTGGCAGGCAATGTCAGTTCGCAATACATCTCGGCCATTTTGATGATTGCTCCCTTGACAGAACAGGGTGTGACGCTTCATCTGGAGGGTGATATTATCTCCCAACCCTACATCCGTATGACCCTTCAGTTGATGGCAGCTTATGGTGTGCAGGCCGAATGGAGTGGGCAAACCATTCGTGTGGCACCTCAATCCTACCAGCCGATTCACTTTGCGGTGGAATCGGATTGGAGTGCAGCCTCCTATTGGTATGAGATCATGGCCTTGTCCGATTGTCCGGAAATTGAATTGCTGGGGCTCTTTGAACAGAGTGCACAGGGTGATGCGGCAGGAGCTAAACTATTCGAACAGTTAGGGGTAGGTACTGAATTTACAGACCGTGGAGTTCGTCTGTTCCGTAATGGACAGCGGGCTGATGTCCTGCATTACGACTTTGTCAATGAACCGGACTTGGCACAGACCTTTGTGGTGACCTGTACCCTTCTGGAGATTCCGTTCCGTTTCACGGGGTTGCAGTCCCTCAAGATAAAGGAGACCGACCGCATGGAGGCATTGAAGGCTGAACTGCGGAAGTTAGGCTATGTCCTGATAGATACGGAAGACCGTATCTTGGAGTGGCGGGGTGAACGATGTGAACCAGAGGCTCATCCGGTCATTGCCACCTACGAGGATCATCGGATGGCCATGGCCTTTGCTCCAGCAGCATGTATCTTGCCAACCGGCATTGAGATTGCCTCTCCGGAAGTTGTGAGCAAGAGCTATCCCCACTATTGGGACGATTTGAAATGTGTTGGATTTGAGATCAGATAGACGATGCAGATTGTTTTGATTATCATAGGTGTCTTGTTGTTGTTGGGGGTAGTGGCTGCCATAGCCGGCTATTTCCGGAATCGGAAACTACAAGCCATGTTGGAACGAGGTGAGATTGATAAGATACCCGATCCACAGGAGATTCCGGAAGAGTGTTGCGGACAGCATGAGACCTGTGAACGGGATAGTTTGCTGGCCGCTGTCAGCAAATCCATCGAATACTACAACGATGAGGAGTTGGATCGTTTCCAAGGAGTCGAGTCGGATGCCTATGAAGAGGAGGCGGTCGAAGAGTTTCGGGAAGTTCTCTTTACCCTGCAGGAGGTGGAGGTGGCCGGTTGGTTACGTAGTCTCCAGTTGCGTGGAATCCAGTTACCTGATGCCTTGAAAGATGAGGCATTCTTGATCGTGGGCGAACGACGTTTTACCTAATGTGCTGGTCATGGAGAATCTGTTGGAATACACCTTTTTTCAGTATGCATTGCTGGGTAGCCTGCTGACAGCCATCGCCTGTGGTATGGTAGGTACTTACATTGTGTCGCGTCGGTTGGTCTTCATCAGCGGAGGCATTACCCATGCCTCTTTTGGCGGGTTGGGATTGGGCTTCTATTTGGGGTTGAATCCGGTAGGGATGGCACTCCTCTTTTCGATACTGGCCGCCTTGGGTGTGGAGTGGGCCAGTTCACGCCAATACCTGCGGGAAGATTCTGCCATTGCCAGTGTCTGGTCGTTGGGCATGGCCTTGGGGGTCATCTTCATCTTCTTGACGCCCGGTTATGCTCCCAATCTGTCAGCCTATCTCTTTGGCAACATCCTGACCATCTCGCCCAGTGATCTGATCCATATCGCCACATTGGTAGGGGCCCTCCTCCTTTTCTTTGCACTGTTCAGGCGTGCCATTGTCTATGTGGCCTTCGACCGAGACTTTGCGATGACGCAACAGCTGCCGGTACGTTGCATCGAATATGCCATGATGTGTTTCATAGCCGTGACCATTGTGCTATCCATCCGATTGGTTGGCATTATGTTGCTGATCAGTCTATTGACACTTCCGCAAGCAACAGCCAACCTGTTTACCTCCGATTTTAAGCAGATGATGTGGGGAAGCGTTGTGATCGGATTCGTGGGATGTGTAGCCGGTCTGCTCCTCTCCTATTTCTTGAATGTTCCTTCGGGAGCCTTCATCATTTTGGTTCTGGTCCTGTTCTTTTTGGTGACGAAAGCAATAAAACAGTTATTGAACCGTTCTTACACATAAGCCCCTTCGGGTCGATAGGGAAGAATACGCATGAGAAAAGGATTCTATTACATTAGCATTTGTTTTGCCGCTTTCTTGCTTTGGTCGTGCAGTACGAAGAAGAACACGAAGGCGACCCGCTTCTATCATGCTTTTAATTCCCGTTATAACATCTATTTCAACGGCAAGACGGCATTCGACGAGGCACTGAAGGCGATGCAGGATGGCTATAAGGAGAATTATTCCGACCAAATCCTGATGTATCCGATCAGTGCCCAACCCAAAGAGAAACAGACGACCGGAGGTCCCTTCGACCGTGCTATCGAAAAGGGTAACAAAGCCATCAAACTCCATTCCATCAAAGCCAAACCGCCCAAGAAACCGGGTTGGAAGAACGATCCCAAGCAACGTGCTTGGCAGGAGCAGGAGGAGTATAACCCTTTCCTGAAACATTGTTGGCTCTTGGTGGGAGAAGCGCAATTCTACAATGCCGACTTCCTGCAAGCCTCTGCCACCTTTTCCTACATAGCCCGTCATTATGCCGGTGATGAAGAGATGGTGGCTGAAGCCCGTTTGTGGCAGGCCCGTTCCTATGCCGAGATGGGTTGGTTCTATGAGGCAGAAGACATTCTCTCCAAGCTGAATACCAACGGCATTCCCAAGAAGAATCTGAATCAATATGCGGCAGTCTATGCCGATTACCTCATCAAGGAGAAGCGTTTTGAAGATGCTATCCCCTATTTGAAGACGGCCATCAAAGCCGAAAAGAATGGCAAACAGCGGGCCCGTATGCGCTATCTCTTGGGACAATTGTATGCCGATCAGGAGTTGGATGGTTTGGCGTATCAGGCTTTTCAACAGGTGATCCGCTCCAATCCCCCTTACGAGTTGGAGTTTGCCGCCCGTATCCGTCAGACCGAAGTGTTTGCCGGTCGTGACTATCAGAAGGTGGTCAAGACCTTGAAGCGGATGGCGAAGAGCCAGAAGAACCAGGAGTATCTGGATCAGGTCTATTATGCTTTGGGTAATGTCTATCTGAATCGGGCGGATACGACCAATGCCATTACCTACTATCAGTTGGGCATTGACTCCAGCAAGCAGAATGGTATGGACAAGGCCTTGTGCCAAATTAAATTGGGCGACCTCTATTTCCAGATGCGCGACTACATCCATGCTCAACCCTGTTTCAGTGGAGCCTTGGCTGGTATCCAGAAAGAATACAAGGATTATCCGCGTGTCTCCAAACTATCAGCCGTCTTGGACGAGCTGGTGGTCCATGCCGAAGCCGTACATCAGCAAGATAGTTTGCAGGCATTGGCCAAGATGCCGGAAGCCGAACGCCTGGCGGTTATTGACAAAGCCATTGCCGACCTGATCAAACAGGAGGAAGAGGAGAAGAAACAGGCTGAGAAAGAGGCCTATTTGGCTGATCAGGAGGCGAAAGGAACTGGCATCGATCGTCCCGGTACGGAGACCAATGCGATTGTCTTGCCGACCGGTTCCAATGGCTCTACCTTCTATTTCTACAATCCTCAGACCGTAGCGCAAGGTAAGACCCAGTTCCAAAAGAAGTGGGGTCGTCGTACGTTGGAAGATAACTGGCGACGGAAAAAGAAGGAGTTGACCACTTTCAACGATCCTGCCGATACGGAGATGGCTGATGCTGCCATGGAGACAGACTTGGGTGCAGAGGGACAGGCCCTGCCGACCGATTCGTTGGAGTCCGGTATGGATCCGGTGGCTGCCGACGATCCGCATCAACGGGAATACTATCTGCAACAGTTGCCGTTTACCCAAGAGGATATTGATGCTTCCAATGTGATCATCATCGATGGTCTGTACAATATGGCCATGATCTATAAAGACAAGTTGGAGGATTTGTCGCTCTCAGTCGAGGGCTTTGAGGAGTTGGAACGTCGCTTCCCGGAGAATGAACATCTGTTGGAGAGCTATTATCAGGTCTATCTGATTGCCCTTCGCACGCACGATGAGGCCTTGGCGGCTGCCTACAAACAGAAGCTGATCGACAAGTTTGCCGATAGCGATTATGCGGTGGCCATTGCCGATCCCAACTATGAATACAACATCCGGATGATGGATGCCGTACAAGACTCTATCTACGAACAGACCTATACGGCCTATCTGGCTGACGATACGACCCTGGTTCGTCGCAATTATCAGCAGGTCAGCGAGAAATATCCTTTGGCTAATCTATTGCCCAAGTTCATGTTCCTCGAAGCCCTGACCTATGTGCAGGCTGGCGATCCGGAAGGATTCAAGGCGGCCTTAAAGGCCTTGTTGGAGAAATACCCCAAGGCAGACGTAAGTGAATTGGCCGGCGAGATGTTGAAAGGTGTGTTGCGAGGTCGGGCGATGGTACAAGGGGGCGTACGAGGTATGAGTTGGGACTTGCGTTTTGGTGTGGGCGAAGATGGATCGTTGTCTGCGGCCGATTCGGCCCGTGTCTTTACGGCCGAACCCAATACGCCCTACAAACTGTTGCTGATGTATCCGGAAGGAAGTGTGGACAAGAATCAGTTGCTGTTTGCTGTGGCTGCCTATAACTTTGCCAATTTCATGGTCAAGGAGTTTGATTTGACCTTCCAGACGGCAGGGCCCATCGAGATGCTTCAGGTGAGCGGTTTTGTCAACTTCGATGAGATCCTACATTATTATAAGCTGATTTACGGACCGGATGGCTATGCCTCCGCATTGGATCGGGCCATTTCCGTCTTGCCCATCTCTGACGATAATTATGAGACCTTGATGCATGGAAAGACCTTGGATGAGTACATCACCTTCTTTGCCGAGCACTTTGGCGAGCTGGCTCCCGAGTTGGTAACCCGTTGGCAGGCTCGTATGGAAGAGGAGACTACGCAAGAGTCGGTTCCGGAAGAGGCTGACTTGTCTGAGCCGGATGCCGATACGGTAGAGCAAGTGTCGGAACCGGACGTCGTTCCTGAGGCAGAGGAGCCGCAACCTACTCTCGAACCGATTCAACCCGATACTGTTCCGCAAATGACAGATACGATGACTGTGCGGAAAGATCTTGTCATACCTGCTGAATTGATCGAAGGTGTGAAGCCGGATACGGTACCTGTCGTTGAACAACCGCAAGAGGATTTGGGTCTTTCGTTGAAAGAGATTCAGGAGATCCGGAAGCAACAAGCTGCTGAAGAGGAGGCGCGCAAGGAGGAGGCCCGAAAGGCCTTTGAGGAACAGCAACAGACAGAAAAGGCTTTACAAGCACAAAAAGCACAAGATTTGGAGGCGGAGCGGAAGCTGCAGGCTGAGCAGGAGAAGACCCTGTTAAAGGCAAAGGCTGACCGGGAGAAACAGTTGGCTCAGGATCGGAAGGCGAAACTGAAACAGGCAGAAGCCGATCGTAAGGCGAAGATGAAAGCGCGTGAACAGCTCCGGAAAGAGAAGGAAAAGGCCTATAAAGCAAAGTTAAAGGAGAAAGAGAAGGAGCGTAAGGCCAAAGAAAAGGCTTATAAAGAGAAGCTGAAAGAGCGGGAACGTGCGCGGAAACGGAAATAAACCGCACGTTCCATCAGCTCAGGAAAACACCTGGCTGGATGAATGAACCCTTTTCATTCAGTTTATTTAACATTTACAATCCGGTGATCCTCGTAATTTTTCCGTTACGCCTTGCGTCTAATGGATAAAACAGCAAACGAAACAAGATGAAAACAACAGAAAAAGATTTTTCACGCATCGTCAAACAGCATAAGAGTACAATCTATACTGTCTGCTACATGTTCTCCAAAGATGCAGACGAAGTGAACGACCTGTTCCAAGAGGTATTGATCAATCTGTGGAAGGGATTCACCTCCTTCCAAGGACGAAGCGATCTATCGACTTGGATCTGGCGTGTCAGCCTCAATACCTGCATTTCGTGTGAACGGAAAAAGAAACTGGACACGGTTCCCCTCTCCATGGAGATCAATCTGTTTGAAGATCAAGATGAAGACTCTCAACAGATCCAGTTGCTCCACAAACGGATCCACCAATTGAAACCCTTCGACCGGGCCATTGTGCTACTTTGGTTGGAGAATCTCAGTTACGAAGAGATCGGAGCCATTGTCGGTATCACGGCCAAGAACGTGGGCGTCCGTCTCTATCGAATCAAGGAAGAATTGAAAAAAATGTCGAACCAATAAATTTATACACAAATGGAAACAATGCGTTTAGAAATATCCGATTTCGATGAAATGCGTCAACAATTGAATCTGTTGAACGAAAAGTTGAACAAACAAAGCATCATCAATGAGAAACTGATCCGTCGGACCATGCGGGACAAGATTCAGGTACTCGGTCGCGATGCGTTGGTGCAATGTGCTGCTGCCATTATAGCCACCCCACTATGTATCAGTATGTTTAAGGTGCAGGGAATGTCTCTTCCCTTCTGTATCGTCACAGCCTTGTTCCTGATCGGAGCTGTCATCTATACCTATTGGATGCACAAAGGGTTAAAGTCGAAAGACCTGCTGACGGGTGACTTGATTCAGGCCAGCCAACGCATCCACCGCTACAAACAGCTGAAAGTTCGCTGGCTCCGGTTCAGCATCCCCTTCATTATTGTATGGCTCGGATGGATGTTTGCGGAGGTTTATCGTATGTCGAGCGAAACCGAATACATCGGCTTCTTGTGTGGAGGTATGTTCGGCATGCTCTTGGGAGGTCTTTGGGGTACCCACTTCTATCGTCGTGATCAACGCATTAGCAGTGAGGTTCTGCAACAGATCGAAGAGCTGACCAAAGAGGCTTGATCGAAATACCCTATTTAATGATCCTAAGTATGATACTTAGAGGGCCTAACCAGCATAGTTAGGCCCTCTAACCAGTATATTTATTGACTGACTTATTTCAACAGTGCTAAAGCTGCTTGAATACGACGGATGGCTTCAATGATATTTTCATCGCTGGTTGCATAGCTCATACGGATGCACTCAGGCGCACCGAACGAAGTACCGCCTACGCAGGCTACATGACCCACTTCCAACAGATACATAGCCAAATCATCGGCTGTCTGGATCGTACGGTTGCCGTCACTCTTGCCGAAATAGTAGCTACACTTCGGGAAGAGGTAGAAAGCACCTTCCGGCTTGTTTACCTCAAAGCCCGGAACCTCTTTCGCCAACTTCACGATCAGGTCGCGACGACGCTCAAATGCCTGACGCATGGTCTCTACCGGCTCTTGGGTTCCTGTGTAGGCTGCTTCGGCTGCCTTCTGTGAAACAGAGCAGGGACCAGAGGTATATTGACCTTGCAATTTGTTCACCGCCTTGACAATCCATTCCGGACCTGCAATGAAACCAATACGCCAGCCTGTCATGGCATACGCCTTGGAAACACCATTCACAATGACGGTACGCTCCTTCATGCCCTCGATCGTAGCAATGCTGTGGTGCTTACCGATGTAGTTGATGTGCTCATAGATTTCGTCAGCAATGACGATGATTTCCGGATACTTCTTCAACACTTCAGCCAAACCTGCCAACTCTTCAGCCCCATAGACCGAACCGGTCGGGTTGGACGGAGAACAAAGGATCAAAGCCTTCGTCTTCGGTGTAATAGCTGCTTCCAGCTGAGCCGGTGTAATCTTAAAGTCCTGTTCGATTCCTGCCGGAACAATGACAGGTTTTCCTTCTGCCAACTTCACCATCTCCGGATAGCTTACCCAGAAGGGAGCCGGGATGATCACCTCATCTCCTGCATTGATCAGGGCCAGAATGGTGTTGCAGACAGACTGCTTGGCACCATTGGCACAAGAGATCTGATTGGCCGTATAGTCCAAACCATTCTCATTCTTCAACTTGGCCACGATGGCATTGCGCAAAGCCGGATAACCAGCTACGGGAGAATAACGGGAATAGTTCTCGTCAATGGCCTGCTTGGCAGCTTCCTTGATATGATCCGGTGTGTTGAAGTCGGGTTCACCAACACTCAGGTTGATCACATCCACACCTTGTGCTTTTAACTCACCGCTCTTCTGCGACATGGCTAATGTAGCCGAGGGTGAGAGACTTGCTAAACGATCTGATACTTGCATATTTTTCTTTTTGTTATGAATGAATTCGCTTATTTGATATTGTGCAACAAATGGCCCATGCGTTCCTTCTTGGTCTTCATGTAGAACTCGTTGTAGGGATTGGGAGCAATCTCGATGGGGACATTCTCCACGACGGACAGACCGTAAGCCTCCAGGCCGACACGTTTCACCGGATTGTTGCTGATCAGGCGCATCTTCGTAATACCCAAATGGCGAAGGATCTGAGCACCTACACCATAGTCACGTTCATCCGCCTGATGGCCCAAACAGATGTTGGCATCCACCGTATCCATGCCATTCTCCTGTAATTTGTAGGCCTTCATCTTCTCCATCAGACCAATGCCACGGCCCTCTTGGTTCAGATAGATCACGGCTCCACGGCCCTCGGCCTCGATCATTTCCAAGGCTTTGTGCAGTTGCTCACCACAATCGCATCGCTTGGAGGCAAAGATGTCGCCTGTCGCACAAGAGGAGTGCACACGTACCAATACCGGTTCCTCACCACTTACATCCCCCTTGATGATGGCAATGTGTTCCAGGCCATTGCTCTTCTGACAGAAAGGAATCAGCCGGAAGTGGCCGTATGCCGTCGGCATATCCACCTCTTCCCCCTTTTCAACAATCGACTCTTTTTTCAAGCGATAGGCAATCAAATCGGCAATGGAGATCAGCTTGATGTCATACTTGTCCGCCATCTCCTTCAATTGGGGCAGACGAGCCATCGTACCATCTTCGTTCATGATCTCCATCAAGGCAGCAGCCGGATAGAGTCCAGCCAAGCGGCACATATCGACACTGGCTTCGGTATGTCCGGCCCGACGAAGTACACCCTTCTCCTGTGCATACAACGGATTGATGTGTCCGGGGCGACCGAATGTCTCCGGTGTAGAGGTCGGATCGGCCAACGCACGGATAGTGGCCGCACGGTCAGCTGCCGACACACCGGTCGAACAACCCTCCAATTTGTCAATCGTCACGGTAAAAGGTGTTCCCAATACAGAGGTGTTGTTGACGACCTGATGAGGCAAATCCAATTCTTCGCAACGCGATACGGTAATGGGTGCACACAGCACTCCCCGTGCATGGATCAGCATGAAATTGATCTTCTCCGGTGTTGCCTTTTCGGCAGCAATGATCAGGTCACCTTCATTCTCACGATCCTCATCATCCACCACAATGACAAACTTGCCTTCGCGGAAATCCGCAACAGCCTCTTCAATTGTATTTAATTTGATAGAACTCATACGTTACTTGTTTCAAATATTTATGTGGGCAAAAATAATCATTTTTCCAGCATTTCCAGCAGTTCCCCACTGGTTTTATAGACCATCTGGACATCATGACGCAATAATTTGCGCTGATAGGTGGCTAACAGATAGAGCGGCAGACCGATCGGGAAGCAGAGGCCGACTACCAACCCCACCTTTCCGGAGATACGCGCATCCAGCTGATTATACCCCTCCATGACCGGATAGTCCATCAGTTTGTTCAACACCAGGTTCTGATCGGAGTTCGATAACTCTTCGACCACCTGCTCTACTTTGTTCGAGAGCTCTTCGGCAGCCCGGTCGCGTCCACCCTGTTTCCAGAAGGCGAGATAGTTCATCCACCGACGATGCTGCTGCAGGTAGGTCTGGGCCTCCTGTTGTAATTGATGCAGGACCGGGATGAGGGCCACATAGTCCGGTGTATAGATGATCACCTCCTTGCGCTCGATCTTCCGTCCCTGCCGTTTGCCGACCAGATTCTTCAATCCATTCAGATAGGTATCGGCATTCAAGATGACAGAGTCATTGACCGCCTTGTAGGTCAGGAACATGCCTAATGGCGTCAATACAGCCGAACTGAGCCACATACCTTCCCAGGCGGCCCATACACCATCGCGGGCCATCTTGTAGCCCATGTTGTCGATGATATAATAGAAAATGAAGAGCAATACCGAAATGATCACGGGTACGCCTAACCCACCTTTTCGGATGATCGCTCCCAATGGGGCACCGATGAAGAAAAAGATCAGACAGGCAAACGAGAGGGTGAACTTCTTGTGCCACTCGGTCAGGTGGCGACGCACCTTATACCCCTCATCGCCCATGTTGGCCGCCCGGAAATAGTAATCGGTCCGTACCCCTTCGGCCAACTGTTTCGCTTTGTTCAACAGGGTCACCTTCCGACCTGGAGACTGAGCCTGATAGAGACTGTCGAAGTTGATCACGACCGGACTATACAGTGTATCGGCCGATTCAGTAGCTGCCACCTCCATCCGTAAACTCTTCCGGTAGGAAGTCTCATAGATCCCTTTGGCATTGATGGCTTTGATGCTGTCCAACCGCAACGACATGGAGTCGATGGAGTGTTGCAGACTGGCCAGATTCTTCCCGACGAACTGATTCTGCATGAAGGACTCGTCCGTCATATTGAAGTTGGCATCAAACTCGATGAGAATGTCTTTTGTCTGGAAACTCTCCCGTCGATAAGGCACAGCTGTCGTCTTCCGGCTCTGCTTCTCCTGACTCTTCAGATTTTCGAAGGATTCGCCATTGAAGAGCGAAAGAACCAGAAAGAGCTTGTCTTCCGAGGTCTTCAGTCGTCCCGAATCAGCCACGATCACCCGGGCATTGTTGAAACCCTCCGAATAGTCATAGATCATCAGATCGCTCAAAAGACCGGTCTGAGGGTTCTTTTTCTTCACATAGACATTGAAGCCGGTAATCTCCTTGTAGAAGACCCCTTCGGGAATATCCAGTTCGGGCGACTTCTGCCGCATGGAGTAAAGCAAGGTGTAGAGCTTCACCTGTACCACCGGCATGGCATAGTTCTGAAAATAGAAGGCTCCGATACTGACGAAAATCAAGAAAATCATGACGGGACGCATGATCTTCAACAGGGAGATGCCTGCCGATTTCATGGCCAACAGTTCCAACCGTTCCCCTAAATTCCCAAAGGTCATCAACGAAGCCAACAGAATAGCCAACGGCAGAGCCATCGGCAACATGAAGAGTGCAGCATAGAAAAAGAGTTCAGCTAACACGCCAATGCTCAACCCTTTTCCTACCATGTCATCTATATAACGCCAGATGAACTGCATCAACACAATAAACAGACAGATTCCGAACGTCATCAGGAACAACGGCAGAAAGGTCTGTAGCATGAAAGTGTATAATCGTTTTATCCGCAACATTTCTCCTATTGATTGTGAACGGCAAAAGTAGGCAAAAAATGACAGATGTAGTAAAAAAAATTGTATTTTTGCGCCCAATAAATTAGTCTTCAATGCAAAAGATCAGAAACATCGCGATAATCGCGCACGTGGACCACGGCAAAACAACGCTTGTGGACAAAATGTTATTAGCCGGAAAGCTTTTCCGCGAAGGACAGGCCGAGCCGGACCAGTTCCTCGACAGCAATGACTTGGAACGCGAGCGAGGGATTACCATCCTGGCGAAAAATGTATCTATTAATTATAAGGGTTACAAAATCAACATCATCGACACACCGGGACACGCCGACTTCGGTGGTGAGGTGGAACGTGTCTTGAACATGGCCGATGGCTGTCTGCTGTTGGTCGATGCGTTTGAAGGTCCGATGCCCCAGACCCGTTTTGTATTGCAAAAAGCGATCCAGATCGGATTGAAACCGATTGTCGTGATCAACAAGGTGGATAAGCCCAACTGTCGTCCCTCGGAGGTGCAGGAGATGGTTTTCGACTTGATGTTCAATTTGGACGCGACCGAAGAACAGCTCGATTTCCCCACCATCTACGGTTCAGCCAAGCAGGGATGGATGTCAGACGATTGGCAGAAGCCGACGGAAGATATCACCGCCTTGTTGGATGCTATCATTGAATATATTCCGGAACCCCAGACCTTGGAGGGTCCCTCCCAGATGCTGATCACTTCGTTGGACTATTCAAAATATGTAGGCCGTATTGCGGTGGGACGTGTGCATCGGGGTGAATTGTGCGAAGGTCAGGACATCATGTTGTGCAAACGCGATGGCTCGATGGTCAAGTCCAAAATCAAGGAGTTGGATGTCTTCGAAGGATTGGGACGTACGAAGGTCACTTCCGTCAAATCGGGTGATATTTGTGCCATCATCGGTATCGAAGGTTTCGAGATTGGTGAGACGGTCGCTGATGTCAACGAACCGGAGCCGCTGCCGACCATTGCCATCGACGAGCCGACCATGTCTATGCTGTTTACCATCAACAACTCGCCCTTCTTCGGTAAGGATGGTAAGTATGTGACCTCCCGCCATATCCACGATCGTCTGATTCGTGAATTGGACAAGAACTTGGCCTTGCGTGTGCAGCCGACCGATTCAGCCGATTCTTGGTTGGTCTATGGCCGTGGTGTGCTGCACTTGTCCGTCCTGATCGAGACCATGCGTCGTGAGGGGTATGAGTTGCAGGTAGGACAGCCGCAGGTCATCATCAAGGAGATCAACGGTGAGAAGTGTGAACCGATCGAACAATTGACCATCAACCTGCCGGAAGAGTGTGCCAGCCGTATCATCGATATGGTGACGAAACGAAAAGGTGAGATGACGATGATGGAGAGCAAGAACGACCGGATGCATCTGGAGTTCACCATTCCTTCACGTGGTATCATCGGTTTGAACAATGCCGTATTGACAGCCTCTGCCGGTGAAGCCATCATGGCTCACCGCTTCCTGGAGTTCCAACCCTGGAAAGGAGATATCGAACGTCGTGTCAATGGTTCCATCATTGCCATGGAAACGGGTACAGCATACGCGTATGCGTTGAACAACCTGCAGTCTCGCGGTCGCTTCTTCATCGCACCGGGCGAAGAGGTGTATGCCGGTCAGGTGGTAGGTGAGCATACCAAAGAGAATGACTTGGTGGTGAACGTGACCAAATCCAAGAAACTGACCAACATGCGTGCATCGGGTTCGGACGAAAAGGTATCGTTGGCTCCTCCGGTTGTCTTCAGTTTGGAAGATGCATTGGAATACATCAAGAGTGATGAATATGTAGAGATCACTCCCAACAGCATGCGTATGCGTAAGATCATCCTGGATGAACTCGAGCGCAAACGGGCTGCACGCTAATCGCTCTTTACATATATAATATATAAAAGGCCCTACATAATGGTATGTAGGGCCTTGCTTATTAAATTACACTCCTTGAAAATAGGTTGATACCGCATACAGGGGTACATTGGTCATCCAAGCCTGTTCCCGATAATCCGACATGGAAAAGCGTAAGCCATGCATATCCGGATGGGCCGCTACAAACGTAGCTAACGATTTCGAGCGAAGATTCTCCTCTGCCTTGGCCTCAATCGGAACGATCTCCCGACCCTGCTGGATTACGAAATCAATTTCCAGTTTGGCATCGTTGCTATAATAGAATACCGAAGATCCTGTAGCAGCTACAAGCTGGCTCATGACATAATTCTCTGTAAACGCGCCTTTGGATTCCTCCATGCCATTATCGGCAATGAGCAACAGTTCGGGAGGCGTTTCGCTCATAGCTCCCAACAAACCACAATCCAACAGAAATAGTTTAAAACTGGAAATGTCCACGTAGAATTTCAATGGCATTTTCGGTTGTTGGATCCGTTCTGCTTTATACACCAATCCAGCGTCCATCAACCATTGGATAGCCACCTCAAAATCCTTGGCTCTTCCCCCTGGCTTGGCCACTCCATAGATGAACTTCTTATTCTCTTTAACCAGTTGGGAAGGCATTGAATGCCATACCATTTGGATGCGATTGGATTCTGAAACCGGTACATGTTTGGAAATATCTTTCTGATACGTGAATAAGATATTGTGCTGTATTTCTCGAACCCTCATGGCATCGTTCGTTGCAATGAAGGTAGCTACCACTTCAGGCATACCTCCCACGAAATAATACTCGCGCAGGGCTTTGATCAACTCGCTACGGATCAGCCGAATGGTATCCCAATCTTTCAAACGCAATAGTTCCACCATCTGCTTCTTCCCCTTGGCTAACAAGAATTCATCAAAAGTCATGGGATAGATCGACAAGACATCTACTTTGCCCACTGGAAATGCCTCTCCACGATGCATGGTTATGCCTAACAATGAACCTGCCACTGCTACATGATACTGAGGAACTTTTTCGCAAAAGTATTTCAATACAGACAAACCACGAGGAGCTTCCTGAATCTCATCCAAAACAATCAGTGTTTTCCCGGCCTCAATGCGTTGGCCAGTAATGGCTCCTATGGCAAGGATGATACGTTGCATATCATAATCTTTCATGAACAGATCCTTTGCCAGTTCATTGTCGTCACAGTTGATGTAGGCCACATTGGAAAAATAGGTTTTACCAAACTTCTGCAAGATATAGGTTTTGCCTACTTGACGCGCTCCTGCCAATACCAATGGTTTCCTATTCGGCTTCTCTTTCCATTGTTTCAACTGTTCAAGAATAGTGCGATACATATAAATTGCTGATTAATTAGACTTTTGCCGCAAAAATACATTTTTCCGACCGAACTTTCATCATGATTCCACATTTTTCCGACCGAACTTTCATCATGATTCCACATTTTTCCGACCGAACTTTCATGTCCACCTTTTTCACAAGATCTCCTCCATATCCGAGTACCGAACTGAATGTCATCGTTGAATCCAATCTGGAAGCGACTGCCTTCTCGGATCGTCCTATTTGTAGAGGCAGAAAAAGCGAAGTCACAGCGAAGGAAGAGCGAAAGAAGAGCGAAAGAAGAGCGAAGGCACTGGCCGCTACTTATGACGACCGACAGGCATTACTGATGACCCGTCAGGAGCATAGGTAAAGACTCCTTCAAGAACCATTCGAAAGCCCTTCGAGACAGCACCTCTGCTAAAGCCGGATGGGTAGTTGACTCCTTTTTTTCGCGTAACAACGTGTTACGTTACGTTTGTGCGTGCGTAACGTAACACGTTGTTACGCGAAAAAAAGAATGTCCTTACTTTATAGAACGCTCTATGTGACACGTATGTTGCTTGGTCTCCTTGTTGTAGTTGATACCTACGAGGAGGATGTCGCCCGTGTATTCGGCTATCTTCGATGGATAGTTCTTTTGCTTTATTTGGTCAATGGCCGTATCGGCGGAATGGTTGAACTTCAACTCGATGACAAGGGCCGGCTTGGACACGTTGCGACGGGGAATCATCACCAAATCGGCATAACCCTTGCCCGTGGCGTACTCACGATGGATGATGTACTCGTTCTTGGCCCAGATATAGGCGATGGTGAGTACACAGGCAAGCGAGTTCTCATCGTTGTAGGCAAGGATACTGGTGTGCTCGTCGTGAGCCAGGTCGATGCCCTGTGCCACAGCTTGCTCGTTACTGGAGAGTGTGGCAGCCAAGAGATTCTGTGAAGCCGTAATGGCATCCACTAACCGAGTCCACGAAGTGTCCTCGACTGCATTCAGAAACTCATCGGCCACTTCTTTGTTCGGGATATAGCACTCTGTTGAATCTTCATTGAAGGCCAAATACCCCAGATGGATCAGCACGGTAAGCACATCATTCTTACTTCTGACAATGTGCATGTCGTTCTGAAACTTCAGCGTGTTGACATACACATGTTCGCCCGCAAGCATCCGGATGATGTCGTCCTTCAGGCCGTCGTAGTTCATCTGGATGTAGGTCTTCACGGAGTCATAGGCTCCCGTGGTGGACCAATAGCTTCGATAGCGATTGTCATCAATCGCTCTCATGACCGAATAGGGATTGAAAACATGCGATTCATCGCCAATACGATAACCGTCATACCAGCGTTCCATCTCCCGGATATCCATGCCGTATTTATGGCATAATGCCTCTACCTCCCCATGCGTGAATCCAAGAGAGGTAGCTAACCTGCCAGGGTTAATCATCGAATACTCACGGAAATTATTCAATGCAGACTCCGTATTGTACCTCTTGATGGGCAAGATGCCCGTGAGGTATGCACCGGCAAAGACCCTGTCTGAATCCTGTGTCTTGAACAGACGGCGGAGCAGCATGACGTACTCATCCAGGATGGTCGGAGTAATGCTTTCTGGGCCTCCCTTCAATTTCTGCCTGCCGGGAAACTCACGACAGATGGCATCCCATTCGTCAATGATGAAGATAAACTTCTCTCCCGTGGCTGCATGAATGGCAGAAAGTACGTCCATAAGGTCGGAGTTGTCATCGTAGGTTACATCGGGAAAAACATTCTTCAGCTCCTTGCTTATTTTCTCTTGGATAAGACGTACGATATTCATTCTGAGTTCAGGGCGTGCAGTGAACGATGTCACATCCAAATAAAGCACGCTATATTTGTTCAGATAGGTCTCAAACGACTTGTCTTTCTCGGCATTCAGCCCCACGAACAGCTCTCGGGAGTCGCATGACTTATCGTAGTATGCACATAGCATCTTGGCTGCCATCGACTTGCCGAATCGGCGGCAGCGGGTTACGCAACTATAACGACGCTCGGAGTTGAGCGTTGCGTTAATCAGCGGTATCAACGATGTCTTATCGACATATTCGTGAGTCACGATGTCGCGGAACTCACTATTACCTCTATTGATGTATGTACCCATTGTCTTGTCTTTTGCGGGAGACGCAAGTCTCCCATTCCGTTTCAAAGGTAATGGTTTTATCCGGGAATGCCAAACGAATGTTATTTGATCGTATACAAAAATGGATCCATCGATCTGTTCGGGCAGAAAAAGCGAAGTCAAACACAACGCAAAAAAGAATGTCGGCTATTCATAGTTGAACCCCTCAATCGTTCCCGTCTCGGACGAGAAGTTGACGCCAATCTGATAGAGCTTACGGGGATCAGCCAGGTAGGGCTTGGCATAACCTTTGTCCTGGATCTGTTGGAGCGCCTGTTCGGCAGAACCATCCAACTTGAATTCGAAGATATAGACGTAATCGGGAGTTTCCACAATGCAATCGACCCGGCCTTGGCTTTGCTCCATTTCGTTATAGACCGTATAGACGCTCAACAGGCGCAACAGGAGATAGAAGGTATAATGGAAGTAGCGTTCATATTCCCGTTCGTTCTGCTTCCGACGCATGGAATAGGGCACACTGGCCAAGAAAGCTGTCAGTTGGTCGCGGAACAGTTCGAGTTTTCCTTGTCGGAGAGACTCGACAGCCTGTTGTATCCAAGAAATCACACGCTCTTTGGGTTTCAGGTAATCCGTAGCCACCAATGTCAGGAAACCCTTTTTCACCTCGTTGTTCGGGAAGTCCAACAGGAAACTGTTCATCTCCTCTTTGTATCCCTTGATAGTCAGATAACCACTCTGGTAGATCATAGGTAACGGCTGTTCTACAGTTGCCTTATAATCAACGAACTCTTCCGGGAAATAGTATTGGCCTACCATTTCGTCGAGTTGTTCCTTGGTATGGCTTAACAGCCGTACGAGATAAGTAGGGGTACCGGATTTGAACCAATAGTCCTCCATCTGCATCGTGTCGAAACAGTTCAACAGGCTGAAAGGATTATAGACACCCCGCATCTCCGGACTGAAATGGTAGCCATCATATTGCCGTTTGAGATCCAGCTTGATCTGCTCTTCTGTCCGGTTCTTCTTTTGAGCCAACTCTTGAATCTGTTCGGCAAAATAACTGTATAGTTCATCCTTCGTGATTCCACAAAGCGTATCGTAGGCAGGATGCATACTCAAATCTTTGGGCTGGTTGAATCCACTGAAGACACTTACCTGCGAGAACTTGGTCACACCCGTCAGGAGGACAAATTGCAGATGAGAATCTGCCCCTTTAAAGACGGAATAGAACCCTTTCAGGATATTGCGATGCTGCTCTTCCAACAGGATCTCCTTTCCGTTCTGCTGGATTGTGTAGCCTGAATCCAACACATCCAGAATAGGCTTGTCATATTCATCCACCAAGACAACAGCCCTTCTGCCTGTCTGTTTGTGAGCCTGTTCAAGCACGTAAACAAAACGATTCCCGATGTCTTCAAAGTCGGGGGATTTCCCATAGATCCGTTCCCAAGAAGTAACATATCCTTTGAGAACAGAGGCCAGTTTACCCGCCTCCGTAAAGTCTGCATTGTTGAAATCAATATGAAACACCGGATATTTCAGCCAGTCCTTTTCCAACTGCTCCATGGCCAATCCCTTGAACAGTTCTTGGTGCCCGAGGAAATAGTGCTCAAGGGTGGAGACAAGCAGGCTCTTGCCGAACCGTCGGGGGCGGCATAGGAAGTAGATACTACCCGTTGTGACTAACTGGTAGATCAAATCTGTCTTATCTACATAGACATAACCCTCGTTACGAATCTGGTCAAAACTTTGGATGCCGATCGGATATTTCATTGCTTTGCCTCCTTCTATGATTCTATAAGGCAAAGATAAATATTATTCCGGACACTTCTCCACGAACAAGGTTGTAATTACGATGATTATCCCTTCCTCCCGACTCCCTTCCTTGATCATCCTTTCAGTTTAGGTCGAAAAACTTCTTCGATAGCTATTCGAGACTGCTTCTTTACTCCGAAAACTGGCACAAAAATGTCGATAGTGGGTGAACAGATCAAACTGGCTCGCTTACGCAGGAATCTGAGCATTGTCTATGGATTATAGTTCGAATCAAGATTATTCGTATATTTGCAAAAAGTCAAATCTATTAAACCATCTGTTATGCGTAGCCATTTTTATTCCTTCGTCGTGGCCTTTGCCGTTGCTTTGGCCGCAACCGTGACAACACATGCTCAAACGGTACTCTTTCAGAGCCAGCCGGATCAGCATATCTATTATCGCATTCCTGCTATTGCCTCCCACGGCAATACGCTTTGGGCCTTTGGTGACGACCGTTCCGGTGTAACCGATGCTACAGCCTGGGGCGACATCGGTTCCGTGGGCAACATCAGTTTGTTAGTGAGAAAGAGCACCAATCGTGGACGTAGCTGGACACCTGCCACGGTAGCTGTCCAAGGTCATGGAGATTCGGGATTCGACAAAGGGCATGGTGATGCAGCCGTGGTAAGCGATCGGGAAACCGGCAAGCTATTGTTGATTTGTGCTTCGGGCGAGGTACGTTATGGCCTCTCGGATGTAAAAGTGACCCGTACTCAACAAGCCGATGGTTCTTACCGGTATGCGCAAGATCTGCGCCAAGCGCAACGCGTGGGACGCTATTACAGCAACGACGGAGGTAAGAGTTGGCAAGGCGAGGAGATCTCCGAATCGATCTATAACCTCTTCAATACGGCTTCGGCAGAGACCTACGATGAAGGAAATGGCAACGTAGCGGTCGAACGGCTCTTCTTTTCCAGTGGCCGTATCTGCCAAAGTGCGTTGATCAAGGTAAAAGATTATTATCGGATATATGCGGTATTGACCACGAATCAAGGCAGTTTGGTGATCTTCTCCGATGACTTCGGTCAGAGCTGGTTGCCTTTAGGGGGATCGGAAGCGCGTCCTGCCCCTAAAGGAGACGAAGCGAAAGTGGAGGAGTTACCCGACGGGCGGGTACTGTTGAGTTGCCGGATGTTGGGTGGCCGCTATTTCAATATTTTCAACTATACATCCACCGATCGTGCCGCTGGTGAATGGGCCAAACCGGTTGCCTCCACCTCGTTGGAGGGTGGTACAGCCGGACAAGACAATGCCACAAATGGTGAGATTCTGATTCTTCCGGCGAAGGGTC
This sequence comes from Parabacteroides distasonis, assembly GCA_021531775.1. Lineage (GTDB taxonomy): Bacteria > Bacteroidota > Bacteroidia > Bacteroidales > Tannerellaceae > Parabacteroides. Next base: position 95,724 of record JAFBIU010000006.1, on the reverse strand, counting down.
GTGACGGAAAACCGGTTCATATCGCATTGCAATCCATTCCTTTCGGCAATACCAAAGGCAGTGAGCGCAATGTGGAGCGTCGAAGCCATGTCTCTATCTATTGGAAAGTCTTGTCTTCTCCGGCCGATTATGCGATACCGGAGTGCTTCCTGACCGGCTGGACCCGTTATGAGGTGACCCCTAACAGCTCTGCCTATTCGACTATGGTACCTGATGGAAAAGGGAACATCGCCTTTATCTATGAGGATAATGGGGAGCAAATTCGTTGCGGCAGTCAGAACATGGAGGTGTATGACCTCACCTTCCGCACCCATTCGTTAGAGACGATTACGGGAGGAGCCTATCGTTATCACAAACGGTGATACGTCCCAAAAAGAAAGGTTCATAAATGGGTGGTTGAATGCCCATTTATGAACCTTATTATTCAGATCTAAACAGATCCTGCTTAGAAATTGATATTGACACCGACCATGGCATTGATGCCCTGCATCGGATAACCGTAAATCAACTCATATTTCTGATTCAGGATATTCCCTGCTTTGACATAAAATCCGAAGGTATCGTTCAGATTATAATTGGCTGTCAGGTTCAGTTCGTTGATATTGTTCATCTTCAACTCATCTGCCCCACGGATCTGGGTATAACGACCGGTAGCCAAGTAGTAATTCAACGCAATCGAAAGCGGTCGGATCGGACGAATCGTGACACCCGCATTGACCTCCATCTCCGGCTTGCCCCAAGCATGAGCCAAATCCGTATCTTCTATACCGATCCACCCATCCCCATAGGTGGCTTTCCAATTATTATACTGTCCCTTCAAGGCTATCTCGAACAGTTGTTGGTAGCTATATTTCAAACTGGCACCTGCAAACAGCAATTTGGTATCAACAGCAGACATCGCCTGACTGAAATTGCCAAATCCTCCTTCCGGGAAATCTCTGGAAGGCACGAACAACACATCATTCTTGGTCGCTTTATAACCCGCAAACAGGTCAAACCAGAAACCGGGAGCTACCCCACTCTTGATACCCAACACGGCATCCATCCAGTTACGGGAGGGGGCCAATTCACGCGTCGGATCCAGATAACGGTTGATCTTTGACATCTCATACATGCTGTTGGAATAGAGCTTTCCACCCGCTTTGGCATACAATTGGGTCTTATCGGCCACGGTCACCCGCAGATCAACATCCGGCGAAACCATCACGAAACTCTCGTTCCCTGTCTTGAACATCACGTTTGCGCCCAACTTGACCAGCCAGTTTTCACCATCGATCTGGTAATAGGGTGTCAAGGCCACCTCCGCATGATTCTCAAATTCGCAAAAGGCTACACTGCCGTCGGCCAACGTCTTCTCAGCCGGCAGGCTATAGTTGAAATATTCGATCAAGCCATTGACACCTACACGCATATTGCCATTAAAACCTTTACTGAATCCCACTTTTGCCTCAAATGTACTCTCTTTGGGACCATCTACATCTTTCATGACACCATACTTATGGGAGAAATTGACGAAGCCCAAATCAATCAAATAACCCAGGTCAGCTCCCTCTTTGGATTCAACTCCAATCGAAGCGGCAATGGTCTGGTTCACCTGGTTGGTCTCCCGATCAGCCTGTTTCAGCATATCCTCTTGCGGTAGTGATGAACTCAGCTGCATCGGCCAACCATAGTAGTTGAAGCCGGAATAGCCATACTTCAGTCCCATATTCAGAACCGCCTTATCAAATACATGGCCATACTGCAATCCCCCCACATTGTCGTTCAGTTTGGCTTTCACCTTCTCCTCGTTCTGCAGGTACTTCACATTACCATTCGTTGAACGGTGGGAAACCCACAGACGCAACTGATCCACATCGGTACTCAAAATATGATAGCCCAAGTCTCCATTCAGATTGAGATGTGTTCCACCACCCAGGTTGAGATAACCACGACGTTTGTTGTAGTTCATCTGTGTCATCACATTCCCGGAAGGCAGCAGACTGATCTCTTTCAACGGATCAGTCGGAACGGTAAAGTCGGCATAATCGACCGGAATCTTCTGTACCTCCGGATCTTTTACCTCCGGCAACGTATTTACCTTGCTGGCATCCTGTACCGTCGGATCATATTCACGTTCCAACGTCATCTCCCGATTCAACGTTTTCTTTTTGTCGTCCTCTTGTGCATGTACAGCCACTGCTGTTCCCAAAAAGGTCAACATACACAACGCTTTTATACTATAGATTGTCTTCATCGTCGTTCCCTTATTTCTTTAGTTTAGCCAATCGGTCTTCAATCATACGGGCAATGTCATCATTGCCTTTGTAATTGTTTTGCAAACTGTTCAGATAGACACGAGCCTGCACGTCATCCCCTTGACGGATATAGACATCGGCCCATACAATGAATCCACGTGCCAACCAATATTGATGGGGTGTACCGTTCTTGGCAAAATCCTCCAATACTTGCAGGGCATTCTTGTCATCCTTCTGGTCGTAATAATACTGTGCTAACAGGTATTTCGATTCTGCTCCCTGTACCGTACGCGTATCTTTGCTCAGTACCTTCAGATCCGCCAACGCCTCTTTCGGCTGTTTCATATCCAAATAGGCTTTTGCCCGTACATACCGGGCTTCCGCTTCCACTTCGGGCGACAACTTCGGCAATTTCAGCAAATCATTGGCTGCTATCAAGGCATCCTGTTGTTTGCCCGTCTGCTGGGCACAACGCATCACACCTAAACGAGCCGCCTCCTTGTTGTCCGGATTCTCAGCCACCAACTGCAACCGTTTGAATTGTCCCAAAGCTGCTTCGAAATCTTTCTGTAGATAGTGGATCTCGGCCATTCGGGCGATGGACTCTTCGAGGAACTTCGGATCTCCCGCATCAGCTACGGCCGTGTAATGTGGCATGGCTTCGTCATACCCCTTCTGGTTGAAGGCAATGGTGGCCAAATAGTAATGCGCATTGGTGCTGAATGCTCCCTGCGGATACCGCTGCAAGTAACCCACCAGACTCCGGCGAGCCCCTTCGTTGTCTCCCTTCATGAACAGTTTTTCGGCAGCAATGTAGGTCAACGAATCCTGTTCGCCTACCTCCAGATGAATGTTGCCACCCAACGAATTGACATAATCAGCATACGCACTGACATTGTTTTGCTCGACATAGACCGACTTCAAGTCCTGCAAAGCCACTTTAGCCTCATCACTGCCCGGGGCATTGTTGATGACTGACTTATAGGCTGCGATGGATTTCTCCATTTGATTCTCATTAAAATAGATCAATCCCAATTGTACACCAGCCTTACGCGCCAGACTGCTCTGCGGAAATTGCTCTATCAGCCGCTCAAAGGTTTGGGCAGCTCCGCTGTTGTTGTCGAGCATCACATACGCACGACCCATTTCGAAGAGGGCATCATCTACGTATTGGGATTCCGGGTATTCGCGGATCAAGCGGTTCATCGCGCTCACTTTGCCTTGGTAATCCTTCTGCAAGCCCAACAGGAAGCCCTTCTGATAGATAGAATAATCTCCTGCCGACGGCTGCAACTGGGCTGCATAGGCATAACTCTCTTCTGCCGAAGCAAACTGCCGGTTGTGGAAGAGACAGTCACCAATACGGTTGTAGGCATCCGCCAAGGAGGCAGCCTGCTGATTCTGCTCCAAATCCACATATTGGCGGAATCGATTCATGGCGGCATCATACTCTTTCAACTTGAAATGGCTATAACCCAAATCATAATGAGCCAACGCATACATGTCTGTATTCCGTTTGCGTGTGTTGCTCAGATAGGTCTTGTAGTCTGCAATGGAGGCTTCGTAATCGCCCAAGCGATATTTGGATTCTCCCCGCCAGAAATAGGATTCACTCCGAGCCTCCTCATCGTAAGCCCCCAACGAAATGGCCTGTGAGAAGAGTTCGATGGCTTCATCCATTTGCACATTGGCAAAAGCCTGTGTTCCCAACTGGAAGAGGATACGTTGTTTCGCCTGCATGATTTTGTTGCTCGGCTGGTTGATCTTGTTGATGGAGGCGAGAGCAGCCTGATAATTCTTGGTTGTCAAGTAGGTCTCCACCAAATAGTCGTTCACCTTGTCTGCATACTTCGACTGGGGGAAATCATTCAGGAAATCCTCAAAGATGGCGACAGACTCTCCAAAACCAGTGAAATTGGTTTCATGGATCAACAGTCCATAATTATAAAGTGCCACCTCCTTCACCTGTGAGTCATACGAAGCGGTAGCGGCTGATTCGAAAGCCATACGGGCATTGTTCTTATCGTTCAGTTTCAGATAGGACTGTCCCAAATAGAGGTAAGCATTCTGTGAAAGCGCATCGGCTTCGCGGACCACGCTACCCAAACTGCTGACTGCCTTTTTATAAACTCCCTGATTGAATTGGCAGACACCCAAGATGTATTGATCGCCTCGTAAGGGGGCATCGGTCTGAGCCAGATAGTCGGTCAAATGACTGATGGCCTTTTTCTCGTTTCCTTGATGATAATAGGAGTTACCCACCATCCGATGAATCTCCGCATTGTTGTCGTTCTGCGGATAGGCGGCCAACAGCGACTCACCCTCCTGGATGACCTTCTCGTATTTACTCTGGATAAAATAGATCTGTGTGATGTAGTACAACGACTGTGCCTGGAACTGGGGCACCTCTTTCAAGCGGGAAAACTCGACCAAGGCACTGTCATAATCCCCTTTGGCATAGTCAATATAGGCTACATAATAGCCCGATGCCTCCCGATAGGTCGTGCCAATCTGCCGGATGCGTGCGAAATAACCTCGTGCACGATCCAGGGATCCTGTCTGCAACAGCGAATAGGCCAAACGAAAGCTATAGGCTTCCTGTTGCTCAATCGACAACACATCCATATTAGACTGTTCAAACCAATAGATGGCCTTGTCATATTCCCCTTGTCCAAAATGGACGGAAGCAATCTGGAAAGCAGCCTCATCGCTGTGCCGGGATGCCGGATACATCTCCAAATAGGCCTTCAGCAGTTCGGCTGCATTGGGCCTCCCCTGTTGATAGGCCGAACTCACCAGCATGTAGTCGGCCTCTTGGATCAGGTCTGCATTCGTCGCCTGTTGCTTATAAGCCTCCAACTTATCGATACAGCCAGCATAGTTCTTCAATTGATACAAATCCTTTCCTTCGACAAACAAGCGGTCGGAGGATTCAAATTGATATGTCCGCTGTCCATGGGCCAAATGACTACCCAAAACAAGACACAGTGGTATAAGTAATTTCTTCATCCCTCATTTGCTTTTATTTCTAAAATGCAAATATAAGGACATTTAGCTAAATACGTTGTTATTGCTCTACAAATCTCGCTAAAATAGGTTCAGATAAGCCACAAAAACAGCGGAGTTAACGAGCTTCATGCAGATAACGCGTTACGGCTTTCCGAATCGAGGTCAAACCAAAGGCTTCGGGATCCAAGGCATCGGGACGGCAAATGACGATCTCAGCCGCATCATCTTCGGCACAGGCTCCTTCGAAACTATCCACCTCACACGCATAAATCATATCCAGTGTATGCACCATGAATCCGGAGTAGAGATAGAGGTTGGGTACAGAAAAGAGGTAACGGCAATTCTGCAAGGTAAGACCTGTCTCCTCCTTAACTTCGCGGGCAGCTGCCTCTTCTGCCGTTTCAAACATATCCACGAAGCCCCCGGGCAAATCCAAGGTACCTTTGGCAGGTTCCTTTCCCCGACGTACCAACAACAGTTCACCGGCCCGATTCGTGATAAAGCAGGCGACAGCCGAGGAGGGGTTAAAATAGTAGGTAAACCCACACTGGGTGCAATGCTTTGCCTTCACACCATGTTCGACAAAGCATTTCGCACCACATTTCGGACAATAGACAAATTGATGCAAAGGATGTTCCATCTTCTCAACCCGTTTGATCCGATATTAACTGCTTTTACGTGCCGTTGTCCGACGCTTGGGTGTAGCCGAAGCATCTGCTGCCTTCGGAGCCTTGGCCGTTTTGGCCGTTGTCTTGGCTGCCTTCGTGGCCTTCGCTGGCTTGGCCGGTGTTTCGGCAATAATCTGCTGACACTCTTCGTAGGTCAACGCTTCGGGATGTTCCACCGTCTTCGGAATCTTATAGTTGGTCTTCTCGAAGGCAATGTAGGGGCCGAAACGGCCGTTACGAATCTCCATCGCACTGTTCTCCTCGAACGTCTTCAACAACGATTTCTCGTCCTTTTGTCGCTTCTCCTCGATCAACTGAATGGCTTCATCCAACGTGATGGTCAGCGGATTCAAGGTTTTCGGAATGGAGACAAACTTGCCATCGTGACGGATGAAGGGACCGAAACGACCGACAGCGGCCACGACTACCTTGTCTTCATACATGCCGACTGTACGAGGCAATTCAAACAGTTTCAAGGCCTCTTCCAGCGTGATGGTTTCGATCGACTGTCCCTTCAACAGGGTTGCGAACTGAGGTTTCGGTGCATCAGCATCATCCGGATGAGCCACACCAATCTGGGCAACCGGACCGAAACGGCCGATCTTGACAAAGACCGGATTGCCACTCTTCGGGTCTATGCCCAACTGACGTTCTCCTACCCGATGATCCATGCGGGTCGTGATTGCCTCTTCAACAATCGGATGGAAGAGTTTGTAGAACTTGTCGATAGCATCTGTCCAAACCATCTCGCCGGCAGCGATGGCATCAAATTCCTTCTCCACACTGGCTGTGAAGTTATAGTCCATGACAGAGGGGAAGAACTCCATCAGGAAATCATTTACGACCATACCGATATCGGTCGGCATCAGTTTGCCACGGTCGGCACCCACCAGTTCGCTTTTCTGATTCTCCTGGATCTTTCCCTTGGTTAAGGTGAAAATACGGTAAGAGCGTTTGACTCCCTCTTTCTCACCCTTGATCACATATTCCCGATTCAAGATGGTCTGAATGGTCGGGGCATACGTGGAAGGACGGCCAATACCCAATTCCTCCATGCGACGCACCAGACTGGCCTCCGTATAGCGAGGCGGACGTTGCGAGAAACGTTCGGTAGCCACCATCTCATTCAAGGTAAGCTGGTCTCCTGTCTGGACAGTCGGCAACAGACCATTCTCCTGTTCCTTTTCATTCTCATCATCCGAACCTTCGCGATAAACCTGCAGGAAACCGTCAAAGAGCAGCACTTCACCCACAGCCACAAACTTGTCCGATACGCCCGATGCACTGATCGAAATGGTGGTCCGGCTCAACTGGGCATCTGCCATCTGGCTGGCCAAGGTGCGCTTCCGGATCAGCTCATACAATTTCTTTTCCTGAGGTGTGCCGTTGATCTCCTCATGATTAATATAGGTAGGACGGATCGCCTCATGTGCCTCCTGAGCCCCCTTACTCTTGGTATGATATTGACGATATTTGTAATAGTTTTCTCCGTAGGTAGCCACAATGGCCTCATGAGCTGTACCTAATGCCAGACTACTCAAATTGACAGAGTCGGTACGCATGTAGGTGATCAATCCCGACTCATACAGCCGCTGGGCAATCATCATGGTTTGTGAAACGGAATAGTTCAATTTGCGGGCAGCCTCCTGTTGCAAGGTAGAAGTTGTGAAAGGAGGTGCCGGAGATTTGCTGATCGGCTTGGTCTGGATGTCCTCAATGGAGAACTGGGCCTGATTGCAAGCCTGCAAGAATCGGGTCACCTCTTCTTCATCCTTCAGGCGCCGGTTCAGTTCGGCTTTCAACAAGGTGGTACCGTCAGGCAACAGGAAATGGGCCGTTACCCGGTAGGCTGCTTCGGAGACAAAGTCGTTGATCTCCCGTTCACGATCCACGATCAGACGGACAGCCACCGACTGCACACGACCGGCCGAAAGTGCCGGCTTGACCTTTTTCCACAACACCGGCGAGAGTTCGAAACCGACAATACGGTCCAACACGCGACGCGCCTGTTGGGCGTTGACCAAGTTGATGTCGATGTCACGCGGTGTCTCAATCGCCTTCAAGATAGCATTCTTGGTAATCTCATGGAACACGATACGCTTTGTACTTTCCGGTTGCAATCCCAATACTTCGTACAGATGCCAAGAAATAGCTTCTCCCTCGCGGTCCTCATCGGATGCGAGCCAGACCTGTTCAGATGCAGCAGCCTCCTCTTTCAATTCAGCCACCAACTTCTTCTTGTCCGCCGGAATCACATACTGCGGTGCATAACCATGTTCAATGTCGATACTGAAAGTTTTCGCTTTCAGATCACGGATGTGTCCGTAACTCGACAACACTTTGTAGTCTTTTCCAAGGAACTTTTCAATCGTCTTCGCCTTGGCGGGAGACTCCACTATTACCAAATTTTTCTGCATAACTTGTTTCTTGTTGAAAAATCGGGTGCAAACATACGTAAATATTTTATCTTTGCGAGCAAATGAACGGAAAATTCGATTATGGAAACGATCAAACGACTTATTGATGAGGGAAAAACAGCCGATGCGATCCGTCAACTGGATGTTTACATCGGTCAACATCCCTCCGACGACGAGGCTTATTACCTTCGTGGGAACGCCTATCGGAAGATGGGTGAGACCCGCTTGATGCTCAATGATTACCTGGCTGCCATGGAACTCAATCCTGACAGTCCGGCCCATCATGCCTATGCGATTCAGATCGACATTCTCAACTTCTATAATAAAGATATGTATAATCAGTAAATCCCATTCCCATGAAATATCAACATCTCTTTCGTCAATGGCTGATTGGCTGCCTCTGTTGCTATGCCGTCACGGTCCAAGGTCAAACATCCCTGGTACAACTGGTCGATATTCCGGCCGGCCAATTCTATATGGGCGGTATCGGCCAAGGTGAAAACTTCGATGAGGCTCCGGTCCATCGGGTGACGATCTCCCGTCCCTTCCGGATGTCAGCCACAGAAATCACCAATGCCCAGTTTGAAGCATTCCGTCCGGAACATCGCGCGTGGCGAGGCAAGCAGGGCCTCTCTACGGCAGACGATGAGGCGGTTGTCTATGTCAGCTATCACGATGCTGTGGCCTTTTGCGAATGGTTGAGCCAGCGGGAGGGACGTTCTTACCGGTTACCGACCGAAGCGGAATGGGAATATGCCTGTCGGGCCGGTACCACCTATCCCTATTATACAGGAGATGGTCTGCCGGGCAATATGCAGAAGAACCAACGCATCGCTCGTGATTATGCGGCTGTTTCCCTGCAGGTCGGACAGACAACACCCAATGCCTTTGGCCTCTATGACATGCATGGCAATGTAGAGGAGTGGTGTTTGGACTGGTATGGGCCCTATACGGCAGCTGATCAGACCGATCCCTCAGGACGGGCTACCGGCGAGTATCGCGTCACACGCGGAGGAAGCCATCATACCCCGGAAAAATATCTGCGAAGCAGCAACCGCATGGCCATGTTGCCGGATGACAAGCATGCATTGACCGGATTCCGGATTGTGGAGGCCGAGGCTCCTGCAGAACCGGATGCCTCTCCGCTGCCTACACCCCTACACCAACTCAATGTGCGGCAAACTGTAGCCGACTGGATACCAACCACAGCTCCCTTCTTTGCTGAACCACAAGTCTATGTGATTCCTCCAACAGGACCTATGGCAGCCCCCTTCTATCGCCACAATCATCAGCCAGCTATCACCTGGTGCGACAATGGCGATCTATTGGCTATCTGGTTCTCGGCCGATGAGGAAAATGGACGTGGTATGGTGGTCTTGGGTGCTCGCTTGCGGGCTGGACAATCGCACTGGGAAGAGGCTTCTCTTTTCTTCCGGGTGCCGGATCGGAATGTGACCGGTTCCGCCCTGTTGAATGATGGCGAGGGAACTCTGTTCCACCTCAATGGAGTAGAGGCTGCCGGAGATTGGCAAAACCTGATGATGGTGCAACGTACCAGCCACGACAATGGTGCCACCTGGAGCAACCCCCGCATCATTGCCCCTGAACACACCAAACGGCATCAGGTCATTCAAGGTACCTTCCGTACCCGCGAAGGCTGGTTGGTACAGGCTTGTGATGCAGGTCCCGGCAGTCACGATGGGGCTGCCATCCACATCAGTCGGGATGGTGGCGAGACTTGGCAGGATCCCTGGGATGGTGCTCCCCTACCCGACTTCCAAGCCGGTGGTACCGGAACCACGATTGCCGGTATTCATGCAGGAGTTGTACAACTGAAGGATGGCCGGCTGATGGCACTCGGCCGGGGTAACAGCATCCGCAATGAAGCGGGACAATTACGTATGCCCATGAGTATTTCGGATGGCTGGGGAAAGACATGGCACTATGAAGCCTCCGAGTTCCCTCCCATTGACGGTGGTCAACGGTTGGTGTTGCGTCGGCTCAATGAAGGTCCGCTCCTCCTGATCTCGTTTACTGATCATCCGTTACGGACACCCGAAGCAGACCGGGGTATGCTGTTTCCCGACAAGGAGGGGAACGCCTATCGAGGCTATGGCCTGTATGCCGCCCTCTCGTATGACGAGGGGAAGACCTGGCCTGTCAAGAAACTGATAACGGATGGGCAAGAGCGGTACCTCAACGGAGGGGCCTGGACCCAGTTCTTCCAGATGGACAAAACCCATGCCGAACCGCGAGGTTATATGGCTCTCACCCAATCGCCCGACAACCGCATTCACCTGGTCAGCAGTCGGATCTACTACTGCTTCAACCTGGCCTGGTTGTTGGAGGCATCTAACACCAGCGAGCGATCCAATTAAGGCAATGCCAAGAATGCTGCGGTAGTGTACTTCTGACCCTGAGGTCCGTATTCACCCAACGCTCTTCGTGCGATCATCTTATCGGGATTCTCTTTTGCACTGTTCACCGGATCCCCATAAGGGGTTGCTATCATCGTGGATATCGAATGTTCCCAAGTTTTGTCGGGCAGAATATTCCGGTACATGGTGACGATACAGTCTCCAATTTCCTTGCCTTCGACAGACTTGCGTTCGCGATCCCAAACGATAAGTTGCCAATGCTTCCCTTGTGTAACTGCTTCATTGACTTTGTTGCGGACAGCCTCCAAGTTTGCATTCTGCTTCATGCAAACAACGAACGTGCAGGTTTCGCCATCGGGAACAGCGGCCTGTTCATCATAGACCGAATAATAGGAATGGGTATCACGGGCTGAACCCAAACAGATAGACCAATAGCGTGCGTGGGCTGTTTTATACTCCTCTACAGTCTTCGGGATCGGGACCGGTATAAAACTGAACATCAGCACCTGGTCATCCTGCAAGATCGTACGTGCAAAGAGATAGTCGGTGGAGTTGTTGGGATAATAGGCTCCTCGCGTGGCCAGGAAGAAGGGCATTTCGTCCAATTCGTCAGACCACAGATGGTCATAAGAGACGTTGAAGGTAGTCACGTTTGAGTTCATACGTTGGGGTGCAGCAACCTCCTTCATCGTATGGATGTCGATCGCTTCAATAGCGGGCAGTTCTACCCCGCCATATTCATCGACTCCAAGGTATTCGCGAATGATAATGGTAGCTCGTTTTACACCCTCTTTCACTTGGCATACGTTCGATGACCCCAGTTTAGCTATTGTATTTTCATCCATTGATGAAGGGACGACAAACACCGTAAAGCTGCCTTGATCAGAAGAAGTGACCATAAAGGGATTGACACAGCCTTGGTCAGGAACGATCTCATTGTCGGCAAAACCTCCGATAGCCTCCCCTTTCTCATCGTCATAAAGGCTGAAACTGAAAAAACGTGCTTTTGGAAAAGCCCCCTGAATACGAAGGGCCACATCCGGATGCTGGTCGATACTCCAAGTATATTCCCAATAGTTGACATACAGATCGGGATAGGCAAATATGGTTCCATCGTTACCAACCAACGTCTGCCCCCACTGCTCTTTCGGGGTAGGGTTGACAATCTCAATAGGGTCGGCCGTATCATCCGAACAGCCGACTATACCCAAACACATCAATAGTAAGAACAAATGCTTCATCATAACTAACCGATTATTTTAATGATACTCTATAAGGTCCACTCACAGAATTAAACAGCAGGTCGCCATTTTCCAAATACTGGATAATGGCATAGGTGCCATTACCTCGGCTGGTATCTCCAAAGATGACCCGATGGCGGGTATCGCCTGTATTCCAGTCCAATCCAGTAACTTCCCATCCATCCGACTGGGTGTATCCATTGACGAATACCATCTCCGATGCGGTACTGATCGCCGGGATCATGCTGGGAGAACTGACATCACCTCGTGCCCATACAGATTCCCAGCGGTTGGAAGAGGTATTCCACTGCAGACGTTCCACACCTTGCGGAGATGGAATTAAGGGACCAATGGCCAATACATCCACTACCTTGTCGCCTGTTGCAACGACACCGCTAAGGATGTTGTTCACAACAAAAGCTCCATATCCCGCACAAACAACGGATTGTTCTGATTGTACCCACTCCGTCTCTTTCGGCAGACCGCACGTTACCTCATATGCGTCAGCGATACGCGGATTACCCGCCACTAACTCTTTTGCATCCGCAGGAATTTCGTCACGCCAAAAAGCAATGAGCTTCATTCGTTTGGCACCATCGGTGATAACCACCAACTTGTCTTCGTCATCCCCGAAACCCATCAGCGTGGGTGTCGAACCTGTGCCGGTACCCATTTTGATTGAAGGCGCATTGGGGCCACCATCGTAAGGAGCTTTCCAAGCCCCGTCCAACTCATCTGTACTGAGTTGTCCGTTCTTCCAGATAATTTTCTGCATCAATCCACTGCCATTCTCCTGCTGACTGTTGCTGGCCACATAGATGCCGTTCCGCTCATCAACGGCAATAGAGTTGGTCAATACCTGTCCTTCCGGCAGAGAATAACTATCGATGATTTTCGTCAGGTCTCGATCCACAATCACGATTCCTCGGTTGTATCCGACCACCAAATAGCCATCGTAGGTCATCACCACACCCACCAATGTCCAAGCTCCCGCAATACTATTGCTGATGTCGAGCTGTCGGTCAAGTACGATGCCCTTCTCAGGTTGGGAAGAATCCACAAGACGATAACGAGCAATGTTGGTCCCCATGTTGGTGTAGGCATAGTTGTCCTTGTCGCACAACACATAGTTACCACTGGCGATAGCATACATGGGATTCTGTCCCAGGAAAGGAACAATGGCATTGTAGAGTTCCTCTGTCGATCTGTATTTTGCCGAGAGCGTACGCAACTGCTCTTCGGTCTTCATCGTACCCGAGGGTAGTCCTGCCTCACCAAGTTTGGTAAAAGCACCGTTTGTCGTACGGTAATAAGATACACGATCACTACTCATACCCCACATATAACCATCAGTTGCCGCCGACAATGTCATCAGGTTGATAGGACCACTCCACCCACCTTCGCACTTGTTCGGATCTACATAAAAGGTTCCGTCTGATACTTGATAAGGGAAAGCATCCGTTTGGGCAGAATTAAAATGCGTAATACTATAATGCTCCTTTGCCAAATAAGGATTGGGCTGGGGAACATTCACCTGGTTAAGTGGTTTCTGTTCATCGGACGGTTCGATGTTACCTCCTATCTCATCATCTGAACAGGAGATGAAAGGCACCCACAAGAATGCCAACAGCATTTTACTAAATTGTCTCATGTGTCTGTTTCGCTTATTTTACATTGAATCTGTTTCAAATTATTTTCATGTTGCAAAGGTCGCAACTCGTCAGGAGACCCATGCGACAACAAAACAAAAGTCTGAGACAAAGAGGCAAGAATCAAGGACAATTCGACAAAAACAGGCAGATTAGACAGCAATCATTTGTTTCCCTCATACATTTTCTTTACTCGGCTATAGGTTCTGACTGTACCGAAACCACTGTTGACCGCCACCTCCAATTGGCTTGCCTCGGGATGTGCCTCCCGATAATGGGCCGCATGTTCGATACGCAGTGTATTGACAAAATCATAGAACGAAGTGAAACGTTCTCGAAATACAATGGACAGGTAAGTACGGTTCGTACCTAACCTCCGAGCAAGATCTTTCTTGTTGAAATTAGGATCCAGGTAGAGTTTATCCCCCACGATAGCCATGCGGATCTTTTCTTCCAACTGTTCCATCAGACTCTCCGACAATTCGTGCGGTCGCACGGTGACCTCATCGCTATACACCTCCACAACCTCTTGCCCTTCTTCTTGGGATCGATCGACCGTTTCCTCGATGGAGTTCTCAATGACGCGACATTCGGTACGGTGTGAGGGCAGGATGAACAACAGCAACCGGATACCGACAATGGATAGGATGATTTCAAACAGGGCATATACCTCTGGGCTATCGGTCAGGAATACACTGAACGAAAAAAGCCACAAGACAAGCGGAACGAAAGCAATACTTTGGGCAAAACGGACCGGAAAATCGGCTTCGTTGGAGAACTCTCCGTGTTGGTAATCCCAAATACGATGCGACAACCACTGGGTGACATACATCAAATGGACCACGACAAAAAGCGAGGAGAAGACTACAAAACAACTCACCCAGTCTCGCCAAGGGTGCAAATGATCCCCTCCGATACAGGCAAAGACAAACAGCGTCAACAAAGTTAGCCCCGGCAACCAACCCACCAGCAGCAGATTCATCCACTTATGTTTCACCTTACAGGAAAAATATTGCTTCAACGAGACCGCCCCGAAGGATGGAATGAAAAGAATAAAAAAAGACCTCACAAACAACCAGGTGTCGGGACTATCCTGATGAATCAGGTAGGGAAACAACAGTAAGATGGATAGAAAATAAAAGGTCACATACTTACGTGAAGGATAAAAATAATCTGCTTGGCGATCGTAAGGATGGCACATGTGGTACCAACGAATCACACTACAGATAGCTGCGGTTACCATCAATATCAGACACGCAGAATAACAAAATAACGACTTCTCCATAATTTTACACATATTCGACTTGGCAAAGTTATGGAAAATCTCTTATTTTTGGCCGTAAAATTAAAACCAAGTTTTTATGCAGGAAATAAAATCATTTTGTACAGGTCTCCAACATATCGGAATCCCGACCAACGATATCGAAGAAACGATTCGTTTTTACGAAGGTTTGGGCTTTGAGCTGATCATGCGGACCAATAACAAGGGAGAGTTGGTCGCCTTCCTCCAATTGCACAATCTGGTGATCGAAACCTACCAGAATGGAGCAGCTACACTACAGGTAGGTGCTATCGACCACATTGCGATCGATGTCAAGCATATTGATCCACTCTTTGAAGTGGTAAAGGCCAAGGGTTTTCATCTGTTAGATGAACAGGTCAACAGCCTCCCCTTTTGGGAAAATGGGATCAAGTACTTCACCATCTTAGGCCCTAACAAAGAGAAAATCGAGTTCTGCGAGCGTCTTTAAGGCGAGTGAACCCTAAAGAAAAGGGTGTCCGGTTGACGTTAAACGATCGCCTGACGGCCGTCAAACAGTTGAATGACGGCTATCAGGCAGTTGTCTGACATCATCCGGACACCCTTTCAATGGTTGGATAGAAGAGCTTGGTTCCCTTAGAGAGTTGGATAGCGTTTGGTTGCTGTTTCGATGATCTGGCGTACATCCGCCTTCGTACCGCTAAACGGTCCACTATGTTCGATTTTAAGTGTGGACATGGCCGCTGCGAAACAACCTGCCTCTTCGATGGAAGCCCCTTTGCTTCGCTGGTAGAGATAACCGGTCATGTAGGTATCTCCACATCCGGTTGCATCGACAATCTCCCGCGCTTGATAGGCCGGAATCTTGTGGAACGTCGTCCCATCATAAACAACCGAACCCATATCACCAAAGGTCAGCAAGACCTCTTTGACACCCCAGTCATACAGAATCTGGCCGGCTGTCTTGGCATCTGCAGAGCCGGTCAATACCTCCATCTCATGCTCGTTGGCTTTCAGGAAATGGACATGGCGCAACACCTCTTTCTTCTCGGGCCAATCTACGGCAAAGACATTCGTGTCGCGCACCTCACGCAAATAACCTTGTGAATCGGCAGAAACCAACCCTTTGCTGGACAGATACTTGACTACTTCGATCGAAAAATCGTCAGCCAACAGGCTACCGAGGTGGAAGATCTTGGCATCGACTGCCTGCAAAGCCTCTACCGTGAAAGGATCTGCTTTGGCCAATACACGCTGGGTACGGTTATTCTGGTTCTCCCCGTAGATATTTTCGAAATAGACCGAGTAACGGCTCGGCATGGTGGTAACTTGGATTCCCTCCTGCTTCAATTCATCCACGACACCCATCTCCGATGCACCGACTGCCGTAACCAAGGCGAAGTCAATGTCGTCGAAATGTTTGATGGCATGTGCGAAATAGAACGAAGTTCCTCCGGGCATGTGCACCGTCTTTTTGGGCGTTACAATCTTGTCGAGTGTGATATGCCCTACACAGCAAAGTTCATGCATACGTTGAAAAATAGATTTAATTTGTTGTCAGTTCATACGATAAAACTGAGCAAAGGTAGGCAAAATATTTAAAACTGTCCCAATTAATCCTTACATTTGCTACATTGTTTTACCCATTCCTAAACGGAAATCAGCATGAAAGAGATTGAGAGAATGATTTTTATCTTACTGTGGATCATCTGTACAGCCTGCAACAGTGGAAAACCATCGGCTGCATTCGACCGTCCAGAACAGATGATGCAATTTCAGACCTGTTCGTGGGATAGTATCCAAAATAATCCTTACATTTGCCGTTCAATAAAAATACAGACTTGAATATGGAACACCCATTAAGCATTTACAACACATTGACAAGAAGAAAGGAACCGTTTGTTCCGTTGCATGCCCCACATGTCGGCATGTATGTCTGTGGTCCAACGGTCTATGGTGATGCCCATCTGGGTCATGCCCGTCCGGCCATTACATTTGATTTGTTATTCCGTTACCTGACTCATTTAGGATATAAAGTACGTTACGTCCGGAACATCACGGATGTAGGACACTTAGAGCACGATGCTGACGAGGGCGAAGACAAGATCGCCAAGAAGGCACGTCTGGAACAGTTGGAGCCGATGGAGGTGGTGCAGTACTACCTGAACCGTTACCATCATGCGATGGAGGCGTTGAACGTGTTGCCGCCCAGCATCGAACCGCACGCCAGCGGACACATCATCGAACAGATCGAGCTGGTGAAGAAGATATTGGACAATGGCTATGCCTATGTCAGCCAGGGTTCGGTTTATTTTGATGTGGAGAAATACAACAAGGATCATAATTATGGGGTGCTCTCCGGCCGGAACATCAACGACATGTTGAATACGACCCGTGCACTCGACGGTCAGGATGAGAAGCATAATCCGATCGATTTCGCGCTTTGGAAATGTGCCCAGCCGGAACACATCATGCGCTGGCCCTCTCCGTGGAGCAATGGCTTCCCCGGCTGGCATTGCGAATGTACGGCTATGGGTAAGAAATACTTGGGCGATCACTTTGACATTCACGGTGGTGGCATGGACTTGATCTTCCCGCACCACGAGTGTGAGATCGCACAGGCTGTCGCTTCGCAAGGCGATGACATGGTCCACTATTGGATGCACAACAACATGATCACCATCAACGGCCAGAAGATGGGTAAGTCGTTGGGCAACTTCATCACGTTGGATCAGTTCTTTACGGGCGATCATCCGATGTTGAGCCAGGCCTATTCGGCTATGACGATCCGCTTCTTCATCCTGCAGGCTCATTACCGCAGTACGGTCGATTTCAGCAACGATGCGTTGGTAGCGGCCCAGAAGGGACTGGAGCGTCTGATGGATGCTTATCACCACTTGATGAAACTGAAGCCGGGCAAGGAATCGACGGTAGATACCAAGGGTTTGCGCGAGAAATGCTATGAGGCTCTGAACGATGATTTGAGTTCGCCGATCGTGATCTCTCACCTGTTTGATGCAACGCGTGCCATCAACTCGGTGAAGGATGGCAAGGCAACGCTCTCGGCAGCAGACCTGAAGGAGCTGCAGGAGACATTCCATACCTTTATGTTTGATATCTTGGGCTTACGCGATGAGGCTTCAGCAGCCGGCAGCAGTTACGAGGCATTCAGCAAGGCGGTGGATCTGTTGTTGACGATCCGTCAGCAGGCCAAGGCCAACAAGGATTGGGCTACCTCCGACAAGATCCGGAATGAATTGACAGCTTTAGGCTTCGAGATCAAAGACACGAAGGATGGAGCTGAATGGAAATTGAATTGATCGGGTATGACCATTCAGGAGTTTCTACAAGGCGATCAATTTGCAATACTGGCAGGCGTGACGTTGCTCGAAGTGGGCAACGGCTACGCCAAAGCCTGTATGGAGGTTCGTCCCGAACACCTCAATGGCGGGGGTGTCTGTCAGGGAGGTGCCCTCTTTACCTTGGCGGACTTGGCCTTTGCTGCCGCTACCAACAGTCATGCCCGTCTCACCTTCTCCATCGATTCGACGATTCATTTCTTCCGCTCGGTCTCTTCGGGTATGCTCTATGCTGAGGCGAAAGAGGTGTTCAACCACAAGCGTTTGGCCCATTGCGAAGTGCAGATTACCACCGCATCGGGCGATTTGATCGCTACCTTCAGCGGAACAGGTTACCGGAAAGAGACGCCCCTCCCCTTCGATTCCATCGAATAAACATCGTCTCTGTAGCAAGAGGCGGGTATGTCACTTGGGGATAGCCACCCGACAACTCAGCGGATGACGTAGGTTCTGGCTCTCTTTGTAATAGACCTCGGCTGCTCCAATCTTCAGTTTCGCACGGATTTTCACGGGAATGTGATTCTCGTCATCCCCAATCCAGACCTCTCCGGCTGCCTTGCTTTGCGTAAAGGCTTCATCATACACATCAATATAGAAATGGCGGGTACGATATTTGACATCGCCCCGGTCGATCACTTGCTGTCCGGCATACCGGAAGGCAGCAGGCACCAAGTCGCGCCCAATGGCAATGTGGAAGGGGAACTCGGCTCCTTGTGAAAACTGGTTCCAATCGAGTGTGCGCAACTGCATGGTAGCACCCAACATGTCGAAGAGGCAGGCTTGGGCCGTCATCACGGTGTCGATCTTCGTGCGGTTGAGCGTATAACGATGGGAACGGACCTGTACGGAATCGCCTATATACCGGAAATAGAGGTCATCCACCGAATAGTAATCCTGCTCGTCGCTATGCTTGGTGCTGAACAGCAGGGTTCCATGGGGTCGTGCATAATAACAATCCATCGTGTCGCGCATGGAGAAGATCTTCTCAAACATGCCGGTTGTACGGAACAATAGACGATAACGCCAGGCAGCTTGCTGTTGGTAGGTGTCTGATTCGACTGAGAGAGAGGCTACACCGGCCCGTGGCATCAGGAGCCCCCATTTGAAGTAGAGGTCATACGTCACCTGTTCACCGGCATGTAACCGATGGCGGGCGTTGTTGCATTGCCCATGTACGGTGGACATGGAGAAACCGCAGAACAGGATCACGCAGAGAAGCTTAGAAGCCCAGTCCACCCAAGCCGCCCAGGCTGTTGTTACGCGATGAAGTGGTGGTACGATTACTCTCATCTTTATAATTCCGTTTCTTTTTCGTGAGTTCTTTGGGTTTGTTCTTGGTGATCTCGATCGGTTTCTGCCGTTCAATAGGGCTACTGAAGAGCTCCCAGGTCTCCTCCACCTGCCAATTCTGCTTGATGACGAAGGGCTTGGGGCAATAATAGACCACCTCAGGCTGACGAAGTTCCGCATAGAGTCCGGTATCCCACCTATTGTTACCATTGCTGTCGATGATCAGACGCGCATAGTATTTGTCGGGCTTCAAGTCCATGAAGAGAGCTCCCCCCTCCTTCACGCGCACTTGGCGGACCGGCTGATCCTGTCCGCTCAATAGCTGGACAAATGCGGTCGAATCGACTCCCGGCAGATTGATGTAGAGGTGGCCATACTCATCCTCCTCCTTGATTTGGAAGTCGCATGTCAACGGCCCGTTCCATTTTCCATACACACTATGGATCGAGGCAGAATCGATCTCCAGATGGTAGGTCTCGCCATAACTCCAGGGACGTTGGATGAGGTAACGGAGTGCATTGGTGGAATCACGCCGGAACTCAAAATCCACAGCTTGCCAAAGTGAATCTACCTGCCGGTTGAGGTAGAAAAGCTCCTTGGACACCTCCTCTACCGGTTCGGAGAAGGTGATGAAAAGTGTGTCGAACAGGTTGATCTTGCTGCTGGCACTCACTCCGATACCGAGCATCTCGACCGGTTCCGGTTCATCCTTTTTCCGCTTCGGCTTCTTGACAGCCGGTTGTCGTTTGGCTGTCAACTTCAGGGTGTCGGTCTGTGGTTGTAATTGATTGAGTGAGTCGCTCTTCAGGTAGGAAACGGCCAACTGCAACGTGTCCTGCTGATAAACCAGCGAGTCGGTCAGCCAATAGTGTAGGGTGCGTCCCTCCTCTTCGCTTTGCACGAAATACCAAAGGCTGTCCTCCGGGGCGAAGTTCAGCGGTTCCACCGTAGGCAGAGTGTCTGGGATGGCATTGAAGCGCAACGTAAAACGTCTGTTCTCAGGACGTTCCGGACGCAACATGTATTGCCGTTCAAATTTTTCCTTGAAGAGGCGCATCACCACATTGTCCGGATAGAAATGGGTATAGGGCACGGTCCGGATTGTATCGACGGTCAATGAATCCTTCCAGGTCGTATCCTGTCGGGTGGTAAGTTCGAAGGTGGGCACGATCAGCGAGTCGTGAAAGGCAATCGCCTCTCCCGGCTGGTCGAACTTATAATCCCGGTTCATATCCTCCAAGGCAAAAAGACGGTAGGTGCCCGGTGCCAGGTTGCGGATGATGAAACGGCCACGGTCGTTGGTCTTCGAAGTACGGGTAAAGGGTTGGCTGACAAAAGCCGAGTCGGCCAGTTCGGTATGCACACCGATCGTGATGCCCGGCATCGGCTCCAGATCTTCCGCATTCAGTAGGATACCGGCAATCTCCAGTGTGTCGATCACGTCACCTGTCGAGAAGGCGAAGGTGAAGTTCTCATATACGTTCTTCTCGTTGTTGTCGGAGATGGCGTTGGTGAAGTCGATCGTATAGGTGGTATTCTCCCGCAACGTATCGGCCAGCTCGACGATGGCCTTGCGTCCGGAGGAACGGATCACCGGCATCTCCTTCTGGGGCGGAGTGACAATCACCTGCTCGGAGGGCTTTTCGATCTGGATCAGCTCGTCAAAGACAATCTCGATCTTCTTTCCCTTGTAGTTTGTTTGGTTGGGCAGCGGTGTGCTGCTGATAAATTTGGGAGGCAATTCGTCGTAGGGCCCGCCATTGGGCGATCCGATGTTGGCACAGGCTGCCAGCAGCAGCAAGAGTCCGCACAAGGCCCATTTTGCCCCTATTTGTAGATATTTCACCATCATCTGTCTCATAATTCAATTAAGGGGCAAATTTAAACAATTCTTTTTTCTACTTTTGCGTTATACAATTTATAAATGCATTTTTCATGAAAGACATGAACAGAAGAACAGCAATTAAAACCCTGGTGGCAGGTGGAACACTGCTGACGGCAGGGAGTCTGCACGCTGAGCCGGGCCGACCGGAAGCGGCCTCTGTGCAGGCATTGAAAGGTAACATTCACCACTCGGTGAGCAAGTGGTGCTTCGGCAGTTATCCGTTGGATGAATTCTGCGAGATTTGTAAGCGCATTGGTATCGAGTCGGTAGAACTGCTGGATCCGAAGGATTGGCCCGTTGTGCAGAAGCATGGCTTGACCGTGGCGATGTGTCAGGGTGCCGGTTTGGGTATCGACAAGGGCTTCAACGATCCGAAACTGCATGACGAACTGGTAGCCAGCTACGAAAAGGTGATCCCGATGGTGGCTGAAGCCGGCTTGACCAACCTGATCTGTTTCTCGGGCCGCCGCAACGGTCTGACCGACCTGCAGGGCTGGGAGAATTGTGAGAAGGGTCTGAAACGGTTGATCCCGTTGGCGGAGAAACATCATGTGGTGTTGACGATGGAGCTCCTCAACAGTGTGGGACACAAGGATTACCAGTGCGACCATACGATTTGGGGCGTGGAATTGTGCCGCCGCATCGGTTCGCCCAACTTCAAACTGTTGTATGACATTTATCACATGCAGATCATGGAGGGTAATATCATTGAGAATATCCGGAAGTATCACGAATACTTCTCGCACATCCATACGGGCGGTTGTCCAGGTCGTGCCGAGATTGACGAGACACAGGAGTTGAACTATCCGGCGATCATGAAGGCAATTGTCGAGTGTGGCTACAAGGGCTTTGTCGGTCAGGAGTTCGTGCCGAAACAGGAAGACAAGATCGCTTCGTTGGAGAAGTGTATCCGTATTTGCGATGTTTAAGCCAAAAAGAGAGGTAGTCGTTCCGCAGCACGGCTGCCTCTTTCCTATATATTATATGACTACTTAAAGATGATTCGGTTGTTACGTACCCTTTTCTTTTCGATAGGGCTGTTGTTGAGCGTACTCCCGGTGTGCTCACAGATCCAGCAGGTGCATATTCTCTCGGTGAACGATATGCATGCGGCCATCGACCGTTTTCCGCAACTGGCCGGGGTGGTGGATAGTCTTCGCCAGCTATATCCTGACCTGCTCCTACTTTCCGCCGGTGACAACCGTACCGGCAATCCGGTCAACGACCAGTATCCCGAACCTTGCCAACCGATGGTGACGTTGATGAACCAATTGGGTTTCAACTATTCTGCTTTGGGCAATCATGAGTTTGACAATGATGTCGCAACGTTGCGACATGTGGTGAACGACTCCAACTTCCGTTATCTCTGTGCCAATCTGGAGGCAGCCGACTCGCTTCGTCTGCATGTCGAGCCCTTTCGGATTTGGCAGCAGGCCGGATTGCGTATAGCTCTTTTGGGTTTGGTACAGGTGGGTGAAGCGGGTCATCCGGATGCCCATCCCGACCATTTTCGGGGCTTGACCTTTCGAGATCCCTTCGAGACGGTTCGGGAATATGCTTGGCTACGGCAGGTGAGTGATCTTTTCATCGTCCTGTCTCACCTGGGGTATGAGGAGGACTTGCGTTTGGCGGCCCAGTTTCCGGAGATTGACCTGATCATTGGGGGACATACCCATACGAAAGTGGTGGATGGCGAACGGGTCGGACCGGTGCTGGTGACACAGGCAGCCCGTGATTTGCAGTATGCCACCGAGACAACACTCACCTTCGAAGCGGGGAAACTCATCGACAAGGAGGCTCACCTGATCGACATTGCGGGTCGATCTCAGCCGGATTCGGTGGTGCAGGCCCTTGTGGATCAGTTCAACGACAATCCCTTTCTACAACGGGTGTTGACGACGGCTGAATGTTTTACCTGTCGCGAAGAGTTGGGCTGTCTGATGGCTGATGCCGTACGTAGCCTGACCCAGGCAGATATCGCCATCCAGAAT
Organism: Parabacteroides distasonis; assembly: GCA_021531775.1. Lineage (GTDB taxonomy): Bacteria > Bacteroidota > Bacteroidia > Bacteroidales > Tannerellaceae > Parabacteroides. The sequence goes on along the minus strand of JAFBIU010000006.1, from coordinate 72,339 downwards.
GCAGGTGGGGTGCGGTATGAGACGAAGCCGGCAGGCGACTTTACCGTGGCGGATGTCTATCGGTTGGATCCCTTTGGAAATGAGGTGATCCAGTATGAGCTGACGGGTCATGAAGTGGAGGAGATGTTGGCCGCTGTCTGTCGGGCTGATGGATATGGACCGGCTTATGTGTCGGGAATCCGCTATCAGATCAAATTAGGGAAGGATCATCAGGATGTGCGTAAGATCAAGCTCTGGCAGGAGGATGGCACCAAGTTCGACCGCCGCCGGATCTATCGGGTGGCGATGAGTTCCTATTTGGCTTCGGTGGTGGATCATCCGAAAGCCCAGGCAGGGGAGAACCGCTACCTGGTCACTTCGGATCTGTTGATGCATTATCTGGAGCAGCAATCACGGGTGGATTACCGTGGGGTGTCGCGCATGAAGTGGTCACACTAAGTGGAAATCCAGTTGCTTACGTTCGAGGTTGGCCGAAGCCACCTTGATGGTGATGGGATCGCCCAGACGATACTCCCGTTTGGTGCGTCGGCCGATGAGACAGTAGTTCTTCTCGTCAAACTCGTAGTAGTCATCGTCCAGGTCGCGCATGGGCACCAATCCTTCGCATTTGTTCTCGTTCAACTCGACATACAGTCCCCATTCCGTGACACCGGAGATGACACCATCGAAGACCATACCCAACTTGTCCTGCATGAATTCCACCTGTTTATACTTGACGGAAGCCCGTTCGGCATTGATTGCCAACTGTTCCATCGACGAACAATGGTCGCACAGGTCCTCATACTTCTTCTTGATGGCACTCCGTCCCCCTGCCAAATATCGTTCCAGCAGACGATGCACCAGCATGTCGGGATAGCGACGGATGGGCGAGGTGAAATGCGTATAGTAGTCGAATGCCAGGCCATAATGGCCGATGTTGTCGGTCGAATAGCGTGCCTTTTGCATGGCACGGATGGCTACGGTCTCGATCAGATTCTCTTCCGGTTTGCCTTGTACTTTGTCCAACAGGTGGTTGATGTCCTTGCTCACCTCGGTTTTGCTGCCTTCGGTTTTCAGTTTATAGCCGAAACGGCGGATGAAGGAGGCGAAGTTCTCCATCTTTTCCGGATCAGGCAGTTCGTGGATCCGATAGACAAAGGTCTTTTTCGTCTTGCCTTTTGGTGGCCTGCCGACAAACTCGGCTACGGTACGGTTGGCCAGGAGCATAAACTCCTCGACCAGTTTGTTGGCCTCCTTGGATTCCTTGAAATAGACACTGAGGGGCTTACCCTGTTCGTCGATCTCGAATTTCACCTCATACCGTTCGAAATTGATGGCTCCATTTTGGAACCGTTTTTCCCGCAGTTTCTGAGCCAAGGCGTTGAGTTTTAGGAGTGCCTCTTTGCAATCCCCCTCTCCCGTTTCGATCACCTGTTGTGCCTCTTCGTAGGTGAAGCGTCGGTTACTCTTGATGACGGTCCGGCAGATACGCGAGTGAAGTACCTCGGCCTGGTCGTTCAGTTCGAAGATGGCGGAGAAACAGAGCTTCTCTTCGTCGGGACGGAGCGAACAGATCTGGTTACACAGCCGTTCGGGCAACATCGGGATGGTACGATCGACCAGATAGACCGATGTGGCACGACTTTGGGCCTCATGGTCGATCAGGCAATCCGGTTTGACATAGTGCGTCACGTCGGCAATGTGTACACCTACCTCCCAATGACCATTCTTCAGGAGACGGATTGAGAGAGCATCGTCAAAGTCCTTGGCATCACGTGGATCGATGGTGAAGGTGAGGACATCCCGGAAATCTTCCCGTTGGTCGATCTCTTCCTGCGGAATGACGTCGGCAATGCGGGCAGCCGCCTTCTCGACATTCTCCGGATAGTGGTAGGGCAAACCGAACTCCGCCAAGATCGCGTGCATCTCCGTGTTGTTTTCACCGGCTACCCCCAAGACATCAACCACCTCTCCCATCGGATTTTTGGCATCTTCAGGCCATTTGATAATGCGGACAACGGCCTTGTCGCCATCCTTGCCCCCTTTCAGCTTCTCTTTGGGAATGAAAATATCGTTGGCCAGGGTCTTGTCTTCCGTTATCAGAAAAGCAAATCCTTTGGCTACTTGCAATTTACCGATGAAGGTGCGCTCCTTGCTCTCGAGAATCTCAATCACCTCGCCTTCCGGTTCAGCTCCCCGACGTTTGGCAAAGAGTTGTACCTTGACCTTGTCACCATCCATGGCATGTCCGGAGTTTCGTTCGGCCACAAAGATGGGTGTACCACCTTCTTCCGGTGTGAAGAGGTTCTTGCCGTTGCTTCGGCGTGAGAAGATACCTACCGCCACATTGCTGATGGCATTGAGCCGGAAACGGCCACGATCCACCTCGACCAGCATATCTTCGATGGCCAGATCGGTCAGTAAATCCGCCACCTGCAGCCGTTGTACCTGACTGTCGATACCAATCAGTTTGCTGATCTGCTTGTAGTTGAACGATTCTTTTGGAGAGGACTGGAACGCATTGATAATGGATTGGATGAGCGCCTTTTTCTTCATCCGATTCCCTTTACCTTTACTCTTTTTCTCCTTTTTCTCTTTCTTGTCCTTATTATGTTTGCCCATAGGATTCTTATTTTCTGCAAAGTAAACAAATCTGTTTGGATTATAGTTTACTTTTAACTCAACTTTTGTCTCGGGTAAGAAAATCTTGCCAGGATTTTGTAGTTAGTGTCCAAAAACAAAAACTCCCGATTCTGTCAAAGAATCAGGAGTCTGTTCCTTAAGGAGTGGTGCCACCAGGAATCGAACCGGGGACACAAGGATTTTCAGTCCTTTGCTCTACCAACTGAGCTATGGCACCGTTGTTGTTTTGATTACGGGTGCAAAGGTAGGCATTATTTTTGATCTGACAAGTGTTTTGACAAAAAATTTTCATTTATCTTTGTCGTATGAAACATTTATTCCTCATATTGAGTGTGTGGCTCTGCAGTAGCTGGGCTTTCAACGGCTTCGGTGAGACACGTTATGGTTTCCGTATCTATCTGAAAGATAAAGGAGAAACAACCTGTCGTGTGGAGCAGCCCGAACAGTTCTTGAGTGCAGCGGCGATTGAACGTCGGAAAAAGCAGTCGGTTCCGGTGACAGGAACTGATTTGCCCATTTCTGCCGAATATGTACGACAAGTGCAACAATGTGGTTGTACGGTCGTGGCACGGAGCAAGTGGATGCAGACGATGGCCGTTGTAGCGGTCGATTCTACCTGTTGTGTCCGTCTGTTACAACTTCCTTATGTTGATTCGGTCCGTTACGTGGGCCAATGGCAGCAGGAAGAGCTGGCATTTGAGCAGGAGGGGGAGGCCCGGTTGTTGGCGAAAGAGGAACCTCGGAAAAACTACTACGGGTATGCAGAACCGCAAATCCGGATGTTGAATGGTATTCGTCTGCATAAAGCAGGTTTCACAGGACACAACCGACGGGTGGCTGTCATTGATGCCGGATTTGCCGGAGTCGATCGGATGGCCTATTTCGACTCCTTGCAGGTGGCAGGTACTTATAATGTAGCCTCTCCAGGTGAGACGGTCTATGCCGGAGATGAACATGGCACCAAGGTTCTCTCTTGTCTGGCTGCCAAACTGCCGGGTATCATGGTGGGGACAGCTCCCGATGCGACCTATTGGCTGATCCGTAGTGAGGTGCGAGCCCACGAACTGCCGATTGAAGAGGATTATTGGGCGGCTGCCGTAGAATATGCCGATAGTGTAGGGGTGGAGGTGATCTCTTCCTCGCTGGGCTATTCCACGTTTGATGAGGAAACTTTGGATTATACTCCGGCCGTGCTGGATGGCCGACAATCCTATATCAGTCAGGTGGCTGGAAAGGCTGCTGAGAAGGGACTCTTGCTCTTTTGCAGTGCCGGTAATGAGGGAGCCGGTAGCTGGAAGACGATTACGGTACCGGCCGATGCGCCTGATGTGATCAGTGTAGGGGCCATTGATGACCGGAAGAAACGATGTGCTTTCAGTTCGGTCGGTTATACGGCTGATGGTCGTGTGAAACCCGATGTTGTTGCCTTGGGTACCCAATGCTGTGTGATTGATGCCGAAGGTGACATGTGTTTTAGCAGTGGCACCTCCTTTGCCGCTCCAACCTTGGCCGGTCTGGCCATCTGCCTTTGGCAAGCTTATCCCCAATTGACGAATCGCGATCTGATCCGTTGGTTACGCGAAGGATCGAGTCTCTCAAAACAGCCCAATCGGGAATTGGGTTACGGTATTCCCGACTTTTATCGACTCTATAAACGGTTACGTCATGCCTATCGGTGATGCCAAACAACCCTTTACGCTCTCTCGACTCAATGCCCGCGTGCGGGAGGTGATCGAAGGCACCTTTGCCGAGACCTATTGGTTGCGGGCAGAGACCAGCGATGTGCATGTCAATCAGGCTTCGGGTCATTGCTACCTGGAGTTCATCGAGAAGGATGCAGCCGGACAGGCCATTGTGGCGCGAGCCCGTGCCTCTATTTGGGCCAAGACCTTCCGGATGTTGAAGCCCTACTTTGAGATGGAGACCGGCCAACGGTTTACTTCGGGACTGAAGGTGTTGGTTGAGGTGGCTGTCGGTTTTCATGAACTCTACGGCTATAGCTTGACGGTGGTCGATATTGATCCGGCCTATACGTTGGGGGATCTGGCCCGGCGACGTCAGGAGATCATCCGTCAGTTGCAGGAGGAGGGTGTGTTCACGTTGAACAAGGAGTTACCCTTCCCGCTGTTGCCCCAGCGCGTGGCCGTCATCACATCGGCAACGGCTGCCGGTTATGGAGATTTTACCCATCAGTTGCTTCATAACCCGGCGGGATATCCATTCTATCTCCATCTGTTCCCGGCTTTGATGCAGGGAGAGCGGGCCGAAGAATCGATCATTGATGCCTTGGAGCGAGTGTTCCAGTATCAGGAACTGTTTGATCTGGTTGTAATCATCCGGGGAGGAGGGGCTCAGTCGGAATTGAGTTGTTTCGATTCCTACCTGTTAGCCGCCCATTGTGCTCAGTTTCCCTTGCCCATCTTGACCGGTATCGGTCATGAGCGGGACGATACCATTGTCGATCTGGTCGCCCATACACGCCTGAAGACCCCGACGGCTGTGGCTGCCTTTCTGTTGGGAAAGATGGATGTATTGGCCGGTGAACTGCAGGAACTCCAACAACGGGTGTCGGAGTCGGCCATGCAACAGTTGATGGTGCAACAGAATCGGCTGCAACTGCTGGCACATCGGTTGCCTACCCGTGCGAAAGAGCGACTGTCTGACGAACGGTTAGCCTTACAGTCTTTGGCCACTCAACTGCCCAATCGGGTCTTCCAAGGGTTGACTCGCCAAGAGCAAGTCTTGCACGCTTTCGGCTGGCAGATCCGCAGCGGGATCACGAAACAGTTGGCGGAGGCAAACCGATTTCTTTCCTTGCAGGAGCAATATCTCCAGCTCTCCTCACCCGATTATATCCTGAAAAGGGGGTATAGTTTGACGGTGAAAGGGGGAAAAATCGTCAAGCGGGTTGCTGACTTGCAGCCGGACGATTGCATCACGACTCGTTTTGTCGATGGGGAGGTAACCAGTATCATTGTCAAATCCTAAATTGTATAGCGTATGGAATCCTATAAAGAGGCAGTTGAAAAGTTACGGCGGATCGTCGCCGAGATAGAGCAGGGTGATCTGGATGTCGATCTGCTTTCCGACAAGGTGAAAGAGGCAACACGTCTGATCAAACTTTGCAAAGAGAAGTTGTATAAGGCCGATGAGGAGGTCAAAAAGGTATTGGAGGAGTTAGAGGCATGAAGAAATATGTCATTATTGTGGCGGGAGGCAAAGGGTTACGCATGGGAGGTGATCTGCCCAAACAGTTCATTCCGTTGGCAGGGAAGCCGGTCTTGATGCATACCTTGGAGCGGTTTGCCCAATGGGATGCAACCGCAGGATTGGTTTTGGTCTTGCCGGCGGACCATCGTCCCTATTGGGAGATGCTTTGCCGGGAGATTGGTTGCAAGGCTCCACACCAGGTCGTGAATGGAGGAGAGACCCGTTTTCATTCGGTCCTGAATGGGTTACGCTATTTGCAGGAGCAGGGGGCATTGGTGGAGCCGGCCTTGATTGGGGTACATGATGGTGTCCGTCCGTTCGTCTCCTCCGAAGTGATTGCAGCCTGTTATGCCATGGCTGAGCAGCAAGGAGCGGCTGTTCCCGTATTGCCGATGATCGATTCGTTGCGGGAGGGGACACTTGCCGAGAGCCATCCTGTCGATCGTACACGCTTTTTTGCGGTTCAAACACCCCAAGTGTTTCAGGCAGATCTGTTGTGGAGGGCCTATGCCCAGCCCTATTCGACCCTGTTTACCGACGATGCTTCGGTCGTGGAGGCCACAGGTGGTCGGGTTTGTTTAGTGGAGGGGAATCGGGAAAACATCAAGTTGACCACCCCCTTCGATTTGTTGATTGCACAAGCGTTACTGGCTGAATCATGATACTGGATCTTCATCAACGGGCAATCACCTACCTGCCGGGCGTCGGACCGAAGCGGGCAGAGGTGCTGCAGAAGGAGGTGAACCTCGCTTCGTATGAAGATCTGTTGTATTATATACCTTATAAATATATGGACCGGAGCCGTTTTTATCGGGTGTCCGATATCAATGGCTCAATGCCCTATATCCAATTGAAGGGGCGTATCCTGTCGTTCGAGACGTTGGGTGAGGGGAGTGCCAAACGGCTGATCGGGAAGTTTAGTGACGGAACCGGGACAATCGACCTGGTCTGGTTCAAGCAGATCCATTGGGTCACCAACAAACTGAAACCGGATGTGGATTACATTGTCTTTGGAAAACCGACCCTTTTCGGCAATAGCTTTAACATGGTTCATCCCGATGTGGATCCGATCGAACAGGCTGCTCAGGTGGCCCAGGGATTGACACCCTACTACAATACAACCGAGCGGATGAAAAAGATCGGGCTTAATTCGCGTGCTTTGCAGAATCTGATCTTTAACCTCCTTTCCAATCTGCAGTGGCAGGTGCCGGAGATCTTGTCGCCTGACTTGCTCCAGCGTACGAAGCTGATCTCCTTGTCAGATGCGTTGCGGCAGATCCATTTCCCGGAATCGATCGAGATGATGCGCAAGGCCCAACAACGGTTGAAGTTCGATGAACTTTTCTTTATTCAACTGAATCTGTTGCAACGTGCCGACCGACGGAAACGGAAACAGCAGGGGCTCCTCTTTGCCCGGGTCGGAGACTATTTCAATACCTTTTATAAAACCTATCTGCCCTTCGAACTGACCAATGCCCAGAAACGGGTGATTCGGGAGATCCGTGCCGATATGGGCAGTGGCCGTCAGATGAACCGACTGTTACAAGGCGATGTGGGTAGTGGCAAGACCTTGGTGGCACTACTCTGTATGCTGTTGGCTTTGGATAATCAATGTCAGGCCTGTATCATGGCTCCGACGGAAATTTTGGCTGCCCAGCATTATGCCACCATTCAAGCCTTCTTACGGGATATGCCGGTCAAGGTGGCCCTGCTGACGGGATCCACCAAGAAGAAGGAGCGTAACCAGCTGCTGCCTGCCATTGCCCAAGGAGAGATTCAGATCGTGATTGGCACGCATGCCCTCATTGAGGAGCAGGTTGTTTTTGCCTCGTTGGGATTGGCGGTCATTGACGAGCAACATCGTTTTGGGGTGGAACAACGCTCCCGCCTCTGGAGCAAGAATGTGATCCCGCCTCACGTGTTGGTGATGACGGCTACTCCCATTCCGCGGACCTTGGCGATGACGCTTTATGGAGACCTGGACGTTTCCGTCATTGATGAGTTGCCACCGGGACGCAAACCGGTCCGGACGATTCATCGCTACGATACGAAGAAGGCCGAGTTATATGCTTTCCTGCGTTCGGAGATCCAGAAGGGACGTCAGGTCTATGTGGTCTATCCCCTGATCGAAGGAAACGAGAAGTTCGACTACAAGGATCTGGAGGCGGGCTATGAAACTTTTCAACAGGTCTTTCCGGAATACCAGGTCTGTATGGTACATGGTCGGATGAAGCCGGCTGAGAAGGATGCCTGTATGCAGCAGTTTGTCTCGGGAAAGGCACAAATCCTCTTGGCTACCACCGTCATTGAAGTGGGTGTCAATGTGCCGAATGCCTCGGTGATGGTGATTGAGAGTGCCGAACGATTTGGTCTTTCACAGCTGCATCAGCTTCGGGGACGTGTAGGCCGTGGAGCCGAACAGTCCTATTGCATTTTGGTCTCTTCGCATAAACTCAGCAACGATACCCGCAAGCGATTGGAGATCATGGTGAGCAGCAACAACGGTTTTGAAATTGCCGAAGCCGATTTGCGCTTGCGTGGCCATGGTGATCTGGAGGGAACACGCCAGAGTGGACAGCATGTCGATCTGAAGGTTGCGAACTTGGTGACGGATGGCTCCCTGCTGCAATATGCCCGTGAGCTGGCAGAAGAGATATTGAACAAAGATCCCGATTTGCAGTTCGAAAACCACTCGATTCTTTCCAAAAGGCTCAAAGTACTCTTTGCCAAGCAGGTTGATTGGGGCAAAATCAGCTGATGTGTTGTAAAACATGTTTTGATACAAGTGTTTGTAAGACAGTTATTTTGTGAATAGATCTGCGGATTAGGTGATTTTTGTTGAGAAAATTTCACACCCACTGATTTTGAGGACTTCACGAAAATACCGACCTTTGAAGAGTGGCTCTAAGACAGGGATGTCTATCCTTGAGACGCTTCAAATAATATCAAGAACTATTCTGAATCAAACAATGAATATAAAGACATTTTTATTGATATGTTGTACGGCATTCGTGACGGGTGTGGTGCAAGCCAAAACACCGCAGAAGAAGGTAACGGCTGCGAAGGTGACGGCTGCTCATGCAGAACTGATGGATCGTCGTGTCAACGAACTGATGGCCGACCGTGTCGGTTTTAAGAAAGAACTCACCACCCAGGAGCTGGCTGTCATTAAAGAAGAGGAGGCCGAACTGATCGCCGAGGAGGAATTGATGTTCCCTGCCGATGAGTTGTACGAATCCAATTGGGAGAACCAATGGGTGGATCCCTTCCGTGGAAAGACGAAGATCCATTTGCCCGATTCCTTTACCATCAATTGTGCCTCCTTTGTCTATCCCATTGCCATCGATTCGATGGCCCGTGTGACTTCCAAGTATGGACCCCGTCGTCGTCGGATGCATAAAGGCATTGACTTGAAGGTGTTGAAGGGTGATACTATCCGTGCCGCTTTTGCCGGAAAGGTGCGTATCAAGAGTTATGAGCGTCGAGGTTATGGCTATTATGTGGTGATCCGTCATCCGAATGGATTGGAAACCGTCTATGGTCATCTCTCCAAGATCTTGGTGGATGCCAATCAGATCGTTCGTGCGGGTGAGACCATTGGCTTGGGTGGTAATACGGGACGTTCGACCGGTTCCCATCTCCATTTCGAAACCCGTTTCTTGGGACAGGCCATTAATCCGGCTGAAATCATCGACTTTGAGAATGGTGTTCCGCATCAGGATGAATATGTGTTCCGCAACGTCAAGATCCGTGGCAGACGAAGCAATATCTATACCTCATCTTCCGATCAGATGGTGTATCACCGGGTAAAATCGGGCGATACGTTGGGAAAGATTGCCCGTATGTATGGAACAACGGTGGCCGAATTGTGTCGCTTGAATGGTTTGAAAGCTACCTCTATCTTACGGTTGGGACAGTCGATCCGCTGTTCAGCTGGTGCAGAGGCCAAGGCTGCCAAATCGACTAACAAACAGCCGACTCAACCGAAATCAACGGCTGTATCAACGAAGAAGATTGTGGTGGCTGCTGATGCCTCAGCCGAAGCATCATTGGATGCAGACAGCAAGCCGGTTTATCATCGGATCCAGTCGGGTGATACGTTAAGTGCCATTGCAACTCGTTACGGTACGACGGTTGAGAAATTGTGTGAACTCAACGGCATCTCCCGTACGACTATTTTAAAATTGGGACGTTCCATTCGTTGCTCCTAAGTTATGCCAGATACAAAAGAACAGTTTGAACAGATTATCGCCAAATGTCGGGATCTGTTTGCCAAGAAATTGAAGGATTATGGTCCTTCCTGGCGGATCATGCGTCCGCAGTCGGTGACTGATCAGATCTTCATCAAAGCCAACCGGATCCGTAGTTTGGAGATCAAGGGGGTTAGTTTGGTTGGCGAGGGTATCTATCCGGAGTTTGTTGCCATTGTCAACTATGGAATCATCGGACTGATTCAGGTGGCCCGTGGCTTTGCCGACACGACCGATATTTCCAACGAAGAGGCTTTGCAGTTGTATGACCAGTATATGACCCAGACCAAGGAGTTGATGTATGCGAAGAATCACGACTATGACGAGGCTTGGCGACACATGCGCATCAGTTCCTATACCGACCTGATCCTGATGAAACTGTATCGGACCAAACAGATTGAGAATCATCAGGGACAGACCTTGGTTTCGGAAGGAGTCGATGCCAATTACATGGACATGGTGAACTATGCCATGTTTGGATTAATCAAATTGGAATTTGGCGAAGCGTAACATGCAAATCTCTGATCTTGTCCGCAAGGTAGCTGTTGAAGTCTGCCGTCTTTTCCTGGCGGCCCTCTTTCTCTTTTCCGGAACCGTCAAGGCGATTGACCCCGTGGGAGGAGCCATCAAGATAGGCGACTACCTGACCTCTTTCGGCTTAGACAGTCTGTTGCCGTTCAAAGAGATCTTCTCGTTTGGCCTGGCAGCCTTGGAATTCTCGTTGGGGGCATGTGTCTTGTTGGGTGCCTATCGGAAATACACCTCCATCGTGCTGTTTGTCTTCATGCTCTTCATGACCCCACTCACGCTCTACTTGGCCCTGTTCAATCCGGTTTCCGATTGTGGTTGTTTTGGGGAAGCCCTGATCTTGACCAATTGGCAAACCTTCTACAAAAACATTGTTTTGCTGGCTGCCTCCATCGTGCTGTTGCTGTACAACCAACGGATGTGGCCCTGTTTCACCTATCATGCCTATTGGTTTGTGTCGGCCTACAGTTATGTCGGCTGTCTGCTTTTTGCCTATTACAACTACAACCACTTGCCGCTGATCGATTTCCGGCCCTATCGGGAAGGAACGAATATAGCGGAACTGTTGCGTGTCCCGGAGGATGCTCCCCAGGATGAGTATCGCTACTCGTTTATTTACGAGAAGGAGGGTGTGCAACGGACCTTTACCTTGGAGGATGCTCCGGTTGAAGACAGTACCTGGACGTTTGTCGATAGTCAGACTGAACTGATCCGTGCCGGTTATGTATCTCCGGTTCAAGACTTTCATCTCTATAATGCAGTGGGAGAGGAGGTGACCGATTCGTTGTTACAAGCCCCTGGTCTCACCTTCCTGTTGGTCATGCCCCGAGTTGAGGAGGCCGATGATGAGGCGATCGACGTGATCAACAGTACCTATGAATGGGCCATCGAACATGCGGTCGGATTCCAGGCTGTGACCAGCTCTTCGGAAGCAGATATCCAGCAATGGATTGACGACACGGGGGCTGAATACCCCTTCTTGATGGCCGATGATGTGTTGTTGAAGACCATCATCCGTTCCAATCCGGGACTGGTGTTGATGCGGGAGGGGACGTTGTTGCAGAAATGGCATTTCCACGATATGCCTTCCGAGGCGTATTGGAATCTGCATATGCCAGACTATTTATCTGAAAAAGACATAAAAAGAGAAGAAGAGGGCTTGAGAATATCCAACCTATTTACTTTTACCTTACCTTTGTTGCTTGTTTGGGTTTATGATTTTGTAAGGAATCGCCGCGGACAAAAGAAAAAGCAGGAAAAGAAATGAATTTATTTACTTATTAAATAATTAAGTTATGAGAAAGAATATTGTTGCAGGAAACTGGAAAATGAACACCACTTTGGCTGAAGGTTTGGCTTTGGCAAAGGGTTTGGACGAGGCTTTGAAGGGTAAGACACCGAATTGTGATGTAATCATCGGTACTCCGTTCACTCACTTGGCCAGTGTAGCTGCTGCCATCGATACAGACAAGATCGGTGTGGCTGCTGAGAACTGTGCAGACAAGGAGAAGGGTGCTTTCACAGGTGAAGTATCTGCTGCTATGGTTGCCTCTACAGGTGCAAAGTATGTGATCTTAGGTCACTCTGAGAGACGTGCTTATTATCACGAGACTCCGGAAATCTTGAAGACAAAGGTTGAATTGGCATTGGCTAACGGTCTGACTCCGATCTTCTGTATTGGTGAAGTATTGGAAGAGAGAGAAGCTGGCAAGCACTTCGAAGTGGTAGATGCACAGATCGAAGGTTCTTTGTTCGGCCTTTCTGCTGAGGACTTCGGTAAGATCATCTTGGCTTACGAACCGGTTTGGGCTATCGGTACAGGCAAGACTGCTACAGCTGACCAGGCTGAGGAGATCCACGCACACATCCGTGCTACTTTGGCTGCTAAGTATGGTCAGGAGGTGGCTGACAACTGCACAATCCTGTACGGTGGTAGCTGTAACGCTGGCAATGCAAAGGAATTGTTTGCTAAGCCGGACGTTGACGGTGGTCTGATTGGTGGTGCCTCTTTGGCCGTTGAGAAATTCATGCCGATCATTGAAGCATTTTAATAGTTATAAATTCAGCTTGGCAACCGGATCCTGAGGGGAAGGTTGCCAAGCCTTGTTTTTTTATTGCACATGAGACATTATTCTTGTATTCTTTTCGTGTTGGCTTGGTTCAGTACGGCCTTTTCAGGTGTGTCGGCCCAAGAGCGTATCTTTGATGCTTGGGAGAATCGAAGTGCAGGCCAAGGAGAGGTAGTAGTCCACCAGTCACAAGCCATCCGCAATCTGGTAGGCATGCGTTTGCAAGGTGCCAATGTAGAGACCACCGACGACGAAACCTATCTGAAGATGCAAGGATTTCGGACGCAGGTGTTTTCGGGCAACAACCAACGCGCTTCCAAAGAAGAGGCTTTCCAAAAGGAGAAAGAGATCAAGGAGCGTTTCCCGGATGTCCCCACTTACGTTTCTTACAATGCCCCTTTCTGGAAGTTGCGGGTGGGCGATTTCCGTTCGCATGAAGAGGCTTATCACATGATGCGCCAGTTGATGGATGCCTTTCCCTCATACGGCAAAGAGATGTATATCGTTAAGGAAGAGATTAAAATACCTTTGAATTGAGATGATTGTAAAGGAAGAAGCACAATTGCAGGCTGAGCAGGAGGTCTTGGCCGGACATTACAAAGAGATTATCACCCTCCTCGGAGAGGATGTGGATCGAGAAGGATTGATAAAGACCCCTACCCGGGTGGCAAAAGCCATGCAGTTCCTGACCAAAGGGTATCGGGAGGATCCGGAAGCCGTACTTCGCTCGGCCATGTTCAAGGAGGAGGACTACAAGCAGATGGTCATCGTGAAAGATATCGATTTCTTCTCCCTTTGTGAACATCACATGCTGCCCTTCTTCGGGAAGGCCCATGTTGCCTATATTCCCAAAAACTACATTACCGGATTGAGCAAGATCCCCCGGGTGGTCGATATTTTTGCCCGTCGCCTGCAGATCCAGGAGCGTCTCACCATGCAGATCAAGGATTGTATCCAACGCGTATTGGATCCGTTGGGCGTGATGGTGGTGATCGAGGCGCAACACATGTGCATGCAGATGCGAGGCGTAGAGAAGCAGAACTCGTTGACAACCACTTCCGATTTTACCGGATTCTTCCAGCAGGCCAAGACGCGTGAGGAGTTCATGAACCTCATCAAAGGAAACCGGTAAGCGGTTATCCTTTTCACTGCTCAATCTAATAAGCCCTTCGAGGATGACAGGTATCAGCACCTGCCCCCTCGAAGGGCTTATTAGTTGGACTTGTACCGATCGGAATCAATCCTCATCCTCTTGGACTATGTCCCGGATAGGAATCTCTCGCTTGACACTCTGCCGGAGTGAGATCAACGTCTCTGTGTCAGTTACACCTGGGATCTCCTGTATGCGCGTGTTCAACAGTTCCATCAGATGCTCGTTGTCGCGTGCATACAATTTGATCAGCATCGTGTAAGGACCGGTAGTAAAATGGCATTCTACCACCTCCGGAATCTTCTCGAATTCGGGAACCACATCTTTGTACATCGATCCACGTTCCAGTTTGATACCGATGTAGGTACAGGTGTTGTAACCCAAGATCTTCGGATTGATGTGATAGCCAGAGCCGACAATCACATTCATATCGATCATCCGTTGTACCCGTTGATGAATGGCTGCACGTGATACACCACATTCTTCAGCCACATCTTTAAAAGGAATTCGGGCATTCTTGGAGATGATACTCAAGATTTGCCGATCCAATTTGTCAATTTTCTCCATGTTGTCTCTTGTTTTATGATCTGCTTCAATTGAGGTGCCAAATGTATGCATAATTATCGAATAAACTACCATTTTGAAAGGAAAAGTGATTAATAAATAGTAAAGGCGAGGCCAAAAATGCTAAATAGCACATTTGCCTCGCCTACTATCCTTTCAAAAGGGCCTGGGAGAATGCTTCTCCTTATTTCTTGTCCTCTTTGATCACTTCCAGCAGTTCCACTTCGAACTTCAGCACACTGTTCGGCTTGATGTCCTGACCGGCACCACGCTCTCCATAGGCCAGATCAGACGGAATCCAGAAGATGTATTTCGAACCTGCCGGCATGATCTGCAAGCCCTCTGTCCAGCCACGGATCACCTGGCTGACACCGAACTCGGCCGGTTCGCCACGATCCACTGAACTGTCGAACTTGGTTCCATCCAACAAGGTACCGGTATAGTGAACCTTGACACGATCAGCTGCTGTCGGCTTCTCACCGGTTCCCTCTTTCTCAACCTTGTACTGCAAACCGCTTTCCGTGGTGATGACACCCTCCTTGGTCTTGTTCTCAGCCAAGAATTTCTCACCTGCTTCCTTGTTCTGGGCAGCCTCTTTGGCCGATGCCTCTACGAAATAGGTCTGCAGATACTGCTGGGCTGTTTCCGGAGTCATCTTCATGGCAGCAGAATCGCCCTTGATAGCCTGGATAAATCCGGCAATCAGATCATCGATGTTGGCTTCTCCGCCCGGCAAAGTCTTCAGGTTGGTACGGTAGTTGGCACCGGTATTGATACCGATGGCATAGCTGGCGCTATCAACTGCTGTTTTCAGACTGGCGCTCTTGTGTGAATCACAAGAGGTGAAAGAAGCACTCATGGCTACAATCACTGTAGCTACTAATACACTAATCTTTTTCATCTTACCTTATTAACTCTATACTTTATTTTACGATATCCAATAATTCCACATCGAAGATGAGGGTACTGTTGGGCTCGATAGCCTGGCCGGCACCACGCTCTCCGTATGCCAAATGAGACGGAATGAAGAGGCGCCACTTGGAACCTACGTTCATCAACTGCAAGGCTTCCGTCCATCCCGGGATGACCTGGTTGACACCAAACTCGATCGGTTCTCCCCGATCTACTGAACTGTCGAACACGGTACCGTTGATCAACGTGCCATGGTAGTGGCAACGGATCTTGTCGGTAGCCTTCGGCTTGTCACCGGTTCCCTGTTTGAACACTTGATATTGCAGACCGCTGGGCAGTTCCACCACACCCGCTTTCTCGCGGTTGATGCGCAGGAACTCTTCGCCTGCCTGTTTGTTGTTTTCGAATTTCTCCTTCTGCAGTTGGGCAAAATATTCGTTGATTACCTTTTGAGCCTCCTCATAGCTGATGGCAGGTTCGCCTTCCGACAGAACATCGTTCAAACCCTTGACGAAATCGGTTACTTCCAAATTCTTGATTCCGGCATTGCGGAAATTGTTGGCGATGCTCAGTCCGAGCGCATAACTTACTTTATCCATTCTTTTTCTAATTCAACTTGTTACTCGTTATTCAAACTGCAAAAGTAATGTTTTTCGCACATTAATACAGCATGATTGATGTTTTTTGACTTAGAATTGATAAATCAAGACGCCCAATACCCGATGGTTACAGATCGAATGGGTGTCGTGGATGCGTCCGCCATCCTGCTTGTCAGCTGTTCCGTACCAGGCCCACGAGGGGGAGTATTCAAATCCGACTTTCCAGTTGGGCAGGTTGTACGACAGTTGCAGGTTGGTCGTGAACACCTGATCTACATCCAGACCGGTACCGTAGCTCTTCCCGACAAGCGCCTTGTTGGCTCCCAAGTTTTTCAGATAACCCACCAGTATGCCCGGTTTCCATCGCTTGCCATAGACAATGTTCAGCCAGCTTTGGGTGAACCGGTAGGTGGCATACTGCTGTTCTCCCGTACGGGCATCGATGGCTGTCACACCATATCCACCCAAGCTACAGGTCTGGGTCAGGTTGGAGTTGAGGAGCGTCTTGCCGGCCACGAACCAGTTCTCGTCGGTATATTTGGCATGCAACTCACCGGAGAGGGTCGTGATGCGCTCCTTGACTTTGTAGATGTGTGTCTGTTCAGCCTCCGTAACAGTCACTTGTGTGCGGGGCACTAAAGAGAGCATCTCCAGTCCGCCACCCACCTGCCAATGATTTTGTTTGTAGTCGATGCCGGCATACAGTTCGGGTACACCACTGTTCTTGATGTACTCCTCGCTCTTCCCGTTGGGACCGTTCGAGAGGTATTGTAATTGCCAGAGTGCTACAGCCGTCAGTTTCCAGTTGGAACGGTTGTAACTGTAACGGATCTGCGGGCTGCGGTTGAAGGGTTGGAAGGGGGCTCCCGTACTGAGGTTCAAGATCTGAGGGAAGACCTCACCGAAGAGTGGATGCCAAGTCTGTCCGACCAGCAGGGCCGATGTTCCCCAGTCCAGATTCACGTAGGCATGTCGGATACGCAAGGTTGCCCAGTTGCTGCCCGAACCACGGAAATCGGTTTCCACCTTGAGCGAACTCTTGGCCGATCCGATGTTGGGCCCTTGGATGTCCAGTCCCAAACGGGAGTAGAGCAGGTAGAAACTGCCATTGGCCTGTGCATTCAGGTCCTGGCCGTCCGCATCCGGCAGCCGGTCTTTGGGATAGAGATGGAACAGGCCATCCACGATCTCTGCATTGGCACGCGAGTTGTAAAACAAATCTCCACGGACTTGTCCGTAGAACCGATAAGAGAAGTTCGGTTTCTGAGCTTCACCCTGCAGGGAGCATACCGTCAGCAGGACGAGAAGCAGGAATCGAGTTATTTTCATACGCAGATTTTTTCGGACAAAGGTAACCATATATTTGGCTATTCCATTTGAATAGTGAAATATTATTTGTTCCTTTGCTGTCAATTTGAATAGCAATCTATTTATATATGAGTACAAAAAAGTTTTTATTGCAGGAAAAAGATATCCCGACGGCATGGTATAACATTGTTGCGGATATGAAAAACAAGCCGCGTCCCATGTTGAACCCGGCCACCAAACAGCCCATCAAGGAGGAGGATCTCTATCCGTTGTTCTCCAAGGGAGTTGCGCAACAGGAAATGAATACGACCGATGCGTGGATCGAGATCCCCGAAGAGGTGCGTGAACAATATAAGATTTGGCGTCCGACACCGTTGGTACGTGCCCGTGGTCTGGAAAAGTTGCTGGATACACCGGCTCATATCTATTTCAAGAACGAGAGTGTCAGCCCGGTTGGTTCACACAAGCTGAATTCAGCCATTGCACAGGCCTATTATGCCAAGCAGGAGGGAACGACCAATATCACTACAGAGACTGGTGCCGGACAGTGGGGTGCTGCCTTGTCCTATGCAGCCAAGGCGTTCGGTTTGGAATTGGCTGTTTATATGGTGAAGGTGAGCTACCAGCAGAAGCCTTACCGTCGCTCCATCATGCAGACATTTGGAGCACAGGTGATTGCTTCTCCGAGTATGAGTACCAAGGCAGGTCGTAAGATTCTGACCGATCATCCGAACTACATGGGTAGCTTAGGTACGGCTATTTCTGAAGCTGTCGAATTGGCCATGCAGACCCCGAACTGTAAATACACGTTGGGTAGTGTGTTGAATCACGTGATGTTGCATCAGACCGTCATCGGTTTGGAGGCTGAGAAGCAGATGGAGATGGCGGGCGAATATCCCGATGTAGTCATCGGTTGCTTCGGTGGCGGTTCGAACTTCTCCGGTATCACCTATCCCTTCTTGCGTCATAAACTGACGGAGGGTCGCGACATTCGTGTGATTGCAGCCGAACCGGCTTCTTGTCCGAAGTTGACCCGTGGACAGTTCCAGTATGACTTTGGTGATGAGGCTGGTTACACGCCATTGATCCCGATGTTCACATTGGGTCATAACTTTGCTCCGGCCAACATTCATGCCGGTGGCTTGCGTTACCATGGTGCCGGCTCTATCGTGAGCCAGTTGTTGGAAGACAAGTTGATGGAGGCTGTCGATATCCAGCAGTTGGATACCTTCAAGGCTGCCACGATGTTTGCTCGGGCTGAGGGTATTATTCCGGCTCCGGAGTCATCACATGCCATTGCGGCTGCTATCCGTGAGGCTGAACAGGCCAAGTTGGAGGGCAAGGAGCGTGTGATCCTGTTCAACCTGTCGGGTCATGGTCTGATCGATATGGCTGCTTACGACCAATACTTCTCGGGCGACTTGCGTAATTATGAAGTGACGGACGAAGAGGTGGCCAACAACCTGAAGGATTTGGAAAAGATTATCTGATTCCACGAATCGGTTTGATGAACAAAAGAAGGAGGGAAGCGATCCGTTTCCCTCCTTTTTTGTTCTCTCACCTTCCCTTCGCCTCTGTTTGCCTCAAAAAGTTTGAATCATACTTAAAACTTTTCGTATATTTGCCGAAAGTTTGAATCATACTTAAAACTTTTCACCCATGAATCTACCCCAACGACTGATTGAACGGAGAGGCTATTTGGAACGGATCAAGCCTTTCATGCGGAAAGATATTGCTAAAGTGCTTACGGGCCAAAGGCGTGTAGGCAAGAGTTTCTTGCTCTTTCAATTGATCAAACAGCTGTTGGAAGAGGAGCCTCAAGCGAACATCATCTATCTGAATTTTGAAGATTTGGCATTCTCCCACATTCGTACTCCGGAACAAATGTATGCCTATATCACTTCCCATTTTGAAGGAGAGGGCTATCATTATATCTTCATTGATGAGATTCAAGAGATTCCAGGTTTTGAACGGGCTATACGCTCCTTGTTGCTTTCTCCCCAGAATGATATTTATTTGACAGGAAGCAATGCGAAGATGCTTTCCAGTGAGTTGGCCACCTACTTGAGTGGCCGGTATATCGAGGTGAATGTCTATAGTCTGTCCTATCTGGAGTTTCTGGAGTTCCATCAACTGGAGGATACGGAAAAGCATTTGGAGCTGTATAGTCGTTATGGTGGATTGCCCTATTTGGTCAATTTACCTTTGACGGATGAGGTGGTCA
Source organism: Parabacteroides distasonis (assembly GCA_021531775.1). GTDB lineage: Bacteria > Bacteroidota > Bacteroidia > Bacteroidales > Tannerellaceae > Parabacteroides. Next base: position 52,903 of record JAFBIU010000006.1, on the reverse strand, counting down.
ATGAATATTTGAAAAGTGTCTATTCGACGATTGTGTTTCGGGACGTGGTGGGACGTTACAATTTACGCAACAGCGAATTCCTGGAACGGCTGATCTGTTTCCTGTCTGAGAATGTGGGTAGCCTCTTTTCGGCCAAGAACATCAGTGATTACTTGAAGTCTCAACATGCCACCGTTTCGGTCAATCAGGTGCAGAACTATACGCTCTATTTATGCAATGCCTTTCTGATTCATCGGGTAGAACGATATGACTTGGTGGGCAAACGGGTTTTTGAAATTGGCGAGAAGTATTATTTTGAGAACATGGGTATTCGCAATATCGTGATTGGCTATCGTGTGACGGATCGGGCAAAGATTCTGGAGAATCTGGTTTACAACCATTTGATCTATCGGGGCTATCGGGTAAAGGTCGGCTATTGGGGCTCGCAGGAGATTGATTTTGTGGGGGAGAAGGATCATGAGCGGGTCTATATACAGGTGGCTTTGCGGATCGACAATGAGGCGACAGCCCAACGGGAGTATGGCAATTTGTTGAAAGTACAGGACAACTATCCCAAGATTGTCGTTACGGCAGATGAGGTGTGTGGCCATACCTATGAAGGCATTGTCCATTATCCGATACGTCAATTCTTAGGTACGTTTTGATGGGACAGGTTGTCAGGAAGAAGGGCTGCTTGCATGATATCCAAGCAGCCCTTCTTTCTATTTGATTAGTGATTGGAGCGAAAATGCTTATTGTTCGGTTTGAAAAGCACGACAGAAGGTGGTCATCAGGAGGATGCAGAGTCCTAAGAGGCCGATGACGATATAGGCCGTACTCATGTCAAACTGTTGGGAGATGGAGCCGATCAGCAAGGGAGCTACCAACGAACCGATGAAGCTGATGCTCGACAGGATGGTCAGGGCCAATCCGACCGGTGTCTTGGACTTGGCACCCACAAAGCTGTAGATGGTCGGCACCATGCAGGAGATACCCAAACCCACCAGCATGAAACCGAAGGAGTTGACAATCACCTTGAGTGCCATCGACTCGAACTGTCCGCCCAACAAAGCCGCAATGAAAAATCCGGCAAAGATGAAAAAGCCGGCTACCTGCAATACCCGTTTCTTACCCATCACCTGATAGGCCCAGTTGGTCAGGAAGCGGCCTGTTGCCATCATCACCATAAATACCAGGAACCCGATCTGCAACGATTTGGGTACATTTAATACGGATTCAAAGTAGATACCGCTCCAGTCGAACATGGCACTCTCTACCACCAACGCAAAGAGGCCGACAATACCCAATTGAATCAACAGCCCTTCCGGCTTGCGGATAAAATCGACCCAAGTGGGCTGTTTTTCTGTAGTTTCTGCAGTGGCAGCTGCTGGTTCCGTAGCTGTATCCTCCTGCAGGTATTTCCGGCCGCTCAAGACAATGAGGGCGATCAAGGCTGCTACCAGGGAGAAATGAATCGATGGGGGAATATCCGTGACGATCATGATGAAGCCGATCAACGCGCCCAAGCAGGCGGCCAGACTCCAGGAACCGTGGAAGGTCGCCATGATGGTCCGCCCGAACAGCCGTTCGATGCAGATGCCTTGCGTGTTGAGTGAGATGTCACACATGTTCCAGAAGGTACCGAACAGAAAGAGGCAGACCGCCAACACATAGATGGAGGGCGACCAGCCGATGGCCAACAGGGAGAGTCCATAGCCCAAGACACTGATCTGGGCCATCATTTTACTGCCCAAGCGGGACACCAAATAGCCTGCCAGGGGGATCGCTACAAACTTACCGACGGGAATCAGGAAGAGCACAAGCCCCCAATAGAAGATGTCTTGTTCACTGGAAAAGAGCGATTTGACATCGGGAATACGGCTTGCCCACGTGGAGAAGCAAAGCCCTTGCGCCAAGAAGAAGGTGAGAACGGCCATCCGGATCCGTTCTTTGGAAAAAGCTACAACATTTGTGTTCATAGATTGAATCGTTTAATCTTCGGTTGTTTATAACTACAAATGTATATATAATCCGTGAGATTCTACATCGGGAGGATTAGGAAATATTTTTCTTTGTCGCAAATCAGGGGCAAAAAAGGCTTGTATTTGTCGTAAATTAGGGGCAAAAGTGATCGGATTTTGTCGCAAATCAGGGGGAAGTATTCCTGAATGCCTTGCGTCGTCCGTGTTTCCTCGTTTGTCGGTTCGTTTGGCTTGGCAGAAAAAGCGAAGTCACAGCGAAGGAAGAGCGAAGACACGGTGTCTCTACTGGTGATGGCTGTCGGTCGTAAGTGATGACCAACTGCCATCATCCGTGATGCCTCCTTCGATAGCCCTTCGAGCCTCCTTCGGAACAGAAACTACATTTTTTGCGTAACAACATGTTACGTTACGTTTGGGCGTGCGTAACGTAACACATTGTTACGCGAAAAAATGAGAGTCCTCGTACTTGAATCCCTCAATGGTCCCTGTCTCGGACGAGAAGTTGACACCAATCTGATACAATTTGCGAGGATCGGTCAGGTAGGGACGGGCATAACCCTTCTCCTGGATCTGCTGGAGAGCCTGTTCGGCAGAACCGTCCAGCTTGAACTCGAAGATATAGATATAGTCGGGTGTCTCGACAATGCAATCAACCCGACCTTGGCTTTGCTCCTTCTCGCTATAGACGGTATAGACACTCAAGAGACGCAACAGCAGGTAGAAGGTATAGTGGAAATAGCGTTCATATTCCCGTTCATCCTGTTTCCGACGCATGGAGTAGGGCACACTGGCCAAGAAGGCGGTCAACTGATCACGGAACTGTTCGATCTTTCCCAGCTGGAGAGCCCCGACAGCCTGCTGTATCCAGGAGGTCACCCGCTCTTTCGGTTTCAGGTAATCGGCAGCCACCAAGGTCAGGAAACCCTTCTTCACCTCGTTGTTCGGAAAATCCAACAGGAAGGTATTCAGATTCCTATTATAATCCTTGATGGTCAGATAGCCACTCTGGTAGATCATCGGCAAGGGTTGTTCTACCGTAGCCTTGTAGTCGATAAACTCCTCCGGAAAATAGTATTGACCCACTATTTCGTCGAGTTGTTCTTGGGCATGGCTCAACAGACGGACAAGATAGGTGGGTGTACCCGACTTGAACCAATAATCCTCTATGCTCGTTTGTTTGAAACAGTTCAGAATACTGAACGGATTGAAAACACCCGTCATCCGCTTGCTGAAATGATAGCCGTCATAGTGGGCTTTGAGGGCGTCAATCGTCTGTTCGACACTGCAATCCAAATCTTCTGCCAGTCGTCGGATGGGTTCGGCAAAGACGGATAATAACTCCTCCTTCGTGATGCCACATAGCGCTTCATAATCACGCGTCATACTGATGTCTTCCGGCTGGTTGAATCCGCTGAAGACACTTACTTGGGAGAACTTGGTGACGCCCGTCAGGAGGACAAACTGCAAGTGGGGGTCTGCACTCTTGAAGACGGAATAGAATCCTTTGAGGATATTGCGATGCTGCTCTTCCAGCAGGATCTCCTCCCCATTCTGCTGGGTTCTGTAACCTGAATCCAACACATCGAGGATAGGCTTGTCATATTCATCGATCAGAACGACGGCCTGCCGACCTGTCTGTTTGTGTGCCTGCTCCAGCACGTAAGCGAAGCGATTACCGATATCTGTATAGTGAGTCGTTCTACCATATATCTCTTCCCACGTAGTCACGGCACCTTCCATTTTTTCTTCCAGCTTCCCAGCCTGCGTAAAGTCAGTTCCATTGAAGTCGATATGGAATACGGGATACTCCAGCCAGTCCTGTTCCAGTTGCTCGATGGCCAACCCCTTGAATAGCTCTTTGTTCCCGAGGAAATAGTTTTCCAAGGTAGATACAAGCAGGCTCTTACCAAACCGCCGGGGGCGGCTCAGGAAGTAGATACTGCCTGATGTGACCAACTGGTAGATCAAGTCGGTCTTATCTACATACACATATCCTTCTTTGCGGATACGCTCAAAACTTTGGATGCCGATGGGATATTTCATAGTGTTGTCTCCTTCTATGCTGATGTATAGGGCAAAGATAGCGAATTTTCGGTTTCTATTTCTCCGTTTCATGGATTATCTGAGGATGGCTATGTAAAGTCCACGGAGTCACCTGTTTGATGTTGCGAAGACGCTTCTAAATCTCCATCACACACTGTGTGACGGACGTTCAGAACAGTGGAACGGACGTTCAACAGTGTGTGATGTGCGTTCAACAGTGTGGAACGAAGATGTAGAAGCCCTCCGCATAACTTTTTCGTGCGGGGTAAACAGATTCCTTTCCCTATATATATAATGTACGCGCGTACATTAATTATATATAGCATACAGAAATGAGTTGGAAAAGTGACAAGGGAAAAACGTCATTTCAGGCGGTTTTAGGCTGGTTTTCGCCAATTCTCGCCATTTGAGGGTGTTCGGGTCGATTGCACTGGATTTGTAAATGATTGGTTTATAGGGATGTTTTGAAATTAGGGAAAGCAAAAATGGCGAAGAAAAACGTACCTTTTTCTTCGCCATTTTTGAGGGCCCGAAACCGGATTTTGGTCTGTAAGAAGGGCCGTTTCGTACAAGAAACCTATGTAATTGATAAGGAAACAGATATAAATCGAAAATTTTGGGCACCTTGCTCTTGCCGGTATCAAAAAAAGGGGTACCTTTGTGTCATGAAAATGGCGAAGAAAAAGGTACGTTTATTTTCGCCACTTTTTCCGGCCCGATTGACGCGTTCCCTGGGGCCCGTAAGATGAACTTTATTCAATCTATTATTAATATTAATTTTAAACATTATGAACAAGAAGTTTTCTACACTTGTGGCCAGTTTATTACTGGCTGGTGCGGTTAGTGTTCAGGCAGGTGTTATTGATCTGAGTGTTCCTGCAACATCTAGATCTGTTTCTCCCGTGGCTGCTTATGACGCTACTGCAAATCCTAATGGAGGCTATCAAGTCGGCATTTCGTATGTGTTGAGGAATGAGGCTACAGATGAGTATCTCAGCATTAAGGATGGTAAATTAGCTTTGGTAAATGGAAATACTGTTACAGGTAAATTGTCAGATGCTCGTAAAGCACTGTGGACACTCCAGCAGATTGTTTCTCCGGCAGGTGCTGTTGCTCCGAAGTATGTTTTCATGAATGATGCAACCCATCAAATCTTGGCTGTTGACCCTTCTTCAGCAAGAATTATTGAAGATTATACTAATGCTTCTGCTGTCACAGTTGGCGGTTCTCAGACTGAATGGCTCAGTGCTCCTTCATATACGGCTCCGTCAGTACAACCTGATGCTATCTATGCTACATTGGAAGGTGATAGTATCGTAGCTTTAGCAAAAAATGGTAATGATGTCGTCCTTGTAAAGACGAAAAAGAACAATATTGGAGATCCAACTATCTTGCATGTTAAACCTTATGTATTTTCAGGCACAGGTTTCTATTTGTCTGCTAAAGATTTGAATACTATGTTGGGTGCTGCAGGTGTTGATGCAACAGCTGATTCTTATTTCAGTTTTAACTTCAATCCGACAGCTACTGTTATGGGAGAGGACAACTTGTGGACTCAGGATTTGCAGGCTGTTGCTGTTGATCAGTATGAAGTAAAATGGGAGACTAAAGCTGATGCTAATGGTTCAGTCGTTCGTGACGCTTATGCTTCATTGTATCCTTTACGTTTAAAAAAATCTTCAGATGCACAAACGGTGAAGTCAATAACCGACACAGATCCAGTCTTTTATAAATATGAAACAGCTCAGTACTTGGCTTTTAGAAATCGTGATGGTAAGTACTTGGTTGTTGATACAACGGCTATTGATGGAACAAGCCAGGTTGAGAACAAACGTATGAGTTTCGCAATGGATGATTTGTTCAATGCCAAGAAAGCAACTCGTTTCAGAAATCCGCAGTCCTATCTCTATTCAGTATTGTATAACCCCTCAACCAAGAATATTACTATCAAAACTAAGGGTTATTACAAGACTCCTGGTGCAGCTGCTACTATTGATTATACTCCTTCAACTTACTATACATCTTATGACCAACAAGCAATGTATAAGGGGTCAACTTGGACATCTACTGCAACTAACGAACAAGCTCAGACTACAATCATCAAGGCTTCTTTGGGTGCAACTAATGAAGTAACTGTTGGTGACGTTCAGACAAATCCGAACAATCAGTTTGCTATCCAGTTGGGTATCTCCAGCAAGTTGCAGATGACTCACTTGGCAAGTGGTGCTTACCTGATCAAGGTTTATGCTTCTGACAATGCAGAACGTGTTGGTAAGTATTGGGTAAACAACTTGAAGGGTGGCTTCGAAGTAATGGAACAGGCTGTTCGTCAGAACTTCCAGGATATGCCGGCTGCTCAGTGGATTGTTAACTCTACGGGTGCATTGGATGGTTCTCCGATTACAATCGTAAACCGTGAGTTTGAAGGAAAACCGACTAATGTTATTAGTTCTGGTGTATTGTATCGTGAAGCTACTTATCCGGCTAATGTGGCTCTGTTCTCAGTAGGTCAGGATGTACTGCAGTTCATCCCGGTAGAGAAGGCTGCTGACAAGTATCTGGGTTACAAGTATGTTGATGATAAGGAAATTGATATCACAACCTTCACATTCAACTATCTGCATGACTTGGCAATGGATAAACCTATCAATACGAAGAGCGATAAGGATTCTGTTGTATGGGTTGACAAAGATGGTAATGCAACGAAGTTCATCCTGGAGAAGTACATGGATGATACATACGGTACAAACGGTGGTTTGACTACAGTAGCAAACTTGACTCGTCGCCTTTATAAGGTGAAGGTAAATGATGCTTCTAAGTTGTCTAACGATCAGCGTTATTTGGCTTACGATGATGCACAGAAGAAGTACAAAGTATCTGACAATGGCAATATCTTCTTCTTGAAGGAGAACAACGAAGTTGAAGGTGGTGAATGTTACTATGCATTGGTTAAGGCTGAGACTTCTGAAGCTGGTACTGTACCTGTAGTTCTTAATGACAAAGCATTAGTAACTGGTTTTAAGGACGGTTCTGTTAAAGTTACATCATTTGGTACTTATGTGTCAGACAATGATATCTTTGGAATGTTTAAGATCACAAAGGGTCAGGTAAAGAATCCGCAGTCTGGTTTGATGGAAGACGGAAAAGTGTTATCTCTGACAGATGTTCGGTATGATGATCTTGCAACTGCTCCTTTTGGTTCTCGGTATATCCCTGTGACTCCAGATCAATATGCAACAATCAATGGTGCAGCACCTACGGGTGAATATTCTTCAGTGCCAACCAGCTTGACTACTCACGATATTACTTATGCTGCCTGGGTTAAACATACAGTAAGAGGAGTTGATTATGTCGTTTGTGCCGAGCGTTATCTGACAGAAACTAAAGAATATGCAAGTTCTAAAGTATCTGTAGATAACAACACATTGGATTTGGTAAACGGTGTATTAAGTAATAACTCTGCTAGTGAGGTTGCTACATCAGCCTTTGCTGTAACTCCGGTATCTGATCCGTTGTATCGTCGTTTCAATGTAGCTGAATTGGGTGAAAATGCAGATGATGTTCCTAACACATTGAAGTTCTTCCGTGTGAATGCAACTGATAAGGAATATCTGTATGAGGATGCTCTGTCCGTATATTCTAAGGATAAAGGCTTCAATTTCTTGGGCGTAGAAGGTAAGGGTGATGCAAAGAACTCTGCTATCTATGTAGATACAGCTTACGTTGATCGCAACACGAAGATGCCGCAGTACATGTTGGCATTGCGTCCGAACTTCGTTAAGGGTGACACGATCTTGTGTGATGCAACAACTCACGCTCACGCTACTCCGGAAGAGGCTTTGGCTTGCGAACACTCAAAGACTACTCCGTCATACGTAGATGCTTGGTATTTGGTTAACTTGCAGGATTCTATTGATTACTATAGCGATCCTAAGCATGAAGATCTGACAAAGGGTGCTAAATATCAGTGGAACCGTCAGTACACTCGTTTGGGCTTCGTTGAGGCTCGTCACATTGGCGATACATTGGTTATCAAGAACTCAGTTTATACAGGCAACAAGACTCCGATCAAGATTGGTAAGCCGGAGACTTGGGCTGGTAAGGACTCTATCCGTTTGGACAACAACTTGCATAAGAATGTAGTATTCTCATTCCGTATAGCTAAGTCTGGTTCTAACGACTTTTTGATTGAGTCTGAAACAGAAAAGGATGGTAACTATATCAAGAATGCTAACCTGGAGGCTGCCAAGATTGCTCCGATGCGTGGTGGTTGGGTTAAGATTCAGAATGGTGTTCCTGTAATTGCTAATGTTACTTATGCTGAAATTGGAACCGATGCTGAAATCTTCAACGTAGAGGTAACTGAAGACGCTCCGACAGCTAACGAGGCAGTTGAGGCTGCTGAGGTATCTGTAGTAGCAACTCAGGGTGCTATCATCGTGAAGGGTGCTGCTGGCAAGGTGGTAACAGTTGCCAACATCCTGGGTCAGACAATCGCTAACCAGGTAGCCGCTTCTGACAACGTAACAATCGCTGCTCCGGCAGGTGTAGCTGTTGTAACAGTTGACGGCGAAGCTACGAAGGTAGTGGTTAAATAAATTGGAATATCATAAGATATAACAAATAAAAGGGGTGGGCTCCGGCCCTCCCCGTTCATAATCACATCTCGCAGGCCAAAGGCCTAAGTATCCCGTGAGGGGGAATGAGAGATGGATATTAATACTAGAGTTAAAAATAATTGCTTGTAACACTGTGAAGTGCGAACGCAAGTTCCAAAAAACAAAGTCCCGGCAGATCGCGTATCTGTCGGGACTTATTTCTTATACGATGCGTAACAAGTAACGTAACGTTACGTTACGTAAAAAAAGGAGCGTTCTCATATTTGAACCCCTCAATGGTTCCGGTCTCGGACGAGAAGTTGACGCCTATCTGATAGAGCTTCCGGGAATCGGTAAGGTAGGGACGGGCATAACCTTTGTCCTTGATCTGCTGCAAGGCCTGTTCGGCAGAACCATCCAGCTTGAACTCGAAGATATAGACGTAGTCGGGAGTCTCGACAATGCAATCGACCCGACCTTGGCTTTGCTCCTTCTCGATGAAGACAGAATAGATGCTGATCATCCGAAGGACCAGATAGATCGTATATTGGAAATAGCGTTCGCATTCGACGGGATCCCCTTTTCGTTGCATCCGGTAGGTGGTTTCGGACAACAAGGCGGTCAAGAGCTTTTCGAGCTTGTCCAAATCACCCTCTTCCAAGGCATCGGTCATATCCTGAAGCCAGCTGTTTCGTGGGCTGACCGTTTTGAAATAACCGGCTGACAGGATCGAGATGAACCCATTTTCTACCTCTTTGTTGGGGAAGTCCAGCAGGTAGGTGTTGCGTCGGGGATTGTACGCCTTGATCGTCAAATAGCCACTCTGATAGATCATGGGTAGAGGTCGCTCGACATCGGCCTTGTAATCGACAAACTCTTCGGGACGGTAATACCGTTGTGTCAGTTCGTTGATGTGCTCTTTGGCCCGATTAAGCAGACGGACCAGATAGGAGGGTGTACCTGATGCAAACCAGAAGTCTGCCATTTTCTTATGTCTGAAACAGTTCAGCAGACTGAAAGGGTTATAGACACCCAACATGTTCTCACTGAAATGATAACCATCGTACTGCCGTTTCAGCTTGGCCTTGACCTCCTCTTCTGAGATCTTCCATTTCTGGGCCAACTCCCGGATGGATTCGGCAAAAACGGTCAAGAGTTCCTCCTTGGTGATTCCGCACAGTGCCTCAAAATCCTCTACCATGCTGATGTCATCCGGCTGGTTGAATCCGCTGAAGACACTCACTTGCGAGAACTTGGTCACACCCGTCAGTAGGACAAACTGCAAGTGGGGGTCTGCTCCTTTGAAGACAGAATAGAACCCTTTGAGGATATTGCGATGTTGCTCTTCCAGCAGCATCTCCTCCCCATTATGCTGGGTTCTGTAACCTGAATCCAGTACATCGAGGATAGGTTTGTCGTATTCATCGATCAAGACGACAGCCTGCCGTCCTGTCTGTTTATGTGCCTGTTCCAGTACGTAAGCGAAGCGGTCCCCGATGTCTGTATAGCGAGTCGTTCTGCCATACATTTCTTCCCAAGTAGTCACGGCACCTTCCATTTTTTCTTCCAACTTCCCAGCTTGTGTAAAGTCAGTTCCATTGAAATCGATATGGAATACGGGATATTCCAGCCAGTCCTGTTCCAACTGCTCGATGGCCAATCCTTTGAACAGCTCCTTGTGCCCTAAGAAATAGTGTTCGAGGGTAGAGATAAGCAGGCTTTTGCCGAACCGTCTGGGACGGCTCAGGAAGTAGATCTTGCCAGTCGTGACTAACTGGTAGATCAAGGCTGTCTTATCTACATAGACGTAACCTTTTTCACGAATATCTTGAAAACTTTGTATGCCGATGGGATATTTCATAGTGCTGCCTCCTTTATAATCATGTATAGGGCAAAGATAATCATTTATTTTGGGTTGCTCAAGTAGAGCAAGCTCTCCGGTCCCATATTGAAGAGGAGATCGACGATGCTGAGGTTGGGCTGGAAGCCGAACTTCTCTTGGAAGACCTGGTAATAGGGGCGAGGGGTGAAGTCCGGATCGGGCAGCGGGTGGCGCGGTTGAATCGACTCCCGGAAGTCATGCGCGACGGTGGGCTCGTAGGTCTCGGTCTGCCGGATGTCCGGTGAGATGTCGAGCAGGCTGCAGATCAGTTCCCGCAGCTGTTCGTTGAAATCCAGCAGGAAGGTGAACCGTTTTTCGTAGAAGGGTACGAAATCATCGGCATAATACTCGAAGAAGGGGCTCATGTTGTAGGCCGAACAGAGCGCATTCCAATGCAGGTGACGCCAGTTGCCATGATCGGAGATCCGGATCTCCTTCGTCAGACACTTCAACGAATCGGGTTTGATGATCGGGACGGAAAGCGATAGCGGACCGTTGGCAGCCGCTATGGTGCAACGGTTGCGGTAGGTCTGCTTCACATAATTCTCGCAGCATTCCAGATAGACGACCGGATACTGCACCATTTTGGCATATTGTTGGATGGGGCCTAAGTAGGCCGTTGAGATATAAACTGTTTGTTTCATCATCAATAAATGGATTTCAAGATACGTCGGGGATCGTGGCTATACCAGCAGAAGAAGGCGATGCCCACGATGTGGTCGGCCGGAATGAAGCCCACGTAACGCGAATCGACAGCTGCTGTCGTATTGTCGCCCAATACCCAGAAGTGTCCCATCGGGACCACCAGTTGATAGTCCGTCGCGATGGCAGACTGGAGCGTCAGCTGGGATTGCTGCTCTGGTGAGAGCTCTTCGCGTAACTGATAGAGCTCGAAATCTGTCAGCCGAAGCAACGATGCCGTGGTCGATCGGTGGGGGATGGAGAAGCGTTTCATCAGTTCAGCTACCTGCGGCTGGATGGATGCACCCACCCGATAGCTGCTGACGGTCAAAGGTGAACGGGAAAAAGCCTGGCCGTTGATCCGATAGCCTTGGGCATTCACCTCGATGGTATCGCCCGGCAGACCAACGATGCGGCTGATCAGTATCGGTGAGGCCAACGAGTCGGTGGCCAGCGGACTGGTGAACAGTACGATCCGATTGCGTTGAATGCCCTGCCAGGAGAAACATTTGTTGACCAGAATGTAGTCGCCTCGTTGCAGTGCATCCAGCATGGCATCGGTCGAGATTTGGTAGGAGCCTACCACGAACTGACGAAGGAAGAGCACGCACAGACCCGACAAGATGGTTATCGCTAACCATTTCCAGAGGATACGTGTGACGTGCTTGATTCCCATGGTCGTTCCTTCTTAATCGGCATGAACCCAGCGGAACAGACGGTTCCAACGGATACCTCCGTCAAAGAGGCTCCGGTCTTTGTCCAAGGATAACCAAATCATGATGGGCTTGCCGACGATATGATCTTCGGGCACGAATCCCCACGAGCGGCTGTCGGCACTGTTATGACGGTTGTCCCCCATCATCCAGTAGTAATCGTAGCGGAAAGTATAGCTCGTTTCGGGCTTGCCGTTGATGAATACCTGTCCCCCTTTCACCTCCAGGGTGTTACCTTCGTAGTTCTTGATGCATCGTCCGTAGAGCGCCAAGTTCTGTTCGGTCAATGGGATAGAGGATCCTTTGGCCGGAATCCAGATCGGACCGTAGTTGTCGCGTGTCCATCCCGTCTGATAGCCGGCCGGATAGGTAGGACCTCCCAAGGCATCCGGCTCGATGACGATCTTCTTCACGATGGGCAACTTCTCGGCAATCGCCAACGCCTTGGCTGTGAGCGGCAGGCGATAGACCGGATTGTATTGGCCCGCTTCGTTGGGTGTGAAACCTAAGTAGGAGAGCAGATTCTGGGAGTAGCCCCCCTGAGAAGCCAAGACACGGTCATCCCGGCTCACGTTCATCAGGCGGAACTGCTCCTCCGTGATGGGTGAACCGTTGGTCTCGATGTAATAGTTCAACTGCATCTCTTTCGGACTCTCCAATGCCGTGCCGTTGATATAGACCTGGTTGTCGATCAACTGCAACGAGTCGCCCGGCAGACCGATGCAACGTTTCACATAGTTCTCCCGTCGATCGACCGGCCGATAGATCACATCGCCAAAGGTCTGCTTGTCCAGCAGGACCCGCTCGCGACCCACCTCAGCCGTCAGCATGTAGTAGTCCGGGTTTTGTACCTTCTCCGTAACGGTATCGCCAGCCGGGAAGTTGAACACGACAATGTCGTCCCGTTCGATCTTACCGAATCCCTTGACCCGTTTGTACTCCCAATGCGGCCAATCCAGGTAGGATTTGCAATTCAGGATCGGGAAGGTGTTTTGTACCAACGGAAAGGAGAGAGGCGTGTTGGGTACCCGCGGTCCATAGCTCAGCTTGCTGACGAACAGATGGTCGCCCACCAACAACGATTTCTCCAACGAAGAGCTGGGGATCTGGTAGTTCTGGAAGATGAACAGATTGATGAGATAGACCGCTACCAAGGCGAACAGGATGTCATCGACCCATTCCAATACCGAACGCAGGAACGGATTTTTGACCTCTTTCCAGGCAGTCCAGTGAATCTTCTGTGTCAGAAACAGATCGACCCATACGACAATACCGATCAACAACCACCCATTCTGCATCCAGAGGCAGAACAGGATATAGAGCAATGTGGATAGGCCAAACTTGATCCACCGTTTGGCTGGAATACCTTTCAACATAATCTGTACGAATTAAAAATGAAACAAATCGTTCATGCCGAGGAAGCCCTTTTTACCGGCCGTAAACTCGGCTGCAATGACGGCACCCAAGGCAAAACCTGCCCGGCTCTTGGCGCTATGCTTGATACTGATGTAATCGGCTTCTGAATCATAGACAATCTCATGAATGCCTGGGACTTCTCCTTCGCGGATGGCATGGATGGGCAGGTCGGTCGGCTGTTCGGCCGTCTCCAGGGTCCAACGATCCTTCCGGTCGATGTTCTCCAGGATGCCCTCTGCCAAGGTGATGGCGGTTCCGCTGGGTGCATCCAACTTGTGGATGTGGTGCGTCTCGGTCATGCGTACATCATACGAGGGAAAATCGTTCATGATCTTGGCCAGGTATTTGTTCAAGGCAAAGAAGATGTTCACGCCCACACTGAAGTTGGAGGCGTAGAAGAAGGTCTTGCCCTCCTGTTCACATTTGGCTTTCACCTCATCCAGACGATCCAGCCAACCGGTTGTTCCGGATACGACCGGTACATTGGCTTCGAAACATTGCATGTAGTTGTTGAAGGCTGTGGCCGGTGTCGTAAACTCAATGGCGACATCTGCACTTTTAAAAGCCTCCGAATGAATCTCTTCCGGATTGTTGATATCGACGATGGAAACAATTTGATGTCCTCTTTTCAAGGCGATTTGTTCGATGGTCTTGCCCATCTTGCCGTAGCCAATCAGTGCTATTCTCATATCTAAACTCTGTTTTTTTACTATATTAGCGACAATTTCTTCAAAGAATGGTGCAAATATACGGAAAATGATTAGATTTGTGCGATGAAATCTTGACTGTGGAAGATTTATGGAACGATTATTACATTATATTTGGAAATATCGGTTATACGGAGCCTCTCCGTTAGTGACAACAACAGGTCAGTCGTTGCAGGTGCTCGACCCGGGGCAAAGCCATGCAGATGCCGGGGCTGACTTCTTCAATGCAAAAATCAAGGTGGGTCCAGTCGTTTGGGCAGGTAGTGTCGAGGTACATGAGAGGGCCTCGGACTGGTTTCGTCATCATCATGATCAGGACCGGGCGTACGACACGGTGATCCTGCATGTCGTGGGGGTAGCGGATGCTGAGGTGCGTCGGAGCAATGGGGAGGTGATTCCCCAGCTGATCTTGCCCATTCCCGAAGCAGTCCGGGACAACATTGCCTGGCTGTTGGAACGCGACATGCCCGTTCCCTGTTTGGAACGGTTGCCGGAGATCGATCCCTTGCTCCTCTCGCTCTGGATGGGAGCCCTGTTGAGTGAACGGCTGGAACGGAAAACGGGCCAGATCCTACAAATGGTAGAGCAGTATCGAGGGGATTGGAATGAGGTGTGCTATGTGCTCCTGACCCGTAGCTTCGGTTGCGGCATCAACAGCGATGCCTTTGAGTGGCTGGCCCGTAGCCTCCCCTTTCATTGCATTCTGAAACAGCGCAACAGCCAGTCGCAAGTGGAGGCCCTTTTCTTCGGTCAGGCGGGTCTCTTGCAGGAATCCTTGCCCAACGATCCCTATTATACCCTCTTACAACGTGAATATCAGTTCTTGCGTCATAAGTTTGACCTGCATCCGTTGGATGAGTCGCTCTTCAAGCGTTTGCGGATCCGTCCGGGCAATTTCCCGCATTTGAAATTGGCCCAATTGGCAGCTCTCTGGACCCGTTATGACACCCTTTTCTCCTCCCTGTTGGAGGCTCGTACCCCGGGTGAGGTCAAACGCTTCTTCCAGGTACTCCCCTCTGATTATTGGCAGACGCATTATCAATTCCGTCATGCTTCGCCCGCCCAGGGGAAAAGCATGGGTGCCTCTTTCGTTCAGCTGCAGCTGATCAATACGGTCGTTCCGCTTTTCTTTGCCTACGGACAACAGAAACACCTGCCGGAGTATGGCGAGCGGGCCTTACGTCTGCTGGAAACCATTCCGCCTGAGCAGAATAGCATCATCCGCCTCTTCAGCCGTTCCGGCATGGGCGTCCGCCATGCCGGAGACAGCCAGGCTCTGATCCAGTTGAAACGGGAATATTGCGAAAAGAAGAAATGCCTCTTCTGCCGCATCGGTTTCCAGCTGTTGCGACGTGCCCGACCGTTATAACAGTTCCACCAACTCTTCCATGTGCATGCTGTGGGATCCCTTGACTAACAGCAGATGATCCTGGATGGGATTGGCTTGCAGGTGCGCTTTCAAGGCGGCAAGGGTAGGGAAGACCGGGTAGGCAGTATCTACCTGGGAGAACTGGTCGCCACAAAGCCATACCTGATCGAACCCGTGGCTCTTGACAGCCTCGACAAGGTCGGCATGGAGCTGGAGGCTATTCGGACCCAACTCCTTCATGTCACCTAAGATGACCCCTTTGGGCTTGCCAGTCAACAACTCAAAGTTGTCCAAAGCCGAACGCATACTGCTGGGGTTGGCGTTGTAGGCATCCAAGATCACCCGGTTGTGGTCGGTCTGGATAAATTGCGAACGATGATTGGTCGGTTGATAGGCTGCTATGGCCCGGCTGATCCGTTCAGCCGGTATCTTGAAGTATCGGCCTACCGCCACAGCCGCCAACACATTGTCCAAGTTGTAACTGCCCACCAGATGTGTCTCGACCTGATGAATCTTGCCTTGTTGCTTCCAGTCGAGGGTCAGGAAGGGGTCGCAAGAGACGGTCTTACCCCAGGCGAAGGCACCTTCGTCCGATCCGTAGGTGATTTGCTCCAATCCCTTGGCAATGGATTGAAGGGCTTTGTTTTCCCGTTTGATGAAGATCTTGCCGTGCGTATGGCGGAGGTAATCGTACAATTCTCCCTTGGTGCGAAGCACACCTGCCTCGTCTCCGAATCCCTCCAAGTGGGCACACCCCACATTGGTGATCAGTCCGTAGTCCGGATGGACGATCTCCACCAGCTCTTGGATGTCACCCGGATGGCTGGCTCCCATTTCGATCACGGCCATCTCATGCTCATGGTTCAGGCGAAGGAGGGTTAAGGGCACACCAATCTGGTTGTTGAGGTTTCCTTCCGTATATAATACCTTATATTTAGTAGCCAGCACGGCTGCGATCAACTCCTTGGTGGTTGTCTTGCCGTTGGTGCCCGTGATGCCGATGATCGGCAGGCCAATCGTCTTCCGATGCCGATGCGCCAATTGTTGCAAAGCCTTGAGCACATCTTCCACCAAGAGGGTACGTTCATCGATGTAATAGTCTGCATTGTCGATCACAGCAAAGGCACATCCGGCTGCCAGCGCCTTTTGGGCAAATTGGTTACCATCAAACCGCTCTCCCTTGAGTGCGAAGAAGATGCTATCCCGTGGACAGTTACGGCTGTCGATGGTGACTACCGGGTGCTGGATGAATCGTTCGTAGAGTTCTAAAATACTCATAGTTTTCTGTTCGTTCATTTTTTTCATTCCTTCGAAATCGCGGCAAATGTAGTAATTAATATGTATCTTTGCCCACAAATAGGAAAGGAAAAATGGTGGATAGAACACTTACGATAAATGGCCGTTTGGTCTCCTTGGCGAAGCCTTGGGTGATGGGTATCTTGAATGTGACACCCGATTCGTTTTATGCGGGTAGCCGTATGCAGACGGAAGCGGCTATTGATGAACGGATTCAGACCATCCTGAAAGAGGGTGGTGATTGTGTGGATGTCGGTGGCTATTCCTCCCGGCCGGATGCGGCCGATGTGACGCCCGAAGAGGAGATGCGTCGGTTGGCGTTGGCGTTGGAGCTGCTGAACCGTCATTATCCCGATCTGCCTGTCTCGATCGATACGTTTCGGGCCGATGTGGCCCGTCGGTGTGTCGAACAGTATGGGGCGGCTATCATCAACGATATTGCCGGAGGCGGTTTGGATGAGGCGATGTTTGCCACGGTAGCCGACCTGCAAGTCCCCTATATCATGATGCACATGCGTGGCACACCCCAGACGATGCAACAGCAGACCGATTATGCCGACCTGGTGGGCGACATCATGCGCTATTTTGCGGAACGGGTCGATCGGTTGCGGCTGATGGGTGTACAGGACATCATTCTGGATCCCGGTTTCGGTTTCAGCAAGACATTGGACCAGAACTATGCCCTGCTGCACCACTTGAAGGAGTTCCAGCTGTTTGATCTGCCTCTCTTGGTGGGCGTTTCGCGCAAGAGCATGATATACAAACTGCTGGGAGGCACACCGGCTGAGAGCCTGAATGGAACCACGGTTCTGCACACCTATGCCCTCTTGCAAGGGGCTTCTATCTTGCGGGTACACGATGTCCAAGCGGCTGTCGAAGCAACCCGTATCGTCGAAAAACTTATGTCAAGCAACTAAACTCAACAAACAACAGTCATGTGGATGCATTTTGGAATCAAGGATTTGATTGATGTCCTTTTGGTGGCCTTCTTTCTCTATCAGACCTATAAGCTGATGCGTAGTTCCGGTACATTGGCTATCTTCAGTGGGGTTGTCTCGTTCATTGTGGTGTGGATTTTAGTCTCGCAAATCTTAGAGATGCGCCTGATGGGAGCCATTTTGGACAAGTTTATCAGTGTCGGTTTTGTGGTGTTGATCATCCTCTTTCAGGATGAGATCCGTCGTTTCCTGTTGGCGATGGGCTCCCATCGCGGATGGAAGTTCGTGACGAAGCTCTTCTCGAAACGCGAAGCCAAGGCAGATCAGGAGCACAAATACATTGCTCCCGTGGTGTTGGCCTGTATGAACATGGCCAAGAAGAAGACCGGGGCCTTGATCTGTATCCAGCAAGATGTCGATCTGACGATTTATGAACATACGGGTGAGATGTTCAATGCCGATGTGAATGCCCGTCTGTTGGAGAATATCTTTTTCAAGAACAGTCCGTTGCACGATGGGGCGATGATTATTGCCGACGGTCGGATCAAGGCGGCCGGCTGTATCTTGCCCGTTGCACAGAACGCCCTGTTGCCGAAAGAGATGGGGTTGCGCCATCGTTCCGGTCTGGGCATGTCGTTGGAAACCGATGCACTGGTCATCATTGTCTCCGAGGAGCGTGGACAGATATCGGTGGCACACAAGGGGAAGATAGCCGTGAATGTCTCGGCCGAAACCCTCCAGCAGATCTTGGCAGGCGAACTGGAAGTTGCGAATTACTGTTAAATCTTCTGAAACGAGTCTCTCTGTATCGATTTATCTGGGCGATTTTGTCAACTCGATATGACATTTTGCCTACTTTTGCAAAAGTAACCATTGATCATTATTTATACTAAATAGCTTTTCCGAATATGGATTTAATGCAAGACATTATTGCGCGCGCGAAAGCGAACAAACAGCGCATTGTTCTTCCCGAAGGAACCGAGGAGAGAACCTTGAAAGCTGCCGACCGTCTTTTGGCCGACCAAGTAGCCGACATTATTTTGATTGGTAACCCTGCGGAAATCAATCAACTTTCAACTGAATATGGCTTGACGCACATCGCAGAAGCCACCATCATTGATCCGAAGAATCATGCCAAGAAGGCTGCCTATGCAGACCTGTTGGTCCAGTTACGTCAGAAGAAGGGTATGACGCCCGAGAAGGCTGCCGTATTGGTAGAGGATCCCTTGTTCTTGGCTTGCTTGATGATCAAGGCAGGCGATGCGGATGGTGAGATTGCCGGTGCCCAGAACACGACAGGCAATGTGTTGCGTCCGGCTTTGCAGATCATCAAGACTGCTCCGGGCATGAAGTGCGTTTCAGGTGCCTTCCTGATGTTTACCAAGACTCCCCAGTATGGCGAGAATGGCCTGTTCGTATTTGCCGATTGTGCCGTGATGCCGAATCCGAATGCCGAGGAGTTGGCCAGCATTGCTTTGGCAACCGCCAAGACCGCTCGCGACATCGCCAACATCGAGCCGCGTGTGGCTATGTTGAGCTTCTCTACGAAGGGCAGTGCTCAGCACGAGATGGTGGACAAGGTGGTGGAGGCTACCCGTCTGGCCAAAGAGCAGGCTCCCGATCTGAAGATCGATGGAGAGTTGCAGGCTGATGCCGCTTTGGTTGAAAAGGTCGCAGCCCAGAAGGCTCCGGGCAGTGAGATTGCCGGTAAGGCCAATGTATTGGTATTCCCGACGTTGGAAGTAGGTAACATTGCCTACAAGTTGGTACAACGTCTGAGTGGTTCAGAGGCCGTAGGCCCGATCCTGCAGGGTATGGCCGCTCCGGTGAACGACTTGTCACGTGGATGTTCAGTCGATGATGTCTATAAGATGGTAGCCATCGCCTGCAACCAGTCTATCGGTCTGAAATCAGCCAAGTAATCTAAATCTACAACCTATAAAAAGACACGTTTATGAAGATTTTAGTGCTCAACTGCGGTAGCAGTTCTATTAAGTACAAATTGTTTGATATGGCTTCCAGCCATGTCATGGCACAGGGTGGTATCGAAAAAATCGGTTTGCCCGACTCGTTCTTGAAACTGACCGACAAAGATGGCAAGAAGGTGATCCTGAACAAGGAGATTCCGGGCCATCAGGAGGGTATTCAGTTTATTCTGAGTGTACTGACAGATGATACCTATGGCTGTATCCAGGACTACAAGGAGATTGATGCCGTCGGTCATCGTGTGGTACATGGTGGTGAGAAATTTGCATCCAGCGTATTGCTGACGAAGGAGGTATTGGATAAGGTGGTTGAATGTTCCGCTTTGGCTCCGCTGCACAACCCGGCTAACTTGAAGGGTATCTATGCCATGGAGGCATTGATTCCGGGTATTCCGCAGGTGGGCGTATTTGATACCGCATTCCATCAGACCATGCCGGCCAAGGCGTATATGTATGGCTTGCCCTACGAACTGTATCAGAAATATGGTATTCGTCGTTATGGTTTCCACGGAACCAGCCATCGTTATGTATCGAAGCGTGCGTGTGACATCCTGGGTGTTCCGTATGAAAACCAGAAGATCATTACAGCTCATGTCGGTAATGGTGGATCTATTGCAGCCGTGATGAATGGCAAGTGTGTAGATACCTCCATGGGTCTGACTCCGACCGAAGGTCTGCTGATGGGTACCCGTTGTGGTGACATCGATCCGGGTGCTATCCCCTTCATCATGGAGAAGGAGGGCTTGGATGCTGCCGGTTTGTCGAACCTCTTCAACAAGCAGAGTGGTGTAGCCGGTCTGGTAGGCGGTTCGTCCGATATGCGTGACCTGGAGGCTGCCGTAGCCCAGGGTGATGAGCGTGCCAGCATGACATTGGATGTCTATAACTACCGCATCAAGAAATACATTGGTGCCTATGCAGCAGCCATGGGTGGTTGTGACATCTTGGTTTGGACCGGTGGTGTCGGTGAGAACCAGTGGGAGACACGTCGTGTCGTATGTCAGGACATGGAATACATGGGCATGAAGATCGATGTGGAGAAGAATCATGGTATGCGTGGCGAAGAGATGGTCATCAGCACACCGGACAGTAAAGTGACGATTATGGTGGTTCCGACCGATGAGGAGTATATGATTGCTTCGGATACGTTGGATATCCTCCAGTCGAAATAATAGGTTTAATCCATTTTCTAATCCTCACAGCTTACAAACACAGGGATTAGTGTTAGGCCGTCCTGACATCGGTTGGGACGGCTTTTTTAATCAAAAGGAGGCTTGCAGATGCGACTTACCTACATCTATCATAGTGGCTTTTCCATCGAAACGGATGGCTTTAGCCTGCTTTTCGACTTCTTCCGTGATACGAATGGGAAGACGTCGGGCGGTTACGTCACGCAACACTTGTTGAACCGGCCGGGACCGTTGTATGTCTTGGCATCCCATTTCCATCCCGATCATTTCAATCCGGAGGTGTTATCTTGGAAGGAGCGTAAGCCCGATATTCAGTATCTCTTCTCGAAAGATATCTTGAAACATCGTCGGGCCCGACAGGACCAGGCCTATTGGCTGAAGCAGGGCGACACCTATGCGGATGAACGGTTGCAGGTGAAGGCCTTTGGTTCGACCGATGTGGGTGTTTCGTTCCGGGTGACGCTGGCTGACAAGGTGCTGTTTCATGCAGGCGATCTGAATAATTGGCACTGGAAGGATGAATCGACCCCACAAGAGGTGGCAGGTGCGGAGAAAATGTACCTGCATGAACTGGAGCTGTTGGCACGTGAGACCCCTCACATCGACTTGGCACTCTTTCCGATAGACCCCCGCTTGGGAAGTGATTTCATGCGGGGAGCTGCCCAATTTGTGGAGCGTCTGCATCCGGACCTGCTGGTGCCGATGCATTTTTGGAAACGGCCTGATGAGATTCGAGCCTTCCAACCGATTGCCGATGCCCATCGGTGTCAGTTCAGGTTGCTGTCTCAGCCGGGTATGTATGTAGAACATATATTATAAATAGGTATAGAAACAATGAAAGTTATCGGACGATTTGATCATTTCAACATCAATGTGTTGGATTTGGATCGTAGCATTCGCTTCTATCACGAAGCATTGGGCTTGACAGAGCATCATCGCAAAGAGGCTGCAGACGGCTCTTTTACGTTGGTCTATCTGACCGATGAGCAGGGACAGTTCCTGTTGGAATTGACTTGGCTCCGGGACCGTCAGGAGGCATACGAATTGGGTGACAACGAGAGCCATCTCTGCTTCCGTGTGGGAGGCGACTATGAGGAGGCACGTCGTTACCATCAGGCGATGGGATGCGTCTGCTTTGAGAATGTGGATATGGGGCTCTATTTTATTCATGATCCGGATGATTATTGGATCGAAATTCTGCCTTTGAACAATTAATCGCAAGAAATTTGAAAATTTTGGGGCAAATGTATGGCGATTTCTTATAATCCTCTTATATTTGCTACGTAATACATAAATGTCATTATTAATCCTAAATATAAAATCATGGAGAAACCTTATGTAGTAGGTATCGATATAGGTGGTACCAACACGGTTTTCGGTGTAGTAGATGCAAGAGGAACAGTCTTGTATAGTGGTTCAATCAAAACAGGCAAATATGCCGAGATTGAAGAGTATGTAACTGCGTTAGGTGTAGGCCTGACTCAGATTATCGATCAGGTAGGTGGTCCTGAGAAGATCAAAGGTATTGGTGTGGGTGCACCGAACGGCAACTACTTCAACGGTTGCATTGAATTTGCTCCCAACCTGCCCTGGAAAGGTAAAATTCCTTTGGCTCAGTTGATCAGCGAAAAGGTAGGAGGTATTCCTGTTGCCTTGACAAATGATGCGAATGCAGCAGCTATTGGTGAGATGACATATGGTGCCGCTCGTGGTATGAAGGATTTCATCGTGATTACCTTGGGTACAGGTGTAGGTAGTGGTATTGTTATCAATGGTCAGTTGGTTTATGGTCACGATGGTTTTGCCGGTGAGTTGGGCCATGTGATTGTTCGTCGCAACGGTCGTCAGTGTGGTTGCGGTCGCCAGGGTTGCTTGGAGGCTTATACTTCAGCTACAGGTGTGGCTCGTACAGCACGCGAATTCATGGAAATCCGCAAGGAGGATAGTGTATTGCGTGAGATCGATCCGGCTGACATCACGTCGAAGGATGTGTATGATGCAGCCATGAAGAATGATAAGTTGGCACTCGAAATCTTCGAGATGACGGGTAAGATGTTAGGTGAGGCATTCGCTGACTTCGTCGCATTCTCCAGCCCGGAGGCAATTATCCTCTTCGGTGGTTTGACAAAGGCTGGTGATCTGATCATGGATCCGGTCAAACGTGCCATGGATGCCAATATGTTGAAGGTGTATGAAGGAAAGACCAAGTTGTTGGTTTCTCAACTGAAAGAGAGCGATGCTGCCGTTTTGGGAGCCAGCGCATTAGGTTGGGAAGTGAAGGTTCAGGATCCGAATTTGGTTCTGTAATTCACCTGTTCATTCAGAATAAGAAACAAGGAATAGACGTTTGCCTATTCCTTGTTTTTTTGTCTTTTTGAGAAAAAAGTTGGCGAAACGTTTGTCGGATTCAAAAAGAATCCATACCTTTGCACCGTCAATAAGAAAAACGATGGCGAGATAGCTCAGCTGGTTAGAGCGCATGATTCATAATCATGAGGTCCCCGGTTCAATCCCGGGTCTCGCTACAAAGAAAAAGGCTTGAATTCCAATTGAGATTCAAGCCTTTTTTCTTAGGATTCTTTCCCGCCCATGATGTCCATCAACTCGTTGGTGATGGCTTGCTGGCGGGATTTGTTGTATTGGAGTGTCAACTGCTGAAGCAACTCATTGGCATTGTCACAGGCTGTTTGCATGGCCACGACACGAGCTGCCTGCTCGGCTGTTGTTGTATCTAACAGGATGGCATAGAGGTTGAGCCGTAATACTTTGGGCAGGAAACATCGCTGCAACTGTTCCGGTGAAGGCTCTTGGATCCAATCGGCCGTGAAGAGCGTTGGATCCTGTTCGTTCGAACGGGCGATCGCCGGTATGGGCAGATAGTCTCTCCATAGGATAGGCTGCGAGGCTGCATTCTTGAAGTGGTGATACAGGATTTCTATTCTGTCGGTCTCACCCTTGAGAAAGCGATCCGCCAACAGATCGGCCAACGGGGCCATGGCTGCATACGTGGGCTTGTCAATCAAGTGCTGTCGGGAAACCTCCACCGGGTAACCAGCCTTGCGCATCTCCTCTTCGACCTGTTTGCCGATCGGAATGACCGAGACTTCGATGCCTTGCTGTCGATAGCGCTCCAGCCGGTTGGTGAGTTCCTTGATGATGTTCGCATTGAATGACCCGCACAAACCATTGTTGGCCGAAAAAGCCACGATGGTTAGGTGGTGCACCGGACGCTGTTGTGATAGGGGCGATACCATCCCTTTACGGTCCGCCACCAGGTGTCTTGCCATTTGGTCCATCGCCTGTTCGTAGGGTTGCAGATGTAATGTCATACCCTCCTGGTGATGTAACTTGGCCGATGATACCCGTTTCATGGCCGACGTAATCTTCTGGGTGCTGGTGACCGAAACAATCCGATTTTTGATCTCTTTTAGTGACATGGTTGATTCTCCTTCATGTATGCAGATACGGCAGCTGCCGTTTGTTCCAACAGATGACACACTGCCTCGTTCCATATCCCTTCCCGGAGGGGCTGCAAGACATCCTGCTCATGCTGTTCCTGCAGCTGTTGCAGGAACTGTTGCTCGAAATGGGCAACCTGCTCCACCGGAATATCCTTCAATAAGCCATGTGTCCCGCAATAGAGAATGGCAATCTCCTGTTCGACTGGCATTGGGTGATACAACGGTTGGATCAACAGTTGACTGTTCTTCCGTCCTTTGTCGATGGTAAAGGCGGTCACGGGATCCATATCCCCTCCGAACTTGGTAAAGGATTCCAGTTCACGATATTGTGCCTGATCGATTTTTAAGGTACCCGCCACCTTTTTCATGGCCTTGATCTGTGCATTTCCTCCGACACGCGAGACCGATATACCCACATTGATGGCAGGCCGGACACCTTGGTTAAACAGATCTGTCTCCAGGAAAATCTGTCCGTCCGTAATGGAGATGACATTCGTCGGGATGTAGGCTGACACATCACCCGCTTGCGTTTCAATGATGGGCAGGGCTGTCAACGAGCCTCCCCCTTTCACTTTCCCTTGCAAGCTGGCTGGCAGATCATTCATCCGGGCTGCCACCTCCGGCTGGTTGATGATCTTGGCTGCCCGTTCCAACAGACGCGAATGCAGGTAGAAAATATCGCCCGGATAGGCTTCACGTCCGGAGGGCCTCCGCAGAATCAACGACACCTCTCGATAGGCAACTGCCTGTTTCGACAGGTCATCATACACGACCAAGGCATTCCGACCCGTATCCCGGAAGTATTCCCCAATGGCGGCTCCTGCAAAGGGTGCAAAATACTGCATGGCAGCCGGATCAGAGGCGGTCGCACTGACTACCAACGTGTAGTCCATGGCTCCCTTCTCCCGCAGGGTATTGACCAGCGTGGCCACGGTAGATCCTTTTTGGCCGATCGCCACGTAAATACAATAGACCGGTTTACCCGCCTCGAAATTGGAACGTTGGTTCAGAATGGTGTCGATGGCGATGGATGTCTTGCCTGTCTGGCGATCACCGATGATCAACTCACGTTGTCCACGTCCGATCGGAATCATCGCATCGATGGCCTTCAGTCCTGTCTGCAACGGTTCATTGACAGGCTGACGATAGATGACACCGGGCGCCTTCCGTTCCAGCGGCATTTCACAATCGGCCCCCAGGATGGGACCTTGCCCATCAATCGGCTCACCCAAGGGATTGATGACACGTCCGATGAGCCCTTCTCCCACACGAATGGAGGCAATACGGCCTGTGCGTCGGACCGTATCCCCCTCTTTTATTTCGGCAGTCGGTCCCAATAGAACGGCTCCCACATGATCCTCTTCGAGGTTCATCACAATGGCTTGCATGCCATTGTCAAACTCCAGCAGTTCATTCGATTCGGCCTTGTCCAAGCCGAAGATACGGACAACGCCATCGCTTACCTGCAGGACCGTGCCTACCTCTTCCAGTTGGATCTGGTTCTGAATCTGCTCTAACTCCTGCCGTAACAGGGTTGAAACTTCACTTGCTTTTATCTGATCTGTCATATTCACTTCTCTTGCTTATACATCTGTTTATCATTTCGATATGTCAACTGTTGTCGGAAACGTCGGAGTTGCGAGGCAATGGAGGCATCCAGACGTTCCCCATCGGTACGGAGGATGAACCCTCCGATCAAAGCCGGATCGATATGTTCGACCAGTTCGATCTGCAGCCCCACCTTGACCTGCAACAACTCTTGCAGACGTCTCTTGGTCTCCGGTTCTACCGGTTGGGCTGTGTAAAGGTCGATCAGGATCATCCGTTTCAGCTTCCGATACAATTTTCCATAAATCAGCCCGATAACCTCCAAATAGTTTTCCCGCTTATGCCGGAGAACCAGGCGGAAGAACCGCTCCAGTTCCGGACAGACAGGGGAACCTATCGCTTGCACCAACAGATGAAGTTTCACCTCCTCTTGCACCAATGGATCGTTGAGCACCTCTCGCAACTGCGGTACCTCTCGCCATTGTGCCGTGAGTGCACGCATCTGTTGGTAAACGACACTTTCCGCCCCTTTCGACTGAGCAAAGTCCAGCAAAGCCCGGGCATAACGTGTTGATAAAATACCATACTCCATAGAATCAGGCTTTTGTGGATACCATTTCATCCAGCATCCGATTGATCATCTGCTGCTGTACCTCTGGTTTTTCGACCTGTTGACGGATGATGGCCTCTGCCACACGGAGGGCCAGGTCGGCTACTTCATCGTGGAGCGATTGCAAGGCCTGCTGTTTCTCCACTTGAATCTGTTGCAAGGCCTTTTCCAATTGCCGTTGTCCTTCGATGCGGGCCTGCTCGCGTGCCTCTTGGATCAACTGTTCTCTGGTCTGTTGTGCCTCTTGCAACAACTGTTCCCGTTGCTCCTTGGCTTGCGCAAGCAGAGCGGCTTCAGTTGCTTGCAGCCGTTCCCGTTGTACTTGCGCTTCCCGGGCGGCCTCCAACGATTGGGCTATGTAGTTCTTGCGTGTCTCCACCGCCTGCAGGATCACCGGGAATCCATATTTGCATAAGATTCCCACGACGATCCCGAAAGAGAGGAGCATCCAGAAGACCAGTCCGCTGTCAGGTGTTAATAACGACATAGCACTTCTCCTTTCTGATTATTGAAACAGAGCCAGGAAACAAACGACAATAGCAAACAGGGCCACACCTTCGATCAAGGCAGCCATGATGATCATCGACGTACGGATCTCGCCGGATGCAGAGGGTTGCCGGCCGATCGATTCCATGGCATTGGCTCCGATTTTACCAATACCCCATGCGGCTCCCAAAACGGCTATACCCGCACCGATCGTGGCACCCAATTGTCCTAAACTCAAAGTTGCTGCTTGTAATAAAATAGTAGATAACATAACGATAAAATTTTAATGATACATTTCTAATGATAGATGAATCCGCTTACGTCTTGGACAAACCGATATACACCGAAGTCAACAACGTAAATACGTAGGCTTGGATGAAAGCCACCAATAGTTCAATGCCATTCATGAACACACAGAAGAGAACCGATACCAGGCTCATGGCACTGTTGATGGCCGTACCTAACGTGACCGAAATAAAGACCAGACTGGTCAAGCCTAAGATGATGGTGTGACCTGCCATGATGTTGGCAAACAGTCGGATCATCAAGGCGAACGGCTTGGTGAAGATACCCAACAGCTCGACAAAGGGCATGATAGGCACAGGACATTTCAGGAAGAGGGGCGTGTCAGGCCAGAAGATCTCCTTCCAATAGGTTTTGCTTCCTGATAGGTTGACAATCACGAAGGTGATCAGTGCCAAGACAAAGGTGACACTGATGTTGCCTGTGACATTGGCCCCACCGGGAAAGATGGGGATCAATCCGATCAGGTTGTTCAGGAGGATAAAGAAGAAGAGGGTCAGCAGGTAGGGGGCATACGCCCGATAACCGGGACCCACATTGGTCTGGATCACCCCTTCCTCTACAAATTGAACACAGGTCTCGACCAATCCGACGCAACCTCCCGGTGCCTCCAGGGGGTGTTTCTTGTACCAATGGGCCACTGACAGGACGATGGAGACCAAGACCAGACTGCTGATCCAGATGCCCACGACATTCTTGGTGATGGAGAGATCCAAGGGACGCGTCACTTCGCCTTGTGGGTTGTCATACACGACCTTCCCGGCATAAGGGCCTGCTTGGGATAGATAATATCCATGATAGGTAGCCCCCTGTTGTAGGCGAGAGGAGAGGAAACAGTCCCAACCTCGTTGTTCGTTTTGGACCAGAATCGGCAACGGGATGCTGATCTCCTGCTTCTTCCAGGTGGTGATGTGCCACGTATAGGCATCTTTCAGATGCGAGAAGACGATTTCCTGCACATCAATCGAGGGAGCCGCTTCGATCCGAAGCAGTCCGCTACACCCGAAGAGAAGTACACATAGACAATATTTCCATTTATTCCACATAGCTATTTGTTGCTGTTTCCATGCAGACCGTAAGCTGGTCTTGAAAGACTTCGACCATACCGCTTGCTATCTGTAGCTGTTGTTCTTTTCCTGCGGCACGATACCGAATCGTGCCTTCATCCAATGCCGCAATTAAGGGTGCATGAGCCGGCCATACTTCGAACCGCCCCTCCAGTCCGGGGAAGGAGACTTGATCGACTTCTCCCTGAAACAGGCATCCTTCCGGTGATAGAATCTGAAGTTCCATGGCCTCACTTGCTTTGTTCGGACAACTGTTTCGCTTTGACCAGCACATCATCGATGGTGCCCACGTTGAGGAAGGCCTGTTCCGGCAACTGATCCACCTCTCCATCCAAGATCATCCGAAAACCACGGATGGTCTCTTCGATGGGGACCATGACACCCGGGACACCTGTAAACTGCTCGGCTACGGCAAAGGGCTGAGACAGGAATCGTTGTACGCGACGGGCCCGGTTGACAAGGGTCCGGTCTTCGTCAGACAACTCCTCCATGCCTAAGATGGAGATGATGTCCTGAAGCTCTTTGTTGCGTTGCAGGATCTGTTTGACTCGTTGAGCCGTCTCGTAATGCTCTTGGCCGACCACCAACGGATCCAGGCTACGGGAGGTGGATTCCAAGGGATCCACGGCCGGATAAATACCTAACTCCGTGATTTTCCGACTCAAGACGGTTGTCGCATCCAAATGGGTAAAGGTTGTGGCAGGTGCCGGGTCTGTCAAATCGTCTGCCGGCACATAGACTGCCTGTACGGAGGTGATCGATCCCTGTTTGGTTGAGGTGATACGCTCCTGCATGGCACCCATCTCAGTGGCCAACGTAGGCTGGTAGCCTACTGCAGAAGGCAATCGTCCCAACAGAGCCGATACTTCGGAACCAGCCTGTGTGAAACGGAAAATGTTGTCGATAAAGAAAAGAATATCTTTCGGACCCTTTCCGGCTGTATCCCGGAACGATTCCGCAACGGTCAGTCCCGACAGTGCCACTGAGGCACGGGCTCCGGGCGGTTCGTTCATCTGCCCGAAGATCAAGGTCGCTTGGGATTGGGCCAATTCGTTCGGATCCACTTTGGACAGGTCCCATTCGCCCGCCTCCATACATTGTTTGAAGGCTTCACCGTAGCGGATCACTCCGGATTCGATCATCTCTCGCAACAGATCATTCCCTTCACGGGTTCGTTCGCCAACACCGGCAAAGACAGAAAAGCCGTTGTTCTTTTTGGCAATATTGTTGATCAATTCCATGATCAAGACGGTTTTGCCGACACCTGCACCACCGAACAATCCGATTTTCCCTCCTTTACTGTAGGGCTCCAATAGATCTATGACCTTGATACCGGTATAAAGAACCTCCCGGGTTGTCGTCAATTCGTCAAACTTGGGGGGCTCCCGATGAATCGGAAAGGCACCTGTCTTATCAAAGGAAGCCAATCCATCGATCGGCTCTCCTACGACATTCATCAAACGCCCTTTGACTTGTGCGCCAATCGGCATTGTGATGGGACCTCCCAGGGGAACAACCTCCAGTCCCCGTCGTAGTCCATCCGTGGTGTCCATCGCGACCGTTCGGACGGTATTCTCTCCAATATGTTGTTGCACCTCGACAATCAACTGTTTCCCGTTTGAACGGGTAATGCTCAATGCATCGTGGATGGGAGGCAATGTAGGCTGTTCCTGTTTCTCACTCTCAAAATGGACATCCACGACTGGTCCAATAATCTGTGAAATATAACCAACGCACATAAACAAACAATCTTTTATTTTCAACAGAACAAAAGTAGTAGGAAAAAGTTGAGTAAACACTATCTTTTTGTCATCAAAAATGGTTTAAATAGGAACAATTGTCAATTTGTTCAAGCCTGTTCCGGCTCACACGAACCCTTGGATTACCCCATTTTTCCTTCTATATCGAGGCTGAAACGAATAAAAACAGATTTTTTTTGAAAAAAACGGCCAATACTATTGCCAGTTCAAAAAAATGTCGTACATTTGCACCCGTAATCGAAAAGGAAATAATCCTAAAGACGATTAACGGGATGTAGCACAGTTGGCTAGCGCGCCACGTTCGGGACGTGGAGGTCGGAAGTTCGAGTCTTCTCATCCCGACTAAAGGAGCAAATAGGTTATCTATTTGCTCCTTTTTTATTTCTGTTGGGTAACAACAAGGTTTTTGCCCCGTTAGGGTAGAATAGACAATCCCCTACTTTCCCACTTCTTGCACAAAACCCTGCATGGTACCCGTTTCTGAGGAAAAGTTCACGCCAATCTGATAGAACTTCCGAGGATCAGTCAGATAGGGACGTGCATAACCCTTTTCCTTATATATATTAATGTATGTGCGTACATTCGTATATATGCCCTGTTTTAACTTACTTCATATGAAAAAGGGGTATTTTTCCTGTTTCCGTATCGTCTATTTTCCTTCTTTTTTGTATGTTTGCAAACATAATCCTAACGTTCTTAAAAGCAAGATGAGCAAGATGTATAAACTGATCATGATTATGGTATGTTGTTTGGCCTCCCTTTCACAGGTACGGTCCCAAACGGTTGCGGTCAAATCCAATCTGTTGTCCGATGCTACCCTGACGCCCCATGTTGGTGTGGAATTGGCACTTCACAAACAGGTCTCTGTGGATGTCTCGGGCGAATTCAATGGCTGGACGATCAACAAAAAGTCCTGGAAACACTGGGATGTGCAGCCGGAAGTGCGTTATTGGCTCTTCGAATGTTTCAATGGACACTACCTCGGTCTGAACGGACTCTATATGGACTATGATATGCAGGGTGTTGTTTGGCCGTTGGGGATGAAAAAGGATTATGCCTACGATGGTAAAGCCTATGGAGTGGGACTCTCGTATGGTTATCAACTTTACCTGACTCCACGTTGGAACCTGGATATCTCGGCCGGTGTGGGTTATACCTATTTAAAATATGACAAATACAATTTTGCGGATCATCTCTATTTAGGCAAGTACAAGAATAACTACTTTGGCTTGTGCAAGGCCTCCATCGCTATTGTTTACATCATTAAATGAGTTGTCGAATATGAGAATATGGGTTATTTGTTTGCTTTGGATCAGTTTGGCCACTTCAGCCGTGGCCCAGTATTTTAATCCGGTTTACCAGCAAGGTCAGGTGACAGTCAAGTCGAACCGTGTCGAATTGCGGGGAAAGTCCTTGAAACTGGATTTCTCCGTGGAATTCAAAAATCTGGAGATTGGCCGCTATGAGACCTTGACACTTATCCCGCTGCTGAGAGGCGAGAAGGATTCGTTGCTGCTTTCCCCGATTGTCATCAATGGAGCGAACAAGGCGAAGATGTATCGTCGCTCGTTGGCTTTGAAAGGCAAGGCTGAGGCGGATGAGGGGGCCTATGCCGTCTTGGAGAATGATCCCAACTATGCACGTTCCATCCCCTATCGGAAAACGATTCCCTATCGGAATTGGATGAAACGTGCCAAGTTGGTCTTGGTCGGTGAGTTGTGCAATTACTATGGGACACCACAGCGGCTCTTCATCGATGTGCTGACCGACCAGTTGGATATTGAGGTGAAACCTGTCAAGACAGAACCGGCAGAAGAGGATTCTGCCCGTTAGAGCTTCACCCGTTTGCTGGTTCCCTTCTGACTCTCGTTGTGGAATCTGTCAACGGCTGTCACCACGTACCGATATTTGATTCTTCCCTTTTCATAAGGCAACGCATAGAAACGGTTGCGGGTGATGGCTACGATGTGGGCCGGATCACGCAGATCGACCTGTTCCCCTAGCTCAAACCGATAGATGACAAAGTAGTTCGCCAATTCCGGATTGGTCGGATCCTGTTCCGCTTGCCAATGCAGGATGTAACCCTCCGGTGTCCATTCCGCTTTTAGCTTCTTGACCTCTTTGGGTGCCCGGTCATGCAGATGTGTATAGGCTGGGATCAAGGCTGGATGACGATGGTAGTGTTGCAGCAAACTGTCGGCTACACCCCCATTGTTCCAAAGAATCTCATTGGCCGGCCAAAAGCAGTTGCCTTCCACATGCGACAAGGCCCGTTCATATTTCATTTTCCGTGTCAATTGCTGGGCTTTCATGGTCCGGGCAACATCCTGACCGATGTAGAGGTGTCCCCCTTCGGCATGTTGATTCCACCATTTGATCAAGGTGATGTAATCGGCTGCCGAGTGACCAATCTCCCAATAGATCTGGGGTATATTGTAGTCGATCCACCCTTCGCGAACCCACTTGAGCACGTCTGCATAAAGATCATCGTAGTTTTGCAATCCATGGGTATCACTGCCGGAACCATCGGGTGTACTTTTCTTGTTCCGGTAGATGCCAAAGGGACTGATGCCAAAACGTACCCATGGTTTGGTACGCAGGATGGTCTGCTTGATCTCTTTCACCAACTTGTTGACATTCTCTCGTCTCCAATCACCCCGCTGTGCCTCGGTAAAGCCTTGGGCGCGTCCATACTTCCGGAAACTCTGATCGTCCGGGAAGGGCATTCCTCCTACGGGATAGGGGTAGAAATAGTCATCCATGTGAATGGCATCCACATCATAACGGGAGACAATATCCTGAACAACTTTGCAAATGAACTGGCGGCAGGCGGGCAGGCCCGGGTCGAACAACAGCTGCTTGTTGTAGGTGACAAACCACTCGGGATGCTTGAAGTAGATGTGGTTCGAGGCTAAATCGGTTTCGCTACCCATGCGGGCCCGGTAGGGGTTGAGCCAGGCATGAAACTCCATGTTTCGTTTATGGCACTCTTCAATCAGAAAGGCCATCGGGTCAAAACGACCGGCAGGTGCTTGTCCCTGTGTTCCGGTCAAGAAACGGCTCCAGGGCTCTAATTTGGAGGCATAAAAGGCATCCGCTTCGGGCCGTACCTGAAACACAATGGCGTTGATGCCACATTGTTGTAAGAAATCGAGTCGTTTGATGAATGTCTTTCGCATGACCGCTGGTGACATACTCTTGTATTCACCTTGAAAGGCGGTCTGAATCCAAGCCCCTCGGAACTCTCGCTTGGCCTCCCGTGTTGTAGAAGCGGTGGGGCGCAGGTCGCGTTGTGTCGAACAGGCTGTGAATAGGCACAACAAGAGTAATGGTAAAATGAATCTGTTTGTCCTCATTTTGTTTGAACTAATTAATCTTTCCTAAAAACAATGGGGACAAAATTAGTGATTTCTGTCGGATTATAACTTATAGAAGATCTTGTATCTTGTAAACAAACTCCATCCAAACCCAATAACGAATGGCTTTGCCCAGCAACATAGAGATGGCCACAATCCAGACATTGGCCCGCAGGAAGCCTAAGGCTACGGCAATGAAGTCGCCAATGCCGGGTAAGAAGACAAAGAAGCCCATCCAAGAACCTTTATTTTGGATCCAGTCCTGCACCTTCTGCAGTTTGGTGGCATCCAGTTTCAAGTATTTCTCGATCCATTCGGTCTTGCCCAACAATCCCAATCCATAACAGCTCATGCCTCCCAAGAAGTTTCCCAGGGTGGCTGCTATCATGCAAGGCCAATAGCCCGCCCCAGCCAACAAGACACCTGTCAATACCACCTCACTGCTGAATGGCAAGACCGTAGCAGCCAAAAAGGAGGCAATGAAGACGCCAATATAACCAAATTCAATCAGAAATTCCATAGACGCACAAACGAGGATGATAGATAAAAAAGTACCGTGAAATGAAACAGATAGACCATCACTTTCCCCCTACATACCGTAAAGAAATGGGCTAACAGAATGGAGACAGGCATGCAGACCAGTTCGAGCAATTCATCTGAATAGGGATCATAGTAGAGTGCATAGAGGGTAAAGGTCCAGATGGAGAGCAGAATCAGAAAATAGAGGAACTGTCGTGTCCGCAGGTTGTCTTCATACTCATGCCGGAGGATGTTGGCGGAGGCCAGGAGCGTCAGCACAAAGAGGTAGATGGCTCCGATATTCTTCACCCAATCGGAGTCATGATGGGAGATAAGATGGATTTTGGTGAGGGATGAGAAAGGGACCGTCAAGATGCTGAAATCGCCAATCCAAAGACACCAGCCGGTCAAGAACCAATAGACGGTTGCCACTCCTAACAACGAAGCACAGAAGGTCCGGGGACTCATCGAACGGAAATTGTACATGCCCCACCAGTAGAGGGGGATGAACAACAGCAGAGGTGTCCAGAGCAGACTCCCTACCGCTAAAATCAAGGATGCGTTGTAGATCTTATCGACAGCCTCCTCGTCGTGATAGGAGAGAAAGAGCTGATAGATCGACAAGACTAAGCAGAAAACACCGACCGAAGTGGATTTGACCGGCATGAAGTCGGGGTTGGCACTGATCAGCAATAGATAGAAAAAGAACGGAAGCAGTGTCTTTTCCCGGATCAGCATCAACGTATAGTTGGCCCGATGGAGCAGGAAGGCACCCCCCGACATGAGTAGGCAACCCAAGAGGTAGGTTACGCCTTTGCCTGTCAAGGCTCCACAGATACTGTTCCACAGGGGTGGCGCCATGACCTCTCCATAGACTGGAAAGCCGACCGAGTCCATGTATCCTTTTACCCAACACGCCAAGCAGCCCACCAGCATGTAACAGCAGATGAGCGGCGAGGCGAGGGTATTTCGGTGTGAAGTGTACATTAGAGATCGAATCCGATATCGCTTCTAAAATACATCTTGTCAAAATGAATCGTTTGTGCACCGGCAAACGAACGTTGCAAGGCCTCTTCCTTGGTAGCACCATAGGAGCTGATGGCAATGACACGTCCACCATTGGTCAAGATCTGACCGTCGGCCGATTTGGTTCCGGCATGGAACAGAATGTTGTCTGCACCAATCTGATCCAGTCCAGAGATGACTTTTCCCTTCTCATAGGCTTCGGGATAGCCACCGCTCACCAACATAACCGTTACAGCTGCACGCGGGTCTTCTGTCAGCACACGTTCTGCCAGATTCTCCTGAGCGATGCCTTCCAGTAGTTCGACCAGGTCGCTCTGGATGCGTAACATCACTACTTCAGTTTCCGGGTCACCCATACGGCAGTTGTATTCGATCACCATCGGTTCACCCTTTACATTGATCAAGCCCAAGAAGATGAATCCTTTGTAATCGAGCTGTTCAGCCTGCAGTCCTTTGATCGTCGGACGGATGATGCGTTCATCTACCTTCTGCATAAAGGTCTCGTCTGCAAACGGAACCGGAGAAACGGCACCCATACCACCGGTATTCAAGCCCACATTTCCCTCTCCAATGCGTTTGTAGTCTTTGGCCACCGGCAATACTTTGTAGCTTTTGCCATCTGTCATGACAAAGACGGAACATTCGATACCGTCCAAGAACTCTTCGATCACAACGGTCTTGCTGGCATCGCCAAACATGCCCTGCAACATGTCGGACAGTTCGCGTTTGGCCTCTTCCAGGTTGTCGATGATCAAGACACCCTTTCCGGCTGCCAATCCATCCGCTTTCAAGACATAGGGAGCCTGCAGACTCTCCAAAAAGGCGAGTCCCTCTTCCAGGTTCTCGGCCGAAATACTCTTGTAGCGGGCTGTCGGGATCTGATGACGCATCATGAATCCTTTGGCAAAGTTTTTGCTACCCTCCAATTGGGCACCCTGTTTGCTGGGGCCGATCACCGGGACAGCAGCCAATGCCGGATCCTGTTTGAAGAAGTCATAGACACCTTTCACCAACGGATCTTCCGGACCCACAACGACCATATCGATCTGGTTGGCCAAGACAAAGGCTTTGATCGCCTCGAAATCATCGGCTTTGATGTTGATGTTGGTCCCTGTCAGGGCTGTACCGGCATTTCCCGGTGCGATGAACAGCTGATCCACTTTCGGACTCTGGGCGATTTTCCAGGCAATGGCATGTTCGCGACCACCTGAACCTAATAATAAGATATTCATATTGCTT
The DNA here is from genome assembly GCA_021531775.1 of Parabacteroides distasonis. GTDB lineage: Bacteria > Bacteroidota > Bacteroidia > Bacteroidales > Tannerellaceae > Parabacteroides. The sequence continues at coordinate 16,749 of JAFBIU010000006.1, read as the reverse complement.
CGTTTTGTATTTATTTCAAATGATCATCAAAATAACGGGTGATGGTCTCATGCAGATGAGGCCGGTCTTTGCCGATGACATTGTGCTCATGACGCGGATAGACCATGTAGTCCGGATAGGTGTTGGCCTCCACACAGGCTTTCAAGAATCCCAAACTATGTTGCCAGACCACCACAGGGTCAATGTCACCATGAATCAGCAGCAAGCGTCCTTTCAAGTTCTTGGCTTTCAACTTCAAGTTGGCTTGCTTGTAACCCTCTTCGTTATCTTGCGGGCGATCCATGTAGCGTTCGCCATACATAATCTCATAATTGCTCCAGTCGATGACCGGACCGCCAGCCACACCTACTTTGAACAGATCCGGATAGCTGCAGATCAGGTTGGTGGTCATGAAGCCACCATAGCTCCAGCCATGGACACCAATCCGTTCGCCATCCACAAACGGCAACGATTTCAAGTATTCGACACCCTTGACTTGGTCTTCCATCTCATGGACACCCAAGTTGCGATGGATGACACTTTCAAACGCATGGCCTCGGTTGGCTGATCCACGGCTGTCCAACGTAAAGATGACATAGCCCCGTTGTGCCATGTAGATGTCCCAGCCGCTGACGCCTTGCATCCAGCCGCCATTGACCAATTGGGCATGGGGTCCGCCATAGACATAGACGATGGCCGGATAACGTTTCGACGGATCAAAATGGGTCGGTTTCACCAAAAAATAGTTCAAAGCTGTTTGACCGTCGGCTGCTGTCAATGTGCCTGTCTCCACATCCGGCATGGCATAGCCTTCATACGGATTCTTAGCTGTCAGCAGGGTCTGCAATTCTTTCTTCTTTTGGGCATCAATCAACGTGATCGTACGTGGGGTCTGTGGGTCCGAGTAAGTGTCTATCAGGTAACGGCCGCTTCCACTCAATTGGGTCCGGTGTACACCTTTGACACCCTGGCTGAAGGTCACCTCTTCGCACCGTCCCTGCTTCAGATCCACTCGTGACGTTCCTACATAGAGGGCATCTCCCTCGGTACGATTGCTTTCGGCAGCTGGTTTTGTCGATGAGAAAAAGAGCGACTTGCCTTGTGCATCGAAGCCCAATACCTGCTGAACGACCCAGGGCCCCTTGGTCAACTGTTTCAGCAACTGGCCGTTCGTGTTATAGAGGTAGAGATGGTTGTATCCGTCCCGTTCGCTCTGCCAGATGAACTGGTCCGGTTGACCCGGAACAAACAACAAGGGGTGTTGAGGCTCTACATAGTGTGCATCCTGTTCAGAAAAGAGTTCCAGTTCCTTCTCGCCCGTTTCGGCTGAATAGCGGACCAGGTGCATATCGTTCTGGTCCCGGTTCAGTTCGGCAATGTAGATGCTCTTTTCGTCCGGGCTCCAACTGATGTTGGTCAGGTATTTCTCCTTGGGCAGTCCCGTCTTCAAATAGATGGTTTTACCCGTTGCCACATGATAGACCCCCACGGTCACATGGTGGCTCTTCATGCCTGCCATCGGATACTTATGCGGTACATATTCGGCACAACGGGCATCGATGTTGACCAGCGGATAGGCCGTCACCATGCTTTCATCCATCCGATAAAAGGCCAAGGCCGATCCTAAGGGAGACCAGAAGGTCCCTTTGTAGATACCGAATTCCCGTTGATGGACGGCCTGTCCCACCACGATGCCTTCTGCCGTCTCGTTGGTAACCGCTTTTGTCTGGTTATCGGGCGACAAGATGTGCAAATTCTGTCCTTCGGTATAAGCCAAATAGCCATTGGCTGCACAGAAGTCCCAATTGGCCCCTTTCGTGGGCATGGCATAGTCAGCCACCACCTGCTGGGTCTCCAGATCTACATGAATCCGATGACCTTTGCTGTTGAAAGCCAACTGCTTTTTGCTGGGATTCACCACGGAGAAATTGGGCAGTGAGCCCACACTCTCCCGACCAGCCGCTTGCAACATGCCGTTCAAGCCTTCGCGCGTCAGCACCACCTGCTCATGGCCTTTCGGCAGGATCCCTTGCAACAGACTGTCTCCTTTCGCATACAGGTAGGTATCGCCCAACCATTGCAGTTGACGGATGCTCTTCGGCTGGAAACGGCTGTAGTTCTTTCCACCCGGAATGAGGTCCTGTAGTGTAAATGTCTTCTCTTGTGCCATCAATGTCAGAGGAAGGGCGACTGCACAGAGGCAGGCCACCCAATACTGTTTAATCTTCATCATAATCCTCCCATCCTTTCCGTTTATAAGGTTTCTTGAATGAACGTTTCGAATCGCCACCATCGCGATACCGCATCTTGTTGGGGCGTTTTTCATCATTCAGCGAACGACGGCCACCGTACGGACGTTCGTCATCATCCTCCCGATGGGCTGCGGCAAACCGACGTTCCGGTTTGTCCACCTTGCCTTTGCGGAAGTCCGGTTTCCGGTTCTCCTTCTTGTCGTGAAATTCAGAGCGGGGAGCTTTCGGACGTGCCTCTTCGCCCCCTTCGTGCTGAGCCTTCTTGAAGTCTTTGTTCTTCCCTTCAAACAGCTCGTAACAACGATACTCGCATTCCAACGAACCGTTCATCAGTTTCATCCGTTCGCTGGGACGCAATCCGATCTTGTCGAAACATTCGTCTTTGTAGCTAATAATCCAAGCCTGATAACCGGTGAAGACATGCTTCAGCCGTTCGCCAATCATGTTGTAGAGTCCCAATAGATCGCGTGACGAGATGCGTTCGCCATAGGGGGGATTCATCACCAGGATACCCGGTTGGGGGGCTTCCGTATATTGCTGGAACGGCAATACTTTCAGATCGATGTACTTGACCAATCCGGCACTGCGGATATTGGCTTGGGCAATCTCGATCGCCTGCTGGGAAATATCCGAACCGTAGCATTTGAATGCAAAGGTACGTTCCTGGCTGTCATCGTTGTAGATGTGGGAGAAGAGTTCTTCGTCATAGTCGATCCATTTCTGGAAAGCAAACGACTTGCGATGAACGCCCGGAGCGATGTTCAAGGCAATCATGGCCGCCTCGATCAGCAGTGTACCCGATCCACACATCGGATCCACAAAATTGGATTCGCCCTTCCAGCCCGTTTTCAGGATCATGCCGGCCGCGAGCACTTCGTTTAGAGGTGCTTCGGTCTGATCGATCCGATAGCCTCGTTTGTGCAAGGACTCACCGGAGCTGTCGATGGAGAGTGTACACTCGTTGTGAGAGATATGTATATTAATGTATAGGTCCGGGTTGCTGACACGTACCGACGGACGTTTTTGATACTTCTCGATGAAGTAGTCAACGATGGCATCTTTGGTCCGATAAGCCACGAACTTGGAGTGGTTAAAGTCCTCCGAGTAAATGACAGAATCGATGGCAAAGGTCTTGTCCAAGGTGATGTATTTTTCCCACTCGACCTTTTTGACCTCTTTATAAACCGTGTCTGCATCTTTGGCCTTGAAATGATAGATCGGTTTCAAGATACGGAGTGCCGTACGGAGTGAAAAGTTGGCTCTGTATAACAACTCTTTATCTCCTGTGAAGGAGACCATGCGACGACCGATTTGGATGTCGTTCGCGCCTAATGCCGTCAACTCGCCGGCCAACACATCTTCCAACCCATAGAGGGTTTTTGCCACCATTTCAAAAGTGGGGGATTGGCTGCCTACAGTAGGCATCTGGGCGTCTGCTGTTTTTTCCATTGTTTTATTGATGATTCGTATTATAATTTATTAATCAGATTGCTTTTTTGCGTGATGACCTCCCCTGCCGGGACATCGTTTGCCAACCAGACGTTTCCACAAATGGTGGCTCCTTGGCCAATGCGGATCTTGCCGATCAAGGTCGAATTGGAATAAATGGTGACATAATCCTCCAGAATCGGATGCCGGTCAACACCGCGAATGGTATTGCCATTTTCGTCGGGAGGCAGTTTCTCTCCCGCCAAGCTGACTCCTTGGAAGATGCGGACATGATGCCCGATCCGGCTGGTCTCGCCAATGACGGTACCGGTTCCGTGGTCGATGGAGAAGTGGTGGCCGATGACGGCACCCGGATGGATGTCAATGCCTGTTTCGGAGTGAGCCATCTCGGCAATCATCCGAGGGATGAAGGGAACCCCCAAGACATACAACTGATGGGCAATGCGATGGTTGCTGATGGCCCGGAATCCTGGGTAGCAAAAGATCACTTCGCTGAGGTTCTGGGCGGCTGGATCTCCGTCGAAGGTGGCCTCCGCATCGGTAGCCAACAGCCGACGTATCTCGGGCAAGGCGGCAATGAAGGCCTCCGAAAGCTGTTGTGCCTGCAACAGGCGCGTCTGTTCAGACGTCTCACTGTCGGGTGTGTCTGCAAAGCAGAGCCCGGCATGGATCTCGTGCGTCAGTCGGTCATGCAGCTGGGAGACCAGGACACCCGTATGAAAACGGATGGTCTGCCGGCTGATTCGGGTAGGACCATAGTAGCCCGGAAAGAGAATAGCCCGACATAAATCAACTATCTCTTTCAACGCTTCACCGGAAGGAAGAGACTCTTCGTCCCGGTAGGCATGAAACAACTGTTTATAGGAATCCTCGTCTGCGAGTTTCGTGACGGTATCCTGTAAGATGTCGTCTTTCATCATTTGTGGGGTGCTCCAAACTCTTTACAAGCGATTTGATCGATTGGCATCTTCCAGATTTTCACGTTGTCAACAGCGGGTTTGCTGAAACGGAATGACTTGTCGCAATATTGTCCCATCAGAATGTGCAGCGCCTCCTCCTTTTCAGCCGGATCCTCCACGAAGGAGACCACTCCTTCACAGATGACACTCTTGGCTTTCCACCGGTAGCTACAAGCCACATTCGGATGTTGATAGACAAGCTGATGATCGCAACTGAACGTGATACACGCTTTGGGATTGCGCTCCAAAATCGAAATGCTCCGTCCTGTCTGGGCAGAATGGAGGTAGATCGTCCCATCCTCATAGCCAAAATTCATCGGCAGTACGTAGGGTGTACCATCGGTATCAGCCATTCCGACAAAGCATACATCACATTTGCGGATCACTTGCTCCACAAATTCCCGATCTGTATGAACTAATGTTTTCATCTATCTTGCGGTTCTATAAAAATACAGTGACAAATGTATGGAAGATTTCTGAATAATTCGGAGAATCTGGCTAAAATTTTTCTGTGTATCAAATATTCGTGTCATTGTGCTATGATAATTCGTGATAAATTGTTTCCTTTGCGTACAAAAGATGATTGAAAATGCGATTTATACCGAAAGCTAATACATGGAGGAAAAGTGTGCTCTTGTACCGGAGCATCCGTTATCGGAAAGGATTTGGGGTCCATTCGCCTTTTGTGTTTGACCTGATCACGAAGGTCATCGAGGAAAAATGTCCCTATTACAGTTTCCAGGATATTGAATTGTTGCGGAAGAAGATGCTTTTCTGTACCGATCAGATAACCTATGCCGATCGCCAGAACAGGAACAAGTTGCGGAGCCGGACATTGGGAGAAATCGTGCGTCGTGAAGCTATCCATCCGAAGCATGGTGCCTTGCTGTTCCGGTTGGTCAACTATTTCAAGAGTCAGAACATTCTGCAGTTGGGACCTACGATGGGGCTCTCGACGCTCTACCTGACCTCCTATGCCGCCGGGTTGCGATGCATTGCGCTCGAAACCGTCCCGGAGTTCGGCAGGATTTCGAAAAGGGTGTTTGAACAGGCCGCACACAATCCGATTGATTTGCGGGTGGGCAGCTATGCCTCTCTGTTGCCGCAGGCCTTGCAGGATTTGGGATCGGTAGATTTCGTTTTTTTCAATACCCTTTACGAGCAGGAACACAATCTGGAGCTTTTCAATGCCTGTGCGAAATATGCACACGACAATACCGTATTTGTGTTTGAAGGGATCAAAGAGAGCGGGAAGATGCGTGCTTTCTGGCGCGATGTCTGTTTGCATCCGGATGTGACTGTCACGTTGGATCTCTATTCGTTGGGGATTCTGATATTCCGAAATAAATTGCATAAAAAAGATTATAAAGTCTATTTCTAAAGATGGAAAAGAGTCGTATTTATACAGGCACGGGTGACAAGGGAACCACCTCATTGGTAGGGGGTCAACGCGTGTCGAAAGCCCATCAACGGATCGAGTCGTACGGAACGATCGACGAGTTGAACTCCTTTATTGGCTTGCTGATCACCTCGATTGACGATGAGGCCGATCAGTCGTTCTTGTCCTTTGTCCAACACAAGTTGTTTACCATTGGCTCCTATTTGGCTACGGATCAGGAGACAACGGACTTGAAGATTGAAAGTCGGGTCACCCCCGAAAGCATTACCCATATCGAACGGGAGATCGACCGGCTCGACAGCACGTTGCCCAAGATGCGTGCCTTTGTGTTGCCGGGAGGATGCCGGTCAGCCTCCTTGGCCCATGTCTGCCGGACGGTTTGCCGGCGGGCCGAACGGCAGATCTACCGCTTGGCTGAAACCGCTTCGGTGGAGGAGCCTGTTTTGATATTTGTAAACCGATTGTCTGATTATCTGTTCGTTTTGGCACGAAAAGAGTGTTTGAAGAATAATGGAACAGAAATAATCTGGGATTCTACTTGCCAGTAGAGAATATTATTATATTTTTGCGCGAAATTAATGTGAACCTGACCGTTTGACGGTTATTAATACTTTGATAGCTATGTATTGGACATTGGAGTTAGCTTCTAAACTGGAAGACGCCCCTTGGCCTGCGACCAAGGATGAGTTGATCGATTATGCGCAACGTTCCGGAGCCCCTCTGGAGGTGATTGAGAATTTGCAAGAGATGGAAGATGAGGGCGAAATATATGAATGTATGGAAGATATTTGGCCTGATTATCCCAGCAAAGAGGATTTCTTCTTTGACGAAGAGGAGTATTAAAGAACGATTTTTGACGTTTCGTTGAATGAGAGCATAAGAAACGAGGTGTGTACCGAAAAGTATGCCACCTCGTTTCCTTTTTATATAATAATTCAAAGACGGGTGCGTTATAGAAGCATGAAGAATCGGATTCTACATATCATGGCCCTCTTGGCCGGACTGTTGTGGGGTTGGGTCAGTCCGGGACTGGCTCAGTACGACACCCGTTTTGCCCAATATTACATGGCCAAAAACTATTATAATCCGGCTTATGCGGGATCGACGGAAAACCTGAACCTCTTGGCCATCACCCGTGTGGAGTGGATCGGTGTGCAAGGGGCACCCAAATCCTTCTTTGTCACGGGCGAGATGCCGCTGACCTTGGGCAAGACGCAACATGGCGTCGGGGCTGTGGTCTATGTGGATGCGGCCGGTCTGTTCCTGAATACGCATGTGGCCTTGCAGTATGCCTACAAGCAGAAACTGTTGGGGGGAGTGTTGAGTGGCGGTTTGCAAGTGGGATTGGTCAACGAGTCGTTCGACGGAACGAAAGTGTATATTCCCGATGCGGCCGAATACTTTGTGAAGGCAGGCGAAGACAATGCCATTCCGACCACGGCCGTCAGCGGAACCGGTTTCGACGTCAACTTCGGTCTCTTCTACCAGCGGAAGAACTGGTACGTCGGTCTGGCCGCTACCCATTTGACCCAACCGGAGATGCGATTGGAAGAAAATGCCTATTTTTACATCGGAAGCATGTATAATTTCATGGGTGGATACAATATTGCGCTCAACAATCCGTTATTTGAATTACAGCCCTCTTTGTTCTTTATGACAGATGCGAAAACCAGTTGGCATGCGGATGTGACCGCTCGGTTGGAATACAACAAGATGTTCAATGGTGGATTGGCTTGGCGGATAGGCGAATCGGTGGCTCTGCTGTTTGGAGCCAAGATCGGACGTTTCCAGTTGGGATACGCCTTTGATTTCGCGACAACGCAATTAGGTAAGTTTGGAGCAGGCAGTCATGAGTTGATGGTGACGTACAACCTGAAACTTCATAAGACGAAGACGGGAAATAATAGACATAAAAGTGTACGTATATTATAATGTAGTATATGAGAAAAGCATTAGTAGCACTGGTGGTCATTGCCCTGTTGTCCTCTTGCGGTAAATCCTTGCGGAATGCCGGAGGGGAGGTGACAGGAGCAAGAACTGTTGCGTTTAATGAACCGGCTCCCTATGGGATGGTTCTGATCAAACGAGGGGCTTTTGAGATGGGTCCGTCCGATAAGGATTCGTTGTGGGGCATCATGCCGGAGACCAAAGGCGTTTCGTTTGATGCCTTTTGGATGGATCAGACGGAGGTGACGAATGCCAAATATCGTCAGTTCGTCTATTGGGTGCGCGACTCCATTATTCGTGAGCGTCTGGCCGACCCGGCTTATGGCGGCAATGACCTCTTCAAGATTACAGAAGACAAATATGGCGAACCGGTGACTCCCCACTTGGACTGGAACCGTCCGATCCCTTGGAAACGGGCCAACGAGGATGAACTTCGTGCCATAGAGAGTGTCTATTATACCAATCCGATTACGGGCGAAAAGAAATTGGATCCCAAACAGATGATCTATAAATATGAGTGGTACGACTATACCTCGGCCGCTCTTCGCAAACACCAGCTCAATCCGGAAGACCGCAACCGGAATACGGATGTGCAGGTCGATCCGAACGAAGTGGTGATGATTTCCAAGGATACCGCCTATATCGATGAGGAGGGACGGATCATCAACGAGACCATTACCCGTCAGTTGAGTAGCGAATGGGATTTCCTGAACACACGCATCGTGAATATCTATCCCGATGAAAACTGTTGGGTCAATGACTTCAACAATGCCTACAACGAGCCCTACATGCGTATGTATTTCAATCATCCCGGTTATGATGACTATCCGGTGGTGGGTGTTTCGTGGGAGCAGGCAATGGCCTTCTGTATCTGGCGGACCAATCTCTACAAAGAGTCGTTGAGCCTGCCTGCCGGCCAATCCATCGAGCCGTTCCGTCTGCCTACCGAAGGCGAATGGGAATATGCAGCCCGTGTGGGTAAGAACGAGCGTAAGTTCCCGTGGGACGGGGACGGCCTGCAGAACGGTAAGGGTTGCTTCTTGGGCAACTTCAAGCCGGGCAAGGGGAATTATACCGAAGATGGCCACTTGATCACGTCCCGTGTCGGCTCCTTCTCCCCGAATGAGTTCGGTTTGTTCGATATGGCCGGTAACGTGGCCGAATGGACCCTGGATTCCTATTCTGAATCGGGTCCCTCACAAACCAGTGATATGAATCCCGAACTGATTTACAATGCGGCCAAGAATGATCCCTATGCCATGAAGAAGAAGGTGGTTCGAGGGGGCTCTTGGAAAGATGTGCAGCAGTTTATCCGCTCGGATATGCGCACCTTTGAATATCAGAACGAGACCCGATCCTACATCGGCTTCCGTTGTGCACGCACACAGATCGGTTTTTCTCGGTCGAAAGGCAAAAAATAATCATGAATAGTAACGAGACAAGATAGTATAAAACCATGGGTAAGAAGTATAGAAGATATAAGAATATTCTGGAGATGTTCCTTTCCAGCGAGAAGGGAAAACGGACGTTGAACTTCCTCTACAGTTGGGGAGCCTCCATTGTGGTGTTGGGTGCTTTGTTCAAATTGCTGCACCTGCCGTATGCCAATCAGATTCTGTTTGTAGCGATGATCACGGAATCATTGGTGTTCTTCATCTCTGCATTCGAGCATCCTTCGAACGAGTATCATTGGGAAGATGTGTTTCCGGTGTTGAAGTCACGCAACCCCATGGACCGTCCCGACTTCTCGGGATCGGGCAACAATGCAGCGGTAGAGTCGGAACCGGCTATCCATGCGGATGTGGCCGCAGCGGCTCGTCAAGCCGGTATGCAAGGTGTTTCGTTGTCCGGTGGCGGTAGCTTGAACATAGCCGGTACCTTGAATGTGACGGAAGAGGATACGAAGAATCTGTCTGACAGCATCAAGAAGTTGAGTGGTGCGGCCGAGCAGATTTCGAAGATGGCCGAACTGACCGAGGCCACCCAAAAGTACCTGGAGCAGTTGACCGACATGTCGGCCCACATGGAACGTTTCAGTCAGGTGACCAACTCGTTGACGAACGTATCCGATACCCTGTTGAATTCCTATAAGAGCATTACCGACAATTCCGACGGTATCAATCAGAACTCACGGGGGTATGTACAGCAGATGGAGTTGCTGAACCGCAACATTGCCGGTCTGAATACCATCTATGAGATCCAGCTGAAGAGCATCAGTTCACAAATCGAATCGATCGAGCACATCAATGGCGGTTTGAGCCGGATCCGAGAGATGTACGATGGATCGGTGGTGGATAGTTCCGTCTTCCGGAACGAGACCGAGAAGATGACGCGTCAGTTGTCTGAGTTGAACCAGGTCTATGCCCGTCTGTTGCAGGCCATGACGGTCAATATGGGCTATCAGCACACCCAACCGCAAGCTCCGGTGCAGCCACAGGCACCCGTCCAGCCGCAGGCTGCCTATCAGCAACCGACCTATCCGCAACAGCCGTATGGACAACCGATGGCCGGAAATCCCTATCAACAACCGGTTTATAACCAGACCATGCCCGGACAGGCAGGCAGATAACAAGGTGTTAACAGAAGGAAGGTAGAAAACTATGGCAGGAATATCAAATAATCCCAACTCGCCCCGTCAGAAGATGATCAACCTGATGTATCTGGTGTTCATCGCGATGACAGCCCTGAACGTGTCGTCGGAGGTGCTGGATGGCTTTGGGCTGGTGGAGGGTAGCTTGCAGAATTCCATCACGACCTCTTCGAGCCGCAATGACCTGGTCATGAACGAACTGAAGCAGTATTATGGGGTCAATCCGGACAAGGTGGAGGCCTGGTACCGGAAGGGGCAGTCTGTCAAGCAGGCGTCTGACAGCCTGTTCAATTACATTCAGTCGTTGAAGGTCAAGATTGCCCGCGAGGCCGATGGTAAGGAGGCCGATGTAGATAACATCGAGAACATTGAAGATCTGGAGGCGGCTTCCCGGGTGATGTTGGCCCCCACTACCGGTGAAGGTAAGCAGTTGCGGATGGCCATCGACCAGTATCGGGAGATGATGGGCGAGATGATTACCGATACCACGAAGTTGCATCTGATCGAAGATTGCTTGAGCACCGAACCTCCCTACAAGCCGGGCATCAATACCCGTTCGTGGGAAGAGGCGCTCTTTGAGAATATGCCTGTGACGGCAGCCATTACCCTGTTGACTAAAATCCAGAGCGATATCCGTTATACCGAAGGGGAGGCCCTGTCGATGTTGTTGGGTAATGTGGATGTGGGTGACTATCGGGTCAATGAGATTACCGCTCAGGTGATTCCGCAAAGCCAGATTGTGATGCGAGGCAGTCAGTACAAGGCCAATATCGTCTTGTCGGCGGTCGATTCGACCAAGCGGCCGACCATCTTTGTGAATGGAAGCCAGCTGCCGGAAGAGAATGCCGGGGTCTTTACGGTCAATACCGGATCCACCGGTACCTTTCCGATCAAGGGCTACATCGAGATGCCTAATAGCGACGGTACGACCATGCGTCGGGAGTTCGAGAGCGAATACTATGTGACAGAACCTTCGGCCACGGTAGCTCCGACCATGATGAATGTGTTGTATGCCGGTATTGCCAATCCGATCCGGATTGCTGTTCCGGGTGTACCGAGCGGCAATGTGACAGCCACCATGACAAATGGCTCCTTGACGCGTAAAGGGGACCTGTGGGAGGCACGTCCGACCAAGGTGGGCACCGAAGCCGTTGTCTCTGTACAGGCCAAGATGGCGGACGGACGAAGCGTGGAGATGGCCAAGACCAGTTTCCGGGTGCGGGCTCTACCCGATCCGTTGCCCTACATTGAATACAAAGATCAGAACGGCAATGTCCGGAAATTCAAGGGCGGTAAGTTGGCCAAACGAAGTCTGGTCGAGGCAGATGGCATCTTGGCTGCCATTGATGATGATCTATTGGATGTAAAATATACGGTCATACGTTTTGAGCTGACCTTCTTCGACTCGATGGGTAATGCCATTCCTGAGGTGGCTGAAGGAACGAACTTTTCGCAACGCCAGAAGGACTATATCCGTCGTTTGCAGAAGGGGAAGCGTTTCTACATTACCCGCGTGGTAGCGAAGGGTCCGGATGGCATCGAACGTACGATCCCGACTATTGAAGTAATCGTAAATTAACGAGTTAGGTTTGATATGAGACGTTTATATTATATCGCAGCGATTGCCGTCACACTGCTGGCAGCCATGCCGTTGCAGGCACAGGAAGAGACGACGCCACCGGCACAACAGGCTGCCCGGAAGGGACCGCGTGCCAGTCGAGGCGAACGGACAGATAAGAAGAACACCGGTTTGCCCGATTTGACGGTACGGGCCCAGGAGATGAACGAACGCTTGACGCAAGAGATCGGCAATGCGCGCTGGATGCGTGTCATCTACCGCCAGATCGATCTGACGCAAGAGGCCAACGCACCCTTGTATTATCCGGTGCAGCCCATGAACGGACAGCAGAATCTCTTCTCGTTGATTTTCCAGTTGTTGGGTGAGAACAAGATCCAGGCCTACGAATACCTGGACGGTTACGAAGTGTTTGACGAGGATCATTTGGTCAAGTTCAAGGATCTGTTGGACCGTTTCTATATCCTGTATGAAGAGATACCCGGCAAGAATGGGGCTGCCTCCTCGTATGTGATCAACGAGAGCGATATCCCTTCGGCCGATGTCAAGTCCTACTACATCAAGGAGGCTTGGTATTTCGACCAGAACAATTCGATGTTCGACGTGAAGACCTTGGCCATCTGTCCCATCATGACCGCTGCAGGCGATATGGGGGAGACCACGATGCCGATGTTCTGGTTGCCCTACGAGAATATCCGTCCCTACATTCGCAACAACTACATCATGTCGTCCAATATCAACAATGCCATGACCTTCACGACAGACGATTATTTCCGTCGTCGGATGTTCAAGGGCGAGATTATCAAGACGCAGAATCTGATGAACCAGCCGTTGCAGGCCTATTGCCCGACACCCGACTCCTTGAAGCACGAACAGGAGCGTATCGAGGGTCAGTTGGTCGCTTTCGAGCAGGCACTTTGGGTTCAGCCCGATACAACCCAGCAGGAGGTAGATCCGAAAGAGGCGAAGAAGGCCAAGAAATCGGTTCGTTCATCGGGAGGTGCCACGGTAGCCAAAGCACCTAAGCAAAAGGAGGTCAAGGCTCCGAAGAGCGAAGCTGCACCTGCCAATGCGGTACACAGTGTTAGACGTAGAAGATAATAGGTTCATAATTCAAAAAGGAGCCTCTTGGAATGGGAGGCTCCTTTTTTTCTACCATAAACATTCACTTAGATTTACGATACACATGAAAAGAATGATGAAACAGATCTGGATCATGGCTACCTGCTGGTTAGCCTCTTGGATGCACCTCCAAGCATACGAATGGGAAAATCAACGTGTCAATCACATCAATCGGGAGGCTATTCATGCTTACTTTGTCCCGTATGCCTCCGAACGTTCCGCCTTGGCTGCCGAGGGGTATGCCGAGCGTCATCTCTCCTTGGATGGCCGGTGGAAATTCCATTTCTCCAAGAACCCGGAGAGCCGTCCTGCCTCTTTCTATGAACCCGGATTCGATGTCTCCGGCTGGTCCGACATCGAGGTGCCGGGCAGTTGGGAGCTGCAAGGCTTTGATGCGCCTATCTATACCGACACGCGCTATCCCTTTCCGGCCAATCCCCCCTATGTACCGAAAGACTACAATCCGGTCGGTTCCTATGTGACCACCTTTGAGGTGCCGGATCATTTCCATGGCAAAGATATTTTGCTCCGTTTCCGGGGTGTCGAGTCGGCTTTCTACTGCTGGATCAATGGCCAGTTGGTGGGTTATAGCGAAGACAGCCGCCTGCCGGCTGAGTTCCTGATCAATGACTACTTGCAGAAAGGAACGAACAGACTGGCCGTGGAGGTCTATCGGTATAGCGACGGTTCCTATTTGGAGGGACAGGACTATTGGAAATATAGCGGCATTGAACGAAGTGTGGAGCTGATGGCCCGCCCGAAAGTACGCATTCAAGATTTCGAGATCCGTGCCGACCTGCAGAACCAGTATCAGGATGGTCATCTGGATGTGCGCATCCGGCTGGATAGCCGGCAGGCCGTGAAGGGGACCACCGTCCAGCTGAAGGTATTGGATGAGCAGGATGCCCTCTGTGCTTCGGCCCGGCTGAAAGCCATGCAGGCGAAGGACACCTTGCTCTCTTTCCAGCAGCTCTTCCCGGGTGTACAACGTTGGACAGCCGAGACGCCCCATCTCTATCGTCTGATCATCAATACCTTGGACAAACAGGGCCGTGTGACCGAATCCTTTGTCCGCCCCTTCGGCTTCCGGCAGGTGGAGATCAAGCAGGGTATGTTGCATGTCAACGGGAAACCCATCCTGATCAAGGGTGTCAACCGCCATGAGCATGATATGCACAAGGGGCGTACGATTACGGTCGAGAGCATGGAACAGGATATCCGCCTGATGAAACACTTCAACATCAATGCTGTCCGTTGCTGCCATTATCCCAACTGGGAGGAGTGGTACGACCTGTGTGCCCAATATGGTATCTATCTGGTGGATGAGGCCAATATCGAATCGCATGGTATGGAGGCCCATCCGGACGGAACCTTGGCCAACATGGAGGGCTGGGAGATTCCCTTCCAGGAACGGATGGAACGCATGGTTGAGCGCGACAAGAACTTTACAGCGGTCATTACCTGGAGTTTGGGTAATGAATCGGGCTATGGCAAGCACTTCGAGACAATCTATCATTGGGCCAAGCAACGGGACAACAGTCGTCCGGTCCAATACGAAGGAGGGGGTGAGAAGGGTGTTTCCGACATCTTCTGTCCGATGTATGCCCGTATCTGGCGTTTGCGCCAGTGGACCAACGAGCGTCAGCCTCGTCCCTTGATCCTGTGCGAATATGCTCATGCGATGGGCAATAGTGTCGGCAACCTGAACGACTATTGGGAGTTGATCTACAAATATGATAACCTGCAGGGTGGATTCATCTGGGACTGGGTCGATCAGACCTTTGCCCAGAAGGATGAGAAGGGGCATGACATCTGGGCCTTCGGTGGCGACATGGGCTTTGTCGGCATTGTGAACGATTCCAACTTCTGTGCCAATGGGTTGGTGGCTGCCGACCGCACACTCCATCCCCACATCTGGGAGGTGAAGAAGGTTTATCAGTATCTCCATTTCGAACCGGTACCCTTTACAGCCAATCGGATCCGCGTCACGAACCGGCACGACTTTATCTGTTCAGACCATTATGACTTCAGCTGGCAGATCAAGGCTGACGGTCGGGTGGTCGCCCAAGGCATGTTGCCTGTTCCGCCCTTGGCTCCGGGCGAGTCGGCTGATGTCTCCATCCCGATCCCCAACCTGCCCTTGACAGCCGGTACGGAATATTTCCTGCAGTTGGCGGCCAAGACCAACCAGGAGGCTCCGATGGTTCCGAAAGGCCATTTGTCCGCTTCCGAACAGTGGCAACTCCCGGTGCCTTGTGCGCCCGTTGCCAAGGATCACCCGTTGGGACGTGTGACGATCGACGAACAGCCCGCCACGCTGACCTTGCAGGCTGCCCAGACCCAAGTCGTCTTCTCGAAAGAGCAGGGTGTGTTGCAAAGTCTGAAGGTGGCCGGTAAGGAGATGATTCAGGAGGGGCTTCGTCCCAACTTCTGGCGTCCGCTGACCGACAATGATGTGGCGAACGGTCTGAATCAACGTTGTGCGATCTGGCGTACAGCCGGAGAACAGCTGAAACTGAAAGATTTGCAGGTCGATCGTTCCGATGCCAGTCAGGTGGTCGTACGCTCCAGCTTCGAAGGGCCGGAGTCCGCTTTCCACTGTACGGTCGAGTATCATTTCTATGCCGATGGCATTCTGAAGACCACCTATGGCTTCACACCGGATCGGGACGATCTGCCCGAAATGCCTCGTTTGGGTATGTACATGGTGTTGCAGCCCGAATATGATCAGATGACCTGGTTGGGCCGAGGTCCGCACGAGTCCTATTGGGATCGTAAGTCGTCTGCCGATATCGACCTCTATCGGGCCAATGTATGGGATCAATACCATCCCTATGTACGGGCTCAGGAGACCGCCAACAAGAGTGATGTGCGATGGGTTGCCTTGCAGAATACGAAACGCGATGGCCTGCTGGTGGTCGCCGATCAACAGCCGATGGGCGTCAGTGCCTGGAACTTCCCGATGAAGGAGCTGAACTACATCCCGGCAGCTATCCAACGCATCCATGGTGGCAGTATCGAGAAGCAGCCCCTGGTTTGGCTGAACCTGGATCATCTGCAGATGGGGGTCGGTGGTGACAACACCTGGGGCGCAAAGACGCATCCGGAGTACACCATAACGCCTTTGCCTCGTACCTTCTCCTTCTACCTGATTCCGGTGGATGGCGAGAGTGATCTGCCCCAACGGGCCAAAATCAATCGGTAGAGCGAAAACGGGCCACTACTGATGACGGCTGTCTGTCATCAGTAGTGGCCCATCTTCATCATCAGTGATGCCTCCTTCGATAGCCCTTCGAGCCTCCTTCGGGTCAGAACTACATTTTTTTGCGTAACGTTACGTTATGAACTATAATAGAAAAACTGCATCAAATTAAGCATAATTAGCATAATATGCAGTTATCACACAAAGAAAGCTCGTCGGGGCTGACTGCTCAGCCCCTTGCCGCATGGCGTTCCCTCCGCAGGAGCTGTCATGG
>JAFBIU010000069.1 GCA_021531775.1 Parabacteroides distasonis | reverse complement strand
CATGCGCGTCGCCCGGTGTCCAACCCCTCCGGACGCCATGGGGATGATCTCGCTCCGGAGGTTGGACGTGCACCAGACTATCCGCTGCATCTCTCCGAAGAAGACATAGCAAAAGTATAAGTAACCCAACAGACACTCATTAAACTTTAGGCTGGACTCTATAACGATTTTTTCACAATAGTCAACTGTTCAATCAGTTACAAAGATACGTTTTATTACTTATCCAAATAGTTTTTCTGAAAACTCCGTTTCAAATCATCAAAAATCCGAGTCTGGGTTTCATCCCGTACACCGGAACTTTTAGCTACAGACAGGCTCTTACAATAGTCATCTATATCCACATGAAGCAGTTTGCCCATTCTTCTCATAAACTCATTTATCGCAATCGGCTCTCCATTTTCATCGACCACCATCTTGAGTTTTTGCATCGCATAGAACAAACGGATCAAATCCACCTTGTTAAACTTAGCGGTATTGAAGTAGAAAGGGCTTTCCGCTTCGTTCGGTTCCTGGGCCTTCTCGGGTTGCGCTGGAGCCGGTTGATGAATGGTCTGGTTCTGGATCGTCCCATTGATCGGTCCGAAATTATAGTTGATGTTGTTTTGCAGAAAATGATTGTCCATACTGTTTATATTTACATGGTTATTTATCATTAATTGCTCTCACCATTCGCAGCACTCCCGATACGGATGGATTGTTGTCCGACATTTCCATAGACGGGGGCCATCTGGTTTTGAATGAACACGTTGGAGGAGTTGAGTTTGGCAAAAATATGTTCCTGGATAGCAGTTGACATTCTTTGCCATTTCGGATTCGCAGCCAAGGTTGAATTGACCTTGTCGAAATATTTCAGTCCGGTTTCCGGGGGAAACCGATCGAACGCCTGTAACATATCTTTCTCCGATATTGATTTTCCGACCAAATCACACAGATGCTGAATCTCCTCTTGGGCCTGACCAACCTTTTCTTGTAATTCGGTATAGGTCTCAGGACAGTCTTGCGCAAGCACCTCTTGCATCTTTTTGGGAAAGAGAATACCACACAACAGTTCCAGGTCGCGCTTCTTGGGTGTCTGCTTGATAATATTCGCCATCAGGTCGAGATGCACCTGCGCCATATCCCGAATCGGTTGATGGGTCCGGAAATCTCGCAAGTTGGGCGGGCACAGTTTGTCCAAATTGACCTGAAACGCCTGATACGCCAAATAGAGATAACCACGATGATTCTTTTTCTGACGTAACGAATAGGCCAATCCGGCAAAATTCTCAAACCCTAACCCGACCATATATCCCAACAGGATCGAATACAGGTATCGCAGGAAGTCCCATTCATGCATCAGTTGGAAGTACAAGATCCGCTTCTGATCAACAGTACATGCGTGGCTGTAAATCTGCAAATAAGCCATGACAATACTGTACATTTCATGTTGCTTGTGATCGACACACTGGGTTCCTTGACGCAACAAGCCATATAAGTTCTGACGCAAGCCCTCCCAATCCCGTGAATAACCGGATGCAAACAAGGTTCTTAGCAGGATGTGAAACAGCCAAGGACTATGATTGTCCGCCTTCAATCGCTCTGCCCAATGATTGGCGCACTCAATCAGATTCAGATCCGACAACTTAGCACCAATCCATTTTTCTTCTTCCATGATGAGCAAGATATTCCGCAGAATGGGGGTGTCCCAATGCTTGTTTTGGAAGAAACAGAGATCGGCCATGAGCAGCCTCCGATAAACAGGCATCATGTTTTCGCAGACCAAGTCTATGTACTGAGGCTTACGTCGCAATTGAGTGCATGCATACTTGATGCTGCTCCATTGCAGTTTGATCAAGGAATAGGGTTCATACTTACAAGTATGATTCACCATCCTAATTAAAGCTTTGTTATCATCCAAATACATCTTGTTCGATTTAAATTTCACAAATGTATAAATAATCTGCGAGATTTATACAGTGCGATGTAACATAGCCACCAACTAGTTCTCCATTGTCTTGCGTGATCCGAATAGACATCGTATTTTGCAGCCTGATTTTTTGGCAGACAAAAAGAATAGGAGGTTTTTTTGAAAAACAGTACTGATAGGAGGAACTTGATCATTGGGAGTTTTCGGGAAATGGCTATATTTGCAGTATCACAATATCATGAACTATAAAAATTGAGATAGCATATGCAATACCCACTCATATCTGAATACATAGAGGCGATCCGGTCGGCTGAAGATAACTTCGATCAATACAACGCCTTACGTCCGGTGTTGGATGATAAGGCGAATCCGGTGATGTCGAGCGGAAACTTTGCTGTAGTGTTCAAGATGCGGGACGAGCAAACGAAGCGACTCTATGCCGTGAAATGCTTCACGCGGGATCAAGAAAGACGCCATGAGAACTACCGCAGGATTGCGGAGGAGC
>JAFBIU010000068.1 GCA_021531775.1 Parabacteroides distasonis | reverse complement strand
TCGGAAGTCATTTTTCGGCCCATGGACTTCTCCTCTGCCTTTATCATGTCCTCCACGGCATATATCTGCTGGTGAAGGGTCATTCCTATCTTCGCAAGTCCGGGATTCTCCTTCAGGGCTGACTCCATCTTCCTGCGGGCATGGGCATCACACCGGCATAGTATCCTGCCGCTCTTCTTTACCCAGTCATAACCGGCGTATGCATCACACAGCAGAGCCTGGCCTGTCCATTCCGACAGATTGGCTTCGATGATCTTCTTGCCCCTGCCGTTGCCTACCCCCTTGATCCCTTCCATGGGCGGTGTCGAGAGGAAGACCGGTATGCCTGTATCTATGGAGCGATAATCTATCATGTACTGCTTTACCGTCTTGTGCTTCTCATTGTCAAGTACAGGCATCGGACTTCCGTCCGCTGCAAGCAGCCTGGACTTCATTACCCGCTGCCACTGCAGCTTGTAGAGAGACTCAACTGTGTCGCACGTGATCTCAATAATATCGTCCATTGTGCTGGCTGACATGTCCAGCCCATCCTTTGACATTCTCTTTATCTGGCGGTTGGCCGGCATGTGGAAGACGTATTTCTCCGTAACTATCTGCGCCCTGAGCTCCTCAGAGTAAGGGCTCTTCCATGTCACGCCCTGAGCGCGTGGGTGCCTTAGCTGTTTCTCGTCCACGTCATCCTTCCTGACTATGGTCGGGAAGGCATATGGCTGTACAAAATATTTGGCGGGGGCCGGAACTATGACTTCCTTCATGTCGCTTTCGCCTGTATAGACCACCCTGTATTCATCCTCGTGACCGTAATAGCAGTCTGGATAGACATATCTGACAGCGAGCCTTGGCATGGTTGCCGGTATCGGCTTTCGACCATGGCCCTTCTTCTCTCCCCTAAGCAGTTTGGCATCCCGCTTGCGCTGGCGGAATTCAGCGATTCTTCTGTTGCACGCATTCAACTCCGCCTTCTCCTCTGCTGTAAGGTCAACCGAATTGGCCGCCGCCTCAAGTAACGGCTCCCGCTCCTCGTCGGTCAAAATGAAACGTTCACTCTTCTGCAGGAACAGCATCCTGACGAGCGATTCTATATGCTGCGCCTTCCTGTTGGCTTTCTTCTCCGCTTTGTCAAGGGCCTCCTTCACTTCTTCCTTGAGGGTAGCCTCCGCTTCCCTTGCCGCCTCCCGGTATTGTCCGAGAAGAGCCTGACCCTCCGGCGAGTGGCCGTCCATTATCTCGAGGAAGGCTTTCATGAACAATTCCAGCTGCTGGGACAGTTTACTGTAGCTGTTGCTCTCTGCCTTCCTGCGAGCCTCCTCTATCTGCTCCCTGGCTTCGGCTATGACCCTTTGAGTCATATTTGTATATGAAGTCTGAAGTTCTTCCTCTTGCTTCTCCATTTTCTTCCGGAGCATCTCTTCATGCTCTTTCTTTCCCTGCTCCAGCTTGCGTATCCTTTCCTCATACTCAGCCTCGAGAGCCTTCTCCCTCTCCTTGAGTCTGCGCTCCACCTCGGCATTGATGATATCTTCGCGGCTTGCACGCTCCAAGTCCAGATCACGCTCGGCATGATCCAGCCTCTCTGTCATACTGCAGAGCTGCTCGCTTACCATGGCGAATTTCTCCTCCAAAGCAACGCTTTTACTGTTGTCGTTTACTGCTGTTCTCATGCCTTTTATCATTTCCATTTAATGGTATAAAGGTACGAAAAAATTCTGAAACAACGGTAAAAAAGAAGAACTTTTTTTACTTGAAAATTAGATATTTGTATCTATAAAAAGCAAACGGATCAAGGACGGTTTTCAAGTACCGAAAGGTTCCCTTCCGCATCCCATTCCTCTCCCAATATGAGTCTTATGAAGCCTTTATAGTCAAGCGAACATGTCCTATGGTCAGCATTCCACGAAGGCATCCGGAACCGGCCGTCCGACAATCTACGCACATACATCGTAAGACCGTTGCTTTCCCTGTGAAGGATCTTGGCGGTCTTCAGCGTCTTGCCGATGAATATGAACGCCTCGTCCTGGGTGAGATAACGACCGAACTCCTCGTTCACTATGCCTTGAAGACCCTGGAATTGTTTACGCATGTCAACGGGTTGCATACACAGGAAGTACTTGAGGTCGGCATGTAACTGACAGATCTTTGCCATGGCCTATACGGTTATGCGGATGTACTGCTCGATTGTCTTTATGTCCAGCGTTGTGGGCAGAATCAGAGTGACACCATTGGGATATGTCAACTTTATATAGGGAATACGTTTTTCCCGTCGCTGGATATCTGAGGCTGATGACGGATGGCGATCCGCATCTCCAGCTACCTTTACCTCTGCAAACAGAGGCTTGGACGATTGTTTCTTGTTGTACATTGTCTCAAAATTTATACGACTTAAAAAATTTGTGACAAAAGTACAGCCGTTTCAGCAGTGGTTCACT
>JAFBIU010000067.1 GCA_021531775.1 Parabacteroides distasonis | reverse complement strand
ATATTATTATCATACATATGGCACCGAGAATTCCTGTTTCAAGGATAAAATCGAGAATAATATTATGCGTATAAAAACCATACGTAAAATAGTCACCTCCGAAACCATATCCTATGTATGAATTATCTTCAACAAAATGCCATATTGATTTCCACATCAAAATTCTATCATCATCTTGCAACAAGCCAGAAGAACGAGAAAAGCCTTCAGAGTCCATTAATCCAACAGAATCGGCAATATATTGTACAATTAACACACAAACAATTGCTGAAATGACCAATTTAATAATTGATATGTTTGTTTTTGATAAAATCAGATATCCGAGGTAAGCCAAATATACGACTAATAACACAACACCCCCTCGACCTCCGGCCATAAAGCAACTAACTAATTGAATAGCAGCAAAAATAATTAAGATGGCTTTAGTAAAAATACTTATTTTGCCCTTGTGAATAAATGCATAATAAAAACTAACACAAAACAAAAAGGCCATATAATATGCCATGGTTTGATAATCAAATCCGCCTTGGACAATATGAAAACCTTTTTGTAAAGCACCATAGAATGTGGTATAAGCCATGAGAGGAGTTAATAATGTTGTAATAATTGGTAGTGTTTTATGTATAACGGAATAATCATTTAGTTTCACTAAAGTGATTCCCAACAAACATCCAGGTACACAATCTGCTCCCCACCTCAATACAACACCAATGAATAAATCCCCAATTCGGCTACCATCCATATAATTGGATTGTTTGTTGCCATCATAAAAGAATTGCGTCGCATATAAAAGCAAGCCAAAAACAACTAAGATAGCTATTATTTTTCTTTCAATAGAATATCTTGGTGAAATAGCCAGATAAAAAATGGAACTAATCACAAAAAGTATTACTAAAGCAACCCTCATTATCATACCATCATATGGCAAATTTAAGACCAATAAAAATGAAGATAATATCTGCTGCCATAATAAATATAGGCAAAAATAAACCTGAAATAGTTTTTGTAACATTTTGTATTATTTTTTGGTATTTATATGTCGATTTCCACTCGTGTAATGCAGTTTAAAAGATATTATATATACAATACCTAATGCAAAGAAGAAGCCGGCTGATACAGACACAGTAATTAAAGAAAAATGAAACGCACCATTCAGGCCGCTTGTCTGGCTTAATACTAAATAAGTGGTTAAAATTAGGATTACATCTCTGATACATCTTAAAGAAAAGAGCATCCAAGTTCTGCCTTGAGCCATTAGTTCTGATTTAAACACAGATGAACAGCATTCGAATATCGTTGCAAAAGTGAGCAACCTTAGCAATTTTGACATTGCTCCAAATGACGGTCCATAAAATGAAGCAATAAAATCTGCCAGAAAAAACACAAACACGAAGGGAATGAGTGTACAGAAGAAATTAATTAATAACATATTTGCAACTGTTTTTTTGTGTTCTGTCTTATTATTAACGGAACTCGAAAGATATGACAACACAACATTTGTAAGAAGTGAAGGAATCATGAGAATAATCGCGTTCCACTGTGATGAAGCTGAGTATAAGCCCATCTCGCCTACAGAAGCATATTTCGTGAGCAAGATGATTGCACACCAGTTACATATAGTGAATGAACTTTCTTGCAAAGCTACAGGAAAAGAGAATGCAACTAGTTTATTTTTAAAATCTTGCTTTATTTGGCCTAATAAACTTATATTAATTTTATGAATACTAACCTGATTGATAAGAAAATTAAAAACTTGCGACAAAAACAAACAGGACAGAGCACCTGTAAGCCCCCAAAAATAACTGAGTGGAATACATGCAATTAGCATAAACAATCCAGAAACCATAGAGTTTACTGCAATGGTTCTGAATGATTTTAACCCAGATAAGATACCAATTTGAGTCGTAGTAAGGGCCTTAAAAATTATAATAATAGCAAGTACTCTGAACGCAAAACTTAAAGAAGGGGCATTAGCAAATTCTGCAATCGGTTCTGCAAATATCAATAGTAGTATAGCAATTAAAGAACTGAAGACCAATGTAATTAACATTGAATCAATAATAATACTTCGAATATAGCTCTTATTTTCAGAAACTTGTTGCGAAATAAATTTTGTAGATGTAAATCCCAATCCGAAAGTAGCAAAAGAAGCAATATATAACATTGTTGATTTTACTACTCCATATTCTCCATATAGATCCTTGCCTAACAAACGTGCAATCAATATACCTGCCGATAAAAACAGAGCACTTCCTATTCCATTGCCAAAGACCGCCCAAAACGAATCTTTAAATAATTGACTATTTTTTAAATTGTTAATAATAGATTTCATAAGCTGATATATCAAAGAGGTAACAACCGCTACAATAGAAACTAAATACGCTTAGTACCTTTGTTTTTGAGTAGCAATTTTCTCAAATAGTATTCAAGACTAGCAACCACAATAGAAACCAATAGATAAAATATTAAGC
>JAFBIU010000066.1 GCA_021531775.1 Parabacteroides distasonis | reverse complement strand
AAGACAAGTATTCAGTACATAAAGGAAGCTGCAAAAAAGCTGGTTGATAGCAAGCTTCAAAGATTAGGTGCAGCAAAGACGCAAGAGATCTTCAAGGGAGTAATGCAGACAGTAGGACTCGAATCTATGGAAGAAGTATATTTGTTCGTTGCCCAGTTTGATCTAACATGTAGAGATAGAACATCAAATATGGATGATCTGTCTAACTACTTCGAGTGTTCTTCGTTGGATATGATTGAGTATATCCCAGCGTTGAAATCCCTCGAACGTAAAGGACTTCTTGTACGTCGCCGCAGAAGGGAAGAGAATATTTTCAAACAAGACTTTGCCGTTAGCGACACTGTCATGGCTGCGATTATTGAGAATCAGCCTGTTCAAATTAGCCAGATTAAGGTTGATGAAATGCAGATTGACAAGTACGAGTTCTGCAAGCGCATAGCCGAAAAGGTCGAAGACAACGATGTGATGTCGGAAGACCTTATAATGTTTGTTGAAAAGCTTGAAAATAGTAACCCCCATCTATCGTTCATAAATGAATTGAAAAAGGATGTTCCTGATATTCTGGATAGATGCATTTTCTATGATATGTGTTATGACAATCTTGATAATGATGGAACTGGGCTTTCAGAGATTAACTCAACCCTGAAAGATGTTTTCACAAACATGCCACAACGTGTAATGAGAAAAAAAACGATAATAAATGAGGAATATATACTGATGACACTTGGTTTGATAGAGTTTGATAGTAACACAGAATATATTCGCCTTACTGGACAAGGTAAGGATTTGTATTATGGTGATGACGCACAAGCATTTGGCAGATCTTACAAGTGCAGGGACATTTATGCTTTTATTGGAAAGACACATGGGTATATTCATGACAAGAATGTCTATGATAGTGACGCTCCTATATCTCGTTGTGCTTATGTCTTGCATAGAATAATGGGAAAATTAGAGACAGCTAATAAGCATATACCTGAAGTAGAAATTGTTTGTAAACTTATCCCTCATGAGTTTGAGCGTGCTTTATTTTATTCTATAGCAAAGGACATGATTGATGATGATACGACATCATTAACTTATGAGGTAAAGTCTATTTTTCCTCGTCAGCAGCGAAGGACAACCTTGAATGATTTCAAGGACAAGAACAATTCACTTCAGAAACAAGGATTAGTAGAGATTGAGAGTAAATCCTCTCTGTTCGGGGAGGAAACAAATCTCATCTTAACCGACAAGGCAAAAGAAACTCTTTTAGGAGAAGAAGCATCCCTCTACATCAATGAGGTATCTGACAAACAACTACTTCCTTGTGATAAGATCATCGAAAAGGAGCTATTCTTCTCTGATGAACTTGATGAGCAGTTATCCCTCCTTCGCAATAGTTTGGATAAAGATTATTATGAAGGGTTACGTGCAAGACTGGAAGAGAATAATCTTCCCAAAGGTATTGCCGTTCTATT
Organism: Parabacteroides distasonis; assembly: GCA_021531775.1. Classification (GTDB taxonomy): domain Bacteria; phylum Bacteroidota; class Bacteroidia; order Bacteroidales; family Tannerellaceae; genus Parabacteroides. The sequence continues at coordinate 1,233 of JAFBIU010000066.1, read as the reverse complement.
GTATGGAGAGCCAGGAACAGGAAAGACAGAGAGCGTCATGCAGATAGCAAAAGCTACAGGACGTGCCATAATGCACGTAGATATTAGTGCAACGAAAACCTGTTGGTTTGGTGAGAGCGAAAAGCTTATCAAGAAAGTATTCACCGACTATCGTAGATTATGCGAGAAGAGTAAGGTTAAGCCTATCCTCCTCTTTAATGAGGCTGATGCTGTATTCTCAAAACGAAAGGATGTTAACAGTGGTAGTGTGGCTCAAACAGAGAACGCCATTCAGAATATTATTCTTGAAGAAATGGAAAATCTTGATGGTATTCTCATTGCTACAACCAACCTTGCAGACAATCTTGATGGGGCATTTGAACGTCGTTTCCTGTTTAAGATTCGTTTTGATAAACCTACAGTTGAAGCAAAAAAAAATATCTGGATGAGTAAACTACCTTCCCTCTCCGTTGAAGATGCTCATACCCTTGCTTCAAGTTATGAATTTAGCGGCGGTCAAATCGACAATATAGTACGAAAGGCACTTATGCAAGAGGTAATCAAAGGCGAAAAGCCAACACTTAATAGCCTTGTTACTATGTGTAGTGAAGAGAAAATTTCAAAAAACAGTACAAGAAGAATCGGATTTTGCTAACCTACCCACCAATTTGGCATACCTTGCATCGTACTTTTGCCGAAAATAAAATCAGAAGATATTATGTCACCAGAATATTTAGTTATCAATTGTCGGTTTTGGGATGGTACTAGCGATTACTATGACCGGCTAATTAATCTGGCTGAAGACTATTTGGACAAAACCGATGAGCCCACGGTTACAGGGTTCAACAACTATATTATTCATAACAATTAAATTACAAACATTATGCCTCAAATGATCAGTTATGGCGGAGAACTTATTCGTATCTCGCCTAAAGACAGCAAAAAGCTGGAGTATTCAAAGAACAACGGTCTCTCATGGAACGCACGTTGTGGTGGTAGTGGGAACTACGGCAAGTTCATTGATCTGATGGACAACGGCAAGGAGATTCTTGCTACTACAGAGAAAGGGCTGTTCTACTCAACAAACAAAGGGCTTTCATGGAATGTTCGCAAACGTGGCTAACATGAAAAACCTGTTTTTCGAAAATCCAAATGATGAGGACATCAAGGAGATAGGAGAAATATTCTATCTCCGAGATGCCATCATTCCAATAGATACTTCTGATATAAAAGAGGTATTGGAAGGCGCAGATA
>JAFBIU010000065.1 GCA_021531775.1 Parabacteroides distasonis | reverse complement strand
GGACTTCTTTGTCTTCTTTTGGAAAAAGTCCTCAGATGGCAGCAATTTCACAATAATATTATTATCAGTGGCTGTTGGGGGAAGCCATGTGCAATCTGAGGGAATAGCGAATAAATTTATTTAGTAAACCCTATTTAGTATCCACCCTTATGTCGTTGGGGCTTGAAGCAGTTTACAAGCAAGGAAGCCACGGTAAAGGCAATTCCTACCCCCACCACACCTGTCCACCCGTAATGCTGCCAAGACAGACCGGAAACGAATGTACCGGCAGAACCACCCAAAAAGTAAATGGTCATATAAACGGTATTGATACGATTGATGGCAGATGCGTTTAGGGCGACTACGCTGGTCTGATTCGACAAATGGATGCATTGCATACCGGCATCAATCAGCAAGATAGCAATTATTATCCACAAATAGCTGTCATTCCCCCAAAATGCCAGTATCCATGCAGCCAACACTACGCATCCTCCGGCAATAGAGAAGAACCTCGCACCGTACTTTTGGACGTAGCCGCTGATGAAAACCACCGTGGATGCACCTGCCAGTCCACACAAACCGAGTGCTCCGATAATGTCGTCGCTAGCAAAAAAAGGTCCCTGTTTCATCCGAAAAGCAAGGCAACTCCACAAAGCGAAGAACGAGCCATAAGCCAATGCCGCCCTCAGCGATGCGATACGCAAGTAGGGGTATTGGGAGAGCAGGCGCAACAAAGATTTCATCAACCCTGCGTAACTTTCTTGAGAACAGGAAGACAGCGCGGGTAGCATCTTGTGAATCATCAGGAAGCATCCGAGCATAAACAAGCAAGCTACAAAATAGACGGAACGCCATCCCCATACGTCAGCCAGAAAGCCACTGAATACCCGTGAACCAAGAATGCCTATGAGCAGGCAAGATTGTATAATCCCTATGTTGCGCACCTTGTGCGCAGGGGGTGAATAGTAAGATACTAACGGAATGAAAAATTGCGGCATAACCGAAGATGCGCCGGCAAGCAATGATGCGCCCCACACCCAATAGATGTTCGGGGCAAGGGCTATGGCAAGCAAGGCGCACGAAGATATGATGTAATTGGTCAATATCAGCTTCTTTCGTGAGACCAAATCACCAAGCGGGATGACAAACACAAGTCCGGTCACATAGCCTATCTGTGTCAATGTCGCTACCATGCTAGCAGAAAAGTCGTTTACCGCGAAATCTTTTGCCATGCTACCCAACAAAGGTTGGTTGTAGTAGCAGTTGGCAACGGAAAGTCCGGTAGCAACTGCCATCAGAGCCAGCAGATGTACCGGAATGCCTTGGTTCTCTCTTAATTCATACTTCATTTGTCGCCTCCTTTCAGTATGACACGACTTTCAATCCTATCAAGGATGCAATGAGCGTGAAGAGGAAGAAAAGCCGGATGGGAGTGGCAGGTTCCTTGAAAACGAATATCCCAATCAAAACCGTACCAACCGCTCCGATTCCCGTCCAAATGGCGTACGCAGTTCCCAAAGGCAAAGTCTGTACCGCTTTGGCAAGCAAAGCCATGCTCAGTATGGTAGAGGCAAGGAAACCGCTTCCCCACAAATAAAATTCAACTCCTGATGCCGCTCTCGTTTTCCCTAAACAGAATGTGAGGCTCACCTCAAACAATCCTGCCAATAATAAGATTATCCAATTCATACCTATGATTTATTAAATTCGGGCGCAAAAATAAATAAGCAATCCCTAATAGCTTTTTGCATTTGGCAAAAACAGACTTTTCATTTGACAAAAAACATCTGTTTATTCTCGTTTCCGTATGTTATTTTATAATTTTGCACACTAACAACAGCAATGAACTATGGATATAAAGGAAATCATCAACCAAAGATATGCCATGCCGGACGCATCTTTGGACAGGTTGCAACAATGCCTGACGGAAGTCTCATATCCCAAAGGATTCCGAGTATTGGAATGCGGCAAGGTGGAGAAAGACATCTTTTTCATTAAACAGGGCATTGTCCGTGCCTATACTTCGGTGGATGGGAAAGAAATTACTTTTTGGGTCGGCAAAGAGGGAGCTACCCTTGTTTCTATGAAAGGCTATGTAAATGACGAGCCGGGATATGAAACAATGGAATTGATGGAAGATTCCGTCTTATATGTATTGAAAAGGAAAAAACTGAAAGAGTTGTTTTCGGAAGACTTGCACATCGCCAATTGGGGACGGCGTTATGCGGAGATGGAGCTGCTTGCCACTGAGGAACGGCTGATTTCTATGTTGTCCGCTATCGCTTCGGAACGGTATAAGGAGCTATTGGAGAAAGAACCAGATTTGTTACAGCGATTGCCGCTGGGAAGTATCGCCACCTATTTAGGCGTAACGCAGGCAAGTCTGAGCCGGATTAGGGCAAAAATCACACGGCCGTAATACTGGTCGATAAACTCCGGGAACGAACCTGCTGTAAATTGGAACTTTTTTCCAACTGCTGGGGATGAAATACATATTTGTCCACAATAACCACGAACAAATTCTGCTTGAACGGGAAATAATACATCAATCCGGCTTTTGACAGGCCGCAGGCTTTGGCTATTTCCATCTGGGTTGCTTTCTCATAACCTACATTATTCATAGGGGTGTCGTTGAGTGAGCTAAAATGCGCAAGGTCATACTCTGTATATCTGCCGAAGGTCCGTTATCGGAAAATAGCCTGAAGAAGTGCGATAATCATCTCAAAACACTTACCCTCTGCTTGTATGTCCATGACTTGGCTTTGTACTCGAAGCTGTAGTAACGGCGTACGTCAGCATGGTGACGT
>JAFBIU010000064.1 GCA_021531775.1 Parabacteroides distasonis | reverse complement strand
AAAGGGTTATGTAAAGTCTTATATTATGTAAAGCCCGCCCAGAACATACACTGAATATCAACTTCTTATACAGAGACTTTCCATTTGGGCTTTACATAATAATCGCTACCTATTGAATGTTTTCAGCCAAGAGATTACATCTTTCTTATCCTCCCAATCACCTTTGACATCCTTAGGAGTCAAGCATTCCGAGGCTTTTTCAATCGCTTCTCGCCTTTGCTTGGAGTCCGTTCTTGCATAGATTTCCGTTGTTTGGATTGTCGCGTGTCCAAGAATGTCACGTATCCACACCAGATTGATACCAGATTGCATCAAGTGCATGGCACGACTATGCCTCAGTTGATGGCAACTGACAGATTCTGGGATTCCAGAAGGACATTTTACTCGAGCCATATCCGCATATTTCTTGAGGATATACGTTATTCCAGCTCGAGTGAGTTTCTCGTGGGCGTGATTGAAAAATAGGGGGGCATTGCTTCGGGTACCAAGTCCTTCTATTTTGAATGCATGCATATACTTTCTTATGATTTCAGCAACGTTTTTCGACATGGGCACCGTTCTGACCTTGCGGCCCTTGCCGTAGATTGCCACGGTAAAAGGGGCGGCTTGTATTTGTAACGCACCAACAGTTATGTCAGCAAGTTCTTGGACACGGCAACCAGAGTCGTACATCAGAGATAGGATGGCCAGATGCCGAAGTTCACCAGCATTATCCGCATCGGGTTGATTCAACAGTTCCCTTATACCTTCCGTGGAAAAGTGTTTTGGAACAGAATGTGGTTTCTTCATATTCCTGATAGCCAGTATACGCTGCCATTCATCTAGATGATCCACACATTCGTACTGGAGATATGATACGAAGGAGCGAATGGCCGCCAAGCGGTTGTTGCGTGTCGAGATGCTGCTCCTATGTTCTTCAACAAGCCATCGAAGATAATCTACCACGTTGTCACGGTTCAAGACCTCAAAGGTTATCTTTTCCGCTTTGATACCCTTGTTTTCTTTCAGATAAGTTAAGAAGGAAACGAAAGTGTCTCGATATGAAGCAATCGTGTTTGGGCTGACATTCCTATCATGTGGAAGATAGATGCCCAAGAACCGAGACAGGTGTTTTGCAACATCCTCAGGTGAAGTCTTCTTTCCCATAAACAAAGTTGTTTAAGTTAGAGCATTTTTCCAGGAGATCAGGAAATTCTCCACAACACAGACGAACATATCCCTCCGTTGACGATAGCGATTGATGTCCCAGGCAACCGGCAAGAAGAGGTAAGGCCATGTATATATCCATCCCCTCACGGATCATCTTTGCCATGGAATGAGTGGCCATTGTATGCCTTAAGTCATGTACGCGCGGCCCGAAGTGGTCCCCACGGAACTCAATGCCGCATTGGGAATAGACTTTTCTGAACCAACGATACGCATTGGCACAAGATAAAGGTTCTCCGTTCAACTTGACAAAGAAAGGATGGTCATCATTTTTGACATCTTGTACTGGCAATAGATTTCTGTAATGGACGTACTTTATAATACAAGATTTAAGCGATTCACTGATTGGCACCAAACGCTCTTCTCCGTTCTTGGTATTTCCCCATGTGCCGACTCTTAGGAACCCTCGGTGAATAACCACATCCTTGTTGGTAAGTGATATTGCTTCCGTGATTCTAAGACCCGTGCTGTACAGAAGACGCAATAAGCACGGTATAGAGATGATCGGATCATCTTTTCTATGACTTTCACGCATGAGTTTATCTGCTTCCTGAAAGATGTTTGCCATTTGCTGCTCCGTGAAGATATAAGGAGTATAGCCTCGACTGTTTTCGCATTTTGGAAGAGGCATGATATAAGAATTTATACCTTGTTCGTTCATATATCTAGCCAATTGGGCTATCCTGGAACATTTTCCGTGGAGTGTTCTGCTACAGTCGTTAATGCGGGTACTCCGCCAAGCCTCCGCCAGTTCCCTAGTTATTATTGGTTCGGACAACCCATATGATACCGTGAACTCATCAAACTCCTTGAATGTCCACTTTGTTGATATAACGCGTTGTCCACAGGCCTCTTTCATTCGAAGAAAGCCTTTCATGAATGGCGCAAGAACGCCATGATAGTCAAAAGGATTACTCATAGAACCATCCTCCTCTTTGTGTGTAAAAACTATCCTTCGTTTCCGGAACGTCCAACACGCAGCTGCGCATATGGGTCAAATCTATCCTTACGTATGTCCTAGTCATATCGCTTTCCGTGTGGCCTAAAGTCTCGGATATTACAGGGATGGGAGTAGACTTGTCAAGCATCCTCTGGGCAAGACTGAATCGCAACGCATGTCCGCCATGATGCCTGTTTCCAAACTCAACACCCGAGTTTCGGAAGGCAACTGCAATGGCGAGATGAACAGCCCCCGGGGTAAGCTCACCATATGGCGGCCTGCAACTTAGGAAAACTTTCTTCGAGTCAGATTTTGGGCGAGCATAACGCAAGTAGTCGATAATGGCATTCCCAACGATTGGAAGGAGCGGGAGGCTTAATGGGTTTCCAGTCTTGTATTGGACAAGGCTGACGATATTATTCTCCCAATCGATATTCTTAAAACTTAGGTTTGCGACATCTGACACGCGGAGACCCATCCTAGAGCAAAGAATGACCATTGCATAATCACGCTTTCCTACACTGCTCGATCGTGAGATTGACTCTTCTAGTTTTCCTATCTCTTCTGGAGTGTAGAATGACGGAACACGGGATCGCTTGAACTTTTTTCCAAGTCCGCTCAGATAATAGGAAAAGTCTCTTTCTATGAGACCCTTTTTGTAAAGATACGACAAGAAACGTCGAGTATTTCCTATATACTCCCTTTGCCGGTGTTCACGACTCTCAATGTAACGGACAAGTATTTCCTCGTCAATGCCGTCAGTGTTTACGATGCCCTGCGAAAAAAGGTACTCAACAAAGTTGCTGATGATTCTTTTATAGGTCGGGATTGTCTTTTTCTCGCTCACCCCTTTGCGTTTTAGGGATTCGAAGTACTCAAGAGCATAATCACCAATTTGCCCCCTAAACGGATGGATTACTGGCTTTCGCAACCTTCTCCCTAGATTGTCATACTTCAATACATTAATGAGGACATCAACACTTTTAATAAGGTCTCGATGATGGAAGGTAACTGTACCCTCGTCATGGAAAGTGAGCATACATTCTTCGCCCACTTCCTCAGTAAAGTCAACCAAACCACGTTGCTTCATATACTGAAGAATACCCTTCTTCCACAACCAGTTGTAGGTGTAGATTCGAGCATTCGTATACCTCGCTACCATGAGTAGTTGGTTAGCTCTTTCAATAAGTTTTTGGATTTCCATAAGTTTGTGCTTTAATTGTTCTGTGGCTTATGCCAGCACAAAGTTATAGAAAGTAATTATGAAAAGTCCTTTTGTAATGCTTTGAATATTAGATACTTTATAGATATTCCAGGCAAGCCCTTTACATAATACAAGACTTTACATAACC
>JAFBIU010000063.1 GCA_021531775.1 Parabacteroides distasonis | reverse complement strand
CACTCACCTGCGAGAACTTGGTGACACCTGTCAGGAGGACAAACTTCAGATGGGCATCAGCCCCTTTGAAGACCGAATAGAAACCTTTGAGGATATTGCGATGCTGTTCTTCCAACAGGATCTCCTTTCCGTTCTGTTGGATTCTGAGACCTGAATCCAACACATCCAGCAAGGGCTTGTCATATTCATCAATCAGAACAACAGCCCGTCTGCCTGTCTGTTTGTGCGCCTGTTCCAGCACATAAGCAAAGCGATTCCCGGTCGTTTGGGCATGAGGCGCTTTGCCATAGATATCTTCCCAATTACCCACATAATCCTCAATCCTTTTTTGCAGGATTCCTTCCTGTGTAAAGTCATCCCCATTGAAGTCGATATGAAATACCGGATATTCTATCCAGTCCTGTTCCAATTGCTCCATGGCCAAGCCCTTGAACAGCTCCTTGTGCCCGAGGAAATAGTGTTCAAGGGTGGAGATAAGCAGGCTCTTTCCGAACCGTCTCGGACGGCTCAGAAAGTAGATCTTGCCCGTTGTCACCAACTGATAGACCAAAGCTGTCTTATCTACATACACATAACCCTCGTTACGAATCTGGTCAAAACTTTGGATTCCGATCGGATATTTCATTGTGTTGCCTCCTTCTTTTTATCTGTAGGGCAAATGTAAGGATTATTCCGGATATTTTCCAACGAACCGGTCTGTAATTGTCTTGACACTTGTTCCCAACTACTCTCTCGGATCGTCCGTTTTGTTTAGGCCGAAAAAGCGAAGTCACAGCGAAGGAAGAGCGAAGGCACTAGCCGCTACTTATGACTGCTGTCTGTCTTCACTTATGGCCCGCTACAGGCATAAGTGAAGACCCCTTCGAGACTCCTTCGATAGCCTTTCGAGACAAATCCATTCAACTTTTTCTAGGGAAAGACAGTTTGATATGGGGAAAAGGGGGCTGCATGGTCAAAACCTACCTTTTATATCCGAACTGCCGGATATTTTTATTTGTTCACGAATATCTTTGCCGAATGTATAAGATATGGAAAAACAAACAGAAGTCCGGAAGGTATGGTCTGTATAACGTGATGTCATACCATCGTTCGCATAGTAAGTGCCAGACGGGGCAATAGGAACCAGATTATAAACATAGACACCGATATTCAATTTGTCCTTGCAACAGACATAATCCAATCCTCCGCGTAAGAATCCATACGTGTCATAGGTTTCGTAAGGTGTTTTCCGGGGTGTCATGATACTCCCGTATAATGAACCGGTAAAATGTTGGTCCTTGTCAAACAGGAACGTCAATTGTATCGATTGCGAATAACGCGTATTTTTACAATTATACCTCTCGTATCCGTCAATCGGTTTTGGATTTTCCCTGTTGAAACTTCCCATCAGGTTGATCTTAACCCACTTCCAATGACCGTAATTCAACATGTAATACAATCTCCAATCCTGTTGTTCGTAAGCATTAGCCCATTTATAGAGCGCGGTACCTTCAGCTGTCATGTACAGTATCTCGGCCATCTGATCCTTACTGGATGCATACGCACCTGTCAGACTGAACATACCCCACCCGAAACTTTTCAGGTATTGCAGTTCCACTTTATTGAAATAACTGGGTTTTAAATCGGGTGTTCCTTCCCGGGCTTCATAGGGACTATTATAAAGACGGAACGGATTCAATCTGGACATCCATGGACGGACAATGGATCCTGAAAAAGATATGTTCAGCTGATTGCCTGCTCCAAACCGATAACCAATACGGATATCAGGAAAGAGTCTGCCGTAATCCTTTTTGTCCGTGTAAGTACGATCCGAAATCCCTTTTGTGAAAGTATGTTCATAACGTCCTCCCAACCGTGTGTCAAGGCAACCGAACAGTCTTTTGGTCAATACCAAATAAGCTGCCTGACAGTTCTCATGATAGTCAAACTGGTTATTTTGTGTATCCATGTTTGAATAGTCATATTCGCTACTGTTATCTACTTCACTGAAAGATCCTTTTGTTCCCGTCTTCAGTTCAAATCCATCCTGTATTTTCCAGGACAGATCCAATGTATAGCTGAATCCTTTCAAATGGCGTTGTGTCTTGTTTAAGAACCGAGCGTTGTCTGCCTGAATCAAATTCAACTCCGAATCATACAAGTCAGACGTAAAGGCATAGTCCTGGTTCTGTTTCCGATTATAGTAATCCAATGCCAGTTGTGTCTTCAGTCCATTCGTCCATTTGCGGTCTGCGTAGAAACTGAGATCCCAATAGCGTTGGGGCAGATGATGTCTTGCACGGGATTGTTGAACTGTATTTTCCGTTGGATTTCCATTGTCCGAACGGATTTCGTCTTTCTCCTGTTGACTGGCTTGATTGTCAGAAAATGAACCCTCCACACTTACTACGGACTTTTTATCCAACTGATAATCCATACCGAACCTCGTTCGCCACTCATCTGTCCAATTCCAGTTCTCCGATTGGCTTCCCCGGGTCTGTCCTGTATAAAAATAACGGTTTTCATTCCAGCCATACTCTTTGGCGTTGTTGTAGCCGATACTCAGATAGGAAGTGAACCGTTTCCTGTTATACCGAAGATTCGCACCAGTTTCGTTAGAAACATAATCGGATACAGTCAGACTGTTTGAGACATCGCCACCGACAAAATTTTCCTTTGGTTTCATGACAAAATTCAGAATACCGAAATCGCCTGACGCATCATATTCGGCACCGGACTGATAGATTACCTCCACCTGCTCCACTTCCGAAGCGCGATAGGATTTCAGAAAGTTTACCAACTGTTCAGAAGGAATCTGTTTCAATCGTCCGTTTATCATGACTTTCACTTGCCCTTTTCCCAATATGGAAACATTATTCCTGTCTTGAATGACCCCAGGGACATCCCTCAATAGATCATGAAGACTGTTTTTCCCTGTCCGCAGTTGACGGGCATCAACCACATATCGATCTGCTTTCAGTGTGACCAATTTTTTATCTGCCTTGACTATCACTTCTTCCAACAGGATAGAATCGTTAACAAGCACAATTGTGTCACGACCGTCTTGTGCATACATTCCGACAGTTGCCATTATAGCAATCAACAGATACAGATATCTCATAAGACTTTCGATTTAGAATGTTAAACATAAATTGATGGAATACTTCGTGGGGCAAAAGAACATCTGGGATCAGGATAATCCCATTTGTCTGTGCCATACACTTTCAAAATAATACCCCATGTGTTGACATCACATTTTCTAAATTTGTTCGGATATCAGCTCGAATTGAGCATTCCAATTCCTCTTAGATATCCTCCTCTTCAGGCGGGAGTCCTTCCACCCAAACAAGATGACCATTGATAATGACCCAGTACCCACCTTTCACTTTTTCCAATTCCTCATGGGAGAGGATTTCCATTGTCGCATCCATTTTATAGCTCCTTTCTTTTTAAATTTGATGCTACAAAAATATAGTGTTTTATTTGGGAAAATGTCACGAAAATATCATGTTTTTTCTTCTATATGTTAAATAGTACAACTGAATTCTCTTTTTTATATGGGTGATGAACTATTTATACTACTTTTGGAATGAAATATAAAAGTAGATATGTTGCTTGATCTGGATATTCAGGGAGAAAGTAGTGAATCTCTATTGCCAAAAATACGGATATTGTTACCGAA
>JAFBIU010000062.1 GCA_021531775.1 Parabacteroides distasonis | reverse complement strand
TTCGGTAACAATATCCGTATTTTTGGCAATAGAGATTCACTACTTTCTCCCTGAATATCCAGATCAAGCAACAGTACATCAGGCTTTAACGATTCTAATTCAGTCAAGATTTCATCCAACCTATATCGACAAATGACTTCAAATCCAAGCATTGATAACCCGTCTCTGACTAATATTGCCAGTACCTCATCATCTTCTATAAATAAAATCCTTGTCATTGTATATTCGTTGTTATGATAGGTAAAATCAAATGAAATGAGGATCCTTTCCCTTCCTGACTTTCTATTGACAAATTGCCTCCCATTTCCTTAACCAAGCGTCGGATACTGTTCAGTCCGATACCATAACCCGGTTGTAAGGTTTTACCTGGATGGTGATAACGGTAAAAACATTCCCCAAGCCGTTTCAATGCTTTGGGAGAAATGCCCCAACCCGTGTCAGAGACAGTCAGTACACAATGATCTGGCTTCCGCTTGATTCGAATTGTGATCACTACCTGTTCATCTGAATAGAGAAAAGCATTCTCCAAAAGATTCTGCAGACACCGTTCCAGTCGGACGCAATCCATATCTATACAAATCACGTTATCCGGATTATCCAGGTGGAAAACAACTATCTTTTGTGGATAGCGCATTTGAGTTTCCTGATAGAGGGTTTTGATCAATGCAGGCAAATCTGTCTTTTTCCAATTTATCTGCATGGGCTTGTCCCCTTCACGCAGGTTTCCTAACAGACATTCGATCATATCCGTCAGTCGTCTTATCTGTTGCTTGCTCTCTTTCAGGAAAGAACTGATTGGAAGATTACCATCCGTATGGCTATGTTGCAAGAAGTCCAAGATCGCAAAGACACGGTTGAGTGGCTTTTTCAAATCGTGGACAGCACCATAAACAGTCTGTTGTTGCTCTTCCAGTTGATTTCGACTATTTCGTAAAGCCAACAGCTGCCGATATATGCAGAATGCAAACAACAGACAAATCAAAATCGAAACGATTACCGCCCCTGTGAGATGCCGAAACAAGGCATAGGGCGGAAGCACTACCTCAGCCTCAATAAACTGTGTTCCCCGCATACCAATAGGCAACAGCCCCGTCAACAAAGAGGTATGGACGACTTGATAGTCATGATTTATCTCTTCTGATAATTGTTTGTCTTTGTCATAAAGGCGAAGACGAAACAAAGGCGGGATATGATTTCGTTCCAATTGAATTTGATACAATGAATCAACCATCGATAATCGGATCGGTCTGTTGGCTGCCAGTTGGTCTTGTACAGCTTGTGCGAAAATCTCCGAAATGCCATGTCCCCAGTTCTTTTGGATAGCTTCGTCCAGATTAATCGTATCCCCTTTCAAGGATGCGCGTTCTTCCGGAGTCATTTCTTCAGCATACTTGATGGTGTAAGAAAGACCATGGGGGTTCTTGGGACGGTCTGCAACCCGAATGCCAATCTCATTATCCAAAGCGGATAACAGTAACTCTTTCACCTCTATCTCCTTCTTTTCTACAAAATCTGTGTACAATTGATACAACCCGTATATTTGAGACAAGAATAAGGCTACCAAACAAAATACAGCAAAAGCAATCGTTCTTTTCATATCTACATTTATATTTCATTCCAAAAGTAGTATAAATAGTTCATCACCCATATAAAAAAAGAGAATTCAGTTGTACTATTTAACAAATAGGAGAAAAAACATGATTTTTTCGTGACATTTTCCCAAATAAAACACTATATCTTTGTAGCGTCAAATTTTAAAAGAAAGGAGCTATAGTCCTAATGCTCCATTTATTGAAAAGGATATCAGTTTATAATCAAAAACGAGTCAATTGTTATGAAAAGGATTGTATGGTTCATGTTATTGGTATTTCCATTCTCGCTGATGGCGCAGAAGGATTATAGAGGCACAGTAGTCGATGAGCAGAAAGAACCATTGTCTTTTGTCAATGTCGTGCTGTTGTCACGTGCGGATTCCAGTTTTATAGCTGGTGTAACGACGGATCAGAACGGTATGTTCACCATAGAGACCGATTGCAAAGATTGTCTGTTGAAGGTATCTGCTGTCGGATTCGAAACCGTCTATTCTGATCAGCAAAAGGGTGAGATAGTCTTGCCAACAGCTACATACGGCCTGGCAGAAGTCGCTGTATCCGGTAAACGTCCGGTCTATCGCATGAAAGGGAGCAGTTTCATCACGGATGTAAGCAACAGCTTGCTGCAAAATATCGGAACAGCCAACGATGTGTTGAAACAATTACCCGGTGTCATCAACGAGGATGACAAGTTCAAGGTCTTTGGGAAAGGAGAAGCGACCATCTTTATCAATGAACACCAAGTACGTGACATGTCCGAACTGGAACGTCTGAACTCTGAGGACATAGCCTCCGTCGAACTTATCAACAACCCGGGAAGCCGTTATGATGCCGATGCCAAGGCTGTCTTGAAAATCAAGACAAAACGGAAAAGTGCCGGGTTTGCTTCACAGGTTCGCCTTCGTGGAACGGCCAACCATCAGTTTTCCGATATGGAACAGGTGAACATGAGCTTCGGAACGGAACAGGTGAACTGGTATGCCAACCTCTATCACAACGGACCGCGAAGCCAGGTGGATGGACGCAATGTGGAGACGGTTAGCACAGAACAGACTTCCTATAGGATGGAATCGGAGATGATGGACTGGGACCAGCGGGGGCAGCGAGCCACGCTGGAGAGTGGACTGGGCTTCCTATTGAAACCCGAACAGGAACTGGGAGTCTCCTACGTATATGATTATTCGAAAAGTATGTATCGGGGTGACAATCTACTGACCTTACAATCTGCAAATGAGCTGATTGAAAAACAGGAGAACTATTCAGATCAGGACAACCGGTATAACCAGCACTCCGTCAATCTGTATTACATGGGCACCTTGGGGAAGAAGCTGAAAGTGAATCTGAATGTAGACTACATCCGTCGGGATGCGGACAACTACCATACCGTCAAGGAATCCGGCCTGACGGAGAACCGTACAGTGACATCGGTCAACAATTCCCTGTACAACTTGTATGCGGCCAAATTGGTGTTGAGCCGTCCGGTAGGGGGTGGCACGTTGGAAGCCGGTGCAGATTTCAGTTACATGGATTATGACCAGACCTACCTGAATGTGGAAAGCTATCTGTCGGACGGTCTGTTCGCTTCCGAGGAGCTGAAGGCTGCCGGTTTCCTGAACTACAGCGGTCAGATCGGCAAACTGTCCTATTTTGCCGGATGCCGCTACGAGCAGTTCCGTGCAAAATATTTTGAAGAGGGAAGCCAGCATCCGACCGTGGACCGTTCCTACAAAGAACTCTATCCGAACGTGTCCTTTTCCATGCCACTGAATCAGGTGAGTCTTTCGTTGTCCTATTCCAAAGGAACGACACGTCCTACCTTCTATCAGTTGCGTAACGGCATCGAGTATTCGAACCGTTTCTCCTATGCACAGGGCAATCCCTATCTGCTGAACAGCCGGCTGCACGACCTCTCTTTGAACATTGGCTATCGTTTCTTGTCGCTCTCGCTGGGCTATTCCTATACAAAAGATTACATCCTGCTTTCGGACGAATTGCGTGCAGGTGATCCGTTTCTGTTGGTTACATCCTATAAGAATGAGCCGAAATATCAAGGAATCAGTGCTCTACTTACATTCCAACATAAGATTGGTTGGTGGAATCCAACTTGGACAGCCGGTGTCTTCAAGAATTTTCTGAATCTGTACGATTTTAAAGGGAACAAGATTTACATGGGCCATCCCTATGGTTATTTTTCATTGAATAATATGTTCTCTTTTCCGCATGGATTTGTCGTGAATGTGGACGGTTCGCTGTTGACTGCCGGGAATTCCGGAGAGTATTTCATGAAGCCGATGCCGATGTTGAATCTGGCCGTACGCAAGAGTTTCTTCCGTGGTAAACTGGATTGTAATTTGCAACTGGACGACCTGTTTGCATCGGCCAAACGTAGAATGACCATCTATACAGAACATGAAACCTTTTACCGTTGGAATTATAACGATTCACGGGCTGTACGGCTTACTTTGGTATTCAAGTTCAACTCATACAAAAAGAATTACAAAGGAGAGAATTCGGCCCAAGATGAAATGGGTAGAATGTAAAGTGTCTTTCCCTAGAAAAAGTTGAATGGATTTGTCTCGAAAGGCTATCGAAGGAGTCTCGAAGGGGTCTTCACT
>JAFBIU010000061.1 GCA_021531775.1 Parabacteroides distasonis | reverse complement strand
GGGTAGGCAACAAGGCACCATATGATGCCTTGTCCACCCAAACCCAATCTCCAACACACAAAGTTGGCTCCATACTCCCCGATGGAATATAACATGGTTCACCTAACAAAACCCGAATGTTTACACACAAAAAAAGACAGATAACAATGAATTGTACTAATCTAATTTTCAACATAAAACTTTCGTTTAATACATTTAAAGTAGGCTTCAGTTCTCTCTGGCCAATCTTGTATGTTGATAAAACAATTTTCAAGTACCATATCTTTCGTAACAGTACAAAAATAATAGGCAATAACCGTTTCTTGTTTTTCTAATAATGTAGATAGGTTTCCAATAGGAAGTCCATAAACATTACATTTGATTTGATGTTTATTAATAAATGAATTAATCTCTCTGGGATGCATTGTATTCATTACTATAATAACATTCTCATTTCCAATAGACTCTATCATTTCGTTGATATTGTGCATATTGTCATTGAAAAACCTTATACACGAATTACATCCAACTCCATTAAATCGAATTATGAACTTGTTATTATTTAGGATAATATCAGACAATGGGATTGTTTGACCTTTAGAGTTCATTAATAATACATCTTTATTTACCTTCTGGTTATCTGCCGCAAATTGTTCCAAAATAATACTTACCAACTGATTGTAATTGAAAGAATCTTTTTTTAAGCTTTCTATCAACTGATCATTTGTATTATGATTAGGTATCATGATAAGTAAACATAAAACTATGCAACCTATTACTGATAGATAAGTAAAGTGAATTGACTTGTTTGTTCCCATATTATAAGGCTCCTATCAATAACACTGGGTTTGCTTCAACTGATGTATTTTCCAATATATCAGATAATTCAGGATCCACAGATCGGATCTCATGTTTGTCATTATCACTTAGTTCGTGATATTTGTAGGGCTCAATGATATAACAGAAAAGTCCGTTGTGAGCAATACCACCGTATAAGATATCCTGAATGCAAAGTTTGCCAAAATAGGGGCCTTTATATTGGAGAGCTTCCGGCTCACCTTTTCTCCGAATATAGAAATGCGATTCTTTTCCATAGATGTAGGAGATGCATTGCGATTGACTGCTCACCTGACAGAGGTAGGCTGAATGGGCCGTCTGCTGATGATCCCTCAAATAGAGATAGACAGACTCGCAACGCGTCCGTTGAGGTAACTCTCGTAATTCTTGCGGAATGGGATGATCCAAATGGACCACATAGCCACCCTTCGGCTGGTCGAACTGGTAACGGTAGATGGTGTCATTGAAAACAATATGTGTATAGATCTCCTCACCATCGTGCGAAAAGGGATATTCCAGATAATCGACAGTTGCTCCATTTTCATACTCGAACGGGTGATATTGGGCCGTCACGACCGTATCTTGCTGATAGCAGTTCATGATATAACCTCCGGCGATATCCGTTATCAGGCGGGATTTGATGTTCCGATCGTGGTCCAAATAGAGCACGTCCGTCACTTTGTAGGGTGCCGGACGGACCGACTGCCAATGGCCGTCCCAATCATACACATGCTCTTTGCGGGCCTGATCGTCAAAAAGATGGAGCGACCGGTCGAACGGATTCAAGGCAAATGAAAAGAGGGACACATATTCTTGGGGACCATTGCCTTGATTGTGAATGAGAGCACGTGCCTGGCCCTTGTCCGAGAAGATCAATACGGATTGACCTTGCCGATCCAGCAGGAAAATCCGGTCTTCATAAACCAATACATTGTAGATGGCATTCACCAACATCGAATCGTTCGTTTCCAACGGGACGATCCGATAGTTCTTGAACAACTGCTTGAATTGAACCGGCTCCGCCTTTTCGGGATGGATATAGATATGCTCATAACCGGTCTCCTGAATTCCCTGAGGTTGGCAAGCTGTTAATAATGCAACAAAAAGTATAAATACAGAAGTTTTCATTGTAATTTTTTTATTTTTTAGTTTTTGATTAGTGAAAAGTCCATTCCAGACTAATCACTAATCAAATGCTTGTTTCAATTATTGGGACATGAAGGGCATTTGCAAGCTCCATTCATTGTTACTCGGCAACAAGAGTAATAACCAGACCCAGTAGAAACATCACAACCTTTACCAGTAGCAGAAATACCTAACGCAGAGATAGAACCAGTGGTACAAGAACAACTAGTCGCACCAGCACCACCTGCTAAATTACAGTCGTCACATCCTGTTGGTGTATTTCCAGTACCACTCCCATCATCTCCTGTTTTTGTTCCATCAGCCCACAGAGCTATCATACGATTGTCTGCTAACTCATAATCATCCAATGCATACTGGAGATTCAAACCCATTCCCGAAAGGAGCGCAATGGCTCCGACTAATAACATTGTTTTTTTCATGTTTGATATATTTTAATGAATTAATTTACAGCCGTCTTTCGACTGCATTTCTGATTGTTCGATATAAAAACCACGCAAATAGGACTTAACAGAATCCGTGTCTTTCCATTTACTGCAATATGAGTGTGTGTAGGCACACATATAACCAATATATACAAATACGGAACAGCCAAGTATAATACGGCAAACCTTGGTATGCCATTTATTAACCAGATAAGCCACAGAGTTAGAAAACAACAGTAGTATTCCTATAATTGGAATATACATGTAACGATCAGCAACTATTCCTGTACGTGGTAACGGGATGATATGTAGTATGGGCAATAGATGGATCAGGAAGAAAAGGCTTCCGAATATCAGGATTCGATTGTGTCGATAATAATACAGACACATAATCAATGCTCCTGTCCAAAAAGGATATGTATAGAATCGGAAGGGTATACCAGTACTATTATCCATCATAGGGAATGGATACAGGTAATTCAGATTAATCGGGAGCAGAGATTTTGTGATATACTCAAACAACGAATAACAACAAAAGACCACTCGTTGTGGTATTGTAAATAGCAATATCTCGCTCCGTTCATGCTGCATTTTCCAAGTTAAATAAGCAAATCCAATGGAAATTACCACAAATGGAAGCTTTTCGAGCCAAACATCCAAATCTTTCCAATCTCTTCGCGTGAACCAATCCATTAGGAATAATGTGCACGGCAAAACCACAGCCTGTTCTTTGCATAGAACCGAACAAAGAAAACACAGAAGTGTCAGTAGATAAAAAGGTAACTGTTTCTGTTTTGTGTATTTCACATAGAATAGTATGGCTGATAAGTAGAAGAAACTGTACATCAGTACTTTTTGGGCACTGACCCAAGCAACTGATTCTACCTGTACGGGTTGGACAGCAAAAATTGTTGTCGTTAACACAATTACTAGTGTGCAATGTTTCGATTCTGCTTTATCACAAAATGTATGCTGTAAAAAGAAGTACAAAACAGTAACACAGGCTGTATGCCAAACAAAAGACATGAGATGATATGCCATTGGATTATATCCACACAGACTGTGTAAAAGTAAATAGTTCAATTGAACCAAGGGACTGTATTGTCCATGATGAGGTTGTGTTAGAATAGCATATACATTTGTCAGATTCCACCCCTTTTCTGTATAAGCATTCATTACCATCCATTGATCGTCCCATGCATCCAAGAATCCATTCGAGAAGATCGGGTAGTAGCAAATCAGAAGGATAACATACAATAGAATCATCCATATTCTATTTGATTTTCGATTATTCAAACGATTTATAACCATCATTCGTGTTCGCTATTATGTTAATTGGTTTTTAACCAATCGCCTCTTTTCGTTCTCTATTTTGGACATAGAGTAACGAAAAGATAGAGATCCTTTCAGACTTCACTCTATTTTTAGGATATAGTCAAAACCCCATGTGTCGTCGTACCATTATCCGAAGTGAGGACTACATCATACACACCGGCAGGCAGATCGTGAAGTGACAGAACTCCGGGCTCAGTGGGAGATGCTATTACCTCGAACTCATATTGCATTCCATGCTTGTCTGAAATGGATATCAGAACACTGGACTCATCAGGTGACCATACATACATATTTCCATTATCGACTGTAACAGTCACACCGATGGAACGGCCACCTCTCGATTCCCAATAGACCTCTGGCGGCTGATCTGCAGAGACTGATAAAGGAGTCATCGTCCCAATCAGTACACATACTAACAAACTTGTAATTCTTTTCATATTAAATATATTTAGATTTGCGGCAAATGTAGCGTGAATGAGAAACTCAAAC
>JAFBIU010000060.1 GCA_021531775.1 Parabacteroides distasonis | reverse complement strand
GGCAGCTCTCATACAGACCGAACATAAATGCTATGTTCTGGGCCGATTCATGACTACCGGTATGCAACCAGTTACGACGGCCTATCGCTATATGACGGAAGCAACGCTCGATGGCGTTATTGTGCATGTCAATGCGGCCATCATCAATACCCCAATTTGTTAAAATATTATATTCTACCTGTTGCTATGATGCTGTGATCCATAGATTATATGTCATCACTCCGCAGGAAATCAAAAATGTTCACCCATTCAACTCCATTATCGTCTTGATGACGCTTTATCATGTCCTCCGTGATAATCACCTTGCGGAACGAATCGTCGATTTTTAGCAGAGAGGCCATTTCCTGTTCTCGTTTCTCCAGTGTAGGTAAACGGTAGGCCGACTGCACATAGACCCTACGAGATCCTTGGTTGCAAACGAAATCCACCTCAAGCTGATTCCTGCGATAAGCCCCGTCTTCTCCCTTCATATTACTCGTTACCACTCCCACATCTACAATATAGCCACGCAACCGAAGCTCATTATATATCATATTCTCCATGAGATGAGTTTGTTCCACCTGCCGGAAACCGATACGTGCATTTCTAAGCCCCAAGTCTTCAAAATAATACTTTTGTGGCGTTTCTATGTACTTGCGACCTTTTATGTCATATCTTATACATCTATTCACAAGGAACGATTCCTCCAAAATATCAAGATACTGCTTTATGGTATTCTTTGAAAGCTGTATGCCTTTAACGGAACGGAATGTATTCTCTATCTTAGAAGGGTTAGTCAGGCCGCCTATGCACGAAGCCACCACATCAATCAACTCTTCCATCACCTCCTCTCCGCGGATATGATATCTCTCCCGAATGTCAGTCAGATATGTCTTCTCGAATAGTCCTTGCAAATAGCCAATCTTTTTACTTTCATCGGGTTCGGTGCATACATGCGGCAAGCCTCCAAACGTCAGATACTCCTGTAATGCCACATACGACTCCATCTCAGGATGAACAGCATGGAACTCTTTGAAAGATAAAGGGGTGATATGAATCTCATCTCCACGACCCCGGAATTCCGTAATCACATCTTTCGAGAGGAATCTCGAGTTCGACCCTGTCACATATACATCTGCATTAGGCACACTCAAATACGAATTCAACACATCCTCAAACTCACTCACCACTTGGATTTCGTCCAGCAGAATGTAGTACATCGCATCATCCACCATCTGCTGGTCTATATACTCAAGCAAGGCGTCTGGATCACGCAGTTTCTTGTTACGTCGGTTTTCTAAATCCACCATTATGATATGGTCTTCCCTTACTCCTTCATTAAGCAAGAACTTACGGAAAAGGTTCATAAGCAGATACGACTTGCCACAGCGGCGGATACCCGTCACTACTTTTATCAACCCATTGTGCCTACTTGCAATGAGCCGTTTCAAATGAATATCACGTTTTATCTCCATAGCGGCCATTTTACAGAACTTTTTTGCACGAACGTGCATTTTTGTGCTACAAAATTGCTATTTTCCTATTATATTACCAAACAAATCACCCAAAAACTGCAAAACAAATACTTGGCAAACACTGACATGACTTTACTATCCTACGGATTTGACGCTCGCAGATATTGTTCGACAGGTCGAGGCTGATATCTCTTCCAGTGTGGCGGTGCACCTTTCTTCTCGGCTGCACGACGAGCACGTTTCTCAGCATTCAACTGTGAAACGAGTATCTGTTTCGGGTACATATTGCATCACCCGAACAATGCCTTCGACAATGTCATCCACCTAGGTAAAGTCACGCTTTATCTTGTTGTTGCTAAAACCCCTTTTTCAGAGAAGATATACTTACTTTGCCCGAGAAGTATATCTCCTATTGGCGATGAAGTATATCCTCTCTGAAAAGTAAGAAAAGTATGTAAACATAAAAGGCAAAGTATCTAAAGATAAAACGGCAAGCATGTCAAGATACTTGGCCAAGTATCTTGACAATCCAAAATCACTTCTTCACTTTCGACTTCTTACCGGTTTTCTGTGACTGCCTTTGCTGTTTCAGGTAATTCATCAGACCTTCGAAATCGCCTTTGTCCAAGAAGGGTTGGGCTTCGGCTGGGGCTCCTACGATCTCTATGGGGACAAAACCGAGGTGTTCGTCTTGCACACCCATCCGGCCTTCTACGATGGCTTTGCCGAATACTTGTCGGAGGCTTTGGTCCGTAATGGGTTCCAACGTGCCTCTCTCATGTGTCGGTTTGACATCGCCGATCGGATCGTCCGGAATGAAGGCGGTACTGTCGCCCGTCTCCATCAGTTCGGGATAACTCCTTCGACCCACCCAAATGGGGGCTTCCAGATTCCACGAGAAGTTGTAGGTGACTCCTTCGGGCAAGCGTTCTTTCTTCGCTTTCCGGAAACCGGTGTACAGCCGGATGCGGTTTCCCTTCCGGACATTGGTGTCGGGAAATTCATAGAGCCGGATTTGACTGTAGTCGTAATAGCCCTCTTCGTTTTCGACTCGACGGATTAATGTGAACCGGGAGAGGGAGCAACTGCTGGCTGCTTCCATCTCCACGTACTCATCTTGCTGGCCTCGGTTGTAGAGTCCAACGATTGCTAAATTGATCATGATTGTAATACGTTTTGAAATGATTAAGAAGCAGTGCGGTTGATAAGCGTCAGCCGCAAAACGCTATGAGTTATTGACTATTCAAATTTTGTAAGGAATTCCTTGGGTGATACTATAGAAATGAATGTCTGATCTGAATTCTTATAGTCTGATAGATTATCGGTTATGATGTAGTCACAAGCACATTTGAGAGCCACTTCGTATTGATAACTATCCTCCAAATCATCAAAAGACGGATTGTTGACTCCAGTATGCAATATATCCCAATCCAATTCTGGTATATAGAACGTATTCAATACCCCGTTAATGCATCCTCTAACATTTCCTTATATGATTTATCAGATGACATCACACCACGAAGTTTTCGGAATGATGCCGAACTCTTGGTTACAGTTTCATCCTTAGCATCGTACATATACATCTGACCAACATGTTTTTGTATGAAGTCATTGGCTACAATTTGTAACCTCTTCAGGTCTATTGTCCTACCTGCTGGTACATCTATGTGAATTGTTAACTGATTCATATCATTCTTTTATTGCTTGTTCTCAATACAAAAATACAATAATCATTCCTATCAAACAAGTAATCCGAAACAAAAATGGTTTTCACTCCAGGACTCTTTAAATAGCTGTTACTGCTGTCACCGATAGTATCCTCGATGGTCCATGAAGATAGCTTCAAGAGCCTGTGAAGATACCTTCATAGCCCTATGAAGATATCTTCGTTATTTGGCTGTTATACCCTCACTTCCTCCATACCATCTTGTTGACGATGCCGACGTAGGACTGGATGATCTTTACGATCTTGGTGGAGACATTCTCATCCACATAGTCGGGGACGGGAAGACCGTGGTGGCCCTCTTTGCAGAGTTCAACAGCGGTATCGACGGCTTGGAGAAGGCTCTTCGTGTCAATGCCGGCAATGATGAAGTCGCCTTTGTCGATGGCTTCAGGCCGTTCTGTACTGGTTCGGATGCAGATGGCCGGGAAGGGGTGGCCGATGCTGGTGAAGAAACTGCTCTCTTCGGGCAACGTGCCACTGTCGCTCACGACGGCAAAGGCATTCATCTGAAGGCAGTTGTAGTCGTGGAAGCCCAGGGGTTCGTGCTGGATGACTCTTGCATCGAGTTGGAAACCGCTTGCGGCCAATCGGTTGCGGCTTCGCGGGTGACAACTGTAGAGAATAGGCATGTCGTATTTGGCGGCCATCTGGTTGATCGCATTGAACAACGACAAGAAGTTCTTCTCCGTATCGATGTTCTCCTCCCGATGGGCGGACAACAGGATGTACTTGCCCTTCTCCAACCCCAAACGTTGGTGAACGTCACTGGCTTCGATGGCGGACAGGTTCTGATGCAGTACCTCGGCCATCGGACTGCCACTGACGTAGGTGCGTTCCTTCGGCAGACCACAATCGGCCAAATATCTTCGGGCGTGTTCCGAATAGGCGATGTTCACGTCCGAAATGATATCGACAATGCGTCGGTTGGTCTCCTCCGGCAGGCACTCATCCTTGCAACGGTTGCCGGCCTCCATGTGGAAGATGGGGATGTGCAGACGCTTCGCCCCTATCACGCTCAGGCAGCTGTTGGTGTCGCCCAACACCAAGACGGCATCGGGTTTTGTCTGGTTGAAGAGCTTGTAGCTGCAGTTGATGATGTTGCCACAGGTGGCTCCCAGGTCATCCCCTACGGCATCCATATAGACCTCCGGTTCTGCCAACTGCAGGTCACGGAAGAAGATGC